>DASWUM010000031.1:0-48791 GCA_036401595.1 Pyrinomonadaceae bacterium
TTGGCCCGCGACGTCTAGGATTACTCGAATCAACTCTTCTGCGTGAAAGAAAGAGAGGCAACTAATG
This sequence comes from Pyrinomonadaceae bacterium, assembly GCA_036401595.1. GTDB lineage: Bacteria > Acidobacteriota > Blastocatellia > Pyrinomonadales > Pyrinomonadaceae > PSRF01. The sequence goes on from DASWUM010000031.1 coordinate 68, forward strand.
TCAACGACTAAACATGAACTGCTCGACTGGTTAATGGATGTGCCAGAAGATGCAGAAATCGGAACTGACGGGGCTGGACTAGCATTACTCGCAATTCTTGGCACCAACGTTCACCTGTTAGAGGTCGGTCACATTCCCAATGCGGACGAACTCTATGCTGAGGCGATCAATGAGGCAATGCTGGAACGACTACGACGGATTGATGCAGCAGGTGGAGAAACGGAGACAGCAATAATAATAGTGACATTTCAAGGTTACATTTCAGGTATTCCGAGGCTGTTCTCCACAGACTTCAATACGGCGTTTATATTCAAGAACAGAGAACAGGCGGCAAGCTTTATCACAGAGTTCGCAGACGAGCTATACAATCCGCAGATCCTCGATTACCGGTAATTCGCAGATCGATCTCTTTTACGAAAGTCAAATAACTATGGGACACTCGCGACCCCGTCCGAAATATCTTGCCAAGAAGCTCCTGCAAATCCGACACACTCTAAGAGTGTCTCAAGGGGAGTTGGTCAGACAACTTGGTGTTCAAGCTCTGATCGACCATACGACTATTTCCAAGTACGAACTCGACAAGAACGAACCGCCGCTCGCTATCCTGCTCGCTTATGCCCGCCTCGTAGAAATTCCTGTCGAACAAATCATCGATGATGAAATCGAACTAACAATTTGATTTCCGTAAGAGCACTGCGATCTTTCCTACCACTAATCACTTTCCAAACATCAGCCGCAGGACTCTCAGTGTCAATGTTGAAGTTCCGATCAATCGCTGAGCCAGCTAATTCAATAACTCGCTCCATTACCCTCTACCAATTTCAACTCCATTACCCTCTACCAATTTCAAATAGAGAGCGATACGGGAGCCTCCGCTGCGGAGGCCGTAAAGGGTCTTCGCTGCGCTCCGATGAACTCCGCGAACTACAAAACAGTTCGCTCCGCCCTTGACTGCCATCCTCGCTGCGGCTTAAAGAGTCAATAAGAGCTGCTAACGCAGCTCAGAAAGCGCGCTTTCAAGCTTATGGTTCAGCACTGCTGGAGGTGTGTTTACATCGATAAACATCTTCGCGGATCGTAGGTCCGTTAGAATGGCACCACCTTAACGCTTTACGGCCCTTTCTATTTAGACCGAATCGGTCGTCCTCACAGACTTAGTGGCTCGGCGCTTCTTTCATTTTATCAGGCTGCCACAAAGGACGGTCGAAGTCTGATGAAGTGACCGCGCGTCCCGAAGAACCAGTTCGCCATGATCTGGAGCCATGATAGAAGTAAACCATAACTGCTGCTGTTCGTTTCTGAACACAAATTGGACCACAACGTTTTCGTGTGTACCAGACGAATATTTTTCCGAAATCAGCTTGACGGATAATTGAACTGGGACTAGACTCGGCGCGTTACTCGTCCGTTTAGTGTTATTAGTGGTCTCGCAAAACAGTTTGTAAGTTAGCGCCCTCGTCGCTGGCTCATTCGAATCGCGTTATCCTCGTCAAGGTAAGTTTCACTAATAGCGTTTCCGATTTAAAAGTGAGGAAGAAAGGTGCGGTTGTGCCGTCCCTGCCAGTGCTGTCAGCATCAAAATGAATGCTTAGTAATGACACTATTCCGGCTTCTGGACGACATAAATTTTGGGGAAAATGGGGCTCAATAATCGTATAGAGAATTGAAATCAAGCGAACTGGATATTTCGTATACATCAGGGTGTTAAACAATGCTATTCTGAGTTTGGGAGCGTATCCTGGATGGAGAAGACCTAGAGTCTTACGGCGTGTTCCGGTCTAAACCTAGGAGATCAAGGCGTCTGAAAAGCGCCAGGAACCATAAGAAGGTAATACGCTCCGCGCATGCCAAACTGCCTCATCCATCCAAGGCAGTTTTTCTCTCTTAAGAGTTTGACACGCTAATCGCTCACCATTAGACTGCTTATCCTAGCTAGCTCTACTCCTTGCAGATACTTCGGACCTCGACCGCTATCAGGCCCCGAAGAAAATGGCAGTTTGTGTTAAATCCCAGCATCTTCTAATTTGGAGAATGCCTCATGAGTGATGTCCAGATTTTCCCGCCGCTTCAAGAAGAAAGTTGTTATCGCTATACCGTCAGAATCGGGAGCCTTGACCGAAATAGCTTCTTAACCTATGAACTATTTCCCGAGCGGCGCGAAGACAAACGGAGCATTTTACTGGCGAAGGAAAATGATTCCTTGCTGACTGGTGCTGCTCGCGCTGAATACAACAAGTTTATTGAGATCGCTCGCCAAGGTTCCACTAGCGCTCTTGGAAGTCAGAAAAACTTGGTTAACCTGCTCGCTGACGGGATCCTAAACCTTCCGAACGTTCACATTGTGGTCTCTAAGTATGGACCCGTACCAGCTTTTGTGCTGCCCGACACTTATACGATTGACAATTTGGGTGAGCGCCTCGAGGTAAGAATCGGTGTAGCGTCTGATGGAAGACCGCCGACTGATAGGTCCCAGGCACGTGGACGCAGGCTAGATAATTACTGGTTACCGTATTTTAACTCAAGATTAGAATTTCTTAACTCGTTACAGAAAATGGGTCTCGACTTGATGTTTCGTCGATACTTCGAAGATATCGGCGAATACATGTTCGATATAGAGAATCATTTGGATCTTCCGGGTGTATTTAAGCAAGCGATGAGAATTCAAACGACCTTGGGTGAATCCGTTGATTCAAAGCTGGACCAAGTAATTCCCTCTCCTCAAACCTATCGAAGACCAAACAACCAATATGACATTGTTGTCAATGACATATTCGAGAAGAATCTCGACTGGGTGTTTACAGCAAGCTACGCCAGAAATTACGTTTTGTTTTTTGTAAACGAGCTTTACTCACTAATCGGAATGTCCGTAAGAGACAAATACTTGAACAATTTCCAGGCAATCGAGAGTGTGTTCAATAATCTCGTGCGATCTAATTGGTCTGAAGATGCGCGCAGTAAAATCAACGAGGTGGCGGTTCTTAGCAATGCTCTAGATAGCTATCTCGCCGGAGATATTGAGTCGTTAGAACAGATTAAAAGCCAGACTCTGTGGATTAAAAGATTTGTACGATTTGCGCAGTTTCTTTTGCATGTCAAGCAGCGGACTGTTGGTACTAGCGCAGGCAGACTTTTCATTTCTTACCATCATGATGTTCCTAAGAGCGTCATACTGCGAAACCAAATCAAAGATCAGATTCGGCAATCATTTGGTGATCGAGTAAACGTCTTATACGTCGAGGAAAGCGGCGCTGGCATGCCTTTTGTTGAACAAATTAAATCCAGCATATGGCAGTCTGACATTTTTGGCGGCTTCTTGCCGAAAGACACCCAGGATCTCAACGATCGAGATAAGAATTATCTATGGATTGCACGGGAAGCTGAACATGCGCTTCTCCTAAAGAAGCGAACTATTTTCTTTGCCGAAGACGGTTTAGATGAGGAAACAGTTAAAGCTGATTTTGCCAACGAAGCAATGGGCTTTCTTGTTCCCGATGCACGAACAGATAACGAACGAGTGAAAAAGATTATCGATCGTTTTGAGAAATATACGCGCGCGCGGTTTGCTGTATCATCGACCAACCCAGATGGGCGAGACTTGGATTCAAACGCCAGAAAAGTCATCCTGGAGGAAGCCCAACGATCAATTAACAATCGACATGACGCCATTGTTATTGGTTTATTCAACCAATTTCCAGGTGATGTTCGGCAAACCCTCGCACGAATTCAACAAATAGTGCCCTACGGAAAGGGAATGAATAAGCAAGCACTAACAGACCGATTAATGCAAATGTATCCGAGACAGTATTCAAACGAACAACAGACTAGGAATTTGATCACCAATGCTTGGGATGGGGCAAGAAAAAGGTCATTAGAATTAAATGGTTATAAGTTGAGTTTAATGTCCAGAACGAAGTCGGATTATGTAGGCGGACTAAGACGAATCTTAAAGGTAATGCGCCCAGACTTGGACCAATCCACCATACGAACCTGGGAGCGAAGCATCTTAATGCGAATTGATAAAACCATTCGCTACTCGTGACCGCGGGATTGTGGCCGATCTTGGGCATATTGCGTTCCGCCAACCACATACATCTATCCGTCTCTCCAATCCAACTGTTAGATCTTCCCGTCGGCAGATTCCTAGCTGCCACTTCACAAGATGAAATTTTAATATAGCTGTTTGAGTGACACCACATTCTGCTCCGTAGGCCGAGATGTTGCGAACAACCTCAAAAATGCTGTAAGTTGCTTAGATGTTTTGGGAGCAACAGGTCCAAACTGTGGTCCCTTAATCAATCTCGCAACTGAGTGTTGAACCAAGTCTGTCGCAAGTCTTTTGGTCTTCAGATTAGGAGGAAGAGGGTCGTTAAATAAAAGGATGACTGATGTAAATAACCTCGGGAATAACTGGCAAAATAGTTTCAACGAGCGACGATACGAAGAGTTACGGGCACTCGGCGACTCACCCAATCGGGCTTTATACAAGGCATGCGGCTCGCCTTACGGCAAAAATCGAAAATGCATGAAAAAATGGCTACGCGAGATTAAAGCACAGCAATCCGCCAAGCGAAGCACCTGAGTGATTTCACGATGGATAATGACGCCCGATTCATTCGTCATACTGACTAACCGCGTTCACGGCGCGCAACCCTGCATAGGCGCCGCAAACAAATTATCGCTTATAGACACCGCGCCGTGACTTTAATCCTTTTTGAGTGATGGCCCGTTAAGCTTCGAAACTGTGGATCCTGCTTGCCCCCTTTTCAATGCCGCCCATAGCTCTACTAAAGAACGTCATCAAGAGGACTAATGTTTCTTCTCTAAAGCATCAGTGGCTTGCTTGGCAGAAGTTTGCGCAGCGTATCTGGCTTGCTGTTCACCCCTCCAACGCCTTCTGAGCTTCAAGGCGACGCTGTTCGGCTTCGCCGGCTGACTTTATCGCATCCCCACGTTTGGCCCATGCAAAGATCGCCGTTGCGGAAATGAGGACCAGTCCAACAACGAGTGCCGCAATTGTTACTCGATTTCGTCTGCGTTCCTTCTCAAACAGCTCTGCTCCTCCTTCGCACTCTCCACAAGGAACTCGTTTGTTGAATCTGACATTTTCTGTGGATGCAGACTGGCAATCGCCTCAGCTTTGCGCAATTCCGCACCGCGATAGAACGCTATTCTTATCTGTACGGGGCAATTCTTTCCAATGGGTGGCATCTCTCTTGATGGTGAAGACCGTTATGCGTGGCGGCCCTGGTGCTTTACCTCGGATGGCAGCCAGTAGGCGACGAAACGCTTCTTCATCTTCAAGACCGGTAGTGAAATCCACGCGATGCTGACGGGTGAAGAGTCCGTCCACAACGGTAATATCCTCTTCCCTAAAGACTGCAATCTCGTTTAGGGCGCCCGGTAGCATAATCGGAATAACTTTGAACTCTGGGTGCTGCGTTTGACGGCGTAGCGCGATGTCGGTTTCAGCTCGGTGGTGTTCACCCCAGCCATGTTCACCGAGAAAAACGGCACATGAAAGGCAGGTCTTCAGAGCGCCCTCAATTACAGTCTCCCAGTCGCGAGCCGCATACAAATCCCATTGATCAAGCCAAGTGCGAATATCGTACTCGGCATTCAACCGCTCCAATATCGGAACAATGAATTTCTTGTCCTGGCTGTTATGGTTAATGAATATGTCATATTCGTCGGTAGACATGGTCATCTCTTCTCGAGACGAAAGATATCGACGGTGGTTGCGTATTCAAACATCAGTCAAAAACACGCGGCCGCCAGTTGCTTCAACCTCAGTCACAGACGATATCGCACGACATTAACGAAAAATAGATGGGATGTGATCCAAGGACTAATAGGATTCCAAGACGATACGTGCTAAACGGATAACTGCATTACCCACAGATGTTCTTCATCATCTGAAGTCTTCGATTGTCACGGCTTAGAGCAGGTGAATTTCGGCGTTGAAAGGCCGCGTTTACAAATCTTAGAATAGTTTCGTTGCTTGTTGTCCAGTCATAAAGTTCAGCATACCCTGTGAGCAAATTGTCGACGAGCCGCGCAGGAACGAGGTTAGGTGTATAGGTACTTTGCCCGAAGTTAGGATGATGAGGTAAACATAGACCGAAGAGTCCTGCATAACCGCAATTGCCGATCGTTTTAGTGAGTGCCGCGGATATTTCCCAATCGATGTGCTTTCGACAAAATGTTTTTGGACCAACTAAAACGACAACTACCGAAGCATTTGAGATGTGATCTTCGCGAATAAGTCGCTTTATGTAATCTGTGCTTAGGTCATTATCAATGTCACCAAACTTTACAGAGTGATTATAGAAGAGGTGTCCAAACTGCTCTTCGAACAGATCTCGATAGATCTCATCTTGATGATAGAAGCTGATAAAGACTCTGCGCTTGAGCAGCCGACGCGGACGATCTAATGGTGGAAATCGAGATGGGTACATTAAAATCAGAACTGCAATTTATTGGCTGCCAGTAATGAATGCGCTGTCAATTCTTTCCACTTTCTAATGAGCTATGGTCAATGTCCGGTCGCATTGATTGTAAGATTCGCGCGGCCTAAAGAAGCTGCTTGTTATGTCATTGTAAGCCATACCGCCCGACACTTCGCCCGATGGTATGGAGGAGAGGACACGTGAATTCGTTCACTTGTGAACCGGAACACTTCAAGTCCAAGATTGAGTCGTGGAAGAGAACCTTTATAGAGTTCACGTTGTGAGATCTACTCCGAAATGTAACCAATTCAGTTGTTCCGGTGACGAGGATGCTGGGTCTTTGGACAGCTGCGCAAAACGGAAAACGATGCGCGGAGTCTAAAGCGCAGTTCAGCTTTCCGTCAAGCAAAATTAGAGAGTCTCTCTAACGTTGGGAGTCGACTTCACCCTTATCGCACAGGTTCCATAGGACGTCAGTTGATTGTAAAATGCGCAGCTATGACATCGCTTCACCACTCGATTCTTGTCACCGATTATATAGGCCAAGTTGAACCAACCGACAAGTTACCACCCGACGACATTCAACCTGTGTTGCTGGGCTTGTTTGGAGAAGTTGGTAGCATCATGGCAACCGCCAAAAAGCTCCGTCGCGAAGGACCGTCTTTCGCTGGCTACCGTCGTTCTGTTGAAGAAGAATTCGGGGACGTACTCTGGTATTTCGCAGCTCTGTGCCGCAGACTGAACTTGCCTTTAGATGAAATCTTGGCCCATGGAATAGACGGAGAAGACTATGACAGAGCAATTGCGGCGAACGATCTTATCGAGAGCCCAATCTCGCGTGTAGCCACTCCCAAGATTACGTACGAATTAGGTACTACGCTTCTTGAGTTGGGCGAAGCTGCGACTGGCCTTTTTGCATTGCGAAGGTCCACCAATGATGCCCGCTCTCGTTTAACGACTTTCGCTGATTGGTATCTGCGAGCTCTGAAAGCGGCGGGTGTCACGTTTGCCAATATAGCCAGCGGCAACATCGCAAAGACTCGAGGGCGATTTGTTAAACCCGACTACGCCAGCCTGCCAACCTTCGATGAAGGATTTTTGCCTGAAGAACGCCTTCCTGAGAAGTTCGAGATCACTATTGATCAGCGTAGCTCGGGTCGTGCATATCTTCGGTGGAATGGTGTCTTTATCGGTGATCCGTTGACCGATAACATCCGCGATCCAGACGGCTACCGTTTTCACGATGTATTTCATCTTGCTCATGCGGCAATTCTGCATTGGTCGCCCGTATTTCGAGTCCTCATAAAACAAAAGCGCAAAAGCAACCCAAAAGTTGATGAGGCCCAAGATGGTGGACGAGCGATCGTGGTCGAAGAGGGCTTAACCGCGTGGATTTTCGGACGAGCGAAAGACCTAGATTACTTTCAAAACCAGGATCGGTTGTCATTTGATCTGTTGAAAACTGTCGGGCAATTTGTTGCCGGTTATGAGGTTGAAGAATGTCCTCTCAGTCTCTGGGAAATCGCGATTCTTAGAGGGTATGAGATATTTCGAAATGTCAAGCTAAACAATGGGGGTATCATAATAGGTAATCGGCTAAAACGGACCATCGAATACAAACCGCTACCATAACGTCGATACGTCGGGAGGGTTTTAGTGTCTGATTTGCGAATGCCTAGGTAACTCTGTTATCACTTGCTGAATAACGTTTGTGACTCATCTCGAAATTAAAAGGATCCGCAAGCACTAAGTTAAGCGCGCCTACGAGTGTATTGTGTAACCAGTTGATCAAACTATCAGCTTCACCGTCTTTGAATACTCGATAGCCTCTCGCATTCTTGTATCCAATTCTGTTTAGTAGATGACGCGGTACAACTGGGGCTTCGCTTCCAAAATAGAAAAAATGCTGTGAGACTAGAACGTTATTCGAGCTAGTGTCCTGAGTTAGGTTGTCTAGATTGATGCTGCCATCTGCTTTGCTGTGATGTGAATCAGCTTGATGCCATTTTTTCGTCCGCGCGTTGAAATGGTAGATGTTGTCGCCGACCATCATCCTTTGGCTTCCGTTCCTGACCGGTCGCTTGTCAAAAAACCTCGGATTTGACCAGTAGTCGTTGAAGGTGAGCTTTTCCGTGACCCGCATCGCGAAGACGCAACGACCCGTGGCTTTCAATCGTGCTCCTCCCATACCTATGACCCAGTCTTCTACTTCCGCTTGCTTCCGTATCATGGGTTTACAGGTTGCCAGACTGCAGTAACCGTGAAAAGGGTTAGGAGCAAACCCGAAATCTCGGTCCACTACGTACATATAAACCTTACTCATCAGCTAACACTTTACAGTTACAGGAGCGTGAGTCGGCTGTCTCGGAGAGCCATCGGGGTTCTCGAACGGGTTTTCTGTACCGTCTATCGCATTTATTATGCACTCAGAATCCCAACCCACGATCGAGGAGGCATATTTCTCAAGCGGTGCTGGTACGTCTGCCTGAGTGCCACCGCGCTCATAGATTCCCACTATTCTCTTGCCTTGCTTATTCGCCTGTTCGATTTCCCAATTCACCCATTCTCTTTTATGCGTGTCTTTTCCGATGAGGACCACCACCGTTCCGGCCCAAGAAATCTTTCGGCGGAGCAATCGCCTTATTACTTCTGGCTTTACAAGTCCTTTATCCAACCGCTCTTGGTTGGCAGGCTTTGCGCGGATTGAACTGTTGCGGATGTCATATCCCTTCTCCGACAAAAGATGTGTTAACTTGTCGACCTCAGCGTCATCCGCATGGTGGTGACTAATAAAAACGTGTCTGCGTTTGTTTTCGTCGTTCACGAGAATTTCCTCCGAAGATAGTTGATGTTACCTCACCAATCGGGAACATTGCCAAGTGAGGGCGCTGGGGTAAATGGTATTGCGGATAGGCTCTGAGTTCTGTTGCAGCACATAATGGCTGACGCGGAACAAGCATTCTCAATACTGTACGGACTCACCTCTTTCCGGCAAAATAATGGCAGGAAACCATTCTGTATCTGGTTTACTCACTAATCCGACTGCGCTGGTGAGATCTGCTGACCTTCCAAAGTCGAGCGATGAGCATGAGAGTATTTGTAATAGGTGGCACCACGGTACCACGTACAGATGACGAATACCCGAAGCAGCTCAAGATACTAGAACAATCAATGAGGCCACTGGGGAAATGCCTCATTGATAGTAACCACGAGCTATTGGTGTGCAGTCCTTATCAAGGCTCTGCCGACCTGGAGGCGATCCGTGGTGCAACTCAGTCTACCAACGTGAAGAGAGGCAAACATGTCGAATTTCACTATCCGCGCTCTGCAAGTATTGGCACAGAGGTGACTCGGCTGACGAAAAAGTTTTCACTAAAGCAGGCGAGATCTTTTCTCCACCTCCCGCCGGCTGATCGTAGCGCAGAATCTTTAAAGTACGCTTGGTTGTTGGCTCAGATCTCTGCGATGGAACGTAGCCACGCTATTCTTGCTATTGGAGGTAAGCGCAACGGTCCGGCGAGCCTTTTGTTACCGTTAGCAGAAGAGAAACGTCGGCACATCTTGCCATTAACGATTCTCGGTGGAGCAGCAGAGCAATCATTCATTCGACAGCGATACGCCCTTGAGGATCGCCTTGGCAACGGTATGGCAGCACTAAGCGAACGTGATCGAATTGAAGAAGCGATTGCTCTCCTTGGTGATTTATCTCATTCTCATGAGGCTGCCAACAAAATAGAGGGTCGACGGTTTTTTATTAGCTATCCGAGATGTCGTCCCCAAGAAGCGGATTTCATAGAGATGATTCTCCGCAGAAGAAACCAAATTGTTTTCCGCGACGATCAAAACTTCGCAGCGGGCCAGCCAATACCCATGGAGATTGATCAGCATCTCTATCATGCAGAAGTTTTTGTAGCGATTTGGTGCAAGGAGTACGCGTGTAGCCCTTGGTGCTTTGACGAATTGGATTTAGCCCTTCAGCGCCACAAGGAGGGCCGACTTACTTTGTGGCTTCTCTGTGTTGACGATACGAGAGTGGTGCCACCTGCCGCTCGTGAGTTGGTTAACTACTCAGTTAGTTCACGCACGGATCTGGAAGGCACAATTCTGAAGCTACTTGAACCACCAGAGATTAGTTCCCCAAATCGCAGCCGTAAACCTAATCGGTCAACCATACGATAATTGTCCTATTTCATAACGTTGACGAAAGAACGATTCGGAACTTTTGATCTCATTCAAAGAGTCGTCTCGAGAGCTGTTCAAACCAGTTACGAACCGTGAGCGTGCCTGTCCACTCATCAACAAGATCTCTTCGGAATAAGTCGTGTGCAATATGCTCACCAAGTGCGCGATATGCTTCGAACTGAGTCTCGCTGAAAAGCTGTTGGGCTGTGCTCTGGTGAGGGAATGCCGGATTCTCGAGGCGGTACTTCTTAAGGAACTGAGGTTCATTACCAGTTAACGAAGACTTTATATAGAGAAGAAATCCATATTGACTTTCCGCGTATTTAATTTGGAACAAGGCAAAGTGCGAACGTCCAAAACCCTGTAGATCGGTTTGGAGATCAGTTAAGTCAGGCTCTATCGTCACGCCCAAATCAATTTTGGCGAGTTGAGTAAGCTTTATTAGTCCTCCGAACGAGCGATTCGGATCAGCTTCACCGTCGATCGCGATCACGAATTTGCAACGCCGCCGAAGAAGCTCATAAATTCCTAGGTTCTCGATATGTCCACCGTCAGATAGGTTTAGATCTATGTTCTTCTCCGACATCCCGCCCAACAACTCAAGGAAGAAGTAATACCACGCCAAGCGGGGCCGCCATTTGTTATTGCGAAGGGAGCCCGGCTTGCGCAACCAGTAACCTAAGCGCACGTTAAGTAGAGCCAGCAAAAAGGTATAACGCCGAGAGGTGAGGGTGCCCATATGAGGTGCTGCAGCGGCGCCGGAGATTGCCATCGCTGTCCCGAGGTCGAGGTTCGGATCCATTTTTTCCCACTCGGGGGTCTCATCGAAACCGGCCATCGGTCCGCCACAAAAGTATTTACTGAAAAGAAAGAAATCCGTATTGCGACCGCGGAGGTCCGGATCTGTGCTGGCAGGAATATTCACGGCGCAATTGATGAGGTGGTATGGCGCCATGTGGTTGTCGTTCATCTCGGACAGCTTCTGAGGATCGAGTGAGCGGATCGAATTACCTTCGCCTAGTCGTATGAGATAAGTTTTCGCTAAGCGCTCGCGATAAAACGAATGCGGAGACGCGTGATTGATATTCAAGGCGAATGACGAATAGAACCACAAGAAAACGGTGAGTCCGAATAAGATCAGTGCCTTAGTCGTGGACGGATCGGAAATGAAAAAATCCACGAGCCACAAGAAGGCTGCGAGCATCAAGAGTGGACCAGCTACCGTAAACAATCCGAGTACAATACGACCTGCACGGCTTGTCACGCCGAGCCAGAGTCCTATAACGCCTAATAAAATTGGCAAGGCAACGATAGACCAAAATAAGACACTTGGTCCACCGATATAGCGCGTGAGACTCAACAGCTTCGGCAGTGATTCGGCCAACACAAACAGGACTGACGTTACGGCTAATAAGATGCAGAACTGTCCCCACTTGCTTTGCAAACCACGGGAGCGCCCACGCCATGGCAACAGAAGAATGCTCACGCTTAATAACGCCAGCACCATCAAAGTGAATTGGCTCAAGGGCAGAAAGGTCCCATACTTGAAAGCTTCTTCAAAAGCAAAAACGGCGATCAAAACACTTGTGAGTACGAACGGGGCGATTAGTAGCACCGAAGTGAATACGCCATAAATGATCAGCACCACGATCGTGGCTAATGTGCTGATGCCACCTTCAGTTAAATATTTACCGTGGTTTCGTAGCTGCCTGACCGCTTTTGACTCTGGATCTTTGTCCGACCCGAAGGGCAGCTTATCGTCTTCAGGTTCGAGAGAAACCTGAGAATCGTCACTGTTCAGGAATGAACTAATGAAGGAGCCCAGGTATCCACCACCAGAAACAGTGGAAAGATAGTCGACTTGGCGAAGGATGCCTTTACGCGCGAGTTGTTGAATTACACCCAAAGCGAATGTGGCGGATCTGATTCCACCACCTGACAACGCGAGACCAACACCATCTTGAGCTCCTACCAATCCGTAAGACGCTCGGCGTTCTTTGATGTCTTCAATCTCCGCGCCATTCAGTTTGTCACGGAAGGTATCTGTGCCTGGAATACCTTCTGCGATTCCGAACGGAAGAGGATCCCATAGGCCGGGAACACTCTTGCGCTCAATCTGGGTAAGTTGTGCCTCCGACTCGGCAATTTGGCGAGCATCTTTTGCGAGTAGACCTAGCAGATGAGTGAAAGTCCGTAACTTCGATTGCAAATCCGATAGTTCGAGCCGGAATTCGTACCTGACGTCTGCGCTTGAAAGTAATCCTTCGGTTTTCACGCGATGCCACTTCGCGGTAAAGGGCCGAACGTACTTGTTTAGAATACGGATTGTTAGGGCAGCAAAGTGAGTGCAATGGCTGTTTACTTTGATAATGTTACGAGACAGCTGAAACAACTGATAGACGCTGTCGAGAGCGGCTCCTTCGTCGCCAGCACGGTAGGCTAGAGGCTGGGTCGCAATTCTGGTACGCAGCTCGGTGTACAGTTCCCAAGCAGCTTTCGAGTCTGCCTCTTCTGGCGACCACGGAATCTCGTCAAATTCACCAGGTTCGTTTTCTTTGATGTCAAAGAGAGGGGCAAAGCCCCCGTCTCTCAACCAGGCGGTCCAGTTAGGTTCGGTCATGTTCATTCCATTCAGGTGAAAACAATGAACTAGTGAGAAAACGTCGATAATTGAGGGATTCCCTCATCAATTCTTAACTCGTCTTATGGCAGGGCCGGAATTTATCCGACGAATATATCAGTCGATGCTCTCGGGCAATAATAATTCACAGTAATACTTGAAAGGGGTAGGGATATTCTTGCGACGTTTCGTAATGAGTTCGTTGAAGTTATTGTGCTTTGAGTTATAAGTTCGATCAAAAAATAGCGCACTTTTTTTCAGATCTCCTAAGTCAGCATAAGCATCCCCGAGCATAAAGGTCGCCTGCGTCACTGAAAGATCATCCTCACCGGTTGCATCCATATCTGCTAAAAATTTTTCAAGCACCCTCAGTGCCAGGTCGTAGTAACGTTTTGCCTGTTGCTGATTACGTTCTTCTGAATGCGTTTTAGCTATTAGGTAGAGGGCCGTCCCTTCGAGACTATCGTGAGTATAGGTTGGGTATAACTTGGCAGCTTTCTCGTAAAACTGACGTGCGGACGTGAGGTCATCTTGATCACTATACATGTTACCTAACTCTAGAGATCTACAAGCCGCTTGACGGTAACGACCTGCTGTCTCCAGGTAGCCTATTGCCATCTTGTAGTTGTTAGCTGCTTCCTGGTACTTGTTGTACTCAGCATCGGTAACACCTCTACCATTCTGCAAATACATTGTCGCTATTCGGGCGTGGAGTTTGGCTTTTCGCTCGGGCGAGTCGGTGGCCTTAATGGCTGTTTCTAACCAGCCTGTTGCAATTTGCGCGTAATCTATATCGTTGCTTCTTCTTTTATAAATATACTCTGCAAGCTGCTCAACCGTCGTCAAGTAGTTCTCAGTCTCTTTAAGCTCTTTATAGATGTCCGCCATTTGCTTCAGTGCTTCAAAAGCCCTGTCCGTATCTAAATCGGTGTAGTTCGTCGCTTCCTTCTCCAGTTCAAGCAGGCGCACTCTCAAGTTCTGAGCCTTTGCGCGGTTGTTAGCAAGATATGCCTGGTGGACGGCTAGATTCTTCTGCTTTAAGGTTTCCACCACTTGTACTTTTAGTTGTTGGGTTTTCACCGCAAGCTTCGCAAGCGCGTCTTCAGCTTTAGTCTGATTAGATCTAGCTGTCGTTTCATTCTCCTTAGCGATTCCTTCCTGTCGTTTAGCTTCCTTTTCGTTTTCCTTAGCGAGCCCCGCTTGTCGTTCAGCTTCGGCGGCACTGGCAGTGGCTTCCAATCTGGCTTTACGCTCTCGATCGCTCAGAAAGAGCGCTACCACAGCCAAAATGGAAACAATGATGATCCCAATTACCAATCCGCCTATGATTTTGCGTGTACGCCGCTGAGCCTCGCGAATGCGATCGCGCTCATCGTTGACGCAAGCGTCAAGAAACGCTTTCGCCACCTGAGAAATCGGTTCATCTTTATGTCCAGCAATCTCCTGAGCATCTCGCAGCTTTTCACCCGCGTAGAGTGCACTTCTTTTGTCCTTGGATGGAAGGCGCTCCCAATACTTCGCGTCCCTCTCGATCTTGTAAGCAGTCATTAAAGGCGGGCCTGGAGCCTCTCCTCGGATGGTGGCCCACAAACGTTGAAATGCCTCTTCTTCTAATCCATGTCCTGTAAACTCCACTCGGTGGACTTGCTGAAAAAAGTCACCTAGCACCACCATGTTGTCGGAACTGGCACCGGGTAATAGAATCGGTATGACTCTGAAATTTGGGTACTCACGTTTGCGCTTCAATGCCAACTGGGCCTCTCCCAAGTGATGTGGCCCCCAGCCGTTTGCTCCGAGCACGACCGCACAGGAATCACAACTTTGCAGCGCCTTTTCGATAGCAGGCGCCCAATCAACAGCAGCTTCCAAACTCCATTTATCGAGCCATAACTTGACGTCGTATTCGTCATTCAGGCGCTTGGCTATGTAATCAATAAATGTCTTGTCTTTACTATTGTGACTTACAAAGAGATCCGGGTTGCTGGCCATGGGAAAGACTCCTGAGAGGCTGAAGAACGTCTAATTGAAAGAACCATCGATCTCCGGACACGCAATGAACATCTACTTCCGACACACTTCGGACCAGAGGAGGTGGCAATTCGCCGGAAGCTTTAGAACCATGCGTAAATCAAGAAATGAGGACCCCAAACGTAGAGAAGTGAAGAAGCTTTTGGAACACGTAAAGAGTGTCCAATCAGCCGAAACTCAAACGCAAACCGAATATATCAACTTAAAGTCCTCTTATACCCGATCCAGTGACAAAGGGGAACTCCTGTTTTCTCTCACTGCTTGCACTAAAGTTCGAGGGGTGACGTTACATTGAGGGGTTACGGGTTAACCTAAGAAGGCCTCGAAGTATTAGAGTTACCGCTTCGTCGACGTGAGGCGTTGTTGCCAAAATCTCATTTTCTTGTGGGTGCAAACCATTATTTAGATCACTCGAACTGAATTCTGCAAAACTTGAGCGTCCAGTCCATTGCGTTTTTGTCGACGATCGGGAAGGAGCCAATGAAAGATCTTCCGTCATATCCCGTGCGCATCCGCCAAAACCTCCCAGGAGAAATAGAGGCTTTCGGGCTTTGAACATTTCCAGCGCTTCTTCCGCAACTCCAGGCATCTTGCCCTTGAAATGTTCAGTCCTTCCACCAAGAATTACTCTAGCGTCTGTCACGTTAGTCATTAATGTCCGCATCGCCGTTAAGCCCAAGCTCCATTCCTCATTGGACGGATTGTGGGGGGCGCAGTTTTCTCCGGGCATCAAGAGATATGATCTGACCGTTAATATCTAAGTAGACCAAGTCAGCCACTCCTGCGAGCGTTTCAGATAACTGATCAATCTTTTTTCTAGTGAACTCGAGATGGACCGGCCAAGCAAAAAAATTGGTTACTCCAACATTCTCATCGCTCAAAGCGGAGCAGGTGGCGTGCAAAATCGGCCATGGCATCAATGAGATGCTCGTGGCCGAGACCAAACGTGCCCATGTCAGGACTTTCAGAAATTGAAATTGCGACAGTGGATTTGCTAAGTGGTTCGTCGTAACTCATGCTGTTGTTTCCGCTAACCGTTCTGTCATACTCCGCAAGCGAACTCTTGGGGCGATTGCCTCAAAGAGTCCTTGTTCCTCTGCGCCAATTGGCGGATCTGGATAAACCAGAGTCGCCCTTTCAAGATTAGGGAGTCCCGCAAGTGAGATCAGTTCCGGTGGTCGTGGAAGAAATGTGACCTCAGTACCGGCAACGGTTATCGCTAACTCAGTCCGACATTGCCAAGAAATCTTTTAACACCTCGTCGAGAAGCCGGTTAACCACATAATCGATTCTCGAAGCACCTCTGGAATTCATTCGCACGATTGGCACATTTCGCAAAAAATATGGAAAACTGCGCCCGTCTACTTCCGGTAATGTAATTAGCAACAACAAGCGGTACGTTCCATCTTTGAGCTTCAATGATCTCGCGCCGACACCGGATAGCGTCCTGATCCAAAGTAGGGTGTTTGAGCTGTGCTAGATAGGAACGTAACATGCGGGCAAAACTGATAGGTCAGACTGCCAACGAGCGCACGTGTGCGGGTCATCTTCACTCTTGTTGCCCCACTGATCCCATCGCACTAGCTGTTCTGTGAAGCCGATTTTAAGAACGTCCTTATCCATCGCGACGGGAAAAACTCGCACCGATAGCCCCGCCACGTCGGAGCGATCCATTAAGTTCCGAGCCCACTTAACCCATGCCGGATCCCTGCCCAGTTCTTGTCAATGAGTAGAACGATAGCCGAAGTCTCAGAATCGTCGAAGTTTATATCTGCTGGTATAGTGACACCACTCTTGGGTAGCGAGCGATAGACAACGCTCCAACCCGGTACCTCCCGCGACATTCTCGTATAGTTCTCTTCGATAGTGAGCATACAGGGTTCTTACAAGGTTCGAGCCTTCAGCAAACTTGGGATACCAAGTAACGTAAACAGCCAGAAAGGGCCGTGTTGAGATAAGCATCGGAGTCAACTATAAAGTGTACCTCGGCAAGATCTTTGTCCCTGGAGTTTGCCTGTCCTTAACAGTCCGATGCAAGCTAAGTGTGCAAAGAAGCGTGTCGAAATAATTTCCTGCTGACTTAAGGGACTCTGGAATTCCGCACAAAGACGCCTAAAGCCGTCGTTGTAAAGAAACGGTTTGAGAGTTTAACTTATTTTGTGTTACCGACCGGCTCAATGAAACAGCTCTGACCACGTTGTACAATGTGAATCATTCGGCAACGTCTCTTCAGGCAACATAAGGAGGGAGAGAATAATGTTAAGTGATCCGTTCCCCGAGGTGACTGCGTCAATATCGGAAGGTTCGGTAACGTTAAAGATGACCACTCGATATGGGCCGATTTCATTTAGCTACTCCCCGCAGGCAATTGAGGTCGGGGTCTCTCAGTTGGTTGCCGAAGCTCTTCATGAATCGAAGGACGCCTCTTCAACGTTCAGGGACATTTTAACGAAGAGTGGCTTGCCAGCCGACAAAATAATCGAAGGTCTTGAGACCTATCGACGAAGCCAAGAAACAAAATTTCCAGACGACGCCATCGAAAAGTTCACGCCTGGGACCAGAGCGCATGTTCAAGGTACGGTTGAGCAGTTTTCCGAGGGACTTGCGCCGGGCATTGCTCTTCTAATGGACCACCTAGCTGTTACATCCTTAACCTGCAGGTCAACGAATTTGGATTACGATTGGCCACGCAAGGTTCAACAAAGTTACTTTGAGTTAAGAGCCATCCTCGCCTTTCACTTTAGGCGCGCTATTCACTCCTTTGGGATAGATTAATCGAGAATTAGATTTGGACTCTTGTGGTCTGCCTTACTCGGCTGTTGGCGGCTCAACGGTTACGGCAGTTATGTGGCGATTCACTTCGAGTAAATCATTTAATTGCCACTTTGGTGGATACCAATAATCTATTGGTTTAGGATGCTTTTTATACTTCTGTTTGATCCGAAGCCGTCCCGACAGTCCAGATATTTCGGGATGTCTAACTCGCGCATATTTATCCACTTCGCAAAATAAGTTCTGGCAATCGATCAATTGTAAAGGTCGTCCCCAAAGCGAGCGGAATTGAAGGTCACGACGTGCGAACTCGAATTCCTGATTTTCAGTCATAAACTTTATGATTTCGGATTCATTCAATCCGCCCATGTCCACGAAGCACTTACGAATACCATCGAGGGCACCAGGACCAGGCATTACAAACTCCATCTCGTCAAAATTTGTGAGTTCGCTGTAATTTAAATCGGTAATGAACTGATAAGCCAAGAAGTTTCCAACTGTCGGATACTCACGCAGAAGTCGGAATCCTTGCTGCATTGATTGTGCATCTCTCAGTTTCTTCGGCAATTCATTCGCGATCATCAGCTCAATCAACCTCAAATGGTTCCGATGTTTCACTGAGTGACCGAGCCGCTTTCCGCCGGAGGGCATAATATACGCAGCCGAATAAACCGCCTGTCCAGAAGCGAGCGCCTTCGTAAGTACGGCATCGTATCGTTCGAATGAATAACTCGAATGCGTAGGTGGGCCTATCTCGCGTTCAAGAAGTTGCCACGTCTCGATCTTATTGAACAACTTGAAAAGAATAATACGAAAGAAAACATCGATATCAGAGGACGGGAGATCATTGCGATAGATCACATGACGAATAAGATACTGGCTTACACGATCAGAGGCACGATATGCATTTGTGAACTTGTAGCTGTTTAGGATTGAATCTTCGGTCCACGGGTGCGGAGATCCATCCAAACGCCTAAAAAAAATGTTTTGTCGTTCGGCGGCAAAGCGCCAGTAAGTATCAAAGACAGTACTTGGTTTGGCTGGACCCTTGTGGGAAAAGACATATCCTGGCACCT
Source organism: Pyrinomonadaceae bacterium (assembly GCA_036401595.1). Classification (GTDB taxonomy): domain Bacteria; phylum Acidobacteriota; class Blastocatellia; order Pyrinomonadales; family Pyrinomonadaceae; genus PSRF01. The sequence goes on from DASWUM010000031.1 coordinate 19,192, forward strand.
GTGTAGACTTAAGCAAATCGAGCTGATGTGTCGGCTTTTCGGTTTCTCGACCTTCGGCAGAACGCAACTGCGGTATTAGACGAGAGAGGGCCGCGATAACACTCGTAATCGCGTCATCAAGCGTTTTGTTATTTTCGATAAAAAATACCGGATGGTTACTTCCTTCGCGCCGAGCAAGTACATCGTACTCGCGACAGAGCTTGAGCCAGTTCTCCCTCGACTCGTCTCGGTCAATGGGTTCGCTACGTCGAATCAAAAACAACCCGAGTGGACTAACTCCGCGCCATTGTGATCGCTCGAGATCTACCATCCTGCGTAGAGTATTCTTGCGAACACCAGAGACTAGTCCATAAACCCACATTGACCACCAAAAACGGTCGAGAACAACATGACGACCTGTCCTCAAAATGGGGAGTATAGTTTGTTCAATTGAGTCTAAGTGCGCTGCGACATGAAGTGCCTGAGTTGCGGTAGGGCTGACATAGTCTATTCCATACTGCGAGGGACGATGGTGGATTTCATATATAAGTTTGCCGAGGGTTCCCAGTTTGTTTCCGGGAAAAGCGACAAGTTGGCAGCAATGACCCAGCCCGTTAAGTCGTCGTGAGAGTTCTATCGCTATTGCAGTTTTGCCAACGCCATCAGGCCCTTCGATGATGATTAGCTTGCCGGGTTGGTAGCGCTTCCTTTTTGAAGCTCGACGAGACTCACTCATGTACGACCCCTTCGGGCTGCCTCCAAAAGTGAAGCAGCTTGATTTGAACTACGTCTAACTTCCCCAGTTCATTCTCCTTAGTGTCCGATGCACTTGGTGCGCCGAAAACTGGCGAGCAGATAGACCGAAGAGGTTAACATATGGCTCCTTGCTTAACCTGTAATAAACTGATCATTGCCAGGATAGCCACGCGCAATATAAAAGCACGAGACTACGTAGCGTTGAGTGCGACGCGTATTTACTATCTCACTCATAATAATTACCGGCAATGTCCAGTTTCCTCGAACCCGAACGGCTAATAACTTAAAGGCAGGAGGTGATGCGCACCTGAATGATACGACACGCCCCATTTGCCTCACGGGCTGTCACGTTCACGCGGCGCGTACACATCGGCTTGGTCCAACTATTGGGTGATTATGCGTCCACGCGGTCACCATTTTGCGATGCGGGTGGCTACTTTTGGTAGGGACGTCTTGTTGAGTATAGGAGGTTATTGGCGATGCCCCTTGTGACCTGTTGATTGTAACCAAAGCGAGTTCTCTGTACTTAGTCCCTGATGTGTGATCATTTCCCGTTTGTTCATACTTAAGTGATTGCCGCCGGTGAGACATCCGCATTAACTTGGACCTGTATCCCTGAATCGTTATTGGTATAATCCAACCTCACGGTCGCTCGATATCTCTCGCCGGGCCTAACTCGCGAGGCAGATCCTCCGCGCGGTTAAACGGTATCACTTCAAGGACGCGATCATCTTAATTAGAGCGTGTTGGTGTCGCCGTCCCTCTTACCAACGATCCAACATAACGCTCCGAAATTCCAGATATGCAATACAAAGCATTCATTTCTTACAGCCAAGCGGCCGACAAGCAGCTTGCACCGGTGCTGCAGTCTGCGCTTCAAGGGTTCGCTAAACCTTTCTACCGCCTCCGCGCGCTGCGGGTATTTAGGGACAAGACAGGTCTAAGTGTTACACCCGAGCTATGGCCGGTGATACAGCGAGCGATAAACGAGTCGGAGTATTTTATTCTACTCGCCTCACCTGATGCGGCAGCGTCACATTGGGTGCAACTCGAAGTCGCCGAATGGCTCAAGCTCAGAGGGGGAGCGGTTGAAAAGTTCCTCATCGTTTTAACTGGCGGCGAGATAGCCTGGAACGTTGCGGCGGGCGACTTTGATTGGACGAGGACGAATGCCTTACCTGACAACCTCAAACGCAAGTTCAGTAGCGAGCCGCTCTACTCCGATCTGCGTTGGGCCAAGGTCTCAAATGACCTTTCGCTGCGCCACCCGCAATTCCTCGATGATGTTGGCAGTATCGCCGCAACACTACACGGCAAGTCCAAAGATGTGATGATCGGTAAGGATGTCAGCCAACACCGCATCTTTAAAGTGGTTGCGGGCGTGGTCATACTTCTACTCCTCATGCTAACCGCGGCCGCAAGCGGCGCGGCGTACTACGCGAACCAGCAGCGGCGTATCGCCGAACAGCAGACCGTATTCGCCAACGAGCAAAGGGCAGAGGCCGTGCGGCAGAAGGACGCAGCAGAAACGCAGCGACAACTCGCCGTGCAGGCGGCCGAGAGCGAAAAAAAAGCCGCCGAGCGCGAGAAATCGGCCCGTGAGAGGGAGGTCGAACAGCGCAAAAAAGCTGAACTGGCTACGGAGAATGAAAAAGTAGCGAGGCAGCAAGCAGAGGACCGGCGCGTTCAGGCCGAGAGGAACGCAGAGGAGAGCCGCCAGCGGCTCGTGCGCATCAATACGGGGAACGGCCTCCGTTCGATTGAGCGGCGCGATGAGTTGAGTGCGCTGCCGTGGCTCACTGAGGCGTTGAAACTCGAGTCGGCCGCGCGCTCCGCCGAATCAGGCAAAGTGCTCAGCGCCTCCGCGCGACAAGTGCGGGAGGCATTACCACGCGTGCGCCTGGGAGTAATACTGAGAAGCGTCCCTATCCTACGACAACTCATACTCGAAGATGGGCCAGTGACAAGTGCCGCCTACGACCCCGAAGGAAAGCGCGTCGTAATCGGAACTGAGCAGGGAGCGGTGACTGTACGCGACATTTCGACTGGACTTTCGCCCGGTTGGGTGATCAGGCATGGTGGGCTTATCACAGCCGTCTCGTTCAGCGGCGATGGTCGAAAATTGTTGACAGCAAGCCAGGACGGGACGGCACGAGTTTGGGATGCGGAGAGCGGGAAAGCCATTACGCCGTCGCTCCGACACGCCGGCCGCATCTGGCAGGCACACTTCGACCACGACGGCTTACGTGTTGTGACGGCTAGCGCCGACCGCACTGCCAGAGTGTGGGATGCAGCCACCGGCCGACAGCTCACAGGCCCGATCTCGCTGGACGACGAGGTGACGGACGCTTGTTTCAGCCCGGACGGCCGTCTCGTCGTTACGGCCAGCATGGATAAGACAACACGCATTTGGGACGCGGTTAGCGGAACTCAGCTCACACCACCGATCATACAGCCTAACGCCGACGGAAGAATCTCCTTCAGAGCGAGTGGTAACGGTCGCCAGACGCCACAGAACGATTCAGCCTTTATCACTCACGTCGGTTTCAGTGCGGACAGTCAGAGAATTCTGACGGCCACTGAAGGCTGGACCGCACGTATCTGGAACGCGACGACCGGCCAGCCGTTAACGCCACCAATGCGGCATTCCGACAACGTGAGCTACGCCGCCTTCAGCCGCGATGACCGGCGCGTCGTCACAGCCAGCATGGACAAGACTGCGCGCGTCTGGGATGCTGCTACAGGCCAGCCCCTTACGCCTCCAATTGTGCATGACGATTGGGTGCTCTACGCAGCGTTTAGTCCAGATGGTCGCAGCATCATCACGGTCTGCCGCGATGACACGGTTCGAGTCTGGGATGCGGCGACGGGCGACGCGCTAACGGCCCCGATAAATCAAGGGGCGTCGCTGCGGGTAGCCTCCTTCAGTCCCAACGGGACGGAAATAATGGCGGCCGGCGGCGACGGATCTATGCGCATCTGGAAGCTGCCGGCGTCGGACATCGCCTCGGCGCCACTCAATCACAAGGGGTGGTTGAGCAAAGCTGTCTTCAGTACTGACGGTAGGCTTGTCGTGACTGCGGGCGTAGAAGACAAGACCGCACGTGTCTGGGACGTGGCAACGGGCAGGGAAATCGTACCACCGTTACGACATCCAGCCGCCGTCACCGACGCCTCCTTCAGCCCCGACGGCTCGCGCGTCGTGACGACGGCCATGGATTATACCGTGAGGATTTGGGACACCATGACGGGTTTGGAAGTCACGCCATCCCTTAAGCATGCCGATACGACGCGCGCGGAGTTCAGCCACGATGGAGCGCTCGTCATCACGGCAAGCACCGATAACACCGCGCGCGTTTGGGACGCGGCGACAGGTCAACCGGTGACCCCGCCGCTACGCCACGCCGACGACGTAACATTCGCAATCCTCAGCCCCGACGGTAACCTGCTCGTCACCACGTCAGGCGATAGTCGTGTCACGCCGAGCGAGGCACGCGTGTGGAATGTGAAAACCGGACTGCCCGCATCTCCCCCAATCCCGCATGCATCCTTCATCACCACCGTAGCACTAAGCCCCGACGGGAGACGCTTCGTTACTGGCGGCGAGGATGGCGTGGCGCGGGTTTGGGATGTGGAGAGCGGGGCCGCCGCGAGTCCCCCGATGAAGCATACACGGGGACTCACCACGGTCTCGTTCAGCGCAAACGGGCGTCTGCTGCTGACGGGAAGCGGCGACGGCAGGGCTACACAGGGCGAGGCTCAGGTCTGGGATTCGGCGACGGGCCGTTCACTGACGCCCCCCATGAGACATCCTGACCGCGTTATCTCCGCCCGATTCAGTCCTGATGAGAGACTGGTAGTTACAAGTTGCGCTGATAAGAATCTGTATGTGTGGGACGCAGCGACCGGCGAACCGCTCACACGCCCCTTCGCGATCAAGGTCGACATAATGGATGTGAAGTTCACGCGAGGAGGGACGGACTTGTTGGCACTCGGGCGAGACCGTGTCGTGAGGGTGTGGGATCTGTCGTTGGACATGCGCAGGACGGAGGACCTCGCGCTGCTGGCGGAATTACTGGCGAACCGGCGCATCGAGTCTTCCGGGCAGGTCGTGAGACTCGAGCCCACAGACGCCCTCAAGATCTTCGAGGATCTGGCGGCAAAGTACCCTTCTCGTTTCAGGTGAATGTCCCGACTCAGCTAGGCGATTCATAAAGCGCGGAGAACACAATGGAAGCACAACAGTTCGATCTCTTCATGAGCCATAAGAAACAAGACGTACACCAAGTACGGCAGATCGCTACTCGTCTATTGGACGAATACAGCATTAGGTCATGGTTGGACGAGTGGGATCTCTCCGCCGGAGAGGACTGGGAGAAAGAAATTGAAAAAGTACTGAATACTTGCGCCGCCTGCGCCATTTTTCTTGGTAGTAATGGCTGGGGCAACCATCACCTTAAAGAAGCCAAATTTGTGCTCGGACGTATGGTCCAGCATCCCGATTTTCTGGCCCTACCCGTTTTACTCCCAGGTGCTCGCCAACAGGACATGAATCTGCTGGGAGACTTTTTCAATAAAAGACATCGAGTCGATTTTAGCAACGGGGTCGATGACGAGGCCGCTTTTCAAGTTCTTAGGGCCGCCATTCGGCGTGAGGCACAAGGCCCTCCCACGATGACAGAGTTCACGATACGGAGAGATGCGGAAAGATGGAATCGCGCTCCTGGTAACGATAAAAGCTTATTGTATCGTGGCTACGAACTGCGAGAGGCGCAGAGGATTGCGGCCCAGTTCACCAAAAATTTAAACGAGCTGGCATTTAAATTTCTTGCGGAAAGTGCGTCGGAAGAACAAAGAGGCATTCAGGCTGAGCGGCGGCGCAACCGCATCATAATCACCACGCTTACTATCCTATTAGTAGCCTTTATCAGTTCAACGGTGTACGCATTCAGGAAACGTTCTGAAGCAGAGGAACAAACACGGATAGCAAACGAGCAGCGAAAGAACGCGGAAGAGCAGACAAGAATTGCGGAGCAGCGACGGCTCGCGGAAGAGGTGCAGCGTGGCATCGCTGTCAAGCAAACAAACCTTGCCGAGGAGCGGCGGAAAGATGCGGAAAAGGAGCGAGACCGGGCAGAGGAACAAACTGCGATAGCTAACGAACAGCGCAACATCGCGAAAAGGCAGACAGTTATCGCTGAAGAGCGTCGGCAGGACGCCCAGCGACAGAAGGATATTGCGGAAGCTAGGAAGGCTGAAGCTGAAAGTGAAAGGAACATAGCCACCCAGCAGAGAGACACTGCGCTACGTCTCTTATACACGGGTCAGATGAGGTTGGCTGAAGAGGCTTCGGGGAGAAATGACACGGACAGGGTACTTGAGATTCTAGATGATTTACGTCCGAAGCCGGGGGAAATAGACCTCAGAAGTTTTGACTGGTTTTACTACTGGCGTCTATATCATAGCCACCTCTTAACACTGCCCCAGACCTATTCGAGAGAAAGAATTATTCCAGGTGAAAAAAGTGGCTTTCGCGTCGACTTCTTAAGATACCTTTACAAAGGAAAGGTACTGGCGGTGCTAATCAAAAGTCCTGATGGCACTGAAGGCGAACTGAAGTTGTGGGACCTTTCGGGAGAAACACCCAAAGAACAAAAAAATATGGCGCTCTACTCGGCGACGGCACTAGATTTTTTAGAACAACAGAAATTGATCGCCGTCGCTCATATCTACATAGACGAGAAGAGTCGTGAGTCTGCTGCCGGCGTTAGACTAATAAACATAGATACGGGGGAACACAGAATTTTATTTCAAGGCTATAAATCTTGGATTTCCGACATAGCTTTTAGTCCTGATGGTAAAACCCTCGGTACATGTAGTAGAGACAAAACCGTGAGGTTATGGGATGTCGCGACGGGTCAGGAATTAAAAAAGTTGGAAGGACACACAGATGAAGTCGATAAATTGACATTCTCCCCCGATGGCAGGCTTCTAGCGTCAGGCGGCAAAGATCACTTCGTCCGATTGTGGGACTTGGACAAGGGGCAAGAGCTAGCAAAGCTGGACAAACATTCGGACCAGGTGACTGCCTTGGCATTTTCCCCGGATGGTAAGATCTTGGCATCAGGGGGAGCAGATATGAATATTTATCTGTGGGATGTAGCCACGCGCAAACCCATTACCCACAAACCCATGCTACATACGAGTTGGGTGATGACCCTGACCTTTACTCCCAAGGGAGATCAGCTGGCATCGGCTGGTGGTGGTGGAGATATCTATATTTGGAATGCAGCGTCGGGGCAGAAAGAAGACACGATCCGCGGTCATCAGGCGGGAGTCAACTCAATCGCCTTTTCTCCCGATGGGGAAACATTAGCCTCCGGGGATAGCGATGGCATTTTGAAAATATGGAACGGGCAAAACAAACTAGACCAACTTGTCAGTAAGGTGGATCAAGATACATATGGCGGTATGGCCTTTTCGGCGGACGGAAAAATCGTAGCGTCATCTCGGTCAGGCGTCGTGCAACTCTGGGATGTAGCAACCGGTGAGCTTTTACATACTCTTCGACCGACCTATGGGGGTGAGACGCAGTCAGTTGCCTTCTCGCCAGACGGGCGTTTCTTGGCGACCGGCAGCAAATCGAGCATCGTTAACGACCGACTTCAATCCTCGATCATCCTCTGGGATTTACAGACTTGGAGCCCCCATGCCACGCTTAGCGGCCACGTGCAGTATGTCGGCGCTTTAGCATTTTCTTACGACGGCAAGACTCTGGCTTCCGCGAGTTTGGATGCGCTTAAACTGTGGGACGTAACGTCAGGCCGCGAGCTTAAAACTTTGTGCCAAGAGTCGGTCGGCTGGTCGGATTTGCGTGGATGCGGAGTCGATCAGTCCTTGGCGTTTTCACTCAACGGGAAGATGTTGGCTTCGGCGGGTATGTACGGCCCCGTGGTGCTGTGGGATATCGAATTAGGCACCAAGAAAATCCTTGTTGGTAGAATAATAGCTGTAGATCCGAGAATTGCGTTTTCACCTGACGGACAATTACTCGCCGCGGAAAGCGACGACAGAAGCATAGTTTTGTGGAACGTGCAGAGTGGCAAGCCTCAGATTAGACTTGGGGGAAGTCGGCAATCACTGTGGGCTACGGGCGAAAGTTCCGTCTGGTCTGTGACTTTTTCAAATGATGGAAAGCTCCTCGCTACTGGCATGTCAAACAGGACGGTCAAATTATGGAATGTGGCTACTGGGCAAGAACTATTAACGTTGCATGGTCGTGACCATACTTCTTCTAGGCAGGATGGAGGAGACGAACGTTTGGTGTCATTTCTTGCCTTCACACCGGATAACGAAACACTCCTGGCAGGTAGTAGAGATGGGACACTCAACCGCTGGACCGGCGCTTCTCGAAGAGAGGTATACGACTTGACCACTCGCACGGCACCTACCGACAAAAATGGGGGTGTCAGGCGACAATTGAATTTAGTGATCTCTTATTGGGAGAGGTATCTGGAGAATAGGGAGAAACATAATTTAGAAGAGGCTCGTCGAGCGTTGAATGAAGGAGTAACCTTGCTTCAATCTCTGAATAGGAGCGGCGGGCTGGAGAAAGAGCAGCAAGATTGGATTAAAGCCTTCTTGGATGCGCGCAGTGAATTGTCAACGATTGAAAGTTCTAATCAGCGAGGAGGCCCCCGAAATGAACGACCATGAGCGCTGCTGAATACAGTTCATGCCTAAACGTGTACGTTTTGTGGAGGCCAGAGGCGGGTGCGGTTGGGGATGACAAGTCGCGCGGCCTTGAACTCGCGCGTGTGATTTATTCCACCTTCGCTAGAGATATCAACAAGCCGCTCAACTACGGCCTCGGCATCCCCGTCTTCTTCAGGTCCGTGGCCCACGAAGGCGCACGCACTGCGCTGCCGATCGACCTTGAGCGGGTTGAGCGCAGCGCCGTTATCTTGCTCGTCAGCGCGGCGATGGTTACGGATTTGGAGTGGAGCGCTTACATTGCCGAACTCAGCAGTCGGACCAAGAGCTCTAATGGCAGGCACAGAGTCTTCCCCGTCTCGTTAAGCAGGGCGGCGTTACAATTCGACTCGGTGCTTGGGCAGACTAACTTCATCCGTTATCACGACTTCGCGGATGACGGCGGACAGAATGCGGCGGAGTTGATGCTCTGGTTGACGCACGAGCTTTGCCGCTTCCTCAATCAACCACGCTCCACAGAGCCCGGCGCGGTCCTAAGCCCAAAGCCAATCCGGCTTTTCATCAGCCATGCCAAGCAAGATGGAGTCCCGCTCGCCGAGCGGTTCCGTGAATCGATTGCCGACACGCCCGCCGCTGTCTTCTTTGACTCCATCGACATTGCCCCTGGCTACGACTTCGGCGCCGAGATCGAGAGCCACATCCGCGAATCCACGCTCCTCGTGCTCCAGTCTGACGTTTACTCTTCGAGGCCGTGGTGCCGGCGCGAGGTTCTGATGGCGAAAAAGCTGCACCGTCCGATAATAATCGTCAATGCCATCGAGGAAGACGAGAAACGTAGCTTCCCCTACATGGGCAACGTCCCGGTCATTCGCTGGACGGGGAAAAACCACCAGCGGATCGTCGGACTTGCCTTGCGTGAGCATCTGCGGTTCCTTTACAACGAGTGCCGCATCGGGGCGTTGCGCCGCGCCGGCCGAATCCCTGCGGATGCGCTCGTACTGAAGCGCCCGCCCGAGATCCTCGATTTCCAGAACATCGCCGCAAGAGCCGCGGGCAAAGAACGGCACAAGGCTCTCGTCATTTACCCGGACCCACCACTCGGTGCTGAAGAAGACATGCTGCTCTCGGCCTTCGGCGACGACGTCTCGTTCACAACACTGACCATGCCCGAAGAGAAGAAAATGTTCAGTGGGAAGACTATCGGCCTCTCAATCTCGAACAGCGCCGACCTGTACGCGCTTGGCTTCCACGAGATGCACCTGCGGGACGCTCTCATCGAGTTCACGCGCCAACTCCTCTCGCGTGACGCCGCAGTCGCCTACGGCGGCCATCTCGACGAAGGGGGGTTCACACGAATTCTCTTTGACCTTGTACGTGCTCACAACTCCTTGGGCGCACCTTCGGTTTACCGCCCCGTTGACAACTACATTAGTTGGCCGCTGCACCTGAAAGTCGACGATGATCAAGAGGCCGAGTTGATAAAGGTCGGAAGGCTCCACCGCGTGCCACTCCCTGAGGATCTGCAAGACTCAGGGGTCGCGCCCAACGAATTCATGGAGCCAAACACGACGATGAACAGGTATGTATGGGCACGCTGCCTTAGTGCGATGCGTGAGGAAATGAACCAGCGAACCGACGCGCGCGTGCTGATGGGAGGGAAGTTGAACGGCTACACGGGTAAGTATCCCGGCCTTCTCGAAGAGGCATACCTTGCACTGTGCGCATCGAAGCCTCTCTTTCTGCTGGGGGCTTTTGGCGGTTGCACTCGTGCCGTGGTCGAATTGGTCGAGGGAGGCCTCCCAGAAGCCCTCTCGCAGAACTATCAATGCTCGAATGGGGATTACGCTCAATTGGTCGAGGAATATAACAGGCGTGCGACAGCGCGACCGGAACTCGGCCTTGAACCTATCGATTACGAGCAGGTTACCCGCACCTTTGCCCAAGCGGGCACGCTAGGCTTGCGCAATGGGCTGGATGCTGAACAGAACAGAAGGCTTTTTTACACTGTAGATCTTGACGAGATCATACACTTAGTTCTAAGCGGACTTTCCAATCTGCAGCAAGGAAAGTAACGAGTTCACCATACCTACATTTTGACGGCAAACCTGATCTAAAAAGTTTCATGTTCTTCAGTCAAGTCTCACGTTCTTGATCGAAGTGGGGTTTCTCACAACCAGAAACCAACAAGTCATGAACCCTATTAGCAGTGGCTTTCGGCTACCTTGTTAGATCGGCAGCTTCGGCGCTTCGGCGCACAACACATCTTGTCTAAACGCTTCCGAGGTAGTTGCATAGCAGGATCATTTGCCAGCCACGCCGTCACATCCATTAACACTTCGCGGCGTTCTCATCCTTCGGCGTTGTAACATGTAGTGTATCTTGATTCCTCCCCCCGCGCAGCGACAATACTTGCGCGACGTAAATTAGCCACGTGCCGACTAATCTTTGACTGATTCGCTTTAATATCTCCACAAAAACAAACGCAGATCTCTTGATCCTCTATGAGATTGATGATCCACTTGGATTGTCTGCCATGCGTGAAAGAACAACTCATGATCGGACTAAACGGCATGGCAATACTGCGTTATTGAGATCCGTTGCGGTTGCCGGAATACCAAGGTTGTAGATTGCCTCTGGTTGATCTCCTCGAACGGGCGTGCTGTATTCGAAAGGAGTTAATAGGATCGTCAGAATGAATCTGTCCAGCTTCGAGCGCAGAATATATGAGTCTCAAACTTGCGAAAATAAGTCCGCCAACGCAAGACGACGCTCGAGTCTGGCTCCGAAAAACTTCTGCGGAAATCAAAACCACTGATCCCAACGTTGTGACCTCGAATTTCTTTGCATCACTGATCGCCCATAGCTCTCAGTCGGACAAGGAATTACGCCACGCAGTTTGCCGCGAATCGTGACTCTCTAGAAAAGTCTCTTTCAATCGCCTAAGTTCTCGGACACCGCCGGAAAGCAAGCGATGTACTCGACAAGAGGGTTTCGTCAAAACCGCCTCAATTCGGACGGTCATCTGATAACAGAAGATTCTGTTCTCCCAACTACAGCGCCTGGCGGCGCTCCCGAACAGAATCGCTGTTATCAAACGCCCGCTTACTTTTATTTGTTCTCCCCCTTGCGCCCACTTCGCTCGCGCGCTCGGCGCACCTCGCACCGCTCACTACGCTACGCCCCCGCTGGGGGCTGGCGCTGGTGGTTGATGTCGTCTTGGTGTCGTCTTAGGCTCGAGTAGAAAAGTTTCCAGATAGTTGAACCGAGTGGCCCATCCACGTGTGTAACCGAGCTTTGTGAGAATAGCGCCGCGGCGCTTGGATCTGTCCGCCCGAATTGCGGCTGCAGTGTTACGTAGGTCCCGCGGGTTAACTATTCCATTCAATACGCGCTGTGAAGCTCGTTGTACCAGATCGAGGATTTGTGTGTCGCATACTGGCTTGTTTTGTGTCAGCTGATAGCGTCCAACGAATAGGTATTCAGAGACACCGATACGTTTTCGTTTCTCGAAATAACGCTCTAACAGAGGACGGAGCCACCACGCTGTCTTTTTCGCATACTTCATTATTGGCCCCTCACGTCTCGGTGAGTGTCGGCCTCGAGTCAGTTGGCGAACTGGTAGCAGCAAATACTCGAAATCTCTTGCGCGGTCGCATTCGCCTGTTGGATTCTCCGCCGCCACCAACGACGGTATTTTTGCGTTGCGCATCTCTGTCACAGTAAGCAGGTGAAAGAAGATCAAATACAATACCAACGCCTCTTCAGGGTCAGCGTCAGGAGAAGCCATATAACGAAAGAAGCGTTCGACAACATTATCGTCGTACCGTCTGATAGACGCTGCGATCTCAACCATCTGCCCACGTTTATTCATCACGGTGAAGCTTCTTCGGATCTTCTCGGTGTTATAAGGAAACGGATTTTCCGCGACTAAATCACGTAGCTGTGCCCAGTTGAAGAACGTACGAAGATTCACTGTGCATTGATTAACTGAGGCACGCGCCAACCTTCTGATTTTTACGTAAGAATTGATCGCCTGGCATTCCTGATTACTACAAATCTCATCTGTCTTAGCGACGTCTAACGGGATTCGTTTTCGGCACGCGCTGCACTCCAGTTGCCAGAAAAGAGTTTCTTTGTAACTTGCTGCCGTGCTCTCGTTGATGTTGGCGAGTGAGCAGATGTCGCACTTGACGCACCACTCAAGGAACCTGATTACAGTCTTAACGGTTTTGAGTGTGTAATCACTTGTATTAGTAAGAGGCTGCGCTTCATGCAGGTTTATGTCGAGCTTCGGATTCAACATGCCTTCCCCTGCCCATTTCTCGAAGGCAATTACATGCTCAACGAACATCGCCGGCGCTGATCTCAGCCACTTTTCCAATCGGCGTTCACGTTGGTACGGCACGAGCTGCTCCGGCAGGAAATGGTGACCCAGCTCTAATAAGCCTGACCGAATGAAGTGGACCCTGGCTCGTCCTCGTTGCCCGCATTTCCTGGCTTTCGGCAAGGCTTCGTGAATTGCCTGCCAACTCAGCATTTCAGGAAGCTCGTGACTCTGGAGATATTCACCGACCGCGCGATACTTAAGTAGATCTCTGACCAGCACGCTCCTTTCGTCGACATTGCAGTTCGCCAATCCTAACTTCGTGGTTAGAGCCAAGAAATAACGGACGTTCTGCGGAAACGGCGAGTCGTAGCTCTTGATGTACTTATCCAGTCGTTTTGGGGCGAAGCGTTCGTCATTGTGATATCTGCAGAGCTGCAATTTTTTGTTGTAGATGGACCCTCTACATCCGGTGGCCCTGCATCTTCCTTTGCTGGTGCGACGCTTCTCGTAGCACGATTTACAGATCATTTCAGCGTTCGGAAGGGAGGTCTTCGTGAGCCCACAAGCGGAACATACGAACTTCCGAAGGCGCAACTTCACATTTTTTCTATGGATTGCATTGAGGTAACACTTGCCACAATGGCCGGGGTAGCTGATACGAGGATAATCAGCCAGCCCACACTTTTCACACGCAATCTTTACCTTAAACAGTCTTTTAGAGCACGGCAGACAAAATGGAGAGTCTGGTTGTAGCCTGCGGACTTTTGTTGGACACCCACCGCATTGCACTTTCGGAAGCTTGCGTACACACAGGTCGCATACGTCGAACCACCGTCTGCTTTTTCGCGGCAACTTACACTCTTCACAGATTATAGAACGTCCTCTTTGCATCTTTCTTCACACCTTTGTTGACCCTGATGAAAACTTCCGCGCATCCGGATAGAAGCCGGCATAATCTATTGTTCCGATACTTGGACCAACCCCGCGCTTCTGGACTCGCTGCGCACTTTGTAGAGTTCGCATCCTTTTTTGAGGCTTCTGCGATGCCATCGGTAACACTTCCAGAAACTCGCTCAGCGGAATGTAGAACGCGTTACAAATTGCCTCGATCGTTTCGAGGCGGATCATCTTTGGCGGGCGATTCAGGAGGTCGCATACCGCCTGTACCGATAATTGGTAGCCGATCTCCTGAAGGCTTCGGCTGATTTCCGATGCGCTCTTGACCCCACGCTCTTTCAATAACTCTCGCAACTTCCAATTAGTAGGCATTACTTTGTTCCTCGTTTCTCCATGTCTGGATCGATAAAAATGTCGATGAGATCGCCCTGTTCATCCTCAACATCGGCGTCCGTTGCAATAAGGTAAGGCGCGGCTGAGCTGGGATACGTGTGGCCCAGTTTTCTGAGAACTTTCCGGTACTCTAGTGGATTTTGTTCGAGCGCAAGTGTTGCGCAGGTGCGCCGCAGGTCGTGAGGACGAAGCTCTTCAGGTAGGGGCACGCCAGCCTCTCGAGCTAGTTCAACGATTTTCCTGAAATTATAGATGTATTGGTGATCCATCAGCGGGTCTCCATCTTTGTCTAGAAAGAGATATTCAGTTTCATCACGCCGCCGTGGGAACATTGGTTTGAAGATTTTCTCAAAGACACGCAACACCTCCATTGCAAACGTCGTGAGCGGAACGGTTCGCACACGCTTGCCGCTAAATGCTTTTGCTTTGCCAAAGAGACGCACACGGTCTAGCTGCCAGTCTATGTCGCAACTTTTTCCACTCGACCGTATCCCCAGCAGTTCGCTGGTACGCGCGCCGATCTCGGTTTGAAGAACAATCGCCGTATAGTCCTGAGCCCCGAGGTGAGGCACAGGATGGTTCGGCAGGTATTCGATGCGCAGGAACTCATAGAATTCGTCCCGCACTTCTGTGGATAAGGCGTAACGAGGTTTGGTGGGCCTGTCCTGCGCATGTACTGGTAAATCGTATTTGGTAAACGGCAGTGCGATTGGACCATACTTTTCAATAATGGTGAGGTTGCTGCTGCCCGGGATATTAGGCTTAGCGACGACGTAGTCGCAGAAAGCTCGCAACTCGGTGAGATACCTGCGCCTGGTTCCGTACGCTAGATTGCCCTGTAACAACGATGACATCAGTACACCGAACCGTGACGATCCGCGCACCGGATCCAGAAACTCCCACACGAGTATGTGGCGATGTCCAGCCGGGTGATTGGGATCCTGGATTGGCACCAAATCGAAGAGACGCTTCAGTACAGTTCTCGCTGATTTGACTGTTGATTCGTAGGCGCATCCGCGAAAGACGCGATTCTGGAGATACTCTTCGATCTTCTGATTGTGATCGTGGAGTTGTTCTTCCCACGAGATGATGGGTGGTTGCTGTACGCGGGGTGATATCGGGTTTGGGAGTTCCATAGTAAACCTTTCGCTTTAAGATTTGGTTGTTCATCAAGCGCCTCTTTAATATTCCAGCGCTACTTGATTCTTTTGTTGGCCCATATTCCTTGTCTAAGTTGATGGACCAGAAACAGTTCTGCTGAAAACAAATGGAAACTCGCTACTCAAAGTTTCCAGTGGAATGTTTTCTGGGTTCGATGTTTCAAAGTATGCGAATCCAGTGTTTGGACCGCACTTGTTCTGTGTGAGTAGGGGCGTAGATCAAAAGACCTGATCAGATCGTCTACAAAATGTGTGCCATGGACAGCGTTCGTGAAGCGAGGTGCTGTTAGTCAGTTTTCTTGCAAGGGCAATTCGTGAGGTGGTCCATGTGTCTCCACTCAAAATAAAACCAACTTCTACAAAGAGATCCGTGCTGGTAGTGACGACCACTCATATCGTGCGAGCCATTCTCTAAGGAGAGTCAAAGTGTCAGATAGAGGCTTCCGATTTTGCGTTGGCCTCTCAAAATGAGCCCGAGGGGTGTTAGCGATCGCGAACACCCCAACAATTCGGTTGCGCACACTTAGGCGCTTAAACCAATGATTGGGAGGCACTTCAAACTAATCCGAGGGGTGTCTGCGATCGCGAACACCCCGGTATTCGATCGCGCACACCAAGGGCTTAAACCAATGATTTGGGAAGTAAGAAAGAGCGTTCGGCTATTGCTATTTTATGGTCCAAGATAAGATTTCTGGCCGCTTTTCTTAATAAACCAAACCAAACACAATCTCTAAGCCGATTAGTCTTTAGGCCCATCTCAACACGGCACGCGATGTGCCCGTAAAAAAATTGACGCGTTGAGCGTAGGTACTCGCCTAATGACTAAGAGCAATTGTTGAGCCAGTGGCGGGGCGAAAATTTTTGACATTGCGTGAGCGAAGTCTTAAACCGGCGTGAAGGGTCTAGATCGACGCCGAAGCGTTCGTATATGCGAACGCAATGGTTCGTTTATGGGAACGCAATGGTTCGCATTTGCGAACCTCAGCGATTAATAATGAAGCGGAGAGCGGCTAGGGGCTACGGAGAAGGACGAACCTCTGAGGACAACTTGTCTATTGGCCGGCGGCATTTGACATCGGTTTGCGAAGCAATAGTTCGGATATCCGGACACTCTTTAAGGTCGAATGTCGGGATATCCGAACTTTGCCTTGCCCAATGGTTCGCCCCGTCGACGGTTTTTACCTCCCAATTTGATTAAGGACTGGCGAGATATTAAAGAGAATCGGACTTATCGAAATCGCTGGTCCAACCGCGATGGCACAGTAGGTGCACCGCAGGCAGTGCTGGAAATCCAGCGTGCCCCTTGCCCAATCCTCAGATAAGAAACGAAGTCATATTTTCACACAGGAGCACTATGGAAGAGGAAGAGAAGCACGTGGAGACCAGCCCGACGCTGGAGCGCAAGGGAGCGAAGTACACCGTTGAGGATGTTAGGCAGCTTTGTGGCGGCATCTCCCGCTCTACAGTGATGCGTGAGATTCGACGTAAGCGGTTGGCCTGCTACCGCGCACGTCGAACACTGCGCTTCTCTGAAGAACACGTCACGAAGTATTTGGAAAGGGTGGAACAAGGAGTGAAATGAAAGTGTGCGTGCGTCACAGCGAGATCTCCGGCTGGCCATAATTCATAGCTCTCTCTCCAGCCTGTAAACTCACCCGCGTAGTATCTTATTGTTCCTTTCGAAAACGACCGCCAGTGGCCCGTCCAAATAACACGTAAAGGGTGCGTCCAATGTCCATCATCGCGACGCCGAACCTTAATCTGTTTAGAATGAGAGAATGAACTTCGATCCAGAAAATATTCCTCTCGTTCCGAATGATTGGTTCAAAACGCAGGTCAACTATGAAGGCCGGGGCCGCGCGGAGTTTCGCGATCCGTCTGGTGCGATTGAAGGCTCGACGCAAATCAAGACAAATGAGAACGGAACGTTGAGTGTCGAGATGGATATCGAACGCATCGAGTCAGAATATCCGCTTCGGCTCGGACTCATGGAACTTTTCAGTGCCCAGAAGCCCATTGAGCGGAGTGGTGCAATCTCGATTGGAGGAGGCGGACACCAGAATCGCTGCGTAAAACTGTCTGTCACCACGCCGCAGGGCCAGTTCAGTGCGACCGATGATATACATTACGGCCATACCATTCGTTTTCCTGATTGCACCAGCGGAAAGATAAACTTCACCGTGCTACGTTCACAATTTGATACTGCAGCGACAGGTCATTCGATGTATTGGGTTATACCGCTGACGAATTTCCTGTCTAAATTTGTTACGTGGCACCCGAGCCTGAACCGTCATCCCCTTCGTATATATCCCACTCCTATTGTCCCAGACGGACTACCGGAGGAGGACGCCTTCATCGCCGCTCACAATGCTAACCTTAAGAACCGATTGATTACCTTCGAGTTCATGGGTAAGCCCGGATTTATTGAAGCACTGCCGGATTATTCTGCGCGCGAGGAGAATCTGCGCGAGGGCCGCGAACGAAATGCTATCACTGCTCTCATGATCGGCGAGGTTGGTTCAAACTCTATCGAACAGGATAATTTGAAACAATGGTTCCCTGATGATTTCCTGGGCTTACTCAGCCTTATCACTGGCGTTTCTGTTGGCGCTCCATGGATAGAATTCAGGAATGAGAGAGGGGAATTAGTCCGTCGAGTCCACGTGAAATTGAATCAAGCTCCGTTTTCAATGGGCCATCGACCGCTTGAGGAAGGCGTTCATTCTGGAACCGGATATTTGCTCACTAAGTATCAATCGTCACCCGACCGCAACATGTCATATCTGAAAGTAGTACTCAAACACCTCTTCCACGCGGTGCGTTACGATCAGAGCATTGAAGATAAGTTCATCTATCTAGCGCGAGCGCTGGAGAATTTGTGCCAACAATACGGCTTCAAAGGTCAGGATCTAATGAACAGCTTGGATCCTAATTGGCAAAAGATCGTCAGGGGAATTCTTAACACGGCGGCAAGCCAAATTCGTTCTGAGGCTCGGGCGGCCACCCGTGTGGGCCAACTTGACCAGGGCCGGATGCTTGATAGCATTGCCGAAAGAACGGTTAGGACTCCCGGAGGAAAGGAGAATAGTTTTGGACTTGCGGTTACGCAGTTGCTTCAGCATTTCTCTTTGCCCGACTCTGAAATTGTTGACGCACACTACCTCAATAATCCTCGCTCAGATGGTATCCCTACATGGAGCGGTGTGCTATCTAAATATCGTGGTGCCCCCGTACATTCGGGTTTTTTCAACATCTCAGAAAACAAGTACGACGCTAATGACATCGTGACGATTGAGACTCATCTACATGATGTTCTTCTTAGAATTATCTTTAAGATTGTCGGTTATGAAGGCACCTATCAGCCGCCGGTGACAAAGGAACCGTGGGACGCGCCGACGGATTGGGTAGTTCCCAGTCTTCCTGCCCGTGAATTAGGGTATGAGTGACTATAGTTGGAACTGCATGACTTCTGCCGTCTCTTCGACGCTCAGTCCGCCAAAGAAACGCAGCTCGACGATGCGGCTCTTGCGTTCGTCGATTGTGGCGAGACTCTTCAAGGCATCATCAAGCGCCAGTAGATCGGGATCACGTTCGCTCGAGATTGTCAGTGCCTCATCAAGCGACATGCGGACTGCTTCGATGTCCTTGTCGATGCGTGGGCGGCGGCGCGCAAAGTCGACGAGGATACGGCGCATGATCTGCGCGGCGACACCGAAGAAGTGCGCGCGGTTTTGCCAGCGGACTGCTTTCCAGTCGATCAGGCGGACGTATGCTTCGTTGATGAGCGCTGAGGTTTGCAGTAGATGGTCCGGGCGCTCGCGGCTCATGTAGCGCTTCGCGAGGCGATAGAGCTCAGCGTGGACCAGCGGCGCGAGCTTTTCGAGGGCCTCTTCCTCGCCGTCGCTCCAAGCTTCGAGCAGTTGAGTAAGTTCGTGAACCCCAGGCTTGTCCATCGGGGAAACTCAGGCTGACTGTTCGGGAGAACGCGAGGAATTTATCACATTGCAGAGTTTTAGCCGCGGATTTTAGTACCCGTGCAAGAATCAGACGTTCAGTTTACGGGCCCACGTGTCGGCATCTTTCGAATAACCAAAGAGCGACAGGTGGCGAGTCACGCCGTTCACTTTTCCGTCGACGTTTTCGTGGAAGAAGTAGCTGTCTGACTCAGCACCTTCAACCACAAACCTCAACCTTGAAGCGGAAACCAATCTGGTCTTCGAATTTACCCAGAGCGAGCCCTCGTTCGAAACGATTTCGAAAGTCTCACCGTCGTGTAGTTCATATCTGCCCGTGAAGTGAGTATGCATCTCACGATCAGTTTCAACGTGGTCAGATGCAGGTGGCTCGATGTTGAGATAAAGCTTACTCAAGGCGCACGCGACATGACTGCGCTCGGCATCCTCAAACTCAGCAAAGTTTCCCAGGACCAAAACGCCAAGCTCCTCAGACGGGTAATAGGAAAGAAAGCTTCTGTATCCCATCCACGATCCCGTGTGAGAGACAACCGGCAATCCAAAGTTCTCTCCTACAAACCAACCAAACCCGTAACCAGTCGGCTCTCCGCAGTTCAGTGTGCCTGACGTAAACGCCTGCTCGATCGTTCTCGACTTGACCAGTACTTCGGTACCAAGAGCGGCGGTGCACCACGCCATCATATCGTCCAGGGTCGAGTACATGCCGTCTGGTCCATAAATCGCGTTCAGTGGTGAGTAGTCTGCTTCGGCGTACGCGCCGTCTTTTAAGACATATCCCTTCGCTCGCTCGCTTAACTTCGGCTCGGGCCGGGCCTGTTCACTCAAACGAGTATCGCGCATTCCGAGTGGTTCGAAGACTTCTTCTCGCAAAAACAGGGCAAGCGGAACTCCGGAAACACGCTCGGCAATACTCGCAAGCAGCACGTATCCGGAATTGCTGTACTCCCAATCGTCACCGGGCGCGAAACGCAGCCGCTGCTGAGCAATCAATTCAACAGTTTCCAGAAGCTGCGGCTCGTATCCGCTCGGTCCACCTTCCGAAGAGGCTGGATACTTTGCATCTATGACTCCAGCATCCAAAAACAGTTCTTCATAATCTTCAACGCCTGAAGTGTGGGTTAAGAGGTGTCGAACAGTTATCTCCGCTTGTCGACCGGCGGAGAAACCGGGAAGGTACTCCGTGATTCGATCGTCATACTTCAATAAGCCGCGCTCCTCCAGAATCATGATGGCCATCGCGACGAATGGTTTCGTTAGCGACGCCAATCGGAAAGGACTTTGCGGATGAATTTCAGCTCGAGTGGAAAGATTAGCGAAGCCATAACATTTTCTATGAAGGACCTCGCCCTTTCGAAAAATTCCAACCGCGCCGCCCGGGCGTATTCCCAACGTCCAGGGATAAAACAGAGCGTCTACAACGGCAGACTTATCTGCCCGCTCGGATTCTGTTTCCGGTGCCGTCATCAAGCGATCACCCATAGAAAGATTGGTCACAATCATGCCTGAATTTGAGGGCAAATGGAAACCAACCGACTTCTTTCCTGCCACACATATTCATCGAGTCCGCCGAGGGCCGCAATTGTGACGTGATGCCAGTCATAAGCCTCATCATAATCGTCGGGATCACCCCAGCTACCATCCGCATTTTGAAAACTGAGTAAATAGCGAATTCCCCTGCGCAGGAGTGCGCTACTGCCTTTCACGCGAAATGATTTCAAGCTATCCAGTATCTCTCCCACGGTCTCCGGATCTTTCAGCTCGATGAATAAGTCGAGACTTTTGCTCAACGCGTCAAACTCCTCGGGCAACCAACGTCGATCGAGCCAGTAGGTATTGTAGTCATTCAGCGTGTAGACAATGTGCGTAATCGCGTAAATGGACCACCGGAAATCCGTCTCATCCTCAGGCTCAGGATACGGACGCATGTGAGGCAGCCACTTAATAACATCGGAATATTGTGCGCCAAGTTTCACTCCGTACCGCTCACCCAGATAACTCCGAATCATCGCATCCAGCCAGACTTCGTAACGACTTTTGGTCTCGAGCGTTTCTCCACAAGTGCGACAGCTCGTGTCGCCACGGTGGTTACAATCTCCGCACTCGCACGTTTCCGGCACATCAGCGGGCGGCGGTTCTATTGCCGGATCGAACCAGAAATACTCTCTAGGGCTGAAGTCGGACGCGACCACCAACAGCGACGGCTTAAGAGAATCAGCAAATCCAAACTGACGAACGGAAAGACTGCCGAAAACAAGCTCCGTCATCGTATCGGGATCTGCATCCGGCGGTACTGATGGATGTTGGGCCAGCCACTGCTGCGAGAGTGTGTGTCCGAGTTTCTGCGCTCGTCGTCGAATTACAGCGTCCTGAGAATTCAGCGGGATGAGAAGTGAAAACAGGTAATCGAATCCGTACGCTTCAAACGCCTCTGGATCGCAAATAGCACCGCAGAGGAAGTCGTAGCCGCGACGTACTGCGTCAGTAGCCGCGAGCCTTAGCTGTTTTGCAGAATGCGATTCTCGGGTCTTACTTCTCGATGCGTTCCGGACTCGCAGAGTCTTTCTTCTTGTTTTGTTTGTTGTCGTCATGAGGAGATTTTTCCGTCTGAGGACTTGGGCCAGCGCCATTGGAGCTGGTGTTTGCGGCGGGAGCGTTTTCCTCGACCACGATCTCGAGCTTTTGTTTATCTAAAACCGCAGAGAACCGGTTGATTAGATTTGGCAGGAGTTGCTCGCTCGTCCCGGCGACGATAGACAAGAGCATCATGAGTGTTAGTGAATTCGACGCGCCATTAATGCTGCTTAGCAGGATGTTTGTTTTGACAGCCATTATAAAGATGGCACCGGCCAGCGCCCCAACCAGCACGCGCATGACTCCTTCGAAGTAGTGGACACGAGGACCGGCAGAAGGATCGACCGGCAATTTGTTCAAGCGCAGTAGCACCGAGAGCAACGCACCGAGAGAACCCAGACTCAGTCCGATGATCACTTCATCAGCGCCGGGCGAAAGAGCCATATAACTCAGTAAACCGACCTTGTTCTTCCAAAACAACGATCCGAGAATCAAAATCACAGATGTCGCGATGAGCATCGCGCGGAGATACCAGATTCGAGCCCGTTCAAAACTTCTGGCGTGCAGGTAAGCAGCCGCCACATTCAACATGTGGTTCGCATGTACGACTGAGCGATCATCCAACAGCCGCCCAATTGCCTCGGCAAGCATGCGCCGCATCGGCTCGAGATGAGGGTCCGTCAGCAACAGGGTGGAGGTTGCTTCCAAATCAGCTTGTCTGGCGAGGACCGCGCCGAAGCCTTCGGCCAGATCGCCATACGAGTCGTCGAGCCACAAATGCATGTCAAGCTTTTCGTCCAAAAACACGATATAGTCGGGCCCAACCACGATGAGAATGTGAATCTTCTTCTTGAGCGGCGGAAACTCTTGTCCTGCTATGAACTGCCGGAAATCTTTAATCTCCTTCGACACTACATTGGTTGGGGATTGCGTACTGCTCATGAGTGTTTCCTTCTGCATTGCCGTCTCATCGATCTGAGAGGTCGCTGTTCGAAGGTGAATAGATCAGAGAGCGTGATTCGGACCTGGTAGCGGATCTAAGGACCAGTCCGTCTTCGAGAATGCGCGAACCATATACCAAGGAGGACAAACAGTCAACGTAAAAAGGAATGAATTCAGATCAAAACGATGGATGTGACTTTCCCGTCTGTCGAATCCAAATCACGGCCAACAGAAGCGGGGCAAAGATCAGTAACTCGAGGAGACAGAGCTTTATCACGTCGCCAACAGTCGCCATCAACGAGGCACGACTCCAGGCGTATTCGATTGGAGACCGCAGGCGCAGCTTGTACCTGTAGTTCGTGAAGGGCCACCACAGGGCCACTCCACGCGATTCGGTGAACATGAAGTCGAGGAGCGTGTGCGAGACATACGCGAGGGTGAAAACCAGATAGCTGCGCAACTTCCAGTCGCGGAAGATGGCGATCATTACCACGCCCATCACGAGTGCGAAAGGAATCGAATGCGTAAAGCCGTGATGCCAGCCGCCATAATCGATTCGCAGCCAGTTCAAGACGTAATCGAAATCGGGAGAAATCGGGAGCAGTGCGCCGGTGAGAAGCATTTTGGCCGTTCGCGGTTCAGACGACGGACGCAATCAGCGGCTCCAACATACTTGAGGACTCTTTTTTGGACGTACTCCTATAGCCCCACCAACAAACCGACCAAATAAAACCAAGACTTTTGAGCCAACATCGACTTTTGAGTCAGAGCCATCGATCCCACAGACATCGTAATAACCAAAGTATCAGCTTTCAGATTCTTTCCTTTGCTAAAGAGGTTCGTTAATCGCGTTTAATCTTGGCTCGAAACCAAAGCGGCACGATATTTGACGAGGGGGACAAAAACAGTTAAAAAAGGGGGACAAAAAGGGGGACACTCCTGGTTCATCTCTTTGAAACATGCCATTTTGTTTAGGCCCGCGTAGCTCAGTGGATTAGAGCGTTCGCCTCCGGAGCGAAAGGTCGCAGGTTCGACCCCTGCCGCGGGTACCACTCCACCGCATTTAGGATGCGCCTGTCGATTTCATTAGTTCTCAGGTTTCCACTTGTTGCCGGGCTGTCGGGCTAGAACGGTAGCGGAATAGAACCGACGCCAACGAGCGCGAATGGTGCCAACAACATCACCGCCACTGTCGAAGTTGGCGGATTCGATCCCCGCTGCTCCATGACCGCAAGCTGCACCACGAAGATTCTGTGAGCGCCAAATTAACGCAAGTGCTCGCTGGCGAGCACGCCGTCCATGTCGAATCGAGCAGTTTCCTAAATAAATTCGGCGGCACATTCGTTGCTCAGCATGGGGCTTTGGTCCATGTGGAGGAACCGTAAACGGTGGCTGCGTCTGTCCTTGTGAGCGCCCGGCCGGTCGGGTGGCTGAGAAATCCCTCTTTTGATTTTACTTTCGTGGTCGGCATCGCCTGCGTGTCGCTGCTCACCGGTCTGTACGTCGTTTTCAACCCCGCTACGTTCCCCGCAGTATTCGTTATTAACGGCTGGTTGCTGGGCTATCACCACGTTACGTCAACGTACACGCGGCTCATCTTCGATCGCGACAGTGTCAACGAAAACAGATTCCTTCTCACCTGGTTGCCGCTCATCGTTCTGGCCGCTGTGATCGTGGCGTCCGCCATCGTCGGATCCTGGGTCCTTACGACGGTCTATCTGTACTGGCAATGGTGGCACTACACACGTCAGAGCTACGGTGTTTCGAGAATCTATGGTCGCAAGGCTGGTCTAACTTCTGATCGGCTAACGACAGCTGCGGTTTATGCGATACCTGTTTGGGGAATTCTTTATCGCTCTTATCAGGCGCCCGCGGAATTTATCTTCTCGCCAGTGAAAGTTTTGCCCGTGCCGTTCTGGCTGGTCTTCATCGCCGGAGTTTGCGCGATCGTGATTACCGGTGCATGGCTCGTGCGTCAGGCTTTGACGAAATCATTCGCCACGCCATTCACGCTGTACATGTGCTCACACGTGACGATCTTTACGTGCGGCTATCTTCTTATCGACAACATCAGCTACGGCTGGCTCGTCCTCAACGTTTGGCACAACGCCCAGTACATCCTCACAGTTTGGCTCTTCAACAATAATCGCTTCAAAGACGGCGTTCACGCGAGGCATCGTTTTCTTTCCTATCTGAGCCAGCGACAGAACATCATGCAGTACTTCGCCGTTTGTCTGCTCCTTTCGACACTCGCTTACTCACTGCTGAACTTCGCGCTTTCAACGGCCGCGACGATGTTAGCAGCATCGCTACCGCTGTTCGCAATCGTCTACCAGGCGATCAACTTTCATCATTATGTTGTCGATGCGGTGATATGGAAGGTGAGACGCAAGCCGGTCCAGCAGAATTTCGGAATATCGAGTTAGAGCGTTACGCTTCAGAGTACATTTGCATTAAGTAAGCCACCACGCTGCCGGCTGACGTTGATTCGCCTTCCAACAATCCGATCCTGTGATGTTCGACGGAGAACATTGCTCGCGTTCCGAAGTCTGGTCCAGCACTGGCAAGCATCTCCAGGAATTCCGGGTTTGTGACAACGTACGTCAAGAGACCCATCGTGGTTGTATTGATGCTGTGAGTTTCCAGATTTCTGCGGAACTGGTTCAGGAGATATTCGAGTGTCTCTTCAATTTGAAATAGCGTAAACGACCCGCGCACGAGTTCACTCAGACACTCTTTGATAAGGAGAAAGCTGCCTTTGGTCTCAGGATCATTTCGATATTCGACGATCTGTTCCCAGGGCGTGTCGTCGACTGGAACCGGCAACGCTCCCAGAAAAATCTTTGCAACATCGTGCTGTTTAATACGCGGATCGTCTTGCTCCAACGCGCAAAACTCATAGGAGATGACCGCGTACGCTTCAACATTCTCGATTTCCCGCAGTTGACACGCGCACATCCGTATCCCGTTTGTTGACATACGCAGAGATAGTTCCAGCGTCTTCAGCGGATCGAGCGTACCATCTGCTAATTTCGTTTTCGCCTCGGCTCCTCGCTCCCTTATTTGTGCCATTTTCTCTGGATCGTTTCGGGCGGCGACCATTTCCTCACTGCTCATCCCAAAGACTGACTTAGTATATGAATTGCTATCTTCGAGAAACAGCGCGCGCATCTTTTCAAAAGCGGGAGTCGACCTCTTTAGCTTTGGCAGATCAAGGTCAAACAGAATGCCCAGTTCGGCGAGCCACGTTCGACGCTTAGTAAGTTCTGGGCTTACGGAGGGGACACGCGAGAAATCGACAAATAGCCCCCCAATCGCAATGCGGTTGAACATTACGACTAGTTGCTTCAAGGCAGTTTCATTTATCCCGATGATCGGATCTGGGGCTGCCACTAATTCTTTTCTTTGAGTTGACATCGGAGCGGATCTAAACGCTTACACAATCCTGGTTGCCGGTAGCTTAGGTTAGAGGCAGGCGGAACTGACTGTCCAGCCTTGTTCGTCTCCACCCGCCGCAATTTCATTTCCCAATCCGCAGTTTTTTGTTAGGCTTAGCCCAACCCCCAAGGCCCCCAAACTCAGATTGGGTAATAACACGGCGACCAACGGCCCACGCACAATTTTAGTCGTTGACGATTTTGACGATACACGGCTATTACTGCGCACCTGGCTGGAACGCAGAGGGTTTCGTGTCGTCGAAGCCGAGAATGGACTCGAGGCGATAAATCGCGCCGAAACTGAGTCGCCTGACCTGATCATCATGGATATGCAGATGCCGCAGCTCGACGGCCTTTCCGCAACACGGCGGATACGCAATCTGAAGGCACTCGATTCCGTGCCGATTGTAGCGGTCTCGGCTTACGGCGCCGACCAGTTTCGCGAACAAGCGCTCGCTGCCGGCTGCAACGAATACGTCTCCACACCATTTGAACCGGCAACTCTCGAAGGAATTATTCAGGCTTTGGTTCAGCCTTGATGGTTTAGCGCATCCGCGCGCAGGCGCGTATAATCCCACGCATGCTGCGATCCCTCTTGTTCCCGATACTCCTCCTCCTTTTGGCCCAACCTGCGTTTGCGCAGTGCACGAAAAAGATCAGCGAGCTACCGGCGGCGCCTGAGCTGTCAGGTTTTCAGCTTGGCATGACCAAAGAACAGATCAAGGCACACGTTCCGCAGACCAAGTTTGGACACGCTGACCCATTCGGTGTCTCGAAAACGACGATCAATCCGTATTTCGACGAAACGATCGATAAGACGAAATTTCAAGGTGTGCGAAGCGTTTCGCTCGACGTGCTTGACGACAAGCTCACTTCGATTTGGATCGGCTTCGATGAGAATTACAAAGTCCACACTGTCGAAGAGTTTGTAAAGTTGATCTCGCAGTCGTTGCAGGTTAACGGCAACTGGTCGTCATACAGGTCGAAAGGGCAACAACTTCGCTGTGCTGACTTTCAACTGGTGGTAACCACTGTTGCCGGTGGACCAAGTTTCCGATTGTTGGACACTGCAGCCGACGATCTCGTCGCAGAACGAAGACGAGTGAAAGAGGAGCAGGACGCAGCAGCCGAAGCAGCGGCATCAGCCGAAACACCCGAGGATTCTGAAATCATTGGCGACAAGCAATCAAAAACGTACTACCCGAATGGCTGCCAGCCGGCAAAAGAGATCGCCGAGGCGAACAAGGTAAGCTTCAAGACATCAGCCGAGGCGGAGAAGGCGGGCTTCAAAGCAGCAAAGAACTGTCACTGACCAAGCAACCGGAGAACACAGCCATGTTCAAAGAATTCAAAGAATTCATCGCTCGAGGAAATGTGATCGACCTGGCAGTTGCAGTAATCATCGGCGCCGCCTTCGGAAAGATAATCACCTCGCTCGTGGAACGCGTCATTATGCCGCCCATTGGCCTGGCGCTCGGCAAAGCTGATTTCTCAAGTCTCTTTATTGACCTTTCCGGACAGCATCCACTTACGCTCAAAGAAGCGACTGATAAAGGCTTGCCTGTAATTGCTTACGGCGTGCTAATCAACGACATTGTCAACTTTCTCATCGTCGCGTTCGTGATTTTCCTGGTCATCAAAGCCGTCAATCGTCTAAAAGCTGCACCGCCGCCACCGCCAAATACGAAAGACTGTCCGCGCTGTCTGACGGCGATTCCGCTCGGAGCGACGCGTTGTTCGGCGTGTTGTGCAGATCTTCCTGCAACAGCCTGAAATCGAAACCTGGAGATCACGTTACCTAATTCATGCGCGAGTGTCCCCGTTGTGAGGTCTGCTTCGAAGACAACGTCGAGATCTGCCCGCAGGATCAGGTAAACACCAAAAACACCCTTCCCGGACCACGTCTACTCGCCTCACGCTACCTGCTTGAGAAACGTCTCGGCCGCGGCGCAATGGGTCAGGTTTATCTCGCGCGCGATCAAAACCTGCTCACACGTCAGGTCGCCGTCAAGACAGTTCGGCCCGACATTCTGAGCGACGAAGACTTACAGGAAGGTGAAGCGATTGCGCGTTTTGAACGTGAAGCACGCGCGGCGGCCTCGATTCGCCATCCCAACGTCGTCGATGTAAACGATTTCGGTCAGAGTGCTGATGGCGTGTTTTTTCTCGTGATGGAATACGTGGAGGGTGAAACTCTTTTTCACCTCTTGCGTCGTGAAGGTACGGTCAATCCGCAGAGAGCGGCGACGATCATGCAGCAGGTTGTTGCCGGCGTTGAGGCAGCTCACGACGCCGGCATTCTTCATCGCGATCTGAAACCGGCAAACATCTTCCTGATGCAGCAGAAGCGAAAGACCGGCGGCGAAGACGGCTTCGTGAAGGTCGGCGACTTCGGTCTCGCAAAGATCGTTAACGCGGATCGATCAGACGTTACTTCGGCGAGTGGTCCGGCGTCGCGAGGCATCATCGGCACACCCGAGTACATGGCGCCGGAACAAATGCAGCCGGGTGAACAACTCGACGCGCGCGCCGATATCTACGCGCTCGGCACGATTGCCTATCACATGCTCGGCGGACGCCCGCCGTTCACCGGCAACATCACGCAACTGATTGCGCAAAAGCTGACCCAGGCGCCACCGGCGCTTTCGAGTTTGCGTTCGGACATCAGCGCCGAGCTCGAAACTTCGATCATGAAAGCGCTCGCCAGGAACGTGAATGAGCGTCCTTCGAGTGCGACTGAATGGTTTGAGAGTTTTGCCGGTGCTGTGGCGGGGAGCTCAGAGACAGTAAAGCGTAAAGATTCGCGACTGGTGATCATGGCGCCTTCGGGCGCTGAGGTGTACGTCGACGATGAACGCTATGGAAGTGTCGGCCGATCGGGTCGCGTGATCCTGACGTCGCTTGCGCCCGGACAACACGTGCTGCGAGTGTCCAAGACGGGCGAGGTCGACGATGAACGCGTGATCGAGATTCGCAGTGACATTGCCGAACAAATCATTGAAGCGCAAACAAAGACTGGTGTTTCCAGCAACCAGTTGAGCCCGTCTCGCGGTGGCAGTCTCGACAGTAAGCATGGTGGGCACTCGACGACGCTCGTGGTCGTAATGTGCACTAAGTGTCATTCGCGTTTTGCGGAAGGCGTGAAGTTCTGTGGCCGCTGCGGCAATACGACTTTTACACCTGTTTCAGGTGAACTGCATTTACCGCCGGCAACTTCGAGTAGCGTGATCTGCCCGCGTTGCCGGCATGAATATACGGCGGGCACGAAGTTTTGTGGACGCTGCGGGATTCCGATTGGCACCGCGGCGCTCGACTGGCGCAGTCCAAAACCGGTTGAGGTTTTCTGTCGCGAATGCAGCACGAGTTACCCCGCCGGAACCAAGTTCTGCGGCCGCTGCGGCAAACCCATCAGGGTTTAATTCGCCATTCGGCATGTACTGTAGGGGCGGGG
>DASWUM010000032.1:0-102736 GCA_036401595.1 Pyrinomonadaceae bacterium
AATCACAAAAGGCACATAAGAAGATCCGTTCTTCTTTGTGCCTTTTGTGTTTTATGTGCCTTTTGTGGCTTTACTCTGGAGTCTGCGACTTCTTGCGGGGAAGTGGCGCGAACTTTGGTCCCATGCTGGGGCCTTCCTTGACCGTGTAATCGGAGGGCACTTCGAAGAGAGACTTCGCTGGTTCAGTGCGATTGATGTTTGTCAGCTTGTAGGTCGTCTCGCCGAAACGCGGATCGCTGTGACGCGTCATGACCACGAGCTGCAATTCCGGTGAGTACCAGCGCTCGCTGACGATCTCGATCGGTCGCTCGTTGCCGATTTCACCGGCCGCAATCGTGACCGTAGTGCGCGTGCCTTCGGCTTCGACACCTTCAATATTCTGCTTGCCGAGTTGTTCCTTAACTTCGTTGTTGCTGGGCCCCTTGGTCTTGAAGACCATCGTTCCCGCTGTTCCACCACCCTCAACGCGCAACTGGTCAAGCTCGGGATGTGGCATGCCGGGCGCTGGCGCTGTCATGATCATGCTTCCACCTGCCGCTGTTCCTCGTTCAACTTTGAACTCAAAACGTTGACCCTCGATAGTCGAACCCGCAACTCCTGGTTTATCCAGTTTCTTGGTGAACTCAAATGTGAACGGCACGCTCTTGTGTGCAATCTTGGAACGTGAATCGAGCGTGAAAGTCACACCCGCAACGGGATCGTTGATGAAGATGGTCTGGAGCGGCTCTTCCCCGGCGCCGAAAATGCCGAGTCCTTTCAAACTCTGCTCGCGGCGTGTGCGTCCCTCACTGTCGCGATAGATTGAGCTCGTCATGCGATTGACGATGCGATTGCCGTCGGAAAGCGTCTGGATCGTTTCGGTAACGGCTTCACCGGAATACGGAGCTCCTTTGACGACCTTGCCGCCAAAGCTTTCCGAAGCGATAAACACGAAGTTCCCGTCCGGCGGCGGCGCCGGTGGTCCACCTTCCGGCCCTTGCAGCACTCGCTGCCTGATGATGACGTTACCTTCCGGTCCAGCCTGTTGTGCAGTTGTGACACTTGCGACGGCCAGCAACACGAGCGTAGCGGCAACCACCACTCCCAATACTCTTTTCATCTTCTCTTTCCTTTCCAAGCTACTGAACAAAACGTATGGCGCGGGCTGTTCCATCGACCCCGAATAACACGTCAGCCTTAACCTTCTCGTTGTAACGGTCCATGTTGACCGGAAGTCCAAAGTTCACCAGGGCCGAACGCGGCAACTGCACGCGAACTATCTGGCCGCCGTCCTGGAGACTCGCGGCATTCATGTAACTAAGCGGAATAAAGTCAGTCGCAACTTCATTCGTCACATGATTCGCAACCTGGTTGTTTGCAGGTCGGTTCAAACTCGCCGGCTGAATCCGTCTTGGCCTACGGCGTTGCGGCACAAACTCATCTTGCGGAACCGGCACGTTGTTAGCGAACTGTGGCGTCGCTTGCTCGACGGGCTGAGATTTCCGTTGCGGCTCTACCTGATTCCCAGCGTTGCTTGGCTCTGCAACCGGTCGATTGGTCCAACGAAACACAAACACGCTAATCGCGAGCAGCAACATCGCGGCGACCGCCGCCAACCAATACGCAGAATGTGACCGTCTTTGTGGAACCGGAGCCGGAACCACTGCGTTGCGCGCACGGAACGCCATAAGCACGTTGCCTTCGATCATTGCAGGTGCTTCCAACGAATCCATCTCGGCGGCGAGCGACCGCAATCCGCGCGTCAACATCTGCTCATCACGAAGCCGCAGCGCACAATCGTCGCACGCATCACTGTGAGCGAGGGCTTCGCCGCGTAACTCGGCAGCCATCATCTGACCACGAGCCAACTCACTCACAACAGTTTCAAATTTTTGACAGTTCATGCGAAACACCTCGCTGACTTCACACTCGCAGAACCAGCTTCTTCAAACTCCCCCACGGGCCTCAACTTTGCAAGCAGTAGCGCCCGCGCCCGGTGCAAACGCGAACGGACCGTGCCAATCGCGCAACCCAAAATCTCCGCCGTTTCTCCATAACTAACGTCCTGAAGTTCACACAACACGACCACCTCGCGATATTTCGCCGGCAGACTCAGCACTGCCTTCCGCACCGATTCAATCGTCTCTGCCCGCGTCAGATCTTCCAGCGGACATAAATCCGCGGTGGCGTGCAGCGAAGGAATCTCCTCATCCGATTCGTCGTTGAGCGGCGCCAGCAACTGTTCGACTCGCAAGCGACGAAGCACGAAATTTCGAGCCACGCCAAAAAGAAACGCGCTCAACGAACCGCGAGTCGGATCGAAAACATGACCCTCACGCATCAGGAAGAGGAAAACCTCCTGGGTAACGTCCTCGGCGATCGGTTTTGACCCGCTCATTTGCAGGGCAAATCGATAGACCCCGGCCTGGCGGCGACGATAGAGGAGGGTTAGTGCTTCATCGTCGCCCGCCAGCATCGACCGTAAAAGTTCGGTATCGCTTAGGTCGTTTTTTAGGTTCATTAAGCCACTTGAGCCCGCCGGTCATTGGTATTCGTTCTGAAACGCGTGAAAGTTCCAGAATCTTGGCGGCGCGCCTCAGGACAGAAAACGCTCGCGGAATTCAGGTGTATTCTGCCGCAAAGTGAGCCAATCTGCGAAGATTCCGGGGTTCTGTAGCCAAACTGTCAGCCATTGTGAGACTTCGGCGGCTAGCAGGTTCTTCGCGGCGAGCGAATCAATCTCGCTTTTGAGCCCGCGAACCGCCAGCCGCAGACGTTCCTGCCCGGCCGCGTCGGTGTCAAACTGGCGCTCAAGTTTATCAATCAGTCTGACGGCGGCTTCAACGTTCGTGAGGTCAAGGTCTTCGGATGTAAAAAGGAGTTGTTCTTCACGCCAGCGCGCATCGGCCTGAAGGATTTCGGGATGTCGCAGCCGCGCCCCATGATCCGCAAGTACACGAGCAATCGACGCCGGACTGATCACCGATCCAAACCGCTCCACGAAAGCCTGCTGAATCAGACCGAGTTCGGAGGCTCCAACAACCTCCTTCCCCAATCCTTCCCAAGCCTCAAGAATGAATTCGTCTCTAGTCATAGCCACAAAAAAGCACAAAAGGCACAAAAAGCACAAAAGATCTTCCAAGTCTGTTTATGTGCCTTTTGTGCTTTATGTGCTTTTTTGTGGCTACTTTTCGATTTGCTTGATCAATCGCAGGGCGTGGTTGCGAGCGATGAGCGGCACGTGTTCGTCTGTGCTGAGGTCCTTGAGCAGTTTGAGAAGCTGGCGCGGATCTGACAATCCGTCTCGCTTCAAAAGCGATTCGAATAGCTCCATGAGCTTGGGTGCATTCAGCGGCTGGTTCTCTCGCGCAATGGAAATATCGAAAACCAGAATCGCCTGATCCGCAGCTTTGCGGTACTCATTTACGAGCTTCGAAGCTTCTGAGTTATTCGTCCAGTTGAACTCGGCGACACGTTTGCGCTCACCACGCTGCATGCTGATACGCATCGTCCCCAGATGAGGAAACTGTTTGTCTGACTGGTAGTCCTTATCACTATCAAGAAACTGTAACGCCTGCCAAAGAGTCGTGATGCGCGCCAGAGCGGTGGTCGAGAGTTCGATTGGCTCGCTCACCGGTATGTCTTCATTCAAACGCTCAAACGTGACCGTACCTCGTCCGTTCGCATCGTGTTCGATCACAATATGTTTGATGTAAAACTTCGGCTGGGAAAACTCATAGCTGTATTTCACGGCATCGGTCGTTGCCGAGTCGCTGACCGACGACGAGTCCGCCACCTGCTGCGGACGTGAATTGTGCTTCGCGTCGCTCTGAGTCTGCGCACAAATAGAAATCGCCGCGCTCAAAACTATCAGCGCGGCGGGGAAACCTTGCAGCAATGATTTGTACTTACTCACTCAAATTTTACCGACACGAGCTTCGAGACACCTACCTCCTCCATGGTCACGCCATAGAGAGCGCGCGCCATCTCCATCGTCCTCTTGTTATGCGTGATAACAATGAACTGCGTGTCAGCAGACATCTGGACGACCTTATCAGTAAAGCGTCCCACGTTGGCTTCGTCAAGTGGAGCGTCGACTTCGTCCAGTAAACAGAACGGCGCCGGGCGATAATGAAAGATTCCCAGCACGAGTGCAAGCGCCGCCATCGCTTTCTCACCACCTGACAACAGCAGCACATTCTGCAACCGTTTGCCCGGCGGCTGTGCGACCACATCGATACCGGATTCAAGGACGTCGTCGGCATCGATCAAACTCATCTCGCCGCGTCCGCCACCAAACAACTCCTGGAACAACGCGCTGAAGTTCTTGTTGATCTGCTCGAACGCCTGACGGAAGCGCTCGCGCGAGCGTTTTTTGATCTCTCGCAACGCCTCTTCGGTCGCTGAGATGCCTTCGATAATGTCCTGACGCTGGACGGTGAGAAACAGTAAACGCTGTTCGGCTTCGGCAAGCTCTTCGAGCGCCATCATGTTCACGCCGCCAAAGCCTTCGAGCCGTGTGCGCAGCTCTTCAACACGCGAGTGACTGACATCGAGATCGAAGTCTTCCGCGAACGTCAGCTCGCGAGCGAGATCTTCCAGCGACTGGCCCAACTCCGTCTGGCAGTTTTCATGAACAAACGTCTGCCGTGCCTGCGCCTCGGCTCGCTGCACTTCGAGTGCGCCACGTGAATCGCGCACTTCAGCCGCGCGTCGATTCAGTTCAGACAGCTCTTCGGAGTATGCGTCGGCCTGCCTGCGAGCTTCGTGCAATCTATTTGTGAGACCAGCAATCTGTTCCTCTTCACGAGCACGATCGCTTTCAACCGAACTCGCTGCCAGTTCCAGATCCGCGATCGAGAGGTTCAACTCGTCGCTGCGGCCGGCCATTTCGGCGAGGTCCATTCGGTATCGATCAACTCGCGCCGCGAAGTCTGCGAGTTCGCTTTCGGTTCGCCGCAGCTCGGCAGTGGTGGCGCGACGACGTTCGGAGGCGGCAGCCGCGGCGGCTCTCTGTTGTGTGAGCGATTCGCTTTCAGTCTCGAGCTCGCGTCTCAAGTCGTTCAACAAGCCTGATGCTTTGATGACGTTGTCAGCGGCAGCTTCCCTTGCCTGCTCGGCAGCTTCAGCCTCCAACAAAGCTTGTGCGCGGCGGTTCTCGACGTCCAAACGCTCTTCTTCGACCCGCATAGAATCCTGCCCGACGACACGCATGTGACGCTCGGTGCGTTCGACTTCCTGTTCGAGCGATGTCGTCGTGTGTTCGCGCGCAAGCGCTTCACGTTCTTCACGACCAATTGCTTCGTTGAGCGTGAGCACTGCGTCTTCGAGCTCGACCAGACGGGCACGTGCGTCTTTAGCAGACCTGGCTGCTGTTTCGACTTCACGCGAAAGAACTTCAGCGCGCGTTTCGAGTTCCCGCAACTCGCGTTTGAATGCGAGCAGGCCGGCGCCTTCTTCGAGATCTCGTGCGTCGCCGGCATTCACGAACTGTCCGCTGGCGATCCAGTCGCCGTTCAAGGTCACGTACATTTCGCCAGTCGCGATCGATTTGACCATCGCGTCTTCGAGATTCGCAGCAAGACGTGCGTTTACTTTCTGCGGCAGGGTTCGTTTGAGAACGGTTACGAGCTGTTGCGGAGCGCCGAGCAGATCGCAGATGCGCAAATCTTCGCGAATGCCTTCACCGGAGCCATTTGCCAGCAACGGTCGCTCTTCTAATCTGCAAGCGAGTGCAGTGACCGTATTGGTTTCAATCTCATCGCTGCCGCCGTGTAGACCCGCGACGAGGAAACTGGCGCGACCGCCGTTGTTTTCACGCAGCCACTGCGCCGCGCGAACAGCATCGTCGGGAGTCGGCACAACAATCGATTGCAGCGACGAACCGAGCACACCTTCGACTGCGCGTTCCCATTTCGCGTCAACATTCAAAGCGTCGGCGAGCGTGCCGATGAAGTGAAAATCACGCGGCGTTTCACTCGGCGAGAAGATGAGTTGCACCGCAGGCGAGTAATAAGCGCGTCTGTGATCGAGTTCTTTGAGACTTTCCAGACGATGACTGGCGCGTGAATGTTCGTCACGGGCTCGCGTCAGTTCCGCTTCATTGTCGCTGACAGATTCGTGCCCACGAACAACTGCATCAACAGCAGTTTCGCGTTCGGCCTGAAGTTTCGCGACGCGGCCACGAGCATCGGCCAGTTCACGTACAAACTTCTCGGCTTCGAGTTTCCTTTCGGCATGTTGGCTGGCCGCGCGATCGCCCTCGCGCGCAAGGCCTTCAGCCTGTTGCGACAAACGTTCCAACGTGGTTTCGAGCTGTCGCGCAATCTCTCTCACTCGTTCCGCGATCGCGGTTTGCGCCAGCAGATCGGCGCGTGAGCTTTCAATCTCGACTTCAGCCGCATTGGCGCCGGCAAGCTTCCCGGCGTACGACTCTTCGGCGGTCCGCAAGAGAAGAGCGCTCTGATCAAACTCAGCTCGCAGCCGTGCGTCCTCGTCCTGCAAGCGGCGGCACTCGCCTTCAATCAACCCCAGGCGTGATGTGAGTGCTTCGATCTCGGCGGTAACTTCGCCCTTGCGCTTCTCGATCTCGCTCAACTGTTCCTGCTGGTAGACACACTCACGCGCCTGCCTGTCTCGTCGCAGCACCGCTTCAGCGGCCGCCGCACGGGCAGTCGACAACTCATCTTCAAGACTGCGCGCTTCGTGGGTCGCAGCACGAGCAGATTCCTCTCGTTTACTCAGATCGTCGGCAATGCTCAGTTCGAGCTCGGTAATTTCAGCGAGTTTGGCTTTTGTTTCTTCGAGGACAGTCGCGAGCTTTTGATCTTCGGCCACGTAAACCTGGCGCAACAGATCGCGGAGTTCTTCGCGCAAGACTCCATAGCGGCGCGCCTTCGCGGCCTGCCGTCGCAAACTGTTTACCTGTCGATCGATTTCAGAAACGATGTCGGAGATACGCGAAAGATTGCTGCGCGCGGAGTCAAGACGCGCTTCCGTCGCTCGCTGGCGTACGCGAAACTTGGTGATGCCGGCCGCCTCTTCGATAATCGTGCGGCGGTCCATCGGCTTCGCGGAAAGAATCTGACCGATACGGCCCTGTTCGATGATTGCGTAGTGACCACCGGCGAGACCTGTTCCCGAAAAGAGATCCTGAATGTCGCGCAGACGACAAATCTTGCCGTTGAGCAGGTATTCACTCTCACCAGTTCGATACAGTCGCCGGGTAACCGAAACTGCTTCACCGGGAGCAAACTCGAGCGCGAGATTGCGACGACGCCAGTGTCGCTTGTATGTCGTCTTTTGAACTGGAGCCGCTTCTAGCGCGGTCGCCTCGACAGGGGCTTCGATCGCTTCCGTCACTTCAACTGGCGCCGCTTCGATCGCCTCCGGTTGTTCCGGCGGCAGGATCTCATCGATGTTGACCAGTCGATCGTCGATCTTCTCGAGGGTTGAATCGATGTCTTCAATATCGGGCTCAGACTCGAGCACCTCATCACGCACCATGTGCATGACGACTTCGGCCATGCCGCTCGGTTGACGGTTGCGGGAGCCCTGGAAGATGACGTCCTTCATCTCACCGCCGCGCAGGTGCTTGACCCGTTGCTCGCCGAGAACCCATGCGATGGCGTCGGCAACGTTGCTCTTGCCGCAGCCGTTAGGGCCGACGATGGCAGTGATTCCGTCTCCTGTGAAGATTATTTCGGTGTAGTCGGCGAAGGATTTGAACCCAGTGATTTCGAGGCGCTGGAGTTTGAACATTACAGGTGGGCCACTATAAGTGGGAGTGCTTAGAATGTCAACCACAACTTAAAGTGAGATCTCCTTAAATGAAGTGAGGACCACGGTTAAGCGGGGCCACGGAGCAGGACGGATCATTTACGGATGATCCGTCAAAATCCGTTTTATCCGTGGCTCATACTCTACGGATTCTGGATCGATGGAGGATTGGTCTGGGGCAAGGTCCCGGGCCGGCGAACATACAACAGCAAACGAACTCCAGGGCGCAACTCAAAACTCCCATTCTCATCTTTGCCTGGTACCTGCCGGTAGAGCTCGCCGAAGTTCCTGTCCATCTCTTCTTTCTGATTCTCGTTGGCGATGATTAGCGGCTCAGTGGACGCCGCCATCCGGCCAAAATATCCCACCCGTGTGAAGTCGCGGAAGTACCAAGGCAACGGCCAGTAATCAGGACTCACGATGGTTATTCCCGTGAGGTTGCCCGAGTTTTCCTTCGCAATCTGTTCCACCTGATTTACGAGATCGAGCGTGCCCCGCCGCGTGTGTGCATAGACATAGACATACTTCGAATCATCGTTATCGTAGTTAACGAAGTTCAGATCGATCGACTGATACGTCCCAATTCCAATGGCCACCAACAAAACGAGCGCCACCAACCTAAGCTGACCGTGATCCATGTCGTAAATCGCCTGGATCGCATATCCGGAAACCAGCGCGAGCGGCAGGACGAAGTTCAGCATCAGCCACGGCGTCTTGTACGGAATAAGTGAATAGGCCGCGATCAGTCCGAAGGCCCACAGCGCGCAAAAAAGCGCGAAGGAGTTCCTGGGTTTCAAAACGACGATCGCTGCGCCCACGGCGCCAAGAAACAAGAGCGCCGATTCCTGCCTGATCAGCCACACGAGATACATCGTCGCCGGATGCACATGTGCCGTTGAGCCGGTCTTCGACCAGACAGCGAACGTCTGCAGCGAATCCGTAATGCCTTTGTTGTTGGTGAGGAACGAGGAGTAAAAGAGCAGGTATAGCGCCAGGAAGACAAAGAGCGCGGTCGCGATGGCCGGGATGACGCTACCCGTGCCACCCATCTCCTCAATAATCTGATTCAGTCCGCCTGACGATTTGTTTCGTTTGCCTCCGTACGCAACCGCGGGCTTGCGATTGAAATACATGTAAGCCAACGTCAGCCCCAAAGCGATGATTAGCACTCCTGCAGAGATCATCGCTGTCTCTTTTGTCGCAAAAAGAAGCGCAAGGCAGGCTGCTCCCGGCATCAGATAACCTGGCTTTCGCGTATCGTAGGCCCACACGCATGCCACCACTATTCCGAGAGTAAAAAAGACGAACAGCGATTCGTGGATGAAGTAGCGCGAGAGATAAACCGCGCCGGGCGAGACGGCTAACAAAAGCGCTGCGGAGAGTGTTGCAACTGTTCCCAGTCGTCGCCGCAACAGAAACACGAGCACGATCGTGCCCAAACCGAACAGGACCGTAACCAGTCTGATATTAGACGTCGTTAGACCGTAATGATCGCGAGCG
Organism: Pyrinomonadaceae bacterium; assembly: GCA_036401595.1. Taxonomy (GTDB): domain Bacteria; phylum Acidobacteriota; class Blastocatellia; order Pyrinomonadales; family Pyrinomonadaceae; genus PSRF01. The sequence goes on from DASWUM010000032.1 coordinate 9,259, forward strand.
GCGGAGCCGAATAATATTTTTGTGATCCATGGGATCACCGCTGAGAAGTAATAAAGTGTTGGACCGTGATAGTTTGCCGGGTCGTACTGATAGAAGCCCTCGCGAACGAGCCGGACCAGGAAGTTTCCGTTCACTCCTTCGTCGTGGTGAAGCGGCACCAGGTTGAGATTGTACAAACGAAGCACTGCCGCGATCAGAAAGATTACCAACGCACCGATGCGCCACGCTTGTTCGGGAATGTCCGGCACACCCTCGGACGCAACACCTTCGCGCTCGCCACGCCCAGTACGACTCTTCGCGGCCGTCTTTTGAAAATTACCTGGTTTTGTAGAGTGTGTACTCACCAACTTGTCCAACTTTCTGAAAGCGAGTGAAGAACATATCGTTAACGCGCATCACGACTCGCTCCTGAGGTCCGACTACAAGATACTCGATGCCGTAGTTCCTGATTAACTGCTCCGCGTCAGGCGCACCCAGGTAAATGCGTCTGATCTCGCCTTCACGCTGCACAAACTGAAGCCCGTGTGTCCAGATGTGGCCGGGGTAACCCATGAGCGAACGACGACCGGTCAGAAACACCGGCGTGTTGTGCACCGGCGCATGAACAATCAAAGCCCGAGGAGCTGTTTGGGCTTTCACCAGTTCCGCGAATTGAAGTCCACCCGCGTCGAAGACTTGATACTTGATCGAACGCATAGCAATACCCGCAACGTCGAGCATGCCGGCGAGTGTGACGCAGACGAATAACACAACTGCGAGCACTCGCCGCGTGCGTCCCTGATGCCACAGTCGCGCCAGCAGCAACGCAACGAGAGGCGCTGATGCCAGCCACCAGTAATAGAGGACTTTGATGTTGTCCCAGATCCACGGCGCCATCTTGATCAGGTTGGGAACGATAAAGCAGAGCGTGAACGGAAGGTAGAAAAGCAGCAGCCGTTTGGGAACAAGATAGCCGCCGCCTCTGATTAGGATTGCGATCAGCAGCAAGGGAATGAAGAATCCCGTATTCAGGAACCAGAACACGATCGGATTGTCCTTTCCGTGGTCCCAACCAACCTCCCACGCAAAAAAGGTCCCGGCATCCACTGCGCTGTGCATCGTCGACCAAAGCAGTTGTGGAATCGCGATCACCAACGCCACCGCAAAGAAAGTAAACCACTCGCGCCAGCGTCGCTGAATCAGGGCCAGGCAGCCCGCCATTCCCATCACCACGACAAAACTATGCGCATGGACGAGGGGCAACAAGCCTGCGGCTACTCCAGCCGCAATCATCCCGCGCGTGGCCATCGCGACCCGCGTCGTTTCCTGTTGCTGCCAGATGTTCTTCTGTTTTTCAGTCGCGCGTGTCTTTTTTCCCGTCTCGACAGTTTCGGGAACACGTTTCTTATCGGTCGCTATCCACCAGTACGTGAAAGCGATGGTTGCGAGTGGCAGCCCCATCAGGAATCCACGTTGCGGGATCAGGAGAGCGGAGATGGCGTTACCCCAGCGCCAGGTCGTCTCCGGAACGACAGTGAATGACGGAGGCAAGTCCATCAACACGCCCCACAGTCCGCCTTCGTTTGATCCTGCTTTCGAAAAGAGCTGGGTCCACCCGAGACCGCCATTCAACAAAACCAATAACGGCGTGATGATTGCCGCGAGCTTGTCGCGCAGCATCACCAGCGCCCAGCGATGAACCAGGCCGACAAAAGCGAGACCGAGAATGTAGTTCTCGATGAACATCGACTCGCGCAGGTCGGCGCCACACCGCACAAACATTGCCGAAACGAAGTCAGAGATAAATGGATAAGTGAATCTGACGCCGGCGTACGTCGGATCTTCGGGCGGGAAATTGTTGCCGAAGGCAAAGCTCGTGATGACGCTGAGGTGAAATGGAAGATCGCCGAAGTTGTTCAGCAAACCCGTGCTGAGACCGGTGCTGTCTTCAATCACCGCGCGGTTGAATACCTTCCACAGCACGACGGCAACAAAAGTGTAAAAGAGAAAGTAGCCGATTGCAGTCGGGTCCGGCTTTGTGAAGAGCCTGCGAGCGCCGAGCGATACGGCGTCCAAATCTCTTTTCAAGTGGCCCACGATCGCGCCATCGGCCAGCAGTGCGAGTGGACTGCAACAGATCGCGGCGCTGAATAGTACGGCAGCGCCACTGAGACCGATCAATGAAGCGACCACAAACCCAATCAGTCCCAGCGCGGCTAATCCCAGAGCTGCTCCGGCACACAGGCGTGCGCCCAACGACGCGTTTTCGTCGTAGAGGTAAGTCGCAACAGTGCCGCTAAACGTGACTAATAAGGCCAGTAAAAGAGACGCGATCATCTATCGGAACTGAGAGTCGTTAGCTCGAGCCATAAGTTTTCTCCCGCAACGGCACAACGGCGCAACGTAAGACCTCTGGTAACTGAATGGTTTTCCGTTGCGCCTTTGCGCCGTTGCGGGAGAAATTTCTTTGCAGCCAAATTACCTCCGCAGCCCGAGGATTATACCCGCTTTTGCATCCGTGTTTGTAATCGGTTAGTTTTCTGCGCGAGGCAAATTAATGTTAAGAGCTGGAATTGTTGGACTGCCCAACGTGGGCAAGTCGACCTTATTCAACGCGCTGACAGCGCAATCCTCCGCGCTTGCGGCTAATTATCCATTTGCGACTATCGAGCCGAATGTCGGCGTGGTCTCGGTGCCGGATGAACGACTCGAGCCACTCGCCCGCCTCGTGAAGACCGAAAAGATCGTGCCGGCGACAGTTGAGTTTCTCGACATCGCCGGGCTCGTGCGCGGCGCTTCCAAAGGTGAAGGACTCGGAAACCAGTTTCTCGCCAACATCAGAGAGACGGACACGGTGGTCCAGGTGGTTCGGTGCTTCGAGGATGAGAACATCGTTCACGTGGAAGGCGCCGTCGACCCACTTCGCGATATTGAGACTATCCAAATCGAGCTCGCTTTGTCCGACCTTGCAACTGTAGAGCGTCGCCGCGAGAAAGCGCAGAAGAGTCTCAAGAGTGGAGATAAAGTTGCTCGTCAGGAGTTGGATGTGCTCGAGAAGATTCAGCCGGCGCTGGAAGAAGGACGCTCGGCACGAACGGTCGCCCTCACCGACGATGAACGCGCCGTTGCTCGCAATTTCTTCCTCTTAACAACCAAGCCGACTATTTACGCCGCGAACGTTGAAGAGTCGGCACTCGTCGATCTTGACAATAACTCGATGGTCAACTCCGTTCGCGAAGTCGCGACCAAAGAAGCGGCAGAATGCGTTGTCATTTGCGCGCAACTCGAAGCGGATCTGGTGGCACTGCCGCCTGAAGAACGGGTCGACTATCTGCACAGTCTCAACGTGTCGACGAGTGGTGTGGATCAACTGATCAAGGGCGCGTATCACCTGCTCGGTTTGATGTCGTTCCTGACTGCTGGTGAGAAAGAAGTGCGGGCCTGGACGATCCCGCAAGGCACTCGCGCACAGACCGCCGCGGGGACGATTCACTCCGACATCGAACGCGGCTTCATCCGCGCCGAGATCGTGAGTTATGACGAATTGATGACCGCCGGATCCTACGCTGTTGCAAGAGAAAAGGGATTACTGCGACTCGAAGGCAAAGACTACATCATGCAGGAAGGCGACGTCGTTCACTTCCGCTTCAACGTCTAGCCACAAAAAAGCACAAAAGGCACAAGATGAGTAGTACTGCTCTTGTGCCTTTTGTGCTTTCTTGTGGCTAACTACCGGCGCGAACAACTACCGTAGCAGGGCTCGGATACCGACCAGAATCAGGTAACCAATCGCCAGTGTCACCGCCACCTTGATCAACAGCACTGCCAAGCCGATTATGATGCCCAATGTAATTCCCACTACCTTCAACGCCAGCGGGAGTACAACCAGGAAAACAAGAACTCCCAGGACAATCATCCCGGCAATTCTCCAAATGTCTCTTCCGTTCCTCATCATCTGCTCTCCAATCGCTTTGCGGCCCCTAAATGTTGGGTTTTATCGTCCGCAGCCAACTATACGCAGATTCCCATGACCGCGTTCCAATGAAGATTCTGGATACTTTACCCGAAAAAATTGAGTTTTTTGAACCTTTTTTTTCACCGGGCTAAAGTCGCTCTCAGGTGATCTCGCTGGTCGCGTCTTTGATTCTTTTCGGCGATAATTATACTCCTTTTTTTGCGCTATGGACCGCTGGAACTCAAGAAGTCTGTTTAACGACGAGGCAAAGGACGTCGCCCTTCCCCTCGAGGGCACGCCGCTGGCCGAACGAATGCGTCCGCGTACGTTGGCGGAATTTGTCGGCCAGACGCATCTCGTCGGCGAAGGCCGTATTCTGCGACGACTGCTCGCGGGCGGCGGCGCCCTGCCCTCTTTGATTCTGTGGGGCGCACCCGGCACCGGTAAGACCACGCTGGCGCGCTTGCTGGCCGACAGCAGTGGACTGAACTTCATCGCCCTCTCCGCAGTCTTCTCAGGCGTAAAGGATCTTCGCGAAGCCATCGACCGCGCGAAAGCTGAAAAGCGTTACGGCAAACGTACCGTTCTTTTTATCGACGAGATTCATCGTTTCAACAAGTCGCAGCAGGATGCGCTGCTGCACGCGGTCGAAAACGGCACAGTCACACTCATCGGCGCAACCACCGAGAATCCATCTTTTGAAGTAACCGGTGCGCTCCTCTCACGCTCCAGAGTTTTGGTGCTCAACCAACTTTCTGAGGACGAGATCAAGACGGTTCTGCAAAACGCGCTCAGTAACGAAGAACGTGGCCTTGCGAGTTTCAATCCTGCCGTTTCCAACGAGCTGCTGGAACGAATCGCACACTCCGCCAACGGCGATGCCCGAGTAGCACTGACTGCACTCGATGCCGCGGTCGAATCAACGCAACCTGACGACAACGGCGTAAGAACAGTTTCCGAGCAAACTGTGATCGAAGCGCTCGGACGCGCTCACTACGCCTACGACAAAGGCGGTGAAGAACACTACAACCTGATCTCAGCGCTGATTAAGTCGATTCGAAACTCAGACGCTGATGCAGCGCTCTACTGGCTGGCACGAATGATTGAAGGTGGAGCAGATCCGATCTTCATCGCGCGCCGGCTGTGTATTCTCGCCTCGGAAGACGTCGGTCTCGCAGATCCACAAGCAATGGTCCAGGCAGCGGCTGCGGCCGACATCGTGCAATTGATCGGTCTGCCCGAAGGACTGTTTCCGTTGTCGCAGGCGACGATTTATCTAGCGCGCGCACCTAAGTCAAACACCATCAAGAGCGCGTATCATTTAGCCTTAATCGATGCGGAACAAACTGCTCGCGTACCTGTGCCGTTACATTTGAGAAACGCCGCGACGCCGTTGATGAAGCAGATCGGCTACGGTAAAGACTATCGTTACGTTCATAGCGATCCAACCGCCGAAGAAGAGATGGAGTGTTTGCCGGAACAACTACGCGGTAGAAAATATTTTTCAGAAGAAGATCTACCAGGTAAAGAACAAATCAAGGGTGAGGATATTGAGAGTGAGCACTAACAGGAAAACAAATAAGGAACTTGCTTTCCTACAGGATTTATTTATTGCGCCCGACTGGGGCGAACGCTTTGCCGAGTTAATCGATGAGCACTTAACGCTTCCCAAAGAAGGAAAGGCGCTTTACGTCGCGGCCGGAACCGGCGGACACGCAATGGCGCTGCAAGAGCGCGCTGGGGAAAAACTCGAACTGCTTTGTGTGGACGAGAATCCGGAATGCACGGAGCTGGCACGCGCAAAAGCATCCGCTATTAACGAACAACTTACTTTCGATACTGCGCCACTCGACGAGCTCAACCTGAGTGACAACAGCTTCGACGTAGTTATCGGAAACGCTTCACTCGTTTCGCTGCAACGAATCAGACCTGTGTTCTCAGAGCTGGTGCGCGTGGCCGCGCCGGGAGCAACTGTCGCATTCACACTGCCGACTTTTTCAAGCTTCGGCGAGTTCTTTTCGATTTACTGGGAAGCGCTACACAACATCGGCCTGCTCGATCACGAATCGGACGTGGAGCAGTTGATCACGCAACTGCCGCTAGTTTCCGAAGTCGAGCAAATGGCCGAAGACGAAGGACTGAAAGACGTTCAATCCTGGACGCGGATCGAAGAGTTTGACTTCGAGTCCGGCGAACAGTTTCTAAACTCTCCACTGGTCGCAGAGTTTCTATTGCAGGAATGGTTGGCCCTCGTTCCTGAAGATAAGAGGGCCGAATTGTTTAGCGAGATCTCTCGATTAATAAACGAAGAGAGGCATGAGGCTGAGTTCGCGCTTACTGTGAAAGCGACTCTAATCGTCGGACAAAAAACTCACAGCCACTGAAGCACGATGCGGGGGAGTTCAGCGCTGAGCCGTCCGGGCAGCGCTACTCCTTCACTTCCTTGGGAGCGGGCTCGCGTTCGCCTTCTTCGATACCCTCTCGAAACGCCTTCTTGCTTTGACCCAGGGCTTTCGCTAACTGCGGCAACCTGGTGGCGCCGAAAAGCAAAAAGATCACGAGCACGATGACGATAAGCTCAGGGGTACCAAGACCCGCGATCGCCAGAACTGTTTGATTCATGATTTCCTCTTTCTATGGGGCTCGCTGATTTAATCCCGACTATCTGATTCGTAGAACAGATACTTTCTCCACGTCTCGTCAGCTCTCCCCAGATAACGCATTATCTGCCGGTTTACGTGTAGTGAGAACCCACGAGGCCTGCGCAACAGGTGCATGCCGGATTCCTCCGGAGTCCGGTTTCCCTTTCGGTGATTGCAACGCTTGCAGCAGGCAACCAGATTATCCCACGCGGACTCCCCTCCGCGCGAGCGTGGCTGCACATGGTCGAGCGTCAATTCCGAGGGCGGGTATTGAGTGCCGCAGTACTGGCAGGTCGAATGGTCTCGCAACAGAATATTCTTTCGCGAGAGCGATCGACGTTCGAAGGGAATGTGGATGTATTCCGTCAGGCGAATAACAGAAGGTGCGTGAATGGTGAGTCTTTGCGAGTGAAGGACATGGCCGTTGTGCTCCTCTACGCGCGCTACTCCCTTGAAGATCATCACCACAGCGCGCCTTTCGGTGCACACGTTGATGGGCTCAAAGGAAGTATTTAGAACTAAAACTCTGCCATTCATTAGCGCTGATATTACGCGAGCGCGGAAGAGGGTGTCAAAATTAAGTGGGTTGTCAGCCTCCCCGAGCCCTGGCTAAAGTCAAGACATATATGCTCTTCGCGCCCGCTGCAAGCAGCACCTCGGCACAGGCCGAAACGGTCGCTCCCGTGGTGAACACGTCGTCGACCAGCAGGATATTCTCACCCGCAACCAGCCTCGGATGGACGACTTCGAACGCTCCCGCAACGGTGTCACTTCGTCCTTTTATGTCCATTCCGGCCCGGTACTTTTCCGAAGCCGAAACTCTCGACAGGCTCACCTCGTCCAGCGGTAATCGAAGACTCTTCGACAACGCTTCCGCAAGCACCGAAGCCTGATTGAAGCCTCGCTCTCGCAGTCGTTTCGGATGTAGCGGCACCGGCACGATCGTCGTGCTCTCGTGCAACGGTGCGCGCGCCGCAGCAGCTACCAGTAGATTTTCTACATGTCGCGGCAAGTATGGTCGTCGCTTCAACATCAAGGCCGACTCACGCAACGCACCGTCGTACGTCCCCGCCGCGCGTGCTACGGTAAACGCCAGCGCTACACAACGCCCGCAAGCAGGCCCCGGCGATCCACACTTCCAGCAAATCTCGTCATCGTCCGTGAAGATCCGCGTTTCGGTCCAACACGCCTCGCACGCCACCCCGAACTTTCTTTCCTCAACGCTTCGCGCACAAATCACACAAGCCTGCGGATACGCGAGTGTCAATAAAGCATCTGCAAACATTCTCTCAGTGCCTTTTGTAGCTAAACAAAACGGCCTCCCCGAATCCGAGGAGGCCGCAAATTATTTCAACCGTTAGCGAAGCTTTAGTCTTCGTCGTCGCCGAGCATTCCGCGTTCCTGCAAGTCCTGGCAACGAACGCAGTGTCGCGCCCACGGCACCGCATCAAGTCGTTTCTCAGGGAGTACTTCACCACAGTGAACACACTTCCCGTAACCCGATGTCTCGATTCGCTCGAGTGCTTCATCGATCAGGTTCAGCAACTGACGATCGTTGTCAGACATCGATACCAGTAATTCTTTTGTATAAGCATTAGCCGCCATGTCTGCCGGATCCTGCGTAGCCTCAGCATCGCGCTCGCGACTATAAAGCTCCGCCGCCTGCACCTGTCCGACCAGACCTTCACGACGGTCCAATAATTTGTCTCGGAAAACTTTTGTGCGCCTCTTATCCATTATTTCTCTCAATCCTCCACCCTACTTGATATTTTCCTCTCCCGATCATTTCTGATATGGCAAACCATGAATGATCGTGTACGCCCGGTATAACTGCTCAAACAACAGAACTCGTGCCATTTCGTGCGTCAGCGTCAGCCGTGACAACGACCAGCGTTTGTCGACGCGCGCCTTGAAGTCATCTGAGAAACCGTTAGGTCCGCCAATGACAAAGGCTACTTCCTTGATCCCACTTCCTTCCCAACCCTGCACCTGAGCAGCGAGCTGTTGCGAAGTCCACTCAGCGCCGTCAGGATCCATGAGCACCGTCACCGACCCGGGCCGGAGTCCGTCTGAGATGCGTTTCGTCTCCTTATCGATGCCCGCCTTGTCCGAACGTCCAAGCTCACGCAATTCAGTCACTTCGCAGCGGGCGAAATGTCCCAGCCGCTCGGCGTAATCGTCAATCAGCGCGCGCAGCCTCGCATCGCGAGTCTTTCCAATCCAGATGATCCGCAGCCGCATAGTCCACAGATTACGCAGATTAGCTAAAGCTTGTAGCGCGCAATCTTCTCGTAGAGATTCTTGCGGCTGATGCCGAGTATGCGCGCGCACTCAGTCTTGTTACCGCCGGTTGCGGCCAGAGTCTCTGAAATGTAAGCCGCTTCGACCTGCGCGAGACTACGCGGTTTCTTCTTAAGCTGTTGCGCGCTGACAGCGGCACTCAATCCCGCCGGCAAGTCATTCTCTTCAAGCTTCTTTCCCGTTGCGACAATCACGGCGCGCTCGATAATGTTTGCGAGCTCGCGAGCGTTTCCCGGATAGTCGTAAGCCTTCAATAAAACCCGCGCCTCTGTTCCGAGGCGCTGCACGTGTCGTCCATGCTTCGCGGAGTAAAGCTTCAGAAAGTGCTCAATAAGTTGAGAAAGATCTTCCTTGCGCTCACGCAAAGGAGGCACGCGAATGTTTATTACGTTGAGACGGTAAAAAAGGTCTTCTCTAAATCGACCAACTTTCACCGCCGCATCGAGATCCACATTCGTCAAGGCAATCAAACGTGCGTCGAGCTTGATGGTTTTGCGTCCGCCAAGACGTTCGAACTCACGCCGCTCAATCACTCGCAGCAGTTTCGCCTGCGCGTCGGTCGAGAGGTGCGCAATTTCGTCGAGCACGACCGTGCCTTTATCCGCCGCCTCAAACCGACCTGCCTTTGCTTCAACCGCGCCTGTAAACGCTCCTCGTTCAAAACCAAAGAGCTCTGCTTCAAGCAGTTCGCCCGGAAGCGTTGCACAATCGATCTTCACGAGCCTGTGCGCCGCACGCTTCGACTTCAAGTGAATAAACGAGGCGAGCAGATCCTTTCCCGCTCCCGACTCACCGGTGATCAGAACGTTCGCATCAGTTGAACTTACACGCTCAGCGAGACCAACAGCCTCGCGCATTCCCTGCGAGCGCGCAAATAGTTCGATCACGAGTCTCTTCTCAAAGAACTGCCATTGTCGCCCGTGTATTCCGCCGGCAACTCGACACGCTTCGATTCGCGCCAGAGGCGCTCGAGGTCGTAGAACCGGCGTGCTTTCTGCTCGAACACGTGCACGACAAAATCACCGTAGTCCAAAAGAATCCACTCGGCCGTTTTGTAACCTTCCATTCGCGCCGCCGCGTGTCCCGACTTCTTCAGATTCTCGTAGACCTCGTCCGCAATCGCCTGCACCTGGCGCTCGTTTGCACCACTCACGATCAGGAAGTAATCCGTGAAGCTGGCGATGTCGCGCAGATCGAGAACGACCGGATCGATCGCTTTCTTCTCGCTCGCAGCGTGAAGTGCGGCCAGCACGCGCTCGTCGAGACCTTCGACCGGCGCAGGTTGAGGAGTGGACCGCACGTTGGGTTGCGGGTTTAACGACTGTTCCTTAACTGTTGAGTTTTGCTTCATTCAGTTCTCGATAAATTCCGTACTTCTTTATGTACTCAAGCACGACCGCGGGTAAAAGATCGGTCAACTCTTCGTAGCGACCTTCACTCGCGAGCCGTCGAATCCGGGTCGCCGAAACGTCTTCCATCACCGCATCAGTGAAAAAGATCTTTGGAGCGTCGCGACTTAGAGCCGCTTTAGTAAGCGAAGCTCGTGAATCGACAATCCGCTCACTAATAGCACCAACATGAGTGGTGACAGGTTCGTAACCCGGCCGGGTGACGACGATATGGTTCGTCATCGTCAACAAACGTTCCCACTCGCGCCACGTCGTAATCTCAGACCACGAGTCAGCACCCATTATGAAAAAGAGCTCGATTTCATCACCCAGCGCGCGCTGAAAGTGTGCAATCGTATCAACCGTGTAACGACGATCGGGATCGTCGAGCTCAAACGTCGAGATCGATAACTGCGGATCGTTTTGCGTCGCCAATGCCAGCATCGCATAGCGATGTACGGACGGGGTTACAGCACGTCCAATCTTGTGCGGCGCCATCTGTGCCGGAATAAAAACGACTTTCTCAATCTCAAACAACTGTGAAACTCGCCGCGCAATCTCGATATGCCCTATATGGACCGGATCGAACGTCCCTCCATACAATGCTATCCGCTCCGCCGCGCACATCTCAGAACGTCAGCTCCACCGTGTCAGCCTTCGCACTCTCGGCACTCAACTCATTCAACTTCGCCGCCATTGCGTTCACGAGTTCGCGAACACCTTGGCCGGTCGCGGAAGAGATCGCAAAGAACGGCTTCCGATCGTCGAGTGCCTTCTGCTTCAGCGATTCCAATCGTTCCGGCTCGTCGAGCGCATCAAGCTTCGTGGCCACGACAAACTGCGGTCTCGTCGCGAGGTCAGCGTTGTATGAAGCCAACTCGCGATTCACAGTTTCGTAATCACTGACAGCATCGCGGCCCGAAATCGACGAAACATCCACGAGATGCAGCAACAACTTCGTACGCTCGATGTGTCGCAAAAAACGATCGCCTAGTCCGGCGCCTGCGTGGGCCCCTTCAATTAGGCCCGGTATGTCGGCAATCACGAAAGTACGAAAGTCGCCGAGATCCACCACGCCGAGATTCGGTTCGAGAGTCGTGAACGGGTAATCAGCGATCTTCGGACGCGCCGCCGAAACAGTCGAGATAAACGTCGACTTTCCTGCATTGGGAAACCCCACCAGACCGACGTCAGCAAGTAGCTTGAGCTCGAGCTGAAGATCCAACTCTTCTCCCTCGCTTCCGCTTTGATGGTAGCGAGGTGCTCGATTGGTTGAAGTCGCGAAGTGCGCGTTTCCAAAACCGCCACGGCCTCCGCGCGCCGCCAGCCAGCGATCGCCCTCGTGACTCAGGTCGTGAAGCAAATCACCTGTCGTAGCGTCAAAGATCTGTGTTCCAACCGGAACTCGAATCACATGGTCCTCGCCATTCCGTCCGGACCGGTTTGAGCCCTCACCATGCAAACCGCGCTGCGCTATGTGCTGCGGGTTATAACGAAGATGCAGCAGCGTGTTGAGCGACGAATCCGCCAGCACGATCACATCGCCGCCGCGCCCGCCGTCTCCACCCGATGGACCACCACGCGGGACAAACTTTTCGCGCCGGAAAGCTGTAACACCGTTACCTCCGTCACCCCCCTGAACATGAATCTTGGCGCGATCAATGAACATCCTAAAAATCGAAAACGACGCCTGGGCGCGCAGTTACTGCTGCTCAGGCGTCGCGAACTTTTACAGAAACTCTTCTAAGCAGCAGTTTGCTCCAATGGATAAACGCTGACGAACTTTCCGGAACGACCCTTGTCCTCAAACTTGACGACGCCATCGATCAAGGCGAATAAAGTGTCGTCCTTGCCACGGCCAACGTTGTTGCCGGGTTTCCACTTCGTGCCACGCTGTCGCGCGATGATGTTGCCGCCCAGAACTCGCTCGCCGCCAAACTTCTTGAGTCCGAGTCGCTGCGACTGTGAGTCGCGACCGTTACGAGATGAACCAACGCCTTTTTTATGTGCCATTGTCTTTACCCAATCGAATCAATCTTCAAGGTGGTGAAGCCCTGCCGGTGACCACGCGTGCGTTTGTACTGTTTGCGACGCTTTTTCTTGAAGACGACTATCTTCTGATCTTTGCCATGGGCGACCACGGTCGCCGAAATCTTGTTTTCAGAGCCGGTACTCAACAACGCCTCGAGCTCGACCGAGCTTCCGGCATCTGCCTGAAGTGAAGGCACACGAATCGTCTGGCCTTCTTCGACAAGAAACTGTTTTCCACCGGCTTTGATTACTGCGTGTGACATGTATCTTCACCTCACGAAAAGTCGAACATTATAGGGTAATTCAGACGGCCTCGGCAACCGCAGGACGTATCCACAGATTACGCCGATTAACTTATAGAAATCTGGGTAATCTGTGGATAAAGTCCTATGAGGCCGCGGCCTTCTTGCCGTTCTTGGCCAGGAAGTACTCCATGAAATCCGTCCCGATATCCCCAGCCCGGAACCTCGGGTCGTCCATAATCTTCAAGTGCAACGGGACGGTTGTTTTGATCCCCTCAATCACCATCATTTCGAGCGCTCGCTTCATGCGTGCAATCGCGAGCTCGCGAGTCCGCGCATGGACGATCACCTTGGCGATCATCGAATCGTAAAACGGAGTCACTCGATAGCCTGAATAAACAAACGTATCCACGCGCACACCGGGACCACCCGGCAGATTGAACGCCGTAATCGTTCCGGGCGATGGTGCAAACGTCTCCGGATTCTCGGCGTTGATGCGACACTCGATCGCGTGACCGACGATCAGCAGGTCGTCCTGCGTGTAACCGAGAGGCTCGCCTTCGGCAATCCGGATCTGATTGCGAACGATGTCGGCAAGCGTAACCATCTCCGTCACCGGATGCTCGACCTGGATGCGCGTGTTCATCTCCATGAAGTAGAAGTTGCCGTGCGCATCAAACAAAAACTCACACGTGCCCGCGCTTGAATACCCGAGCTTCTTGCACGCCGCCACCGCAGCGTCACCCATCGTCTTGCGCATCTCCGGCGTGAGCACCGTCGAAGGCGCTTCTTCCATCAACTTCTGGTGACGTCGCTGAATCGAGCACTCGCGCTCGCCCAGGTGAATACACTCGCCAAACTCGTCAGCCAGCACCTGAATCTCAATGTGTCGCGGCCGCTCGATGTATTTCTCGATGTAAACACTGCCGTCGTTGAAAGCGGCTGCGGCTTCAGTAGATGCAGTCTCGAGCGCTTTTCCCAACTCTGCTTCGGCACGCACGATACGCATGCCGCGTCCGCCGCCGCCGGCTGAAGCCTTGACGATGATCGGATAACCAATCTCGCGTGCGAACTTGAGGCCTTCCTCTTCCGACGTAACAGCACCAGGACTTCCCGGAACAATCGGCAAACCCGCCTCATGCATCACGCGACGCGCTTCGATCTTGTCGCCCATCATTCGGATCACACTGGCCGGTGGTCCAATGAACTTGATGTTGCACGCTTCGCAGATTTCCGCGAAGTAGGCTGACTCAGCGAGAAATCCGTAACCGGGATGAATGGCATCGACGTTAAAGATCTCGGCCGTGCTGATGATGGCGGGAATGTTGAGATAACTCTGAGCGGAAGGGGCTGGTCCAATACACGCGGCTTCGTCTGCGAAACGCACGTGGAGTGAATCACGATCGACGTCGCTGTGAACCGCGACCGTCTTGATCCCCATCTCCTTGCAAGTCCAGATAATGCGGCAAGCAATCTCGCCACGATTGGCGATCAGGATCTTCTTGAACTTGCGCGGATTAAAAGCCATATGAAACCTGCCACAAAAAAGCACAAAAAGCACAAATTCCTTGCTTGTGCCTTTTGTGCCTTTTTGTGGCTAACTACGAATTCCAAAGAGGGGCTGGCCGTACTCCACCGGCTGCCCGTTCTCCACATAAATCTTAACGACTTCACCGGATGCTTCGGCCTGAATCTCGTTCATGAGCTTCATGGCTTCGATAATGCAAACGACCGACTCCGGCTCAACGTTGCTGCCGATCTTCACAAAGGACTCGGCAGTTGGAGAAGGCGAACGATAGAAGGTGCCAACAATAGGCGAAGTAATAATGTGTAAGTCCTGGTCCTGAGCGGCCGCTGTCGTCGCCTGTGTGCCCGGATGCGCCGGACTCGGAGCCGGTGTCGGTGCAACAGGAGCGGGCGCTGGAGGCGGTGCTGCAGCAACGACGTGTTGCGTCTCAGACGCAGCCGATTCACGACGGAGACGAACACGAAAGCCTTCGTTCTCGAGTTCGAGCTCGGCCAGACCGTTTTCACGCAGGAGTCCGATTAGCTCGCGGAGCTCCTCCATGTTGACAGACGCTACCGGTCGTTTCCGCTTTCCGCCGTTGTCACCCTGTTCTTTATTTGCTGACATTCATTAAAGCCACAAAGAAGCACATACGGCACAAACTGAGCATTTGTGCTTTTTGTGCTTCCTTGTGGCGATCCTCTGCTAACTCTCGTCGGCTTCTGGTTCAGCTTCTTGCTTTGTTTCCTTGCCGCGCCCGCTCTTCTTCTTCTTTGACGACGCTGACTTGGCTCGTTTCTTTGCGGCTTCAGCAGCCTCGACTTCACGAGGATTGTCGACGAGCTCGATGATAGCGAGTTCGGCGCGGTCGCCTTCGCGATGGCCGAGCTTCAAAATTCGCGTATAACCGCCGGGCCGATCCTTGTAACGCTCGCCAAGATCACTAAAGAGTCTGCGTAATGCCGCAACTCCAGCGGTCCGCTCGGGTCTCAGCTGACCGCGCTTGCCAGTTAGCTCGGAAACCGCAGCGTTGCCGGCATGAAAGAAACCAGCCGCCTGCCGTCGCAGGTGCAACGCACGCGCGTCGGAACCATTGTCGGCAAAACTGCGAGCCTTGCGCGACAACGTAATGGCGCGCTCGACGAACGGTCGCAGTTCCTTCGCTTTCGGCAAAGTCGTGACGATGCGTTCCTCGCGTGAATTGATCAGAGAAGTCGCCAGGTTACGCAGCATCGAGTGACGATGCTCACTGGTACGACCAAGTTTTCGATGTGCCTTCAGGTGTCGCATGACTCTAACCTACTGTTCCTCGTCGCCGTCATAATCCGAAAGATCGGCAGTGTCACGGCCGCCTGTTCCAGGAATCGGGTTACCCTGCTCGTCAAATTCCATTCCGAAGTCGAGTCCCATGCCGTTCAGGATCTCTTTGATCTCGTTGAGCGACTTCTTGCCGAAGTTCTTGGTGGCCAGCATTTCGCGCTCGGTGCGTTGGACCAGATCGCGAATGGTGCGAATGTCGGCGTTCTTGAGACAGTTGTAAGAGCGCACTGACAGCTCGAGTTCGTCAACTGAACGATCGAGCTGATCGTTACGCGGCAATGGCGGACGCTCCATCTTCGTGTAAGCGAAATCGTCCGTGTCTTCTTCGAAGTTGATGAAGATCGACATGTGATCTTTGATCAACTTCGCCGCCAGACCGATCGAATCTTCCGGCTTCACCGAACCGTCCGTCCAAACTTCGATCGTGAGCTTGTCAAACTCGGTGTTCTGTCCGAGACGAGCGGCTTCGACGTTGTAGTTAACTTTCTTAACCGGCGTGTGCACCGAATCGATCGGGATGTATCCGAGCGAAAGATCTTCATCGAAGTTTCGATCGGCTGAAACGTAGCCACGGCCGCGCTTCAGTCGCATTTCGACTTTCAGAGATCCGCCGTCGCTGACCGTTGCGATGTGCACTGTCGGATCGAGAATCTCGACGTCGGCGTCGACCTCGATATCGGCCGCAGTGACTTCGCCGGCTTCTTCCTTCGAGATTCTGAGCGTCTTCGGCTCGCTGCTGTGCAGCTTGAAAGGTACCTGCTTGAGATTGAGAATAACGTCGGTGGCATCTTCCACCACCCCTTTAATCGATGAAAACTCATGCTCGACGCCTTCAATCTTGACTGCCGTAATAGCGGCGCCTTCGATTGAAGAGAGCAATGCACGACGAAGAGAGTTACCCACCGTGGTTCCAAAACCTCGTTCGAATGGCTGCGCTGAAAAGCGGCCATATCGTTCGGTGAGGGTCTCCGCGTCTGCCGCAAGACGTCGCGGCATTTGAAATCCTGTCCAAAGATTATTTTGATCCATAGCCATAGTTCGTATCCTAAGAAAAATGCGTCGGACCAGTGATGACGACGGGCAGCGGCATCACTGATCGGGTTAACTACTTACTATAAAGTTCGACAATCAACTGCTCGTTGATGGTGCGATCGATATCGTCACGCACCGGCAAACTCGCAACACGTGCAGTCATTTCACCGCCGCCGTCGGCATTAATCCACGACGGACGTCCACGACCAGACGCAGTTTGCCAGGCGCCTTCAATGTGAGCGTTCTTGCGACTCACATCTTTCACGCTGATCACGTCACCGGGTTTTACTTGAAAAGAGGGAATATCTACTTTGCGATCGTTCACCTGAATGTGACCGTGGTTCACCAACTGTCGCGCCTGCCGGCGTGAGGTCGAAAAACCCGCACGGTAAACCGCATTGTCCAAACGGCGCTCGAGCAGGAACAAAAGGTTCTCGCCGGTAATGCCCTTCATGCGAGCGGCACGTTCGAAGTAGTTTCGGAACTGCCCTTCGAGGATGAAGTAGATACGCTTGACCTTCTGTTTTTCTCTGAGCTGCTGGCCATAGCCGACCAGCGCTTTGCCACGACGCAGCGAATTTCCGTGCTGCCCGGGCGGTTGCGTACCACGTTTTTCAATCGGGCAAGCCGGCTTGTAACAACGATCGCCCTTCAAAAACAATTTTGCGCCTTCGCGACGGCAAAGACGACACACAGCATCTCTGTACCTAGCCAATTATTTGCCTCCAGTCTAACTAGTTAGACGGAAAAGTTTACAGGTTGTGCTTCAAGCACGAACCCTTCATCCTTTGGGTTAATGGTCACACAGCCGCGGATTAAACGGATTACTTACGGATCAAATCCGAAATCAATCCGTATGATCCGTGGCTAAACTCTTCTACGTTTCGGCGGACGGCAGCCGTTGTGCGGGATCGGCGTCGTATCGCGAATCGTCATCACTCTGATGCCCGCGTTTGCAATCGCACGGATCGCCGACTCGCGGCCACCGCCTGGTCCCTTTACGCGCACTTCGCACTGGTGCATACCGGCTTCATGCGCTTTCTTGGCTGCCTCGTAAGCAGCTTGCTGCGCGGCGAATGGAGTGCCCTTGCGAGAGCCACGAAAACCACGCGCGCCAGCCGATGATTGCGCTATCAAATTCCCTTCGAGATCGGTGATCGAGATCATCGTGTTATTGAACGACGCTGCAATATGCACGATGCCGTTGGGAACGTTCTTCTTCTCTTTCTTACGAAAGACCTTCTTTTTTCCGCCTGCTTTAGCCATAACTTTTCAGTCGAATAATCAAAAACTACTTCTTGCCCGGTGCCTTCTTCTTCGCGATGGTTGCACGACGCGGACCTTTGCGCGTGCGAGCGTTTGTGTGTGTGCGCTGGCCACGCACCGGCAGAGAACGACGATGGCGCAAGCCGCGGTAGCAACCGATATCCATCAAACGCTTGATATCCATCTGGACGCGCTTGCGGAGGTCGCCTTCGATCTCACCCTGCGCTTCCAGAATGGCACGAATCCGGCTCAACTCGTCTTCAGTAAGATCTCTGACGCGAGTGTCGACATTGACGCCCGCCTCCTTGAGCACAGAACTCGAGCGCGAGCGGCCAATGCCGTAAATGTAAGTGAGACCAACCTCGGCTCGTTTGTTTGGTGGTAAATCGACTCCTGCTACACGTGCCATTGTATTTCTCGTTATCCTTGTCTCTGTTTGTGTTTGGGATTAGAGCAGATCACACGCACCACACCCTTGCGATGGATGACCTTGCACTTGTCGCACATCTTCTTTACTGACGCACGGACTTTCATTACTTAACCTCGTTACCTATTTATAGCGATATGTGATCCGGCCGCGATTGAGATCGTATGGCGAAAGCTCTACCAAAACCCTGTCACCCGGAAGTATTCGAATAAAATGCTTGCGCATTTTTCCCGATATGTGCGCAAGCACTTGATGCTGGCTGTCTTCCAACTCGACCCGAAACATAGCGTTAGGCAAAGTCTCCAGCACCTTTGCCATGACTTCTATCGCCTCTTCCTTCGCCATATCCTCTCAGATTGGAATTTTGACGCTGCCGACAAACTGCGAATAATAACACGTGGCATTCCCTTTGCCAAGCCGCGAACGTGTCCACAGATAACACAGATTTTTTTGTAAGAATCTGCGTAATCAGTGGTTACACCGCTGCAGGCTCGAGACGGGCGCTCGAGGAAGCCAGGGTCAGCACTTCGGGCCCGTCCTCGGTTATGGCTATTGTGTGCTCAAAATGGGCGCTGGGCTTGCCGTCGACCGTCACCACCGTCCAGCCGTCAGACAGGACTTTGGTGAAATGCGACCCCTGGTTCACCATCGGCTCGATCGCAAAGACGTAGCCATTTTTGATTTTTGGACCCAGCCCCGGCCGGCCATAGTTGGGAATTTGCGGATCTTCGTGCATTCGGCGACCGATTCCGTGCCCCACGTAGTCGCGCACAACCGAATAGCCATTGGCTTCGGCGTGCTGCTGAACTGCCCAGCCAATATCGCCCAAATGGTTCCCGGCATGGCATTGCTGAATTGCCCGCTCCAAACATTCTTCCGTGACGCGAGTCAATCTCAGCTTTTCGTCATCGACTTTCCCGACCGGAACGGTAGTGGCCGTGTCGCCGACAAACCCGTCCAGCGTTACGCCACAATCGATCGAGAAGATGTCGCCGTCCTTCAGGACGTACAACGACGGAAAACCGTGAACTATCTGCTCGTTGACGGAGGCGCAGATTGAATATGGAAACCCGTTGTACCCCTTGAAGGTTGGCAGGGCGCCGCCGTCGCGGATCATCTTCTCCGCTTCGTGATCGAGCTCCATCGTGGTAATGCCGGGCTTCGCCAACGTACGGAGAGACGCCAGCACCTGCCCCACGAGGCGACCCGCGGCCCGCATCTTTTCCAATTCCTTTTTTGACTTACCGATAATCATTTCAGAAGTTATTTTAACCACAGATGAACACAGATTCACACAGACTGGAATTGTTCCGCGTCTTCTGCGCTTATCAACGCGAGCAGTTCCTCATAAATTTTCTCCGGCTCGCGCGCACCATCGACCGTATTTAACAGCCCGGCTGAATCGTAGTAATCGATCAGCGGCCGGGTTTGCTTCTCGTAAGTGGTGAGACGCGCCTTCACGGTCTCCACGTTGTCGTCCGCTCGCTGCGTTAGCTGAACTTCGGGATGAAAGTCGCAAACGTTGTCGTGTTTCGGTGGCTTGAAGTAGAGGTTGTAAATCTCGCCACACACGGGACAACTTCTCCGGCCCGTCATTCGTTTCTCGAGCAAATCCAGCGGCACATCGATCAGGATCGCGATGATGCTTTTGCCCTGCTCTGCGGCGAGCTTTTCAAGACTCGCAGCCTGCGCCGGCGTGCGCGGGAAACCGTCGAGGATATATCCATTGCGCGCGTCGTCCTGTGCAGTGCGTTCTTTGACGACTCGAATCGTCAAATCGTCGGGAACGAGCTGTCCCCGGTCCATGAGTTCTCTCACTTCCTGCGCGAGTGGGGTCTCGGCAGTCTTCAAGGCCCGGAACATATCTCCGGTGGAGATCTGCGGCAAATGCAGACGCTCTTGAAGCAAGCGCGCCTGCGTGCCTTTTCCGGCACCAGGCGCACCCATGAGTACGATAATTTTCGCCATAAACCGATCAGGCTCGGCGCCCGCGTAGACGGCCTCCACTACCAAGGAAGCCTTCGTAGTTCCGCATCACGAGTTGAGCCTCAATCTGCGCCACGGTATCCATTGCGACGCCGACGAGAATCAGCAGCGACGTGCCGCCGAAATAGAAGTTGTAGCCCATGCCGGTCGGAATCCACGAGAGTCCGGGCGTGGTGCTGACAAACGAATCGAGCCAGGCGCCAATGAGCGGAAGACGCGCCACTTTGAATCCGCTCAACATGAACTGCGGCACGAACGCCACGAGCGCGAGATAAACGGCACCGACAGTTGTTAAGCGAGTCAGGATCGTATTGAGATATTCAGCCGTGGCTCGGCCGGGACGAATGCCGGGCATAAAGCCACCATGCTTACGAAGATTGTCGGCCACTTCTTCGACGTTGAAAACGATCGAAACGTAGAAGAACGTGAAGAAAAGAATCAGCGAGAGAAAGATCAACTCGTAATACGGATCGCCCGGATGAAACAGTGCGAAGAAGCCGTAGACCTTGGCCCACAACGTGTTCGGATTAGCCGGATCGGGCGGGAACGCAGCAAACACGCTCTGCGGCATCGACAGCACTGACGACGCAAAGATGACCGGGATCACGCCGCCCATATTGATCTTCAGCGGCATCGTCGTCTGCTGGCCACTGACAATCTGACGGCCTACGTGGCGCTTGGCGTAACTAACCGGAATCTTGCGCCGCGCCGCTTCGACAAACACGATGAAAGCGATGATCAGGATCAGCGCGACGAGCATCGCGAACACGCCAATGATGGCCATCGTGTCGCCGCCACTGAGACGCTCCGTCACCTGCTGTACGCCGCGTGGCAAACCAATCACGATACCGGCAAAGATCAGCAACGAGATGCCGTTGCCGATGCCGCGTTCAGTAATCTGCTCGCCCAGCCACATCACGAACATCGTGCCAGTGGTCAAAGTCAGAACCGTGCTCAGCAAGAAACCCCAGCCGGGCGCGCCCACGCCGTTAACCTGTAGCCAGTGCGCAACGAATGAAGTCTGAATCCCTGCGAGCACAACAGTCAGGTAGCGAGTCCACTGGTTGATCTTCTGCCGGCCCATCTCGCCTTCTTCCTGCAACTTTTTGAGTTGCGGCGAGACGACAGTCATGAGCTGAAGAATGATGGACGCGGTGATGTATGGAGTAACGCCTAAGGCGAAGATGGAGATGGTGCGAAAGTTTCCACCGGAGAAAAGGTCCAGCACGCCGAGAAGTGTTCCGGCAACATCGCGCCAGACTTCATCAAGACGCGCCTTGTTTATGCCGGGAGCGCCGACGTGTGCGCCAAGACGGTAGACGGCGAGCAGACCGAGGGTAAAGAAAATGCGCCGGCGCAAGTCCGGCACATTGAACATATTTCGAACCGCGGCAAAAAACTTTTCCATAACATTCTCCTGCCGGCGATTCCAGGCTATCCGGCAATCTCAACTACTGCACCGCCAGCCTGCTCGATTTTTTGTCGAGCACTCTTGGTAAACCGGTGGGCTGAAACACGAAGCGGCTTGGAAACATCGCCATTACCAAGCACGACCACATCGTGCTTTGCTTTCTTGATCAGGCCACGCAGGTGCAGCACTTCCGGCGTGATCTCTTCGTTTGCCTCGAAGTGCTGATCCAGAGAGGCAAGACTGACCTCCAGCCACTGCTTCTTGAAGATGTTAGTGAAGCCACGCTTGGGCAGTCGCCGGTGCAAAGGCATCTGACCGCCTTCAAAACCAATCTTGCGCGAGTAACCTGAGCGAGACTTCTGTCCCTTCTCTCCGCGACCCGCAGTCTTCCCCAAACCTGAACCTGGTCCACGTCCAACTCTCTTCTTCTTGTGAGTCGAACCCTTCGCCGGCTTTAGACTATTAAGACCAATCGCCATTTTAAACTCCAGCTAATCCGTTAAAAATCCGTGTTATCCGTGGCTACTATTCGACGATTCGCAGCAGGTGCGGCACTTTTGCGACCGCCCCTCTCATGGAGGCGTTGTCAGGACGCTCAACGACCTGACGCAGCTTGCGCAAACCGAGACTGCGCACAATCGTCTTGTGCGTCTTGGGCGAAGCAATAAAGCTCCGGTAGTACTCGATGCGAATCGTTCCTTTTGATTCTGCGTTGCTATTTTCTCTGCGAGGCATAAACTTACATCTCCTCAACCTGCTTGCCACGCAAGCGAGCCAATTCCATCGGATCCTTCATACGCAGCAGTGCATCGAACGTCGCGCGCACGACGTTGTGCGGGTTCGTCGAGCCGAGCACCTTCGTACGCACGTCTCGTACGCCGACTGCCTGCATCACTGCACGCACCGCGCCGCCGGCAATCACGCCAGTACCTTCCGAAGCCGGTTTGACCAGTACACGACCAGCACCATATTCACCAATCAACTGATGCGGCAGCGTGTGGTTGATCAAAGGCACGCGAATCAGGTTCTTCTTCGCGGCTTCGACACCTTTTTTGATCGCGAGCGGCACTTCGCGCGCTTTGCCGGTGCCAAAACCGACGTGCCCACCTTCGTCGCCTACTACTACGAGCGCCGCGAAAGAGAGGTTCTTACCACCTTTAACGACCTTGGTGACGCGATTGATCGAGATCACCTGGTCTTTCAGGTCGAGTCCCTGGGCAGGAATGCGTTGCTTGGGTTGTCTCATAGTCTATTCTTGTTTCTTCTTCTTTGACTTCTTTTCGGTTGGTTGTTCGGCTTCCGCAGCCGGCTCTTCCGCCTCGGGTTCCGCCACCACTTCATTCTTGTTCAGGCCTGCTGCACGCGCTGCATCGGTCAGGGCCTTCACGCGACCGTGATAGAGATAGCCGCCGCGATCAAACACTACCTGTTCGATTCCTTTGGCAATTGCTCGCTCGGCGATCGCCTGTCCAATTCGGCGCGCTGCATCCAGATTGCCGCCGGTACCACCACGCAGATCCTTCTCCGTCGAAGAAGCCGAGACGATCGTCTGTCCGACTCGGTCGTCGATCACTTGCGCGTAGATATGGTTCAAGCTGCGATAGATCGCGAGCCGCGGCCGGTCCGTGTTTCCTTTTACCTTGCGGCGAATGCGCGAATGAATCGCGGTTCGCACTTCAGCTCTATTTGTATTTGCCATCTCTCACCATTGCCGATTGCAATTATTTGCCGGTCTTGCCGGGCTTCAACTTGATCGGAACATTCGCGTAACGCACGCCCTTGCCTTTGTAAGCATCAGGCTTGCGGAGCTTGTGCATCTCGGCCGCGACCTGTCCCAGCTTCTGCTTGTCGATACTCGTCAACGTCAACGTGGTCTGATACTGCTGAATGCTACCCTTCGTCGTCAGACGTTCAGCCTTGGCCTCAACTTCGGGCGGGAGCGGAAACTCGATCGGATGCGAGTAGCCGAGCGAGAAGACGATCTTCTTGCCCTGCACGTCGGCCTTGTAACCAACGCCGACTACATCCATCTGCCTGCTGAATCCTTCCGTCACGCCAACAATGGCGTTGTTTGCCAAAGCGCGCGCGAGACCGTGCAGTGCGGCCTGCTCGTCGTTAGCACGTTCGGCGCGCAGTTCCTCGCCTTCGAGCTTGAAACTGATTCCGTTGGGAATCGGCGTCTTCAACGTGCCCTTCGGTCCCTTCACTTCGAGCTCGCGCTCGTGAACGGTGACGCTCACGCCCTTCGGCACCACGATTAATTTTTTTCCAATTCGTGACATAACTTTATTTCCGCTTTCCCAAGATCAAAGAGTCTGGGATCAGTAGATCTGGGCTAACAGCTCACCACCGATATTCTCGCGCTTTGCCGCTTTTCCACTCATCAGACCTTTCGACGTGGAGACGATATTGATGCCGTAGCCTCCCAGCACTTTCGGAATCTCACTCGAACCGACATACACGCGGCGTCCCGGTGTCGAGACACGTTGCAAATACGTGATCGAAGAGGTCCCACGGGCGTCGTAACGCAGAAAGATTCTCACCGTACGCTTCAACCCTTCGCCCTTGATGACGAAGTTGTTGATGTAGCCCTCTTCTTTCAGAATGCGGGCAATCTCAAGTTTGAGCTTTGAAGCCGGAATATCAACCCGCGAATGCTTCGCCGCTATGGCGTTGCGGATTCGCGTTAACATGTCGGCAATAGGATCAGTCATGAAGTAACTCCGTTAGTTGTCAATTACCAGCTCGACTTAACAACGCCAGGGATCTGACCCTGCAGCGCCAACTCACGAAAACAGATGCGACACAAATTAAATTTCCGCAAGTAACCTCGCGGACGTCCGCACCGTTTGCACCGTGTGTAAGCGCGCACCGAAAACTTCGGTTTGCGTGCCGCCTTCGCAATCAATGATTTCTTTGCCATATCGTTCTTTTTATCCGTAATCCGTGGCTAAGTTCTAAACGGCATACCGAGCGCCTTCAAAAGCGCACGCGCCTGCTCGTCATTCCGTGCCGTCGTCACGATCGAGATGTTCATCCCACGCAGCTTGTCGACCTTGTTGAAATCGATCTCCGGAAAGATCAACTGCTCACGAATTCCAATCGTGTAATTTCCGCGACCGTCAAACGCCTTCGGCGAAACGCCGCGGAAGTCTCTCACGCGCGGGAGCGCCACTGACACGAGCCGATCGAGAAACTCGTACATGCGATCGCCGCGCAGTGTAACCACCACGCCGATCGGCATTCCCTGACGCAACTTGAACGACGCGATCGACTTCTTTGCCTTCGTGATCACCGGCTTCTGACCGGTAATCGCGCGCAGCTCATCTGCCGCCGTGTCGAGTATTTTCTGGTTCGCAATCGCCTCGCCCATACCCATGTTGATGACGACCTTCTCGATGCGAGGCACGGCCATCGGATTGTCGATGGCAAACTCCTTCGCAATCTGCGGCGCTACGTCTTTTTGATATCGCTCTTTTAACCTTGCAGACATCTTCAGTTCCTCAACTTGCGCGATACTACTTCTCTAATGAATGACCACTGGCTGCGGCGATACGCGTCTTCGAGCCATCGCTCTCGACCTCATAACGCACCCGCGTGGGCTTGCCTGACT
The DNA here is from genome assembly GCA_036401595.1 of Pyrinomonadaceae bacterium. Lineage (GTDB taxonomy): Bacteria > Acidobacteriota > Blastocatellia > Pyrinomonadales > Pyrinomonadaceae > PSRF01. The sequence goes on from DASWUM010000032.1 coordinate 34,359, forward strand.
GCGGATCGATCAACTGGACATTCGAGATATCGATAAACGACTCCTTGTCGACAATGCCGCCACCGCGATTAGCCTGCGGATTCGCTTTCTGGTGTCGCTTGATTATTCCCGCGCCTTCGACTTTGACTTTGCCTTTCTTCGGCAAAACCTCCAGCACACGTCCACGCCTGCCTTTGTCGCGCCCGGCAATAATCGCAACCTGATCGTTCTTTTTAATCTTCGAGCGCTTTTTTCCTGCCATTCCTAAATCACCTCCGGCGCGAGCGAAACAATCTTCATAAAATTCTTGTCGCGCAGCTCGCGTGCTACTGGTCCAAAAACGCGCGTGCCGATGGGCGTGCCGTCTTCCTTGATCAGCACGGCGGCGTTCTGATCGAACCGCACGTACGTTCCGTCAGCGCGGCGCACTTCTTTTCGCGTACGCACAATCACCGCATCCTGCACGGTGCCCTTTTTAATAGTTCCGTCGGGAGACGCCTCTTTGACCGTCACCTTGATACGGTCGCCCAGACTGGCAATTTTTCCGGTGGAGCCGCCTATCGGCATGATCATCTCCACGCGTCGTGCCCCCGAATTGTCAGCAACCTCGAGCGAGGTTTGCATCTGGATCACTGTCGTTACCTCCGACTATTGCGCGAACCCATCCGCAGATTACACAGATGGTCGCAGTACAATCTGCGTAATCTGTGGTTACTACTTCGCAGCTTTCTGAACTATCTCAATCACACGCCAACGCTTCCGTGCTGAAAGTGGACGCGTCTCGACGATCCGCACCTTATCGCCAACCGTTGCCCCGAGCTCGTCGTGGGCCATGAACTTCGACGTGCGACGCACGTAACGGCGGTACTTGCGGTGCCGGACCAGCCGGTCCACACGAACCACAACGGTCTTCTGCATCTTGTCGGAAGCTACGGTTCCAACCTTCTGCGACCGGTTTGCACGGCTGACTTTCGTCGGCGTGCTTTCAGCGGCGTTAATGTTTTCTTGATTCTCTGCCATTTCTATCTTTCCGAGTCTTTAAGAGACTTATTGAGTTCGCTGTCCGGCGAGTGTCAGAATCCGCGCCAGCGCTTTCTTCTCCTGGCGAATGCGCTTGATCGCATCAAGCTCACCGAGAGCCAGCTTGAAGTTCAAACGGAAAAGCGATTCACGCAAACGCGCCGCTTCCGCACGCAACTCGTCTTCGCCCATTTCGCGATACTTGTCGAGTTCTTCACGCCTTTTCATTACTAGATCGCGCCTCCTTCCTGATCAGCGCGGGTTACAAACTTGGTCTTGATCGGAAGCTTCTGAGCCGCGAGCCGCATCGCGTCGCGGGCTGTGGCTTCGTCTACACCTTCGATCTCGTAAAGAATGCGGCCTGGCTTAACTACCGCCACCCAGTATTCCGGCGCGCCCTTACCTTTGCCCATACGCGTTTCCGCAGGCTTCTTCGTAACCGGCTTGTCGGGAAACATCCGAATCCAGATCTTGCCGCCACGCTTGATGTGACGAGTCATCGCGATACGAGCAGCTTCGATCTGGCGATCAGTAATCCACGCAGGCTCCAGACACTTGAGCCCATACTCACCGAAGCTGATCTCGCTGCCACGAGTCGCGACGCCAGTCATGCGTCCGCGCATCTGCTTCCGGTGCTTAACTTTCTTCGGCATCAACATAGCGATTTACCTTATGTGCTTCTTTGTGGCCCTATTGGTTCTCTGTTCGTGGCCTGCGGCCGTCCGATCCACCTTCGCGCTCGCGTCTCGTGCGCGGGCGACGTTCACGTTCGCCAGTACGCGTCTCGTTGATCGGATCCGAACCCGTACCACGCGCCATCGCAGCTTTCGGATCGAGAATCTCGCCGCGATAGATCCAAACCTTCACACCAATCTGTCCAAAAGTCGTTTGGGCTTCGGCCAGACCGTAATCGATATCGGCGCGCAATGTGTGCAGCGGTAACTGTCCCTGCAAGTGCCACTCACTCCGTGCGATTTCAGCGCCGTTCAAACGACCACTAACTTTGACCTTGATTCCCTGTGCGCCAAACCGCAGCGATTCCTCCACGGCCTTTCTCATCGCCCGGCGAAACGCGATGCGCTTCTCGAGCTGGGCCGCAATCTTTTCTGCCTGGAGCTGCGCGTTGAGCTCTGGCTTGTGGATCTCCTGAATCGAAACCAGCACTTCGCGGCCAGTCTTCGACGAAAGATCGCTCTTGAGCTTGTCGATCTCAGCGCCCTTGCGACCGATGATGATGCCGGGTCGCGAGGTGTAGATGATGATCTTGAGGCGATTAGCGGCTCGCTCGATATCGACGTGCGACACACCGGCGCCGGCAAAGCGTCGCTTGAGGTCCTTCTTTAATTTCAGATCCTCGAGCAGAAACTCGCCAAACTGTTTCTTCGCAAACCAGTGCGAATGCCAGTCCTTGTTGTAGCCAAGTCGAAAACCGTATGGATGAACTTTTTGACCCACAATCTTCTCCAGTCTCTTTACTCTTCGGTGGCCTCTTTAGCTGGGGCCTTCTTCTTTGAGGCCTTCTTGGTTGCCGGCTTCTCAGTCGCCTCCGGCTCTTCCTTCTTCGCGGCCCGCTTGGCGCGCGGCGCGGCGGCGGCGCCACCACGTTTCCGTCGTTTGCTCTCAGCCAGCTTCGCAGGCTTCGCTTCGCCGCTTTCCTGCGGCTTGGTTCCCTTTGCTGCCGGACGCTCGTCGTTGCTCAGCGAAATCGTCACGTGACAGAAGTGTCGCTGCTCGCGATAGGCACGGCCCTGCGGCGCGGGTCTCACACGGCGACGATTCTTCGTTGGTCCAATATCGACAAACGCCGTTCGCACCCACAGATCGTCGGGATCGATCGAGACATTCGCCTTCTCGGCGGCTTCATTCGCATTCGCGATCGCCGAACGCATGCACTTCGCAATGTGCGCGGCGGCACGCTTCTTCGAAAATCGCAGAATCGCCAGCGCCTGGTTGACGTCTTTTCCGCGAATCATATCCACGACCAGGCGCGCCTTCTGCGCCGACCCTCGCAAATACTTAGCACTCGCTGTTGCTTCCATCTCTGCTTCCTTATCCGCGTTCAATTCTTACCCGCGTTCAACCGGCTCGAAGTCCGTTTGATCCGCGTTACCTACTTCGGCGGCGCTGACGCGACCTTGCTCGTTTTTTCAACCTTCGTACCCGAGTGGCCCTTGAACGTGCGCGTCGGCGCAAACTCGCCGAGCTTGTGGCCCACCATGTTTTCCGTCACGTAGATCGGAAGATGACGTTTGCCGTTGTGAACGCCGAACGTCAGGCCGACCATGTCGGGAGTGATCGTCGAACGCCGCGACCAGGTCTTGATCACCGGCGGACGCTGTCCGCCACTGCGAGCCTTCTCAACCGCCTTCGTGATGCCCTTATCGATGAACGGTCCTTTTTTGACTGAACGAGCCATTACTTAGTTCTCCGATCCTTGAGGATCATCTTCTGCGTTCGCTTATTACTGCGTGTCTTGTAGCCGCGTGTCGGTTGGCCCCACGGCGTCACGGGGTTGCGTCCGCCCGAGGTCTTACCTTCACCACCACCATGAGGGTGGTCCACCGGATTCATTGCCACGCCACGAACTTTCGGCCGCAATCCTTTCCAACGTGACCGGCCGGCTTTACCGAGCGAGACGTTCTCGTGCTCGATGTTTCCAACCTGTCCGACAGTCGCCTTGCAAACCAGCGGCACTCGTCGCACTTCGCCCGACGGCATACGCAATTGAGCGTAATCGCCTTCCTTCGCCACTAACTGCGCGAACGTGCCGGCGGAGCGCGCCATCTGCCCGCCTTTACCGGGTCGCAATTCGATGTTGTGAATCTGCGTACCGAGCGGGATATTGATCAGCGGCAAAGTGTTACCCGGCAGAATGTCAGCCTCGGCGCCGCTCATGATCGTCTTGCCGACTTCGAGACCGGTCGGCGCGATGATGTAACGTTTCTCGCCGTCCAGGTACGTGATCAGCGCGATATGAGCCGAGCGATTCGGATCGTACTCGATCTGCGTGACGCGTCCAGGCACGCCGTCTTTGTCGCGCTTGAAGTCGACGATGCGATAAAAGCGCTTGTGACCGCCGCCACGACGACGCACCGTGATGCGACCATCGTTGTTGCGTCCTGAGATCCGCTTCTTAGGCTCGAGCAGAGATTTTTCCGGAGTTGCTCCGACTGTCAGCTCGTCGCGCGTCAAGTACGTTTGATAACGTCGCGCTGCCGATGTGGGTGTAAGTTTCTTTATGCCCATCGTGTTAGTCCACTAAATTGCTTCGCCGTAATCAACCGGCTTCTCGCCTTGCTTCAGAGTTACATAAGCCTTCTTCCAGGAAGGCTTGCGACCTTCGAACCGGCCGCGGCGCGCCATCTTGCCCATGAAGTTGATCGTGCGCACGTGGTCCACCTTCACCTGGAAAATGGTTTCCACCGCCGACTTGATCTCGGGCTTGGTCGCGTGTCGATCGACGCGGAAGGTCAGCAACTGCTGCGTGTCCTGTGTTTCTTCCTTGGCAGCCAGCGCTTTTTCAGTAATTACGGGCGACTTGATGATGCTCCAAACTGTTCTCATGCCGCCTCCTGCTCAGTCTTGCGGGTTCTCTTTTTCTTCGCGGGTGCTGCTTCTTCGCTTTCCGGCTCGGGCGATCCGTCCGCGGTGGCGCTACCAAGCAACTGCTCGAGCTCGGTTGCTGCTTCTCGCGAAAGCACCAGCTTGTCGTGATAAAGCAAGTCGTAGATATTCAAACCGAAACTGTTGACGACTTTCGCGTGATTCAGATTACGCGCCGACAAGAGCAAGTTATCGTTATCGAGCGAATCAACAATCAGCGTCTTGCCTTCAAGGCCTAGCTTCGACAACGACTGCGAGAAATCCTTCGTCTTCGGCTTATCGAGACTCCAGCCGTCGACCACGAAAACATTTCCTTCACGCACACGCTCTGAGAGCGCCGAACGCAACGCACCCTGACGCATCTTCTTCGGCATGTTGTAGGACCAGTCGCGGGGCTGTGGTCCATGCACGTTACCGCCGCCTTTCCAGAGCGGCGAGCGCAGCGACGCGATACGAGCGCGGCCAGTGCCCTTCTGCTTCCAGAGCTTTCGGCCGGCGCCGGACACATCACCGCGGGTCTTGGTCGCGGAATTACCCTGTCGCGCGTTGGCCATGAAATTTCGCACGGCCGCGTGAATCAATCCTTCATTTAGAGGCGCGCCAAAAACAGCGTCAGACAGCTCGACCTCGCCAACCTCTTCATTTTTTACGTTGCGCACCTTGACTGTCGGCATACCCAACTCCTACTTCGTCTTCTTTGTCGCCTTGCGAACAACGACTACCGTTCCATTCGCTCCGGGCACCGCGCCACGAATCATCAAAATATTGTTTTCGGCATCGACGCGAGCCACCGTCAAACCCTTGGTGGTGATGCGCACATCGCCCATGTGACCCGACGATCGGTTTCCCTTGATAACACGCGAGGGATACGCCGAAGCGCCGATTGAACCGGGCGCACGAACGTTCATCGAACCGTGCGATTCAGGTCCACGATTGAAGTGATGACGCTTGATGGTGCCGGCAAAACCGCGGCCCTTCGAACGTCCGATCACGTCCACCATCTCGCCGTCAGCAAACTGATCGACCAGCACTTTGTCGCCGACATTCATCCCGTCGCCGCCTTCGGTCAGGCGAAACTCTTTCAGGATTCGCGTCGGCGGAATGCCGCCGCCAGTCTTCTCGAAATGCCCGCGCATCGGCTTGGTAACGTTCTTCAACTTCAGTGGCTTCTCATCCACCAAACCGATCTGCACCGCATCGTAACCGTCAGGACCGGCCGCAGATTTCTTTTGCACGACGACACATGGGCCAGCCTTGATTACCGTGACTGGCGTCACCGAGCCATCTGCCGCAAAGATCTGCGTCATGCCGATTTTTCTTCCGATGATCCCGTTAATCATTGTCGTTCAGTCCTATTGCCTGCCAAATGCTTTGATTTCGACGTCAACACCGGCCGGCAGATCCAGCTTCATCAACGCATCAACTGTTTGCGGCGTCGGATCGAGAATGTCCATCAGACGCTTGTGCGTGCGAATCTCAAACTGCTCGCGCGACTTCTTATCGACATGCGGCGAGCGCAGCACAGTCCACTTGTTCTTCACCGTCGGTAAAGGAATTGGACCAGCAACACGAGCACCGGTGCGCTTGGCTGTTTCGACGATTTCGGTTGTCGATTGATCAAGCACGCGATGATCGTAAGCCTTGAGGCGAATTCTGATTTTTTCGTTCATAAGATCTCGAGTCTGTTTATCCGCAGATTACGCAGATTTCTTAACTGAATCTGCGTAATCTGTGGATGATCTATTCAATAACCTCAGACACTGTGCCTGCTCCGACCGTGCGACCGCCTTCACGAATAGCGAAGCGTAATCCCTTCTCCATCGCGATCGGCGCAATCAACTCGATCGACATCTGCACGTTGTCGCCCGGCATCACCATCTCGACACCTTCCGGCAAGTGCGCCACTCCCGTCACGTCCGTGGTGCGGAAGTAGAACTGCGGCCGGTAACCACTGAAGAACGGGGTGTGCCGTCCGCCTTCTTCCTTCGTCAGCACGTAAGCTTCGGCCTTGAACTTCGTGTGCGGCGTGATCGAACCGGGCTTCGATATTACCTGCCCGCGCTCGATGTCTTTGCGCTCAACACCACGCAGCAGCAGACCAACGTTGTCGCCCGCCACGCCTTCGTCCAAAAGCTTCTTGAACATCTCGACGCCCGTTACCACCGTCTTGATGGTGGGGCGAATGCCGACAACCTCTACCGTTTCGTTCACCTTCACCTTGCCGCGCTCTACACGACCAGTCGCCACCGTACCGCGACCCTGAATCGTGAAGATGTCCTCCACCGGCATCAAAAACGGCTTCTCAATGTCGCGCTCCGGCGTCGGGATGTAACTGTCCACCGCCGCCATCAGCTCTTCCACCGTCTTCTCCCATTCCGGGTCGCCTTCGAGCGCCTTCAACGCACTGCCGCGTACCACTGGAATGTCGTCGCCAGGAAACTCGTAAGAGCTCAGCAACTCGCGCACTTCCAGTTCCACCAGTTCCAGCAACTCAGCATCGTCGACCGCGTCAGCCTTGTTCATGAACACGACCATCGCCGGCACACCCACCTGACGAGCCAGCAGAATGTGCTCGCGCGTCTGCGGCATCGGGCCGTCGGTGGCCGCGACTACCAGAATCGCACCGTCCATCTGCGCCGCACCCGTGATCATGTTCTTCACATAGTCGGCGTGACCCGGACAGTCGACGTGCGCGTAGTGACGGTTCGCCGTCTCATACTCCACGTGCGCGGTCGCGATCGTGATTCCGCGTGCCTTCTCTTCCGGCGCCTTGTCGATCTGATCGAAGGCCACGAACTGCACTTTCGGATTGTGCTTCGCCAACACCTTCGTGATCGCTGCCGTCAACGTCGTCTTCCCGTGATCCACGTGTCCAATCGTCCCGATGTTCACGTGTGGCTTGGAACGGTCAAATTTTTCCTTCGACATCTCTTTTATTTCCCCGTGTACACAGTCTCTGCTGCGTCTAAGTTTGAAAAGAAAAGGCACAGACTAGAAAGTCTGTGCCAACTCCTGCCCCTTTATTTTGCAACCCCCTGGACCTTTGCAATAACCTCTTCGGCAATATTCTTCGGCGCTTGATCATAGCGCTCGAAGTGCATCGTTGAGGTTGCGCGGCCCTGTGTCGCCGACCGCAAGTCGGTCGTATAACCAAACATTTCTGAAAGAGGTACGAACGCAGTAATCACCTGCGCGCCACCCGGTCGAGGCTCGGTTTTCTCAATCTGACCACGCCGGCGCATTAGATCGCCATTGACTGCACCCATGTAGTCATCAGGAGTCACTACCTCGATGCGCATGATCGGCTCCAGCAACACCGGCTTTGCTTTCCGCACTGCGTCCTGGAAAGCGAGCGAGCCAGCGATGTGGAACGATCGCTCATCCGAATCGACCTCGTGGTAATTACCGAACACGAGGCGCACCCTGATATCCACCAGCTCATAGCCGGCGAGAAAACCACGCTCCATCGCGTCTCTGACACCACTCTCGACAGGCTTGATGTATTCCTTCGGAATCGCACCGCCAGTGATCTTGTTCTCAAAAACAAAACCTTCACCCGGAGCCGGCTCTATCTCGAGCTCCACGTGTCCGAACTGACCGCGGCCACCAGTCTGCTTCTTGTAGATCTCTTTACCCGCTGCGGGCTGAGTGATGGTCTCTCGATAAGCCACCTGCGGTTTGCCGACATTTGCTTCAACGCTGAACTCGCGCTTCATGCGGTCGACAATGATTTCGAGGTGCAGCTCACCCATACCGGCAATGATTGTTTGGCCGGTTTCAGGATCTGTGGAAACGTTGAAGGAAGGATCTTCCTGAGCGAGACGATTCAGCGCGACGCCTAACTTGTCCTGATCCTGACGCGTCTTCGGCTCAACAGCAACACGAATAACAGGAGCCGGGAATTCCATCTTCTCGAGAATGATCGGCTTGTTCTCGTCACAAACAGTGTCGCCAGTCGTGACCTGCTTCATGCCGCCGATGGCGATGATCTCACCAGCGCTCGCGTCCTCAATGTCTTCACGCTTGTTGGCGTGCATGCGCATCAACCGGCCGACACGTTCCCTGCTGCCCTTGACCGGGTTGTAAGCATAGGAACCGGCCTTGATTGTGCCGCTGTAAATGCGCACAAACGACAATTGGCCCAGATGCTTGTCCGCCATGATCTTGAAGACCAAACCGGCGAACGGCGCTGAAGCTTCCGCGGGGCGACTTTCAATCGCATCTGTCTTTGGATTAATGCCTTCAACGGGAGGCACATCAAGCGGCGACGGCAGATAATCAACCACAGCGTCGAGGAGGGTCTGCACGCCCTTGTTCTTGAACGCCGAACCGGTAACCACCGGCACGAGTTTCAAACCAATCGTTCCGGCGCGCAGCGCCTTACGGATTTCGGCCTCGGAGATCTCTTCGCCTTCGAGGTACTTGTGCATCAAGTCGTCGTCGATGCTGGCCACAGCTTCGATCAACTTCTCGCGCGCAGCAATCGCGGCATCCTTCAAATCTTCAGGGATGTCCGTGACTTCATATTCTGAACCCTTGCTTTCGTCTTTCCAGAGCAAGCCCTTCATCGCGATCAGATCGACGACGCCCTTAAGCTGATCTTCGAGACCAATCGGAATTTGCAGTGCTACTGGATTTGCGCCGAGACGAGTGATGATCGACTCGAACGAGCGATCGAATGAAGCGCCCGCGCGGTCGAGCTTGTTGATAAAACAGATTCGCGGAACGCCGTACTTGTCAGCCTGGCGCCAGACGGTTTCTGATTGCGGCTCCACACCTGCGACGCCGTCAAACACTGCGACAGCGCCGTCGAGCACTCGTAATGAGCGCTCAACTTCCATGGTGAAGTCGACGTGTCCGGGCGTGTCGATGATGTTGATGCGATGATCGACGCCGTTTCTTTCCCAGAAACAGGTGGTCGCAGCGCTGGTAATCGTGATACCCCGCTCCTGCTCCTGCTCCATCCAGTCCATCGTCGCCGTGCCCTCGTGCACCTCGCCAATTTTGTGCGTGATGCCCGTGTAGTAAAGGACGCGTTCCGTGGTGGTGGTCTTGCCGGCATCGATGTGGGCCATGATGCCGATATTCCTGAACTTACTTAAATCGTGCTTAGCCATTTTCTTTAATAGGTCCTAACGATGTCAGGCCCTATCCCTACCACTTATAGTGCGCGAACGCTTTGTTCGCGTCCGCCATGCGGTGCGTGTCTTCCTTCTTCTTCACCGCGTTACCTCGGTTGTTTGCCGCGTCGAGAATCTCGGCCGCCAGACGATCGGTCATCGTCTTTTCACCGCGGCCGCGGGCGTAGGAGACGATCCAGCGAATTGCCAGGGCACCGCGCCTTTCCTGGTGTACTTCGATCGGCACCTGATAGGTCGAACCGCCAACGCGTCTCGACTTCACTTCAACCGTGGGCTTCACGTTGTCGATTGCCCGTTTGAAAACTTTCAAAGGCTCTTCGCCCGTCTTGTCGCCGATCTGGCGCATGGCATCGTAGAAGATGCTTTCGGCCACACTCTTCTTGCCTTCCCACATCACGCCACTGATGAACTTGGTCACCAGCGGACTGCTGTAAACAGGATCCGGGAGTACATCGCGTCGTTCGGCTACTCGTCGTCTTGGCATATTCGTTTCTCGCTATTTAGCACTTGCCTTGGGCCGCTTCGCTCCATACTTCGAGCGTCCCTGCTTGCGGTCGGCGACGCCGACTGAGTCGAGCGTGCCGCGAATCACGTGATAGCGGACGCCCGGGAGATCCTTCACGCGGCCGCCTCTGATGAGCACGATCGAGTGCTCCTGGAGGTTGTGACCGACGCCGGGAATGTAAGTCGTGACCTCGATACCGTTGGTCAGGCGAACGCGAGCGACTTTACGGAGCGCCGAGTTCGGCTTCTTCGGCGTTTGTGTGTAAACACGGGTGCAGACACCACGCTTTTGCGGAGAACTCTGGAGCGCGGGACTGGCCGTCTTGTACTTCACCTGCTGGCGGCCCTTGCGAACTAGCTGATTAATCGTCGGCACTGTTTTCCTCTTAAGTCGGTTGCGTTAGACGCGCAAAAAGGCCCCTTGCCTGCCTCTTTCCGGAACCAGTCCGGCAGTCAGCGCAGGCGGCTGCCCTGTTAGAATTTAGTTAATAGGGATGTTCTGAATTCGCTATGCGGCGGGCGTGGATCGTGGCTTCCCTTAAGCCGAAACTTTTCTGTGGCGTCGCATTATAGGCGAGAAGTTTCCTTCGCGCGGGTTTGCGCTGGACGCAGACCATTTACGCCACAATAATTGTCAACGACCGTATTGCTGATGGTCGAGCAACGCCTCCACACCTACAGAACCAACCAGACGTTGCTTTTGTTGCTTCAGACTGTCAGTCCGAAACGGGAGACTATACGGAACAGATTGAGGTGTGTCAAGCACAGCAAGGGACCTCGGAACGTACTGTAGGGGCGGCCCTCCGTGGCCGCCCTTGGTTCGACATAACATGTTTCGAATCGGGCGCGTTTCAAACCACGGGCGGCCACGGAGGGCCGCCCCTACAGTACGTTCCGAGCGCTCCAATTCTATAAGAGCCATTTGAATAGGTGGTAGATCCCGTACCCGGCGGCGCCGATGAGCACGATCAGCAACAACGCCAATCCCATCATCACGAGCTTAAACTTGCGATAACGATTCTTATCCGCCGGGGCTAGCGAACTCTGCGGAAAATACGGGGGCGGTGTGTAAGTGGCCATACTACTCCTCCGGAGACGGCGAAGCGGCACCCGCGCCCGCCTTCTTCAGCTCGTCTTCCTTCTGTTTCTTCAACAAATCTTCCTGATGCTTCCTGCCGGCACGGATTCGCTTGACGCCTTCTTTCGCCTCATCCAAACCGTCCTGGGCCCGGTAATAGTTCGGGTCAAGCTCAAGAGCCTTCGAAAACGCCGCGGCGGCAGCGTCATACTGCGCCAACTTCGTGTGCGCAACCCCGAGATCGTAATAAATATCCGGGTCGTCGTCCTTCAACTTCGTCGCTTCCCGATACTCCCGAATCGCCTCACTGAAGTTGCCGAGATTAGCGTAGGTCTGTCCGAGCGCGTAATGAGCCTCGGCATCGTCGCGGTTTTCCCCAAAATACTTCTTGTAAGCCTCAACCGCTTTCTTGTACTCGGCCTGGGACTCTTCCGTCTTTCCAAGCGATTCGTATCCCAATCCAAGCCGAAAATGCGCCTCGGCCAGTTCGGGATCAAGCCGGACAGCCTCCTGGAACTCTAAAACAGCTTCGGCGTCCTGATCTTCGCGATACAGGTCCTTGCCTTTCGCCAGATGCTCGCGGGCACGAGTGCGATCCTCCGCCAAACTGTTGGACACTGGCGGGCTTCCGGCACTATTATTCGTGCTCTGCTGACCGCTGCGCTTGCAACCGATGGCGAAAACAACTAGCCACACGGCGCAGATTAAGAGAATCGATCTCATCCTGTAGAACGCTCTGCCACTGTTGAAAAGCACCGCAGGTTAGGGAAGCAGCAACGTATCTAACGCAAATTCAGTGGCAGAGTCAAACCAGCCATGGCCCGTGGAAGTTAAGGTGAATTCAGACTTTCTTCCAACAAAAGCTTTCTTTTAGGAAGTCGTAAGGAGTGCAAATGTTAAGAAATAAATCCCGGCTTTTAGGATATCTGGCGCCAATTGCCCTGGTAGCCCTATCCGCCCCACAGGTTTTCGCCCAAAAAACAACTGTGGTCAATGCAGTCAGTGCCCCTCTTTCGCTGAGCCTGACCGCCGACTCGAACATCGTGACCGCCTGCGCCGACGGCGGCGCGCCCAAGGTTAGGTTAACCGCGAATGCCGTTTCGCCCGACAAAAACCCAATCAAGTACGTCTGGACGACCAGCGATGGCACGATCATCGGCGAAGGTCCGGAGGTCACATGGAACCTGGCTGGATTGAAACCCGGTTACCACAAAGCGTCGCTCGATATTCAAAGCATCGGCGTTAGCGGGTCGTGCCAGGCATTTTCGTCGGTGAGCGTGCTTGTGAATCCATGCGTCGTCGTGCAGCCGGTTTGTCCAGCGATCGAGATCGTTTGTCCGACGGACATTGCTTTTGGTCAACCGATTACCTTCAGTTCACGCTTGACGGGCGGCGTACCCGCCAACACGAATGCGGGCTACAACTGGACCGTCTCGGCGGGAACAATCATGGAGGGCCAGGGAACGGACACGATCAAAGTCGATACGACCGGACTCGGTGGTCAAACAGTCAGAGCATCGCTTTCAGTTGGTGGATATAACCTCGAATGCTCGGCCGACTGCGGCGTATCAATTCCGCTGCCGAAATTGACGAGCCGCAAGTTTGACGAGTTTCCTGACATCTCGCGCAACGACGAAAAAGCCCGTCTCGATAACTACGGCATCGAACTCCAGAACGATCCGACAGCGACGGCCTACGTGATCGTCTATCCGGGACGTTCAGGCAAACGCGGCGACGTTCAATATCACGCGAACCGTGTGGTCGAGTACCTGGTTCACTCTCGCGGTCTCGATAAGAGCCGCATCGTTACCCTGGTAGGATCGGCGCGAGAAAACCTCTTCGTCGAACTGTGGATCACGCCCCAGGGCGCAACGCCACCTAACCCATAAATAACTTAGCCACGGATAAACACGGATGACGCGGATCAGCAATTCTGATCTGTGTCATCCGTGTTTTTCTGTGGCCTTTTTTATTCCCGGTATTCGCGTTGCTTTATGATGTGGTCTTCCGTTGAATTTTGTACCAGAAACCTACACGTAGGAGAAACTCAATCAATGTTCCGTACTAAATCCGTTTTTTGGTCCGCCTGGTTAATGGTTCTAATGCTGGCGCTGCCGTTTGCAGCCGCCGCTCAGGACAAAGATAAGAAAGATAAAGACGAGAAAGAGAAAAAGGTCTACACGGGTACCCCGATCATGTGGCGTGACCCGGCTGACATCGAGAGCCGCAATCTCATTCTCGGGGCCGGCGGCGAAGAGATGAAGCCCGACATCAGCAAGTTAACCTTTATCGAGCAGAAAACCGGCGGCTATTCGACCAAGTATCGCGTGCGAGACGCCAAGGGCAATGAATGGATCGCAAAGATTGGCAAGGAAGCTCAGCCTGACACGGCTGCGAATCGCCTGTTGTGGGCGTTGGGATACGAGACTGAAATCGCGTACCTCGTTCCACATGTGAAGATCGAAGGCAAAGGCGAGTTTGACAATGTTCGACTCGAGGCGCGTCCCGCGGATGTGAAGCGCACCGGCAACTGGATGTGGGAAAACAATCCGTTCATGGACAAGCCGGAGTTTCGTGGTCTCAAGATCTTCATGGTGATGATCAATAACTGGGACATGAAAGACGACAACAACGAGATCCTCGTCCACAAAGGCGACACCACCGGGGAGCTGCGCTACATCATCAGCGATCTGGGCGGCTCATTCGGCAAGACTGGCGGCATCATCTCGCGTAGTCGCAACAAACCGGATGACTACGTCAAAGCGGAATTCATCAAGGCGGTTAAGGGCGACGTGATTGACTTCCACTACAGCGGCAAGAACCAGAAGCTCTTCGAGAACATCACGGTTGCTGATGCACGTTGGCTCAGTGCTTTATTGAAGAAGTTGAGTGACGAGCAGATCAAGGATGCGTTCCGCTCGGCGAACTATCCAGCGGAAGACGTCGATCGACTGGCCGCAGCATTCCGGGAACGCGCGAACGCCCTCGACATTAATTAACCACGGATAAAACGGATAAAAGAAAAACCCGATCTGCGCAGATCGGGTTTTTTATCCGTAAGATCAGTGGCTAATTTACTTCACGATATCAATCGCGATGAGTTGTTGTCCGGAAATCACAAACTCAGCCGGTGGTAATTCCATTTCGTAGACCGGTGAAAGCACCGTCGGCGTATATCCGCCCGACGTGCGGTCGCTGTTCAGCGTCGCCACCATCGACGGCGGCAGACTGGGCAGCTCGCTCGTCCCAATCACGGCACCGGACGTAATCCGAAACAGCTTCACATAAAGCCGATCGCTCTTCTTCACGGTATTGATCGCCTTCACGAGCTGGCCCAAATCCTGCGGCACAAAAGCCTTCGAAGGTGATCCTTCCTGCAACGCACCACCATCTCCGACAAACACCAGCAACTGCCCCTCAGGCGCATCTTCCGGAATCTGAACCGGAATTCGCTGCACAAACTGCTTGCCCGATTCCGTGCGAACGTAGGCCTGCACTTCGACTTTCTCACCACGTCGAACTTCAGTGCGGTCGAGGGTCACGCGCTCGAGTGTGCCGGCGTACTTCGTCTCGGTCGAAGCGATGTCGAGCGTGATACCGTCGAGCTGAACGTCGTCAAAACCACTGGTCAGTAGCGAACTAACCGGCGCTGCGATTGCACCCGCGGCCATGATCGGCGAGTTATTCGCTGAGAACCTGCGGTCAATCTGGATCGGCTCCTGGCCCTTGATTTTGATTTCGCCCTTCACGCTGATCGTGGAATCACCCAACGCACGTTCGCTCGAAGTAATCGTGTTGAAAAGCGTGATATTGAGCAGCAACGGCGTCAGGAACGAATCGTTTGCCAGCTCATAATTGTAAGTATCAGTTTTATCGCGGCTCGTGTGCAGATTCACCTTCACCGGAATCATCTTCGGCGACTGACGCAGTAAACCGTAGATTCCGGACGCACGATCCTGCGAAATAGATCCAACCATTCGACCCGGCACTGCCAGCTTGAACGAGTTGTTCATGTTGGAGATCACAGTCACGACCGACGATTCACTCATCGGCATGTCCGAAGCGCCAAGGCTGAGGAACGGATGACCAAAAGCGTAAATTCGATCGCCGTCGCGCATCGTCACCGTCCCCGCTGCCGCGAGTGAATAATCACCGCGCACGAGCTGAACGCTGATCGAACTACCCGCCGGAAAGGTGTTTCCATTAACCTCGGCGAGGGGCGTGATCGCCGCTGAACCACCGACACCCGAAACCGGCAACAGTCCGCTCGCGACTAGCTGCGGCGCGTATGCCGAAAGCGATTCCTGGCTGATGCCACTGAACACGAGAGGCGTCGCAATCGGCGTCATTTGCTGACCCATCAGCGGCAACAGTGGTGAACCAACCGACACCGGCGCTAAAAGTGATGTTGACGACACCGCCGGCTTGGGCAGATTTGGCTTCCAATCAGTTCCCGCCAGTTGCGAAAACGAAACCGCCCGAGGCTCTCTTGGCTTGATGTTTTCAGGGCCCTGATTGAAGAGCTCGACCATCTGCTTGATGGGCGTGATTCCAGCAATAGGCTCTTTTGAAAACGGAAAACTAAACGCGATCGCGCCGACAATCTTGCCGTCGATGTAAACCGGCGAGCCTGACATTCCCGCGAATACGCCCGTCTTCTCAACGTTCGCGCCACTGAGTCGCGCGATAATCGCTGACTGGCGCGGGCCCGGAAATCCCGGCAGGATGCCGAGGATCTCGACGCCGAATTCTTCCGTTCCGGAACCGCTGAAAACGGTCCGTGCTGTTCCTTTCATTCCCGGTCGCAGGTCTTCGAGCGGAAACAGTGCGGGAGCTTTTGGTGCGATGTCCGCAGGTTGAGCCACGGCCATTGTCGCGGTCAGGGCGACGAGTATTGCGCTGAGTATAAGGGCAAAGCTTTTCATCGTTAGGACTATAATCTTCGGTCAAGAATGCGGTCAAGGTTTCCACAGATTACGCAGAAAACGCAGATTCTGTGTAAGCTGTGTTCATGAAAGATTCGGAAGCTTTCATTCTTGCTGGCGGCGCCTCTAGCAGAATGGGCGCCGACAAGTCTCAGTTGCTGATTGACCGCCAAACGTTTACCGACCGAATCGCAGAAACTCTTCGCTCACTAACTGATTCGGTCACGATCGTCGGCCGCCAAACAGTCGATTCAAAGCTTCCGAGTGTCTCGGACGTCTACCCGCAGTGGGGAGCGCTCGGAGGTGTTCATGCTGCGCTCGCCGCCTGCAAGCGTGAGTGGGCCATCGTCGTTGCCTGCGACTTGCCTTTCGTGACTGCGGAACTGTTCTCGACTCTCGCTGCAGCGAGGTTGGTTCATGAAGCAGTAGTGCCGATTCAGCCCGATAGCCGCCCACAACCGCTGGCTGCACTCTATCGCGTCGATCCTTGCCGCCAACGCGCAACCGAGCTAATCGAAGCGGGGCGACGGCGGCCTCTGGACCTTCTCAATGCTGTTAAAACGCGCTGGGTTTCGTTCGCGGAGTTAAGGAATCTCAAACAGGCGGATAGGTTTTTTGTTAACATCAATACGCCGTCAGACTATTATGAGGCGACTCGAGCGGATCAGACAGCGACGGAGTAAAATCCAGGGCAACTCACACTAATGCCACCTCGAAGACGATTTGGTAAAAGACTAGTTAAGTCTTTCCTGCCAATAGCACTGGTAATCGTGCTGGCTGTGCTGGGGGCGCTCTCGTTTGTCGTCTATTGTGTTTCCCGTCCCGCGAAGAATCCTTACATCGTAACGCCGGAGTCGTTTTCAAAGATTAGTGGTCGCGCGATCAAGGTGACGGATGAAAGTTGGCCCACGCTCGACGGGCGCCGAGCGCGCGGGTGGCTACTGCGCGGGGCGGAAGGTGCGCCGGCAGTCGTGCTGCTTCATCGTTATGGCGGCGATCGGTCGTGGCTCTTCAATCTCGGCGTCAAGATCAACGAGACAACAAACTTCACGATCCTTTGGCCCGATCTTCGTGGGCATGGCGAGAATCCGTTGATCAGGTGGAGTTCACTCGGCGGGCGTGAAGGTGAAGACTTGCGCGCTGGATTCGACTTTCTTCGCGGTCTCAAGTCAGAAAATCAGAAGACGCTTGTGGGCGAGAGTTTTGGGGTGTATGGCGTTGAGCTTGGTGCTTACAGTGCGTTGAATGCGGCGCGCGTTGACAGCCAGGTTAAAGTCTTAGTGCTCGACTCCGTTTCAAGCTCACCGGACGAGCTGATGAGAACTGCCGTTGCGAAATGTGTGGGCGTGGACAACAGTTTGGTCCAGATGCTGACGCGCCAGGGGATGAGACTGTATCTGATGGGAAGCTACGAGGATGATAGTGCGTGCGAATTCGCGCTGGGGATGCGCGACCAGCGTGTGCTACTGCTGTCAGGGAATGATGCGGGGAAGTTGCGCGACTCGACGGCGACGTTGCACAAGTGCTTTCCGGTGCCGGGGAATGTTGAAGTGAGAACTGATTTGCCGTTGAGTGGCTTTAGTCTCCCCTCGGCGACTGGTGAACAGGGTGAAGCGTACGACCGGATTGTGATCGAATTCTTCGCGCGCAATCTAAGATAGTATTTGTGTAATCTGTGGATAGCCCGTTACGGTTGCCAGCCAAGCACCGCGGTGTGACCGTTGTCCCCGATAATCTCGATCCTCGGCGCGCCTCTGTAATTCTCCACATGCTGCACCGGAATAAACACCACAAACTTCGCACCACGCGTTCGCGCCTCGTCGACAGAAATCTCATCGAACGTCAGCACCTCGCCATCAGCCCGATAAAGCACCCTGCCGTAAGCATAAAATTCCGCCGATCGATCATCACCTCGCTGCGCGATCACCGGCGTATTCGCATAACCACGCGCATCGGCAAGCGCGAGCAAGTCTTTGACTGATTCACGTCTCGCGAAAGGCGCCGCAAAGTTCAAGACGATCACGACCAACACGACCGTCGCACCTGCTATCACCAATGGCCAGCGTGCTTTTTGAACGACAGTCAACCGATCGGCGACGAGCAAGGCGACCGCCGGCACTACGGGCAATATGTAACCCGGCAGTTTCGATCCTGAAAACGAAAAGAACACAATCGGCAGCAACAACCACGCGAGCGCGAAAACACGAACGATGCTCATGCTATCCGCACCCCGCCACTGCCAGTTTCGCGCTTTCACTAAGGCGATGATCAAATGCACAGTCCATGGCAACGCGAGCATCAGGATGACTACCGGATAGAAGTAGAACGGCTGCGGGTGGTGATACTTGTTGGAGATGTAACGCGCAAAGTGATGCTGGATAAAAAACTCGTCGATGAACGTCCAGCCGTGGCGCGCGATGACTGGTCCATACCAAACGGCGGACACAAGCAGTGCGAGCGGCACTCCCCAAAGCAGACTGAGCCACACTGAACGCTGTGGCCACGTTCGTCTAAGCAGGTAATAAGATCCGACCACGCCGAACGGGATCACGATCCCAACTAAACCCTTTGCTAATAGCGATAAGCCGACGAACACATAAAAGCCTGCCAAAAGGAGTCGCTTGCTTTTCGTCGATGGCAGTTCGTGCAAAAGAAAGAACGCGAGCGACCAGGTCGTCGTCATCGTAATCACGACATCAAAACTCGCCGCCCGTGAAAACACGATCAGCCCGAGACATGTAGCCGTAACGATGAGTGCCCAAAACGCAAAGCCGGACGCCACTCCATCGACTTCACGCGCCACAAACCAAACAGCGATCACCGTCAGCAAACCACAGATCGCCGGACCGAGCCGTGCCGACCACTCGCTGACTCCAAACACCTTGAACGCACCGACGATCATCCAGTAAAGCAGCGCCGGTTTCTCAAACCACGTGTGTCCACCGAGCCTCGGCGTAATCAGATCGTGATTGAGAAACATCTCACGCGCCACCTGCGCATAGCGCGGCTCGTCTGGTCCAAGCAGCGGCAGTTTGCCGAGTCCGTAAAAGTAAAAGACGACGATGCTGGGGAAGAGTAAAAGGTAGACTCGCTTGGCAAGCGTCGAAGGATGCAAGTATATTCGGCTCCGTTTACTGGATAAAGCGGCTCAGACTAACACATTATGTTACGCACAGCAGTTATCGGCGTCGGCAGCCTCGGACGGCAACATGCTCGCATTCATGCCGATCTCGCCAACGAAGGCGTCTCGGAATTCGTCGCGGTTTGCGATCTGAACGAAGAGACAGCGCGCTCGATCAGTGCAGAAAGAAAAACCGACTGGACCTCCGACTGGCACGCACTGGTCGGACGCATCGACGCCGCAAGTATCGCCGTCCCAACCGAAGCACACTGCGAGATCGCGTGCGGACTACTCGAGTCGGGCATTCACGTACTCGTCGAAAAGCCAATCTCGCGCACGCTCGAAGAAGCCGATCGCATGATCGAAGCTGCCGCGCGTGGTAATGCGATTCTGCAAGTCGGACATCTCGAGCGTTTCAATCCCGCGATGGTCGCGCTGCGTCCACATGTCCGCAAGCCCGTCTATTTCGAGATTCATCGTGTGGGCCAGTTCACCGCTCGTTCGCTCGACATCGACGTCGTGCTCGATCTGATGATTCACGATCTCGATATCGTACAGTGGCTGGTTGGTGAAGACGTCGAAGTCACAAACATTCACGCCGTCGGTATCGCGATTCTCACCAACAAGGTCGACGCCGCAAATGCGCGGCTCGAGTTTTCATCCGGAGCAGTAGCAAACATCACTGCGTCGCGCGTCGGCGCCGAGAAGATTCGCAAAATGCGTTTCTTCCAGCCACACGACTACATCGCCATCGATTACACCACCAAACGCGCTACGGTCAGCAGTCTTTCACCGCCTGCTGCGGGTAGCTCGTGGCCCGGCGTAAACATCAATCATCTGGACATCGTCGACGTCGAGCCGTTGCGTGCGGAGATAGTTTCGTTTCTTGACTCGGCGCGCAAGGGAACACCGCCTGCCGTGTCCGGACTTGAAGGCAGAAACGCACTCAGCCTCGCGCTGCGCACGCTCGAGCGTATCCGCGAGCACGCCGAACATCCCGGTATGAGTGAACTCAGCGCGAATGTTCGCTAGACTGTTATTGCAATGGCCGCGATACCTATAGCGAACGAGCAATTGTCGGCGTTACTTCAGCAACACATCGAAGCGGGTGAGTTTCCTTCTGCGGTTTATCTCGTCGCCGAGCGCGACGAAATCCTCTTCACCGATGCGCTCGGACATTCGGTTGTCGAACCTTATCGCGTCGCAAACAAAATCGACACAATCTACGATCTCGCCTCACTTACAAAACCGCTTGTCACGACCCTGCTCTGCGCGCGCCGCATCGAACTTGGCGAGCTAACACTCGACAGCTCAGTTTCACACTACCTGCCGGAATTCGATCGCACCGATAAGCAGATGATCACCGTGCGCGAGCTGCTGACGCACACTTCAGGTCTGCCTGCGTGGCGTCCGCTTTACATTTTGACTGAAGATGAACCGGAACGAGCGGCGGGCGCGATCGCGAATCTCGATCTGGAGTACAAACCCGGCACGCGCGTGCTGTACAGCGATCTCGGATTCATCGCGCTCGGCATTCTGCTGGAACGTCTGACCGGGCACCGGCTCGCGGAGCTGGCGCAGCGTGAAATCTTCGAACCGCTAAATCTGAAACAGACCTTCTTCAATCCCGAAGTCGCCTTGCAAACAGGTATTGCCGCGTGTGAAACGGGTAATACGTATGAAGCCGGCATGTGCAAACAGATGGATGCGGGTGAATATCCGAATTCGAGGCAGCGACTGATCTGGGGTGAGGTTCATGACGGCAATGCGTACTTCCTGGGCGGCGCGGCTGGTCACGCCGGACTGTTCTCAACGGCGAGTGAGACGTTTGTGCTGGCGCAACAGTTTCTGAGTGAGTCAACAAAGCTGCTCGCTCCGGAGACGTGCAAGTTGTTTCGGGAGAATATGACGCCGGATTTGGAGGAGGCGCGCTCGATCGGTTGGCAACTGGCGGCGACGAAAGATTCAACTGGAGGAACAGATCTTCCTCGGGATAGTTTTGGTCACAACGGGTTCACGGGTACGTGCGTCTGGATCGATCCAGACCACAGGCGCGTCTTCATTCTCTTAACTAACCGTACTCATGCTCGTGCGCTGCCGTTTGCGAATATCAATGCGGTGCGACGGGAATTCAATACCCTGGCCGTTAGAGCCGCGGATGAACACGGATCGAAGACGGATTAGAGTCTGAACCTTAAGGTGGTGCCTATCACATTGAGGTCTCCCGGTAGGCTCACGCCGTCGTTCTGGCGGAGATAATAGAATTCCTGCGTGTAGTGTTTGTTGAAGACTTTAATCCCGCCGACTGAAAACCTGTTGCGGACCCATCGGTCTACCGACCAGTCGTAAAACACTTCGTCAGCAAAATACAACGCCAGGCCCTGCTTCGTCGAACCGACTTGACGCTCTACCTGAAACCGGTTGCGGTATCGCCACGACTTCGCTCCGGAATTTCGATAACGCCGCTCAAACTGATTCCGATCGCTCAAGCGAAACTTGCCGGCCGTAAACCGCAGTGTGACCGGCAACGTCAACCGGTTCTCCCAAACCTTGCGACCGCGAAACGGCTGCATGCCGATGTGCAAATAATTTGGCGACGCGCTGAAATACTTGCCCCAACGAAAAGTAAATCCAACGCCAACGCGCTCGTCTACCGGACGGCTGATGTCGCGTCCCAAACGCAGCGTGCCCAAAAGATTGAAATCAAAACTCTTCGTAACGGGGACCGCCAGTTGAACGTCAGTCCACAATTGGTTGTCGTCATGAGGCGGAATGACAGACTGCGCAGCCGCGAGGACACTCAACGCACAAATCAAAACAGAAACGCAAACAATTCTCTTCAACGCGCGCCCTTTGACGGCAAGACTGTGAACGACGTGAGGGCAACTACGACGCGCTCTCCTACGTGCAATCGAGTGGCGCTGGCTTCCGGCTTGGGTCGCGTGGCAATGATCGATTTGGCTGACTGTCGCTCGGGTGTCTGCGTGGTTAAATAGAACGGTGTTTCGTCAGTCTTGCACTCGTCCGCGCCACCCACATCCATCTGTAAACGCACGCGCTCGTAAGCACCGACAAAACTAATCTCCTCGATCAGCGCGTTGCCGAGCCGCGCCAGATCCTTGCGGAGAAAATCGCCACGATTCAACGAAACATCTTCCGGTCGAAAGACAATCTTCACACAATCGCCCGGCTTGAATTTTTCCTTATCCACTGTCGCGGGGATCTGCGCCGCACCGACTTCAAGGAAACCATTTCGTACGACGGCGTCGAGCAGATTTGCCGCGCCGAGAAAAGTCGCCACATACTCGGTTGCCGGGTGGTTGTAGATCTCAAAAGGCGTTCCGATCTGTTCGACGTGGCCCACGTTCAGCACGGCGACACGATCGCCGAGTTCGAGCGCTTCTTCCTGATCGTGCGTGATGAAGATCGACGGCACGTTCACCTTCTTCAACAACGCTCGTATCTCGCGACGCAGGTGCACGCGCGTCTGCGTGTCGAGCGCGCCAAACGGTTCGTCAAACAAAAGCACTTCGGGGTTATAAGCGAGCGTGCGCGCGATTGCCACGCGCTGCTGCTGCCCGCCGGAAAGTTGCGACGGATACTTTTTGCGGTGCTCTTCGAGTTGGACTAGCTGGAGCAACTCGTTCACAGTCTCGCGAATCTCTTTGCGCTTTTTTTTGCGGATGCGCAAGCCATAACCGATGTTCTTTTCCACCGTCATCTTCGGGAACAACGCGTATGACTGAAAGATGACGCCGACGCCACGTTCGCGCGCGGGCAGCTCGGTAACTTCGCGGCCGTGCAGAATCACTTTGCCGGTGTAAGGCATTTCCAGTCCGGCGATGATGCGCAGGATTGTCGTCTTGCCGCTGCCCGACGCGCCAAGCAACACGAGCACCTCACCTTCGGCAACATCGAAACTGATGTTTTCAAGCACGCTGGCTTTGCCGAAGCGTTTACTGATTCCGACCACACTTGCAGCCGCCGGCGACGTCGGTGTGTTCGACGCCGGTTCGACGACTCTCGGAATCAATGTTTCTTTTGCCTTCACCATTTCAGTCGACATCAAGCCAATCGCGTGCCAAAAACAGCACGCTGAAAATCAGAAACGAGAATAGTGCCAGCACAATAGCGATCGCGTTTGCGGCTTCGATTTGCCCTTCGTTGAACTTCGCAAAGATGTAGAGCGGCGCTGTCTGTGTTCGTCCCGCGAGATTTCCCGAAACGAGGATCGTCGAGCCAAATTCACCGACTGCGCGTGCAAAAGTCAGCAGGGCGCCGGAAACGATCGCGCCGCGTAACGACGGCAGGGTGACGTGCCAGAACGTCTGCCAGCGTGTGGCACCGATAGTTGCCGAGGCTTCTTCGAGCGATCGGCTCATAGTGTCGAAGACAGGCTTGATCACGCCGAAAGCGAGCGGGAAGGTCACGAAAATATTCGCGAGAATGATCGCGCCCGCAGTGAACATGATTTGAAAACCGTGTGGTGTCAGAAATCGCCCGAGCGTGCCGTATGGACCCCAAAGCAAGAGTAACGCGAAGCCGGCGACGGCGGTTGGGATCGCAGTCGGCAGCGATATCGTGACGATGAGAGCGTTGCGGCCCCAAAAGTTGTAACGCGAAAGGACGTAGGCGGCGAAGAGACCGAAGAGGACGTTGAAGACGGTGGCCCAGAAGCTCGTCGCCATTGATAGCTTGAGGGCAAAGATCGCTTCCGGTTGCATCAGTGCCGACCAGAATTTGTCGAGACCGTTGCTGGTGCCGAAGATGAAGATCGATGCGAGTGGCAGGAAGACGAGGGGCAGCATCATGAAAATGAGCATGCCGATGCTGAGCGGGCGAACCACATCGAACCCGCGCACGTGACGCATTGCTGGTGCTACGCTACTCATTAGTTTTTAGCCACGGATGACACGGATGATCCGTTTTATCCGTGGCTCATTTCTTCTGCACTTGATCCCGAAAGATTCCTTCAATCACTTCCGGATATGCCTTGTCCCAACCACCAAAATATTCAATCGTGAACGGTATCTCGATGTGTCCAAACGCTGCGTTTGCCTGGTTGAAACTATCGTTCGTACTCGAATAAAAGTGGTACTTAACAAACGCCTGCTGCGCTTCATCACTCCAGAGATACTGCATGAACGCGTCGATCACAGCGCGTTTTGCAGCCGTGACGTTCTTGTCGATCACAACCGCCGGATGCTCGCTGAAGATCGTCGCTCGCGGAGTCACAACTTCGATCGGAGCCTTCGCTTCTTTCATCAGCAAACCTTCGAGCTCGTAAGTAATCAGCGCGTCGCCGTTGCCAAGCTCGAAAGTCGTGCGCGCTTCGCGTGCGGATCCGGGCGTCGAGATCACGTTCTTCCAAATCGCTCGCAGCGTTTGCAGGGCACGGTTTTTATCAGGCTCTCCTGATTCCTTCTGTGACTTCTCCAACTCGGATCCGTAGATCGCAAGTATGGACCATTGCGCGCCTCCGGAACTGACCGGATCGGGATGAATCAATCGGATTCCGGGTTTCGCCAGATCAGAAAAGTCCTTAATTCCCTTCGGATTTCCCTGGCGCACGATAATCACAAACGGTGTCTTGTTTACGATTCCGCCGCTGGGCAATTGATGCCAGTCCGATGTTACAAAACCACCTTTCTGAAGTCGTTGAGCGTCGCGTTCGATTGAGAGAATTGCGACCTCCGAGGGCGCCCCTTGCAGGATCTGATTGGTCACGGTCTCGGAGCCGGCAAATGACGATTGAAACTGCACCACCAGGCCATGTTCTTGTTTCCATTTCGCGGTGAAACCCGGGAAGACGGCTTTCTCGAGCGACTCCTTCATGACCGAGAAGCCGTAGAGCGTGATGGTGATATCGCCGCTCTCACCCGGTGGTTTTGGCAGACACGATACTGCCAGCAACGCCGAGACAAACGCCGCGGTTGCAAGAAACGGAACGCTTCGGGAAGTAGTCTTCCTCATGAGGACCCTAGGGCCTCCTGATTTATCTGGACAGACCAAAAAGCCGCTGCCGCTTACTCGTGCTACCGGGGGTTGCACCGTCTATACCACATAGTTGGGGCTCGTGGGAATAGTCCTTATCCTTAGCCACGGATTAACACGGATAACACGGATTGATAAATCAGTGTAAATCCGTGTAATCCGTGGCCAGTTTTTGTAGTAGTATCCGCATGATGTGTAGTTCCCTCGTCCGGCGAGTCATCACATTACTGCTTGCGCAGTCGCTTTTTCTCCCCATCGCATCTGCTCAACAACAAGAAACACGGCCGCGGCGCGCGCAGCCCGTTTGGTCGCCTCCGTCTGCCACGACGCCAATCATCGCCCCGGCGTCACTGACGACCACGACCGGTCCCGAGCCCACGATCCGCGTCGCACTCACAACTGACGCACGTTCTGCGGTTATCTCGACCACGGGCCATCTGATGAACGCGAGTGGCGGTTCAACTCTGCTGGCGATGGACACGTCGCGAGTCCGCGTCGATCCACGGCTATTGTCTCCACGACAAACCGTTGCTGATGACGCGACCTTTCGAGTGATCGTCGGCGGCGCTGCATCGCGTGAAGAGGCCGAAGAGAACGAGAAAGAGATCCAGAAGGCGGCAGGCGAAGACGCACACACCATCTACGACACCGAAACCAAAACATGGGGCATGGTGATCGGCACCACGCATCCGCGTGAAGAAGCTGAAGAGATCAGGGCTCGTCTCGAAGCGGCTGGTTTTGACGCGACAGTCGAAGGCAAAGAACCGCAGACAGTCACACAAACTCAAGCGCCGGCCAGCAACAGCAGTTCGGTTCGATTGACTTCGCGTTCTGCATTACCTTCGCGCGAAGTTGTCACTTCATCTACGACTGGACCAATCTTCAGTTCGAGTGCGCCCGTCTCCTTCGCCTCCGATGACGAGCAGAACGCGCCGGTGCGTTTCAACGAAAAGGCTTACCGCGGCCGCATCGAAGTGTTCACAAACTTGCGCGGTAATCTGACGGTCGTTAATGAGCTCGGACTCGAAGACTACGTGCGCGGTGTCGTCGCCAACGAACTCTCGCCCGGCGGTTATCCCGCGATCGAGGCGCTGAAGGCACAAGCCATCGCCGCGCGCACATACGCGCTCAAGAATCGCGGGCAGTTCATGTCGCAGGGTTTCGATATCCTGCCGACGACTCGCTCGCAGGTTTATCGCGGACTCACTTCTGAGAACCCACTCTCGACACGCGCCGTCGACGAGACACGCGGTCTGATTGCAACTTACAACGGCGAGCCTATCAACGCGCTCTACACGTCAACCTGCGGCGGACGCACCGAAGACTCGGAAAAGATCTTTAACGAAGCGATCCCTTACCTTCGTGCACGCGAGTGCGCTGCTGAAGGCGCGACGTTCGATCGTTTTGTGATCAAGACTTCGCGCGAGCCAGCCGATTTGCAAGACGATGCGAATGTGCTGCTCGTGCGAGATGTCAGTCTTTTGTTCACGCAGAACTTCGGTACGTTGCGCGAGCGTGTTTCTGACTCGTGGCTTTCGGGCGATGCGAGCGTGGGTGAAGTGCGAAACTGGCTGGCGAACGTGGCGCGCGTGGCGCGCCAAGCGATGCCGGTTACTGCTGATGATGTGAATCGACCGGCTGCGTTTGCCACAGCACTCTCGACGGCTGTCTTTGGCGAGAGTCGTGCCGGAACACTCCTGAATGATGCTGACGCCGATTATCTGCTCGCAGTGAAAGATGCGTCCGAAGTGCCCGCGCAGAATCGTGCAGACCTCGCGATGTTGCTTCGTGACGGACATCTTTCAGTCTATCCGGACGCGACGTTGCGGCCGCGAATGCCTTTATCGCGCGCGCGTGTTTTGCACGCGATGTCGCGACTGCTCGAAGCGCGCAATCTGCTGCAACTGCAAAAAGGTAACGCGCGTCCGACCAGTGATGGGCAACTGATTTTGCGTTCGACGAAAGGCAAGGACCAGCCGATCAGGGTTAACCCGGACGCGTTTCTGTTTCGCTATCTGGGCGAACGGCCGTATGCAGTGTCGTCAGTGGCACTCGTTGGTGGTGAGCCGGTGAATTATCATCTCGCGCCCAACGGGCAGATTGATTTTCTTGAAGTTAGGCCGGCGCCAAACGGGGCTGCCGCTGATCGGATGTCGCCATTCGCCAATTGGACCAAGGGCTTGAGTGTCGCGCAGGTGCAGGCGCGTTTGGCGCGTGCGGCGCGAGGGATCGGGTCGATTGTCGATCTGCGTGTCGTGTCGCGTGGAGCGTCGCATCGCGTGACGGATCTCGAGATCGTTGGCACCAGTGGAACGGCTCACGTGCGTGGCGGTCGCATTCGTTCAGCGCTTGGTTTGCGTGAACAACTCTTCGTTATCGACCGCGAATATGACGACGCCGGACGGGTCGCCGAGTTCACCTTTGTCGGGCGCGGCTGGGGACACGGTGTGGGCATGTGTCAGGTCGGCGCCTACGGCCTCGCGAAGCAGGGCTGGACGTCGGAACAGATACTGAAGGCTTACTATTCGGGTATTGAGATAACGCGGATGTATTAAGTCGATTTTCAGGATTAACGCGGATCGATCCCATGAGCTTCTCTCGCAATCAACTCGTCGGCGCACTCCTGTTACTCGCCCTCATCTGGACGGTCATACTGCTTCGTGCCTTCTGATAACCCCGTCATCGCCATTGTTGGTCCAACCGCCTCCGGCAAGAGCACTCTCGGAATCGAAGTCGCCCTGCAAATCAACGGCGAGATAATCAATTGCGACTCAGTCCAGGTTTACAAAGAGATCCAAATAGCCACCGCCAAAGTATCTCTCGAAGAACGCAAAGGCGTTCCGCACCACCTGATCGATTTCGTCTCGCCTGACATCAATTACACCGCAGGCGAATGGGCCCGCGAAGCGGCAAAAAAGATCGAGGAGATTGAATCGCGCGGACGCGTTCCCCTGCTCGTCGGCGGCACGGGTTTCTATTTACGCGCGCTACGACATCCCTTTTTCGTCAGTCCCCCAACAGACGAATCACTGCGTCAACGTCTCAACAGCATGCGCGAGAAACGTGGCCCGGAACACCTGCATCGGTTCCTCAGACGCATCGATCCGGAGGCTGCCGCACAACTTTACCCACGCGACTGGCCACGCGTTCAGAGGGCAATCGAGGTCTATTTTCAAACTGGCCGTTCGATTGTGGACCAACAACCGGTTCGACCCGAACCACACGAAAGCTCGCGCCGCCTCCGCATTCTTGCCCTTAATCCGCCGCGCGTGGAACTGTACGACCGCATCAACCGGCGCACTGAGGAACACTTCCGAGCCGGTCTGGTTGAGGAAGTGCGCGAGCTGCTGGACCGCGGTTTCTCACCCAATTCAAGCGCCCTCGGAGCGCATGGCTATCGGCGCGTCGTGGAGTATTTGCAGGGTCAGCGGACCCTCGAAAGCGCCATCGAACAGACCAAACTCGACGTGCGCCACTACGCCAAACGTCAATTGACATGGTTTCGCCATGAAGCCGATGTGGAGTGGTTTGATGGTTTTGGTGAGGAAAACACCATTATGCGTTCGATTCTCAAAGCCATTGCCGCTGGCCCAGGGTCCAAATAATCATCTTTCTCTCACATCTCCTTCAATCTCTTGTCAGGCAAAGATCCCTGTTGTAATCTCATTGCAACCGCGCGATCTACAATTTCTACCCCCAGGTTTCGGGCATGTCGGACGGTAAACAGGCACCACAAAACATTCAAGACGCCTTTCTTAACACGGTGCGCCGTGAGAAAACTTCCGTGGTCGTTTATCTGCTGAACGGGGCGAAACTGACGGGCCGGATCCGAAGCTTCGACAAGTTTTCCGTTCTGCTTGAATCGGGGTCTCAGGAACAACTGATCTTCAAGCACGCCATCTCGACCATCTCACAAGCGAGACGTTCCACCGGCGAGCTGCATTCGCAGTCAAACACCGAAACCAACCCGCGAGAAGTCCGCAACTCAGAGCCCAATTCGCCTGAGGCGTAAGATTCGATTACACTGTCGCCCGCCATCTTAATTAAGAACTTTTGAGGTCCTGTGCCTGGAACTTTCATTACGTTTGAGGGTATCGACGGCAGTGGGAAATCGACTCAGCTACGTCTGCTGGGCAATTTCCTTCGTGCCAACGGCTGTGACGTGTTGCTGACCCGCGAACCGGGCGGCACCGCACTTGGGCTGCGACTGCGAGCCGCGCTGCTGGATGCGATGGAAGAAGTCGATCCGTTGACCGAATTACTCGTCTTCGCCGCCGATCGCGCGCAACACGTACGACGCAAACTGCGTCCTGCTTTGGAATCCGGACAAGTCGTGATTTCGGATCGTTATGCCGACGCAACGGTTGCGTATCAGGGTGCGGGACGAGGCTTCGCCCCGGAACTGATTTCGCAGATCGTGCAACTAGCCACCGATGGACTCAAACCCGAACTAACGCTCCTCTTTGATCTGTCGATCGAAGAGTCGACTAATCGCACTGCACGACGCACGACCGGAAAGAACTCCGGCAAAGTCGCGCTCGATCGTCTTGATATCGAAAACGCAGATTTCCACGCTCGCGTGCGCGACGCCTACTTGCAGATTGCGCTGAAGGAGCCTGACCGTGTGAAGTTGATCGACACGAGCGGGCCTGTGGAGCACACGCAGGAGCGCGTCAAAGACATCATCATTCCCTATCTTCAAAGCAGGGGCCATCTGGCCATGAAGTATGTTTGACGAACTCACCGGAAACTCCCGTGTCAAAACAGCGCTGAAACGAATGCTGGTAAACGACCGGCTTCCCGGCGCGATGCTGTTTACAGGTGAAGAAGGCATCGGCAAAAAGCGTTTTGCGCTTGAAGTCGCACGCGCGTTGAATTGCCGCACGCCGAAGGATCTCGAAGCTTGCGGCGTCTGTTCGTCGTGCGTGCGGATCGCGAAGTTGAACTATCCGCAGCGTGAGGATGCTGATGAGTGGACGCAGATAATCTGGACGGATCATCCGGATGTTGGACTCGTCGTCGCTCCGAAACGTGTATTGCGCGTCGAGCAGATGCGCCAGATCGAGCGTGAGGCTAACTTCCGGCCGTTCGAAGGTAAAGCACGCGTTTTTCTGATCGACGAAGCCGACAAGCTGAACGACGCTTCCGCAAACGCGCTGCTGAAGGTTCTAGAAGAACCGCCGCGGACATCGCACCTGATCCTGATCACTGCGCGTCCGGCCCAGCTTCTGCCGACGATACTCTCGCGTTGTCAGATGATTCGTTTCTCGCCGCTGACACCCGATGAAATCGAAGGCTACCTGGTCAAGAGCAACTCTCTCGACAAAAAGACCGCACGGCTGCGAGCGCGAGCAGCAGGCGGCAGCCTGGGACGAGCACTCTCCAACGATCTGGTGACATTCACCTCGCAACGCAAAGCGATGCTCAAAGTGCTCAACGCACTCGTCGTCAGCGACGACCGTTCGCAACTGCTTCGCTCGGCAGAACAACTCAACGAAGCGCAGTACAAAGAAGAGTTCGAAGAGCGCCTCGACGTGCTCGAGACTTTGATTCGCGATGCGTGGATGTTGTCGTTGGGAGTCGAGCCGGCGCAGCTCGTGAATGAAGATCTGTTACCGGAACTACGCGAGGTAGCTCACAAGCTAAATCCCGAACGGGCCGGTGATTGGATTTTGCAGATTGAAGACTTGCGGGAACAGCTTATTGTTAACGTAAATCGAAAGATCACGACGGACGCGTTGTTCCTGGTGATGGCGGGCGACGTCGCTGCTCCGAAGCGAGTGAAAATCAAGTAACGCGGATTAACGCTGATTTAGCAGAACGGATTCAATCGTGTTTGAAAGATCCGTGTTCACCTCTGGCTGATTCTTTATCTCTTCAAGCAGCTTCTCGGTCTCCATCACGAACGCTTCGACAATATTCTCACCGGCAACCTTGCGCATCGGCACGCCGTCCTTGAAGATCATCCCGACACCACGACCAAACGTGATCCCAAGCTGCGAATCGTGAGCTTCACCCGGACCATTCACCGCACATCCCATAACCGACAGGTGTAATGGCTCTTCAATGTGCGCGAGGCGGCGCTCGATCTCCGTCACGATACCGACGAAGTTATCCACGTCGAGCCGGCCGCACGTCGGACACGCAACCACAGTCACACCGCGCGTTCGCAATCCCAACGACTTAACGATTTCCCACGCGACGCGAACTTCTTCCTGCGGTTCCGCAGCCAGCGACACGCGGATCGTGTCGCCAATTCCTTCATACAATAAAATCCCAAGCCCAATCGACGACTTCACCGTGCCGCTGAACGACGTACCGGCTTCGGTCACACCAAGATGAAACGGATAGTCGACTTTCTCCGCCAACAATCGATACGCCGCAACTGTGCGGTGTACGTCCGAAGCCTTGAGCGAGATGATGATGTCAGTGAAATCGAGGTCTTCCAGAATCTGAATATGACGCATGGCCGACTCAACCATCGCTTCGGGAGTCGCAGTGCCGTATTTCTTCAGCAGATCCTTTTCAAGTGACCCGCCATTCACACCGATCCGAATGGGGACCTTCTGCGCCTGCGCCGCACGCACGACTTCTCGCACGCGCTCGTGAGCGCCGATGTTACCTGGGTTCAAACGTAACTTGTCGATGCCTGCTTCAAGGGCCATCAACGCGAGTTTGTAGTGGAAATGGATGTCGGCAACGATGGGAACGTCGGGTACTCGCTTCCGGATCTCCTTCAACGCCACTGCCGCATCGTTGTCCGGCACAGCAAGTCTGACGATCTCGCAGCCGGCGCGGACCATTTCTTCGATTTGAGCCACAGTGGCGCCGACGTCAGCGGTATCAGTCTTTGTCATCGACTGAATCGCTACAGGAGCACCACCACCGATTTGAATATGCTTAACTTTAACTGGTCGCGTCTTACGCATTACAATTTTCTGGCTATTTGGCAGGAGCAGCGGCCGGCGGCTTCTCCGGTTCCGAACCTCTACCACTAAACGTCTTCAACAAGTCGTTGCTGATTACAAACACCATCAACAGCAACACCATCACAAACCCTACTTGTTGAATACGTTCGCGGACTGCCGTAGAGATCGATAAACCTATGAGAGCAAGAAGCCCCTCGATCAAGGTTAGGAAAATTGCGCCGCCATCAAGTACCGGAATTGGCAAAAGGTTGAAGATTCCGAGATTCAGACTGAGAAAACCGAGCATGCCAAACACGCCGTCCCAGCCGAGTTTCTCAATCGATTTCTGTGTTGCCTGGTAGATTCCAAGCGGTCCAGACAACGTGTTTCGCACCGAACGCTGTCCGGAGAAAACTTGTCCCAGTGCCTTGCCGGTCAGACGAAGAATCTGAATATTCTGGTTGTAGGCGTATTTGACGGCCGACGAAACGTTTGCAGCGTGCAGCGGAAATCGCTCAGTGACTCTGAATCCCAACTTATGTTCGAGTCGGCGGTCGTCAGTGGTCAGTTGAACTGTTTGACCCTCGCGCTCGACGGTGATCGCTATCGGCTGTGCATCGTGTGTGCGGACAAATTCTGTGATCTGTCCCGCGCTCCTCACGTCCTGCCCACCGATACTGATGAAACGATCGTTTACCTTCAGACCTGCGGCCGCGGCCGGCGACTCAGGAAAGACTTCGGCAACCACCACTGGCAGTCCACCGTAATCGGGAATGAAATCGAGCGTGCCGGCGGATTCGCCCTGTTCCGTTCGCGTGGTCGGCGTGATGGTGAGATTTACTTCAGCGCCGCTTCTATTCACCACGACTGGCAGCGGACGGCCCGGCGAAAGCAGTGCATCGCCAGTGATCGCGTCCCAGCTCGGATTCTCTGAGCCGTTGAAAGTAATAATGCGGTCTCCAGCTTTGAGACCTGCCTTTTCGGCTGCACCACCCGGTTCGACGTAGTAGACAACAGGCGCCGGAGTTGCAGGAACTCCGTACATAAACGCTCCCGCAATCGGGATCGCCATTGCTGTCAGGATGTTCATTATTGGGCCGGCGAGTGCGACCATGATGCGCTGCCAGCGAGGTCTCAGGTTGTACTGTTCCTCGGGCGGAATGTCTTCTGCACCACTGCCTTCAAGCGGAGCATTTGACTCGTCGCCACCAAGCTTTACGTAACCGCCGAGCGGAATTGCCGAAACACGGTAGTCCGTATGGCCCCATTTCCTTCCAAAAAGACGCGGACCAAAACCGACTGAAAACGTTTCAACGCGAATTTTGAAGACTTTGGCCACGATAAAATGGCCGAATTCATGAAGGACAACCGCTGAACCAAGTATGAATATGAATGCCAGTATGTAAAGTATAGTGTCCATTCAAACGCCTTTTTCCCAACAATCACTACCTAAATCAACCACGTTTAGACTCGACTCTCATCGAGCCGGGTTGCACAGGCGAGTTTACCTAAACTTTCTGCCACAAAGAAGCACAAAAGAGCAAAAGCGCCTCACGAAAGTATTTGTGCGTTTTGTGTTTCTTTATTACTGGAGAGCATTTCAATAGCAGCAAGGGCGGCTTGGCGCGCCGCGTGATCGGCGGCGAGGATAGTTTGAATGTCCTTCGCCGGTTGATTTGAATGACCGTTCATCACGGTTTCAATCACTTCAGGAATCTCGGTTAAGCAGATGCGTTCGTGTAGAAACGCGCTCACGGCTTCTTCGTTCGCAGCATTCATCGCCGCCGGAAGTGTGCCTCCCGCTTTCAACGCACGGTATGCAAGCGAGATGCAGGGAAAACGTTCGAGATCGGGCGCCTCAAAGTGAAGACCCGAAATCGCAGTCAAATCCAACGGCGCTAGCTGGCAGGAATGTCTCTCGGGATAAGTCAGCGCATACTGAATCGCATGGCGCATGTCTGTGACGCCCATCTGCGCGATCACCGAACCATCAACCATCTCGATCATCGAATGCACCACCGATTCAGGATGAACGACGATATCGATCACTTCCGGTCCAAAGCCGAATAGCCAGTGTGCTTCGATAACTTCGAGTCCCTTGTTCATCAGGGTCGCAGAATCGATCGTGATCTTTGCGCCCATGCTCCAGGTTGGGTGCTGCATCGCTTCGGCGATGCTGGCATGTTTCATCTCGGCTTTATTTTTCGTGCGGAAGGGTCCACCAGAAGCAGTGAGAATGATCCTTCGAACTTCTTCGTGTCGTTCGCCTCGCAAACACTGGTGCAAAGCATTATGTTCCGAATCTACCGGCAATAACTCAGCGCCCGATTTGCGCGCGGCTTCAGTCATCAACTCGCCCGCCATTACGAGTGTTTCCTTGTTGGCGAGTGCGACACGCTTGCCGAACTCGAGTGCTTTCAGGGTGGGGACGAAACCGACCGCGCCGACCGTTGCCGAAATGACGCAACCGGCCTGTGGGTGTGTGGCGACTTCGATGAGTCCCGCTTCGCCGATGACGATACGAGGCAGATCGATATCTCTCGCGAAGAGCAGCGCACGCAGATCGTGCGCGGCAGTTTCAGTATCGACTGACACAACTTCGGGCAAATGTACGGCGATTTGATCTGCGAGACGCTCGACATTCGTTCCCGCTGCGAGACCAACGATGCGCATCTCCCTCGCCGCCAATGACTCGATAACTCGAAGGCTGTTGCATCCGATTGATCCGGTCGAACCAAGAATCGCAACGCCAGTAGTGTTTGTTGATGTTTCCGTCATGCAATCAAGCAGGGGATGAGTATTTCCGTGTCGTAGGGGTTGAGTAGTTCTATCGTTTGGCCGGCTTCGTTAACGTATTTCGCCGAACTCACCCGCCATGTGCTTCCTTTAACGAGGACGAGGTCGACGGTAGCATTAACAGTCTTGCGGTCGCCAATCACCTTCAGATGCAGCGTCGCGTCGCCACTGCCGTTCTGAAGATTGATGCTGCCGGTAACGATGCTGCCGAAATCCTTAACCGGGCCGGTTTCCACTTTCAGCTTTTCGCTGTTTCGCAGAAAATCTCTGGCCCGCGATGCCGCCTCGCTGTTGCCGATCTGATACAAAGCAAAGCCGACGACTGCTCCCGCAAAACAGATCACCATAAAAGCAAGCACCACGACCACTCCACCAACCATCAGAACGATCTTTTTCGTGGTCATGAGCTTTCCTTCGTTAGCAATCAGCCGTGGAAGTAGAAGCGTGCAAAATAGTAGATGAGTGGCGCATTGAAGAGCAAGCTATCGAGTCGATCGAGGATGCCGCCGTGTCCGGGGAGAATGTTGGCGGCGTCCTTTGCGCCCGCGCCGCGCTTCAGTGCACTTTCGGCCAGATCTCCGAATATTCCGACCACCGTCATGATAACGGCCAGCGGCAGGATATATTTCAGTGGCAGCTCACGAAAAAACCAAAAGTGTGCCAGCGCTGCCATGGCGAGAGCGGCGACGACTCCGCCAATTGCGCCTTCCCAGGTTTTGCCGGGACTAATCGTGGGGGCGAGTTTGTGTTTCCCGAACGCGCGCCCAACGTAGTAAGCGCCAGTGTCCGCCCCCATCAGAACGAGGAAGAAGAACGACAGCAAGTGCGCGGATAAAGTTTGATCGAAGCCCGTACGCAGGGAAACGAGATGACTGCCGAGCAGCGGCACATATAGCACGCCAAGGATCGTCGCGCCAACGGAAGCGATCATCGAATCGAACGGCGCGCCTCGCAGTGTCGCGGCGATCAGAGTTCCCGCAGTCAAAACAATGATCACGAACTGAATCAGTAGGACACTAATGACGGGATCGTTTTGCTGCGTGAGCACGGCGATCGTGACGATGGCAGCGCCTGCGAGGTAACCGGCGCCGGCGTCGGGCTTCAACTTGAGCCGCTTCGCGAGGACGTAAAACTCCCAGAGACCGATCACCATTGCCGCAGCTGCGAGCGCAACAAACAACCACCACAACCAGGGAATCAAAATTGAAACGATGAGGATCGGTAAAGCGACAGCGGCGGTTAGGATTCTCTTCATCAGGACATCAAGCACCACCTTGGAGTGCGCCAACTTGTTGGCGCTTTGGTATGTTTACCAAAGCGGTGACAAGTCACCGCACTCCAAGGAGGCGCCCATCTCTCAGACTATTTTTTAGAAACTACGAGCTTCAATCCGCCAAAGCGGCGGTCGCGACGCTGGTAATCGACTACGGCTTCGAGCAGGTGGACGCGCCGGAAATCAGGCCAGAAAGTTTCGGTGACGTAGATCTCGCTATAAGCGCTTTGCCAGAGCAGGAAGTTTGAGATCCTCAACTCACCGCTTGTCCGCACGAGCAGATCGAGCTCAGGCAGATTGCGCGTGTAAAGCTCGTTGGCAATCCGTTCTTCGGTTAACTCATCCGGACGGCTGCCTTCGTCGACCAGACGTCGGACTGCTGCTCGCGCGGCATCGACGACTTCTGCTCGTCCACCGTAATTCAATGCCACGGACAGAACCATTCCTTTGTTTCGTGAAGTCTGTTCGGTGGCCCGCTGGATCTCGTTGCGAACGTTCTCGGAGAGTGCTCCGATTCTGCCGATCGCCTGAAACCTGATGTTCTGCCGATCGATTTCGTCGAGCTCGAGTCGCAGGTAACGACGTAACATCCGCATCAGCGCGTCAACTTCGTAACGCGGCCGTTTCCAGTTCTCGGTCGAGAACGCGTACAGCGTCAGCGCGCCCAGACCGAGACGCGCGCCTGTGTCGACGGCGGCGCGCACGGCTTCAACACCTGCTTTATGACCCGCAATACGTGGCTGCCCGCGTTGCGCCGCCCAGCGACCGTTGCCGTCCATGATGATCGCCACGTGACGCGGCAACCGATCCCATGCGATCGAAGCCAGGAGCGTTTCTTCTCGTGTCCCTTTTTGAATTACGCCGGAGAAATCAGAAAGCATAAAGAATAAAGTCCAATCGGACCTCTATGACCTATCATTGATAGCGGACGGAAAGCAAGGTGAGCCCGCATGCCGGAGCCGTGACAGCCGCGATTGGTCGTGCGCCGGTTTCAATTGCCGCGCTGACCGCATCGCGATTCAGCTCGCCGCGTCCAACAGCCATCAGGGTTCCGGCCATCGTGCGCACCATGTACCGTAAAAAGCCTTCCGCACTGACGCGAATCTCAATCAACGAACCCGCGGAGCGATCGTCTTCCCTTTCGCTAATCTCGACTCGAGTGACAGTTCGAATCCGATCCTCAACGTCGGATTGCGCTGCCGAGAATGCTGTCCAATCGTGCTCGCCGAGAAATAGCCCGGCGCAGTTTCTCATGGCATCGAGATCGAGCGGGCGTGCCTCCTGATGTACATAACGCCACCAGAACGGCGATGTTACATGGCCGTTGACGAT
This sequence comes from Pyrinomonadaceae bacterium, assembly GCA_036401595.1. Classification (GTDB taxonomy): domain Bacteria; phylum Acidobacteriota; class Blastocatellia; order Pyrinomonadales; family Pyrinomonadaceae; genus PSRF01. Next base: position 72,033 of record DASWUM010000032.1, read on the forward strand.
TCGATATACATAAGTCTTCTCAAGCGCTGAATAACGTGCGTGGAAATCGTCGGCGACAGGTTGTACGTCAAGCACGCGCACGTCGCGACCGATGTTTGCGTTGATCGCTGAGCGAAGTTTTGTCGGCGAGATGTCGCGTTGAATCTCGACGCTTGCGACCTGGCCTTCTGCGTGCACGCCAGCGTCGGTGCGGCCTGAGCCGTGAACGTTGACGCTGCGGCCTTCGATCAGCGACAGCGCTTGCGTCAACTCACCCTGGACAGTTCTGAGTTCTTCCTGGATCTGCCACCCGTGAAAGTCGGTGCCGTCGTACTGAATTAACAACCTGTAATTCACGGGCCATCCTCTATACCTTTTGTGTTCGGCTCCCGGGCTTCACGACGGGCTCGCCGAGTTTACACGCGTCACAAACAGCAGGCTCAACCGACAACACTTTCAACGACGCGAGCGCCGTAAGTGGCACGCCAACGTCCGCCGTCCCCGCCGATCGATCGATAATCGAAGCGGCGGCGACTACATTCGCTCCGGCATTCGCAAGCGCATCGATCGTGTCGCGAGTTGAGCCACCCGTCGTGACAACGTCTTCGACAACGAGCGTCTTCTCACCCGGCGAAACACTGAACCCACGACGGAGCGTCATGCTGCCCGCCTCACGCTCGGTCCACACAAACCTCGCCCCTAACGCACGCGCGACTTCGTGCCCAATAACAATTCCACCAATCGCAGGCGACGCCACTAGCTGAATCCCCTGCCCCTGAAACCTCTCGGCAATCGCTCTCCCGAACGCTTCAGCCTTTTCAGGAAACTGAAGCACGAGCGCACACTGCAAATAGACTGTGCTGTGCAAGCCACTTGAAAGTTGAAAATGACCTTCCAGCAATGCGCCGGTAGTTCTGAATTGATCGATCACTTGTTCAGCGTTCAATTTCTTACCTCATAGAATAGGTACATGCTACAATCCGAATTCGAATGCCGCCTTATTCGAATTTAGTTTCTGATTCTACTCTCGTCCAGGACACAATCGACCTCTTGAATTGCTCGGGCGGACGCGCCGCTGCTTCAGAGATCGTCGACGCGGTTTTCAAACTCTCTCACATCGACGACGAACTTGCCGGACTACTCGTAGCCGATCTCATCAGAAACGATCGACGCTTCAAGATCATCGAGAACAACACCGTCGAATTACAGGAAGACGACACTCACTCACGACTGCTGAAAGATCTCGATTTCGTAGTGGTTGACGTCGAAGCCACTGGCGCCAAGACACCGCCGAATCGTCTAATCGAGCTGGGCGCGTATCGTATTCGTGGTGGACGCATCGTCGACAAGTTTCTGTCGCTCGTCAATCCGGAAATCCCGATCCCGCGCTTCGTCGCCTCGCTTACAGGCATTTCAAACGATATGGTCAAGAGTGCGCCGGTGTTTGCGACAGTCGCGCCACAGTGGCTCGATTTCGTGAGCGACTCAGTGCTCGTGGCCCACAACGCGCCGTTCGATACGAGTTTTCTGAATCACGAAATCTCGCGCGTCTATCCGGGTCATCGCATGATCAATCCGCACCTTTGCACGGTCAAACTCGCGCGGCGTGCGTTTCCGGATCTTTCCAATCACCGGCTGGACACGATCGCAAGTCATTTTTCGATCCCGATCGTGAGCCGTCACCGCGCGGGCAGCGATGCACTCGCTACTGCCGAGATCTTTCTCTTGTTACTCACCGAGCTCGGGGAGACGCACGGCATCAAAGATCTCGCCGCCGCCAGAAGCTTTCAGTTTCCGGAATTAGCCACGGATCTTCACGGATGATCGGGCACGATTTCCGATTTCTTGAGTTTTTGTCTTAGCACCAAAAACAACACAATCAACACTGCCAGACCGAGTCCGACAAACGGGTAGTACTTCGCCAGAATTTCCTTCGCCTGTGCGCCGTATCGCACTGCAAAATACCCTTCGAGCAGGAATCGAAATGCACGTCCCACAATGATCGCGAGCATGAACCGCAGGAGACTAAATCGAAACACGCCCGCAGTAATCACAAACAACTTGAACGGAAACGGCGGCGGCAGCAGCGTTGCCACCAGCACCGAAAACGCGTCGTACTTCTCAATCCAATTCTTCACGCGCTGCTGTTTCGCTTCGGAAAAACGGTTCAGCGCGCGCGCGCCTGCACGCCGTGAAATCAGATAGAGAATCCAGCAACCGAGTGCCGAACCAGCAGTCGCCATGAATGCGTAGAGCAACATCCAGCTTGGATTCGTCGCCGACAACAACAGCATCAGCGCATCGGCGCTGCTCGGCAGAGGCACGAACGTCGAGTCGAGCAGCGCCACTGTAAACAAACCAAACGCGCCGTATGTGATCAGATACTCAGAAAGCCGTGTAAGGTATTTCGTAACGGGATGAAGAACGGATTTCAATCAGGGGTCCTTTCAGTCTGCGTGGTTGCGCTCCGGCGACGATTAATAAGGAAATAAATGATCAAGCCAATCAGCACGAGTGTCGCAACGATGCTGACAACAACGAGGCCGTTATCTCTTATAAAGAGCAAAACTCGCCGGCCATAGTACACAGCCAGGATGCCTTCGACGTAGTAACGCAGCGAGCGCGCAATCATCACAGTCAACAAAAACTTCCAGCGCGGATACTCCAGCGCGCCGGCCGTGGCGACGAAGATCTTAAAAGGCAACGGCGGCGGAAGAATCGCGGGAATGCCAATCGCCAAAAACCCAAAGCGCTCATACGCCTTCTCGACCCGCTTGATACTTTCCAGGTTGAATCGCTTGCGCAGTACGGCTTGACCGCCGCGACGAACGATCGTGTAAAGCAGATTGCAACCAAGCACGCTGCCCGTTGCAGCAAAAAGCGGAAAATAGAACGCGGCGGTCGGATCTTTGAAACACCGGCCAATAACGAGATAGTCGTTGATTTCAGGCAGCGATAATAGCGACGAGTCAAGCGCCCCGATAATAATCATCGCGGGCGCCGCATAATAAAACGGCAACCCAATGACGTTTACTTCCAACCACCTTGCAATAGCCAATAGCCAGTCGTACATGCGGCGGTTATGAAACCACAACTGCACATCCGTATCAAAATCCGCGTTATCTGTGGCTTATTTTACTGGTGCGAAAACAGCTGGTGTGTCGTAAGTGACGCCGATCGTAAATCCTGAATTGGGGCTGAAACTCGTGAGGCCCTTGATGCCAGCGAAGTCGAAACGCAATCCCGAGGCTCTGATCTGCATTCCGAGTCGCGCTTCGCCGTACGACTCGGTGCCGAGTGGTCCGTTGCCGGGACGCGTGTTAGCACGGCCATTAACTTCACCCGCAACACTGAATTGTTTGTTGATGCGATAGATTCCCGCGAGTCCGTAAGTAATCACATCGTTTTGTGAAAACAGCTGGGTCGGGGCCGTGAGAATTGCCATACCGAGATTGCCGAAGGTGTTGAAGCGCCCATCTTGTCCGAATTTCTTGCCGACCAGAATCGAACCGAAGGCGTTTGTTTGATTCACGCCGATGCCGCGCGACTGGTTTGAATTCGGAAGCTGGACGCCAAAACGAAATCCCAGCGACGGACCGCGACGCGTTTCATTACGCAGTTTGAATTTAGCTGAGAGCGTGAAGTCGCCGGTGTCGTTGGTTGAATTCGCTCCCGGCAGCAGGTCTAAGGGAACCGCTGACGGCCCGCGTGAATTGATGCTGACGTAATTCTGGGCCACGCCTTCGATTTGAAACTCGACGTTTGGTCCCATTCCAAAATTGATACCGATAACACCAACGCGCGTCAGATCGCCTCGGATACCGGAAACCGTGTACTTCGCGCCCTGCATGAAATCAATGCCGGCTTCGATGCGAATCGATCCTGGTGGAATGATGTCGACGTCTTCTGTAATCAACGGACGTTGCTGCGCGCTCGCAATAACGACGCAGGAGAAAAGCAGGGTCAACATCAAGACGAAGTGCTTCATCGCGGTAGGGATTCTAAGACAGGATTACAGGATTAACAAGATTTACTACAATCTGTGTAATCTGTGGATAAAAAATCTGTGTAATCTGTGGATAAAAAGGAAACCAAATCTATGCGACGCGTTACAGTCCTCTTTCTGGCGCTTGTTTGTCTCTTCATTCCTCTGAACTCAGGCCAAACAGCTTCACAACAAACCGCCGTTCAAATCAAAGGGATCAAGGATCGCATCACGATCCGCCGCGATGAGCGCGGCATTCCTTACGTCGAAGCGCAGAACGACGAAGATCTCTTTTTCGGCCAGGGCTACGCGACGGCCCAGGATCGGCTGTGGCAAATGGACTTGTTCCGTCGTACGGCGCGTGGCGAACTGGCTGAGGTTCTGGGCGCGGGACCAAACAACGTCGCATTAGACCAGGACAAGCTTCATCGCACGTACGGATTTTCTCAGGCAGCCGAAGCGGAACTGGCCAACGCGTCTCCGCGATCGCGCGCAATGCTCGAAGCTTACGCGCGCGGCGTTAATGCTTACGCCTCGTCGCTCGATCCGAAGTCGATGCCACCGGAGTTTCAGATCCTGCAATACAGTTTTCGTCCCTGGACCCCGTCCGACTCACTCGTCGTCGTGAAAATATTCTTCGAAGCGCTTTCAGACACGTGGCGAATCGACATCATGCGACAGGCAATGTCTGTTTTGCCTGCGGAAAAACGCGCCGAGTTGTTGCCGGTGATTTCGCCGATCGACGTGCTGGTGGTTGGTAAAGACACACCGGCAAAAATCAAATCGGCGGCGCAGATGAAACCCGACCGCTTGTCGCCGCAAACGCTGGCGCAACTCGCTCACAACCAGGAAATCGCAGCCGCAGCACTCGATCGTATCGGTTTTGGCACTGACGCACTCGCTGCCAGCAACAATTGGGTCGTGAGTGGAAATCACACTGTCACCGGCAAACCACTGCTTTCAAATGATCCGCATTTGCGACCGACCGCGCCGTCGATCTGGCACATGATCCATCTGAGTGCGCCGGGATTGCGTGTCGCGGGAGTCGGCACAGCGGGATTGCCAGGCGTGATTCTCGGACACAACGAGCGCATCGCCTGGGGCTTCACGAATGTTGGACCAGACGTTCAGGATCTCTACATCGAGAAGTTCAATCCCGACAATCCGAAGCAGTATCAAACGCCCTCTGGTTGGCAGGATGCTGTAATCCGTCACGAAGAAATCAAAGTTAGGAAAGGAATTGGTAGTTCAGAACACGACATCGTGAACTACGACGTCACCGTTACGCGTCATGGTCCAATCATCTTCGACGGCGACGGGAAGCGTTATGCGCTCCGCTGGACCGCACTCGATCCAAGCAAGAACAATCCGGATTCGACACAGGCACTCAATCGTGCGCGCAACTGGAAAGAGTTCAACACGGCGCTCGAAACGTTCACCGCGCCGACTCAGAACATTGTTTACGCAGACGTCGATGGTCACATCGGCTATCACGCAGCAGGCGTGGTTCCAATCAGGAAGTCGGGTGACGGCAGTGTGCCGTACGACGGATCGACCGATGCTGGTGAATGGACCAGCTACATTCCCGTTTCGAAACTGCCGACGCTCTACGATCCACCATCTGGAATCATTGTGACGGCTAATCAACGAATCGTCGGCACTGACTATCCGTATTTCCTATCCCATCATTGGGCCCAACCATACCGCGCGCGCCGGATACTCGATCTGCTCAGTGAGAAGCCAAAACTTTCGGCCGAAGATTTCCGTCGCATCCTTGGAGATACTTACACGATCGCCGGTGTGTCGTTTACGCGCGAAGTCGTCAAACTGCTGCGACCAAAGTTGACGCCGGCAGATGAAAAGTTAAGGGCCCACCTCGATGCTTTCGAAAAATGGGACGGTCGAGTCACCGCTGAATCGACCGTGGTTCCATTAATGGCGTACACGCGTCTTAACTTCCGCTCAAAAATTCTAACGGCAGCGATGGGCCAGGAGTTGGTGAAAAATTATCAGTGGAACAACTTCGATACGACTCTCGATCGAGTAATTAAGGACCAATCGGCGGCCTGGCTGCCAAAAGAATTTCCCACTTACGCCGATTTGCTGCGTGCTTGTTACGACGAGGCGATTGCTACGCTCACGAAGAATCTCGGCGCAGACGAGAGCAAGTGGACCTGGGGTGAGATGACGAAAGTACGTTTTCCACACCCACTCGGCGGAGCGCCGTTGATTGGAGGACAGTTCACGGTGCCACCGTTTCCACAAAACGGAACGGGTGGGTTCATTGGCGCGACAGTGAATGTCGGACAGGCCGTCTCGATGCGACTGATCGCGGATCCGAGCGATTGGGATAAGACGCAACAAGGCATCGCGCTCGGCGAATCGGGAATGCCGAAGAATCCGCACTGGAGCGATCAGCTCGCGGATTGGCGCGCTGTTACGCCACGCGAGTTTCCGTTCACGCAACCGGCAGTCTTGAAAGCAACGAAAGAGACTCTCGTCCTCGAACCAGGCAACTAATGACAACGTCGTGGCGAATGTTTTGCGCGGTCGAACTGCCGCCCGAGGTGCGCGCGCGATTACAGGATCATGTTGCGAGGTTGCGGAGGGATGTTCCGGATGTGGCGGCGAGTTGGACGCGAGTGGAGAACATTCATTTGACGCTGAAGTTCTTCGGTGATGTCGCGGTCGGTCGAATCGAGACGATTTCGGGTGCGCTTAATCGAGCAATGAAAGACGTTTCATCGTTCGAGATCAGTGTTGGCAAAACCGGGGCGTTTCGTACGCAAGTGCTTTGGATCGGTGTGAGTGATCCGTCTGGAAGACTAACGGCACTGCATGACAGGATCGAGAGTGAATGTGTGAAGGAAGGATTCGAGAAGGAGGACCGAGCTTATCGGCCTCACTTGACGATCGCGCGTATCAGACGTTCCCACGGAGAAAGACGTCTCGTGGACGCGCATCTGAAAACGGAATTCGAATTGATCCGAATAGACTTACGAGAGCTTATCCTCTTCCGCAGTGAGTTAAGCCCTAAAGGTTCGCAATACACCGCAATCTCTAACCACGGATTGAACGGATAAAAGCTCGGATCAGCGCAGATCGGATTTAAAATCCGTGTCATCAGCGGCCTATTTCACGCGGGCGTGGCGGCGGCGGAGGTAGTTGATCCTTGTCGTCTTTCTCGCCTGTCTGCGACAGCACTTCCTTGATCGCACCGATACTCGAAAGCATTGCCGAAGTTTCGATCGGCATGAAAATCACTTTCGAATTGTTCGTCCGTGTCATATCTCGCAAGCTCTCGATGTAACGCACCGTGATTAGATACTGCTCCGGATTCCCGTCAGGAATTGCCTGGGCAATCCGATTTAAGGCTTCCGCCTCAGCTTCAGCATTGCGCAAACGTGCCTGCGCCGCGCCTTCAGCGGCCAGAATCGCCGACTGCTTCTCACCTTCCGCACGCGTAACCGCTGCCTGCTTCTCGCCCTCGGCACGCGTGATTGCCGCCTGTCGGTCGCCTTCTGCCTGTAGGACGAGCGCGCGGCGGTTGCGTTCCGCAGTCATCTGCTTCTCCATCGTGATGCGCACATCTTCCGGTGGATTGATGTTCTTCACGTCGACACGTGTAACCTTCACGCCCCACTTATCGGTGGCTTCATCAAGGATCAAGCGCAGTTTGGAATTGATTTGATCGCGCTGAGAGAGCGTGTGGTCAAGGTCCATGTCGCCCATTACGGCGCGCATGCCGGTGATCGTCAATTGCACGATGCCACCAACCAGGTCGTTCATCTCGTAAACAGCCTTGACCGGATCGGTTATCTGCCAGTAGACCACTGAGTCGACGTGAATCGTGACGTTGTCGCGCGTGATGACCGGTTGCGGCGGCAGGTCGATGTACTGCTCGCGCTTGTCGATCAATGTCAGCCCGGGACGCATGTTGGTCCAATAGACTGCACGTGGTTTATCGAGAAACGGGACCAGAATGTTGAGCCCACCATTGGCCACTTTGTCGAATTTGCCGAGACGCTCCACGATCATCGCCGCAGCCTGCGGCACAATCCGGATTGTCTTGGCCGCGATTACGAGCAAAACGATCGCGATGAATCCGAAGAACAGAAAGGCAAGAACTGTTGCGAGTGGGTCCATAGTCGAGGCTCCGATCCATCCACAGATTAGTCCACAGATTAATCCACAGATTACGCAGATTCTATCGAGGACGGATTATATATCTTAATCTGCGTAATCTGTGGATAAAGCTTTCTCTACGATCTCTGCCGCTGCCAGAACCATCTCCTCCGCGAAGGGAGTTCCGGCAATCTGTACGCCGATTGGCAGACCTTCGTTCGATTTTCCCGCTGGTACAGTCACTACCGGCAAATCGAAAACACTGAAAGTTTGAGCGTAGCTGAACGCTCGAAACGTGCCGAAAGTTGAGCCACGCACCGTGACTTTCAGCGTGTCGTGCGGATAAGCAGGCGTGGCGCCAACCGGTGCGACGATGATCGGCGTCGTTTCCATCCACTGAAGTAATTCTTCACGCAGACGATCGCGTTCCATCCAACCGGCGATGTATTCATCCAGCGTCGGCGTGGGAAGGTTGTCAGCAGTTCCAAGTCGCCAACGGACAAAAGAACCACCGTCGCTCTCACGATCTTTGTAAACCGATCGCAACTGCACCACCGACGCGCGTGAAAACACCTTCAGCCACATTTCGTTTCCGCGTTCGACGTGCGGCGGCCGCCGGTCTTCAACAAATAATCCGGCGTCGTTCAACGCTGCCGCCGCAGTCACAACGGCTTTAGCAGTTTCTTCAGTGACCGGAGTAACGCCGTCGTCTGTGAACCACGCCACACGCGATCCACGTAGATCAAACGAACGCCGCTCAAACGGATCTTTACTGAGAGCGCCAAGCAACAAACGCAGGTCGCCAACGGTGCGCGCCATTGGCCCAATCACAGCCCCGAGCGAGTATGGACCAATACTCGGAGGAAACTGCAACTCGCCCGGTATCCGGCCAGTTGTCGGTTTCAGTCCGCAGATGCCACAGAAATGCGCCGGTATCCGGATCGAACCGGCAAGATCGCTGCCGATTCCACCGGGTGACATACACGTCGCAATCGCAACCGCTTCTCCGCCGCTCGACCCTCCGGGTGTTAGCCTTGGATCGAGCGGGTGATTGGTGCGACCAAAGACGAGATTGTCGGCGTTGTAGTCCATTGCCATTTCGGAAGCATTTGACTTTCCCAGCACAATCGCGCCCGCAGCCTTCAATCGCGCAACCGACGGCGCATCCGTAGCGGGAACATAGTCGGCGCGTAACATCGAACCGCTGGTGGTTCGCAATCCCGCGGTATCGATCGTGTCTTTAATCGTGACCGGCACACCGTGCAACGGTCCACTCCCATCACCTCGCAACAGCTCAGCCTCCGCAACTCTGGCTCGCTCAATCACGTCCGGCGCAAGCGTAACAATCGCATTCAACCCCGGATTCAAACGCGCAATTCGTCCCAAATGCGCCTCCGCTAGTTCGACCGGCGAAACTTCACCCTCCCGAATCAGTCTCGCCATCTCCATCAGTGACTGCTCTACGAGTTCACCCATAGCTTTGTGCCTTATGTGCCGTTTTGTGGCATAATTCAATTGCTCTGTTCAGACTCATTAACAACCTGCCTAACCGAGATCGACTGGCGTCGATGTCACAGTTTATCGGCAAAGGAGTGGATTCTTGGCTATTCGTTTGAGCAGGACGTTTGTCTTGCGCAAGCTGCATCAGCTTTCCGGTATCGTTCCTCTTGGACTTTTCCTTTTAGAACACTTTTACACCAATTCAAAGTCGCTGACCGGCGCGGCCGACTTCAATAAAGCCGTCGTGGAGCTGCAGTCGATCCCCTACATCATCTTTGTGGAGATCGGCGGCATCTTTATCCCGCTAATCTATCACGCGGTGTACGGTCTGGTGATCACGATGGAAGCGCGGCCCAACAACCTCGCATATCCATATCCGCGCAACTGGTTTTACCTGGTTCAGCGCATCACCGGTGTGATTTTGTTCTTCTTTATCTTTTTCCACGTGCTCAACTTCCGGTTCGGAATGATTCCGGGACTGAATGATCAGTCGGTAGCGACGCACGCGGATCATGCTTTCGACATTGTCGCACGTGAGTTTCGCATGGTTCCGATCTTCATCGTCTACATGGTCGGCATCACCGCGACTGTTTGGCACCTCGCAAACGGCATCTGGTTGTTTTTGGTCGATTGGGGCATCACGATTGGCGAGCGTGCACAGCGTTTGACCGGGTATGCGTGCATCGGTTTTGGCGCGTTGTTGCTGTTGGTCGGCATCAATGCCGCTATCGGTTTCATCCGTCCCGGCGGATTGTTAGGAGGACTCATTCATTAATGGCCAGTAACGGAATGAAAATCGCGATTGTCGGCGGCGGGCTCGCAGGTCTCGCAGCAGCCATGAAGATCGCGGAAGGCGGCCATGCTGTCGATCTGTTTTCGGTCGTCCCGGTAAAGCGTTCGCACTCGGTTTGCGCACAGGGCGGCATCAACGGCGCAGTCAACACTAAAGGCGAAGGCGACTCAACTTGGGAACATTTCGACGACACCGTTTACGGCGGCGACTTTCTCGCGAACCAACCGCCTGCGAAGGCAATGTGCGAAATGGCGCCGTCGATCATTTACCTGTTCGATCGCATGGGTGTTCCCTTCTCGCGCACGCCTGAAGGCTTGCTTGACTTCCGTCGCTTCGGCGGCACCAAACATCATCGCACCGCTTTCGCCGGTGCTTCGACCGGCCAGCAACTTCTCTACGCACTCGACGAACAAGTCCGGAGGTACGAAGTCGGCGGTAAGGTCAAGAAATTCGAACACTGGGAAATGATGTCGCTCGTTCTCGACGATCACCAGGTCTGTCGCGGTCTGATCGCGATGGATTTGCAGACACTCGAGCTCAGAGCTTTTCCGGCTGATGCGGTAATCGTCGCGACCGGTGGTCCAGGTCTCATTTTCGGCAAGTCGACCAACTCGATGGTGTGCACCGGCAGTGCAGTTTCTGCGTGTTACCAGCAGGGTGCGAAGTATGCGAACGGCGAGTTTATCCAGGTTCATCCGACGTCGATTCCGGGTGAAGACAAACTGCGGCTGATGTCGGAATCCGCGCGTGGTGAAGGCGGACGTGTTTGGGTGCCACGCAAAAAAGGTGACGCACGCCAGCCATCTTCAATCCCCGAGGCTGAACGCTGGTATTTCCTCGAAGAAAAATATCCGGCTTACGGAAACCTCGTGCCGCGCGACATCGCCACACGCGAGATCTTTCAGGTATGCATCGATGGAATGGGCATCGGCAGTCAGAATCAGGTCTATCTCGACCTGACACACATTCCTGCCGAGACTCTCGATCGAAAGCTCGGCGCGATTCTCGAGATTTACGAGATGTTCGTTGGCGACGATCCGCGGCATGTGCCGATGCGAATCTTCCCGGGCGTGCATTATTCGATGGGAGGCCTCTGGGTCGACTTCAATCAACGCACTAATATTCCCGGCTTGCTCGCCGCCGGTGAGTGTGACTACTCAATTCACGGCGCGAATCGTTTAGGTGCAAACTCGCTCGTGAGTTGTGTCTACGGTGGTTTTATCGCTGCACCCGCTGCGATCGAATTTGCAAAGAACGTCGAGCGTAACGGCGCCGACGGCTCGCGTATTTACGATCAGGAGTTGAAGCTACAGCAGGAGATCAACGACAACCTGATCAAGCAGAGCGGCGACGAGAATCAGTACATTTTGCACAACGAGATGGGCAAGTGGATGACTGACAACGTCACCGTCGTTCGTTACAACGACAAGCTCAAGCAAACCGACAACAAGCTGCTCGAGTTGATGGATCGTTACAAACGAATCTCGATCAATGATTCGAATCTCTGGGCCACGATGGCGCTGCCGCACGCACGTCATCTCGCCAACATGCTCGAGCTCGCGCGCGTGATTACCCTCGGCGCGTTGAATCGCAACGAGTCGCGCGGTGCGCACTTCAAACCGGAATTCCCGGACCGCGACGATGAAAACTTTTTGAAGACGACGATCGCCGAATACTCCGGTGAAGGTCCGGTCTTTTCTTACGATCCGGTCGATATCTCTCTGATTCAGCCGCGCAAGCGCGATTACAGCAAAGGCAAGAAGGAGACCGCGAAGGCTTAACAGCGCTATGTCATCACATCCAACCAAGACAGTCGAGATTCACATTCGCCGCCGCGCCAATCCCGATTCGCAGCAGTACTGGGAACAGTTTGAGATTCCTTATCGACCGAACCTCAACATCATTTCCTGCTTGATGGAGATCCAGAAGAATCCTGTGAACAAGGCCGGCGAACGCACCACGCCGCCCGTTTGGCACATGAACTGTCTCGAGCAGGTGTGTGGCATTTGCACGATGATCATCAACGGTCGCGCGCGACAGTCGTGTTCCGCGCTCGTCGATAATCTCGACCAGCCGATCAAGCTTGAGCCGATGTCGAAGTTTCCGAACATTCGCGATTTGATCGTCGATCGATCGCAGATGTTCGATCATCTTAAGCGCGTGCACGCGTGGGTCGAGTTGGATGGCACGTACGATCTCGGACCCGGTCCGCGTATGGACCAGGACGACGTGATGGAGCGTTATGCCTATTCGCGTTGCATGACTTGTGGATGTTGTCTCGAAGCGTGTCCGCAGTATGAGGGAGACAACTACATTGGACCACAGGCAATAGCGCAGGTGCGTCTATTCAACATGCACCCATCGGGCGCGATGAATCGCACTGAGCGTCTTGAAGGAATTATGGGTGAGGACGGTATCACCAACTGCGGCAACGCCCAGAACTGCGTGAAAGCCTGCCCCATGAACATCCCGCTCACACGCGCAATCTACGAGGAAAACCGTGAAACCGTACTTCATGGACTACTAGGCTGGCTCAAAGGTTAGGCCACAGATAAACACGGAAATAAATCCGGATTTCTATCCGTGTTATCCGCGGCTAAACTTGGATTAGATCCCGAGCACATCGACCAATTCCTGCACTGCAGACGCACTCTTCTGCAGCGCGATTCGCTCTTCCGCCGTCAGATTGATCTCGATAATCTGCTCCAACCCGCGTGCGCCAAGCTTGCACGGCACCCCGACATACAACCCGTTAATCCCGTACTCACCCTCAAGGAACGCCGCACACGGCAGAATCTTTTTCTTATCTTTCAAGATCGATTCAGTCATCTCAACAGCCGCCGCCGACGGTGCATAGTACGCCGATCCAGTCTTCAACAGGCTCACGATCTCAGCACCGCCACCTGCCGTCCGTTTCACAATCGCGTCGATCTTATCTTTCGGAAGCAGCTCAGTGATCGGGATACCGGCGCACGTCGAGAAGCGCGGCAGCGGCACCATCGTGTCGCCATGTCCACCGAGCACAAACGCCGTCACATTCTCAACCGAAACGTCCAGCGCTTCCGCGAGGAAACAACGCATGCGAGCGGAGTCAAGCACGCCTGCCATTCCGATCACTCGATGCTTCGGAAATCCTGAACGCCGGAAAGCAACCTGACACATCGCATCGAGCGGATTTGAAACAATAACCAAAATCGTATTCGGCGAACGACGCACAACTTCGTCGACCACTTTCGACACGATGTCGGCATTCGTCTTGAGCAGATCGTCACGGCTCATTCCCGGCTTGCGAGCGAGACCGGCAGTGATGATGACAACGTCGGAATTCTCGGTTTCGTCGTACGTGTTCGAACCAATCATGCGCACGTCAAACCCCTCAACAGGCGCAGCTTGAGCCAGATCCAGCGCCTTGCCCTGCGGCACTCCTTCGACGATATCAACCAGCACTACATCGCCGAGTTCTTTTGCGGCCAGCCAATGTGCCGCAGTCGCGCCGACATTGCCTGCGCCGACAACCGTAATCTTCTTTCGCGCACCCATTTCGTTTGATTCCTTTATTTAGTTGTAGTTGTTGAAGAAGCGTGAGTTTACAGGCGTGTCCGAGAGGGTGTCAAATCGCGTTAGTTCCGAATGGTCAGACTACACGAGCCATTGGCAGTGTGTTGGTTTCCGTCATTTAGTTCAACAGTCACCGTTATTATTTTTCCAGCCAGGCCGGTAGTATCCAATGTGATCTTCTTTGTCCCTTGACCGGCAACAATTTTCCCGCCCGTCGTCATCCATGTCAGGGTGAAGAACTGTCCGTAGTCTACGTAACCCGCCTCAATCGGCACTTTCGTCCCGTCAATAACCGTATCTGTCGGACAGCTCACACTATTGACCACAAAAACGTGCGGCCAACTTATTCGCAGCAACTCGCGGTTATTGCCGTAGTAATTAGTGCAAACCTGCTGCCATTCAGTGTTTGGCGGGATGTAATAGATTTCGAAAACATCGCCACGAATTGTCTTGAACAGCAGCCCGGATTTTTCATTGACGAAGGCGCGATAGCCTTGGTTTCGCCAGTCTGACGGATCAAAAGATTTGAAGCGTCGTTTATCAAAACCCAACGTCTTCATCGCCATCACATTTCTGAGTGCCCTCTTTATTAACAGAACGGTGTCTAGGCGTGCACTGTGACAATTCGCAGCGGTCGAAAAGTCGATCGAGATATCTTCGTTTTCAAACACAAATCTACAAGGCGTTCCTTGGTCCGAGCATTCACCGAACACGCGCACCACGTCCGCTCGCGTTGAATGACCCGGCTTGATGCCGTGCCACTCTTCGGCGGCAGCGTGTTGTGCCGTCGTCACCACAGCAATCAGGACCAACAATACTCGGAAGGCTGGATTCATAAAGTGAGAAATGGTAAGGGATATTGAATCATGGACGACATGGATCTTGACAACCCATTTCCGGAGCCGGTCGAAATCGAGGTTACCGACGTCTTCGATCTGCATACGATACCGCCGCGCGACGTCAAAGCAGTGGTCGAGGAGTACTTGCGCCTGGCCCATGAAAAAGGATTCAAAGTCGTGAGGATTATTCACGGCAAAGGAATCGGTGTGCAGCGTGAAACGGTCCGCTCGATTCTCGCCCGTACTGAATTCGTCATCGACTGGACCGACGCGCCGCCACAAGCCGGCGGACTCGGGGCAACCATCGCGACACTAGCCACGGATTAGACGGATTGATAACGGATCTGCTTATTGACTCACGAAGTTATATTGCATCACGCCTGCGACCATAACTGGCTGCCCATTGATCTTTGGTGGCGTAAAGCGCGATTGCCTGGCGGCGCCAACCGCGGCGGCCTGCAATAATGGGTGACCGCTAATCGCAGCGGCTGCTACCACCGTGCCGTCAAGTCCGATTAACACCTGAACCTCAACGGTGCCGGTCGCGTGCGCGGCTCTCGCAATCGGTGGATAGCTAGGCTTCGGCATCTCGAGAACTTTACCGAACTCCACCTCGTCCTTCGATTCATTCGCTGAACTGTTTCCGCAATCTTGAACGCATACGCACATGACGGTTTCGCCACGCGCTTTAGCCTCGTCGATGGCACGGTCCACTGCGTTTTTGGGTCGCTCAGTGTTGGCGGTCTCCTGGGCATTTGTCTTTAGGCCCGTCGACCAAATGAGGAAGAAGATACTCAGAAAGAGCAAGGCTTTTCGCATTTCGCTACTCCTTTGACGCGTAAGATACACGATCAAGTGATTCCGAGGCCACGGATTCGAATCCGTTTTTCAGTCCGCGCCGATCCGTGTTAAAACCAACTCGCAAATGCTGGTCCTGCTCATAATCCTAATATTCATCTATCACGTCGGTGCAACGATCTATCAGTCGCTGGGGTTGGAACCGCTGCCGACGTTTGAGTTTCTCTACGAAGCAGCGTTTCTCAGCGGTGTGGTTTGGTGGCTTCGAGCCGAAACGAAACGCTCAGCCGTCACGCTCGTTTATTGCCAGGGCATGCTGGTGGGAATTGGCTGGTTGATCATCATTCCGTATCACCTAATCAAGACACGAGGCATCAAGGGCCTGCTTCCGTTGTTCGCGCTGCTGGGAAGTTTCCTGCTCGCTCGAATATTAGCAACAGTTGTTTACTTCGCTATCTCTAATCAAGCCTGAACCATTTGGTTTTTACCTGAACCAATAAACCAATTCCGCAGCCCAACTTTTGTGCTAAAAATAGCCCCAATATGCTCAAGAGAAGACTGCTAATTGCGATGGCGCTGCTCTCAGCGCTGACGATCTCGATCTATGCCGCGCTTGCACAACAAACCGCGGCCGGGGAGCTTACCGGCAACTGGGCCGTGCGAAATGTTAACAACACTGACGGCACGGTGCGTTCGAGTTACTTCAATCTCAAACACGAAAACGGAAAGATCACCGGCACGATTCGCGCCACGCAGTTTTTCTACACAATCAAGGAAAGCACCGGCGGCCCGGAGGGGTTTACGCTGATCGCTTCGATGATGGACGGACACAGCGAGCGACGCGTGCAATACGAAGGCAAACTTGTTGGCGACGAATTACGACTTGCAACACGACGGCGGCCGGATGCGCCGCTTACCGAGATGGTCGCGAAACGAGCGCCCGATGGTGAAGGCGCTCTGCCCGCGCGTATCGAACCACCGGCGCGACACAAAGTTCCCTACAACGGCCTCGCTAAAACTCCGCCGATGGGTTGGAACAGTTGGAACAAGTTTGCAGGCCGTGTTGACGATGCAACCGTGCGAGCGATTGCTGATGCGATGGCGAGCAATGGGATGCGAGATGCGGGCTACCTCTATGTAAACATCGACGACACCTGGGAAGCAGCTCGCAACGACAAAGGCGAGATTCAGACCAACAAGAAGTTTCCCGACATGAAAGCGCTCGCCGACTACGTTCACAAGAAAGGACTCAAGCTCGGGATCTATTCATCGCCTGGTCCAAACACGTGCGCCGGTTATGAAGGCAGTTACGGTCACGAAGAACAGGACGCGATGACGTTCGCGAAGTGGGGCATAGATTATTTGAAGTACGACTGGTGTGGCGCGCGCACGTTGTACACAGATGAAGAGATGCCCGCGATCTATCAGAAGATGGGCGATGCATTGCTGAAGACGGGCCGACCAATCGTCTACAGCCTTTGTCAGTATGGACGGCTGGATGTGTGGAAGTGGGGACCGGAAGTCGGCGGCAACCTCTGGCGCACAACCGGCGACATTCGCGACACCTGGGACTCGATGATCGGAATCGGGTTTCGTCAAAATGAGTTGGCCCAGTATGCAAAGCCGGGACATTGGAACGATCCGGACATGCTCGAGATTGGCAACGGCGGCATGACTGACGCCGAATACCGGACGCACATGAGTCTCTGGGCCATGCTCGCAGCGCCGTTACTCGCCGGCAACGACTTACGACAGATGAGTCCTGAGACACTCGCGATTCTCACGAATCGTGAAGTGATCGCAGTCGATCAGGACAAACTCGGAAAACAAGGCAGCCAGTCGTGGAAGTCAGGCGATCACGAAATCTGGACGCGACACCTTTCGGGTGGCGACATGGCCGTCGCGTTCTTCAATCGTGGGAAAGACGAAGCAAAGATCGGAGTGAAGTGGTCTGACATCGGAGCACCAGCGAAGCGCAAAGCCCGAGATCTCTGGCTGCATCAAACTGTCGACGCGAGCGCTCCGGACTACACCGCAACGGTCGCGGGCCACGGTGTCGTATTGATCCGCATTAGCGCACGGTAGGTTTAGGGTCTTTTTCCGGGAATAGATAAATTGCAGACCCTCCTCCAATGCGGTAAAGCATGAGGCGCGTAAAAGGATTTTCTGAGTATCCGCCATTAACTATTAGCAAACGCTCGGGCTCGAGTCTGCGTTTTTTTACGAGATAGTTTTTACTTCGCGCTGCATCCTTCATTTGTTGCGCTCGGTGTTTCGGTGATGGCCCATGCACCTCCAAGACTCCCCGATACAAAAACTTGTTCATTTGTAACAGAAAATTATCCAAGCGAGCTTTCTCATCTGCGAAGGCAATTTCTCCATACTCGTCGAATAACGGTAGTGGATCAACGCAACAGGTCTGAGTTCGGGGACACCGTACTTGATCCTCATCTGGGCGCGGATAATAGCTGACTAGTGTGACAAACTCGTTATTAGTTTCTACCATTAACCCAGCATCATTATCATAGTAGTAGACGATGCCGGCACCGTTGTTCTCGACACGGGAACTTTGCGCTAGTTGATACTCAGACCTACGATGTATTCCTTTCGGAATTATTCCAATGTCTGTGACTGTGTCTTGAGGCACGTTCCAGCCAAGGCCAAAAATATCGCAAGGCTCAGTCTGAAAGTGAAATACAACGATCTCTTGGGACAGGTTATAGTAACTTGACGATCTGTCGGTCCTTGTCGGTTTACCGAATTGTTGTTCGACATCAGCACGTGTGGATTTAAGTGGTACGATGCCGCGCCAATCCTTCGCATTGACCGAAGTCGCAAATAGAACGGTTGCGATCAAACAGAATTTGATTTTCCAAGTGGCTTTCATGGTTCTTAGTACGACGCCCTCACTCTGTCGCAAAACCAGACCTGGGCAAACACCTCAGGTCCAGGTGTAAGCATCCCACTCTCGATCGGTTGTAGGAATGTGCTCGCCAAACTCATCGCCATCGACCGCAATTCTAAGAGTCTCCACCGCTACGTCCACGGTTATTTGCGCAACCGCCCATAGTCCATTGCTGTAGCTATCGAGTTCCACCGAAAGCGTGTTGTCGCTTTCGACATCAAACCGCATGTGGGAATAACCTACCTGAATCAGAAGGCTGCTACGATAGTTTTTCAATTCTTTGAGTAGGTAGAGAGTGTCTTCAAATCCTAAATCGAATTCATGGCAGAGATAATCCACCCCTGGCTGATATCGTTCTCGAATCGGTGCTCCCGCGCTGTAATGTGTGTACAGGACCTTCATTGGTGCGTGAGATTCGGCTGTGACAAGTTACCTGGCGCAAAAAAATCTATCTTGATCGGCTACGAGCCTTGTTGAGACAATCGGTCGTGTCCCATCGCGATCGATGAGACTCGATTGTATGACGGTCCTGTCAAAAAGTATCGTGCTCGTAAGCGTGGTGATCTGCGTCGCCCTGCTGGCTGTGCTGACCTGGATACTTGTGCGTGGGGTGATGGGGCAGCGTGGCGTCGGGAGTCTTGAAGGCTATTTTTCCCCTGTTTATTCGTCCGATGGTCAATACGTCTACTTCGTCGAGCGACAAACCAGCGGTACCGCCAAACAGACGAAAGCGCCGAGTTTCATGATGGACGGACCGGGTAAGTTTAATGTGTCCGTCGCGAAAGACACGTTCAGTCTCAAGCGGTTGAAAGTCCAGAACGGCCAGGTTGAAGAACTCATTCGCTTCTCGCCTTCGCCGATTGAAGGGCGCAGCTACGAGGCGATCGGGAGTCCTTTTCATGTTCCCGCAGCGCATCTGAAGTTTACAAAGGAACAGAAACTCGAATTTACCGTGTGCCTGACCATTCATCAGGTACCTTTGGCGAGAAACTATTCCACTTCTGGCGTTTGGAACGAGTCACAACACACCGCGGAGATTTCGCGTTCGTGGATAGAGACAAACTGCGAGGCAGGCGGCTATAACGAGTGGCCGTTATTCGGCGACTGGGAGTTGATGGAGGTCCGCGGAAACCGAGATTTTTTCCCGGCTGGAATCGTCGCGTATAACCACGTCACGAACGACGTCAACGTGATGGTTAAGAACAAGGACTACAATCGTCTTTACTGGCGCGGTGTTCCGCTTCAGCAACTGCGTGAGAATTCTAAACGGTCGGCGATCGAGCATCTTCAAACGATGCTGCAAACCCACGAAGACTTAATGCAAAAATACAAAGCGACTGGTATGGGTGAGATGCAGGCGCTGCTGCAGACCGGGAAAGACATGCAGCGTCTTGGCTACTATCCCAAATCAACGACGATCGTGGCGCGGCGCCTAAGTCGAGAGGAGGCCGCGAAGTCCGACATCGACAAGGATGCGCTGTTCGCAATTACCAAAGACGAGATGGACTCGGGAATCTTCCCGGACATCGAAAAGGCGATCGCGAATCCCGGCGAAGAATTAGACCACTACACCGACGGCTATCTCACCTATCTTGGCTACTCGACGAACGCTCGCCTGAATGAGTACCTCAGAACGGGAAAGACGCGCTTCTACGTGCGCTACCTGGGCAACACCTACGAACTGACGATCAAGAAACCTTAACAAATCGCTGACTCGTCGAGCACTGGTCTACTGTGGACACCGAGCAGCCCACCAGAATTCGTGCAGCTAAAATCATCCTCCCAAATGAAAATGTCTGAGCCACACGGAAGTAATTACCTTGAAATTACTGACGATCCCCCTGAGTGACGCGTTTTGAGATTGTCTTTGAGAGCTTCCAGCGTTTCCCCCTGCTTGAACCCTAGCCTAAAAGGTTCTAGCTTTCCGTTCGCTGCAACTAAAGAGATTCCGGTGTCACCGTGAGCTAAGAGTCCAACACTTGAGGAATTCAGAAGTACATATACGAGATAGCGCTGGCCTTCTTTTAAATTAGGTCCTGGCTCATTAACTTCAATTCCCTCGATGAGTTTAGCGCCACCACTCGTTTGAATAAGGATTTCACCCCGGTTAAGTGGAAGCATCTCTTCAGGAGGAGTTTGAGAAGTATCGTTAACAGCCTCTTCTGGCGACGAGACAACTTCAAGAATTCTTAATTTGTTCCAGGTTACCAGTCGATTACCATTGGAAGTCTCATACGTACGCTTTGTAACGGGTTCGACCACCATTACAGTAAAGCGTCTGAGTACTTCATCTAAATTAGGTTCTGCATAGAGAGCCTGCCATCGAGGTACTGAAACAGAGTTCTTGTTCTGTTTCTTACTTTCAAGTGCATACCAACGGAGTTGTTGTGAAGTCGGTGTGCGTTTAGATTCCCTTGTTTCCATTTTGGCGACCACAATCGTAATAAGGAAGGCGGCGGCAAAAACCAGTGTGTAAGAGAACACGCGCCGAAAGGTAGAGGCCTGTGATTCCGTCTGCTTCATGTGATGGGATCCCACAATCGGTCTATACTCCGATTCCTTAGCCCAGTCAAAGCATTACAATCTGCGCTCAGGAACGATGCCGTCGGCGCAATTTCGGGAATACCAAATCTAACGGCTTCGTTGACGACGACTTTGGACCACCTGCAGCACTTGTCGGAATTCGCGACAGGACAAGTGGTCGATGATGAGGTGTGCCGGCGGAGTGAATTCACGGCCCAGGCTGGCGGTTCGATTTGCGGAAGGCTTCGAACGTCGAGACGTAACGGATCTTTCCGTCAGGCTCGATGCGATACACAAAGAGCTGCGTCATGATCCATTCGGGAATCGAGGGCTTTCGAGCTAACACATGAAATACGTCACTGTCTTCCGGCACTTCGTCCATTATCGCAGTGTGGTAGCCGGCCTCAGTGCTAGCGTCTGCTTCGAACTCGATGATCGTCCTGTGCATTTGCCGCTTCTCGATCAGCTTCAGCCCATCGCCCGAGATTAGATATCTCGCGTCGCCACCGAATGGGAAAACTCCATTCTTCGTTTGCGCCGGAAGAACGTAGACATAAAGCTGCTTTGAAGGCGCAGGCAAAACGGCGACATTATATGGTCGTGACTGACCCTCAAAGTCGGCGAGCGAAATTGCAAGAGCTCTGGCGGCGAATAGGAAGAAGCCGTCGTCCTCTCTCGGCTTGTCGAGTTTGACTCCCTTGAACTCCTTCGGCGTGCTGCCCTGGATCGCTTCGTAAGTGATGAGGAATTTATCGCGCTTATCGTTCAGACGTCCAAACGCAACGGTCCAGCCAGCGCCATTCCGTTTCGCAATGTAGCTCTCGACACTGCCTTCAGCCGGCTTCAGCGCCGTCACGGCGTCACTTCCATACCAGGCGGCGACGTCGTATTCAGCAAGGTTCTTTCCGCGTTCTGTTATCTGGGCCAATTCAGATTCGGAAGCCGGCTTGGTCCGCCTGGTTTGTGCTGAGGTTACAATCGAAGCAACCAGGACGATGAGGACGACGAGTCTTTTCATTGGAACTTCCATTTAATTCACGAGAGTTCGATCGACCGTCGCTACAATGACACAGGCCTCTTCGCGCAAACAAGCACCACGCGATCAGCACGAGCGAGGGCGTCGTTCTTTCAACGCCCCGCTCGCACTGATTCATGAATGACGTGGATAAGATCGCGCGTTAGTGATCCTCTTTATCCAGCTCACGCATCCGTTCTTCGACGAAATCTCTGGGACTCATACCTTCGGAAGACTTGCTTTCGTCCTCGGATTCATCAGACTCCGCGTCTCCCGCAGCAGCGTCCTTTTTCTTATACTTCGAGATTTGCGCTCTTAAGTGTTCCGCCTTCTTCTTCCTGGCGGCCTCGTCATCTCCGGACATAACTAATAACACCTCCTTGCCGCACTTACTCTAGATCTTCCCTGCCAGAAAGCCTAACGTTTAGCCTTGACCTGCTTTGATCGCGGCGATCTGTTCTCTCCACTGCGTGGCTCTTGAATTCATGGGAGCAACCGCGGCCGTAAGCGCCGGAGCGAGTGATTCCAATTGTTGAGGCTTCGGACGGCGAACGGCAAAGGCTTCATTAGTCACATCGTAGATCTGCCTGCGGAAACTCTTGGCGCTGGCAGTCAACCTGCCCAAGTCTCTGAATCTTGACTTATTGCCACTAAAGAAAGTCTCCTGAAACCAGTGGTCCGTCACCGGATCGTGCCAGCTCAAATAGCCTCCCTTCAAAACTTGACGCGGACGTTTGATCGCGCCGGTGTGACTGTACTGATCGGCGGCATTGAACACTGTCGAGAAATACTTGGGTGTGTAAAAATCCGAGACCTGCACACCATTGATGACATATCCAAATCCAACCGCCTCACTTGGATCACAGGGTTCCACCAGAAACTGCACGCGTCCCTGGCCCGGCTTGTTCGATTGACCTTCAGTCAAACGCCTTCCGAACGGGTCGACCAACATTTCGACTAGCTCGTGACTCGCCGTCAGAGACCAGCCTGGACCAGCCGTCACGAGGGAAAACGGCTGTCCATCACTATCCTCGTGCACACCAGAAGCACCTGGCACGTCGATATCGTCTTCAATGATGATGGGCCAGGTACCTACCGGCACATCTTCAAGTTCCGCAAACGCGTCGACGGTGGCTTGAATGTCCCAAACCGGCGCCAGATCGCGCATCGCTTGTTTCTGAAGCGCGGCACTAACGCGAGTAAGCTCGGAAAATGAAATCCTATCGGACTCTGTGACGACGGCAACATTACGCATTATCATGGGGGTTACTCCTTTTCAGCGTGTTGATAGCAACACTGTCAAATGGTTCGTCAAAAGGCACACTTCAACCTTCACTCAAATTCGATCGAGGTTGATAGTTCTTCCGTTGCTAATGACGTTTGGATCAGAAAATGTTTCCATCGCGTGAGGTGTTTGGCGGAAAAGTTCGTAATTTTATTGCTTGACCCTGGAACTAATTCGAAGGTGTAGGATGCGATTGATGAAACAAACCAGTTCGAGTAACAGCACTTGGCGAATCGGCGACCTGGCACGAGCTAGTGGAGTGAGCACCGACACTCTGCGTCATTACGAGCGCAAAGGAGTGTTGTGCTCACAGCGAGCCAGTAATGGTTATCGTGAATATCTCGCAGACTCGCTCGAACGAGTGCAGATAATCAGAAAAGCTTTGGCGATTGGATTCACGTTGGACGAGTTAAGAGAAGTCCTCCATGTATTTGATCGCGGCGAAGCTCCCTGCCATCAAGTACGGAGTCTGGCGGAGAGTAAGCTCGCTCAGATAGAGGTTCATTTAACAGAAGTGATCTCACTCAGAGATGCGTTGAGAGACGCTTTGAAGGATTGGGACAAGCGTTTGGCAAAAACCGCTTCCGGTCAACGTGCCAACCTGCTCAAGACTCTGACTACTCGGAATGGCTTGCATTCATCAACCAGTCTCCTCTTACGCAAACCTTCGAGACAGAAGAAAGGGCGGCTTTCATGAGTAATCGAAAAAGAATTTGTCTGATATTTGGCGCCATAAGCATTAGCCTCGTGTCCGCGTTCCTCCTCCACGCACAGCGTCAGGAAAAGCAAAATATTCCGATGACGCAAAAACAGATGGACGAGATGAACATGCGCGGCGATAAACACATGGGTTTCGATCATACGAAAACTACCCATCACTTTCTCCTGTCACGAGACGGTGGCGCGATACAGGTTGAGGCTAACAATGCTAAGGACACTGACAGTCGTGATCAGATTCGCGGTCATCTTCGGCATATCACGATGATGTTCAGCGAGGGTAACTTTGAGGTTCCCATGCTTGTGCACGAGAAAACACCACCTGGAAGCGAAGTCATGACGAAGCTCAAGTCTGAGATCAGTTACAAATACAAGGAAACAGATCGCGGCGCCCTCATCCAAATCTCGACCGGAAATGCGGAGGCTCTTGAAGGAATCCACGATTTCCTGAGGTTCCAGATCAAGGAACACATGACGGGAGATCCGTTAGAAGTTAAGAACCAGTAGTGAGCCTGAACAATCTTTAACCGCGGATTACACGGATGGAGAAGGATCTGTTTATATCCGATCTAAAATCCGTGTAATCCGTGGCTACCGCGGATGATGCGTAACTCTTCGGAGGTGGGGAGTTCGGTGGTTGTTAGTTGTGGGGAAATGCGGATGTCCCAGCCGGTGTTTTCTCTGACTTGTTCGACGGTGCAACCTGGATGTAGTGAGGTGAGGAGCATCTCGCCGTCAGAGAATTCGTAGCAGCCCAGATTGGTGATGACCATCACTGGGCCACCCCCCGGCATACCGAGACGGCGACGGCTGTCGGGTCCATCGATGAATCCTGGAGAGGTAATGAAGTCCACGCGTTCGGGAAACGAGCGTTTGCTTTGCGGCGCGATGACAAATACTCGCTTGGCGAGAATCGCAATCTCACACGCGCCACCACTACCGGGCAAACGCACTTTCGGTTGTTGATAGTCTCCGATTACGGTCGTGTTGAGATTGCCGAAGCGATCGATCTGAACGCCTTGCAGAAATCCAACGTCGATGAGTCCGCCTTGCAGGTAGAAGCTGAACACGTCAAACATCGAAAAGACACCAAGCGAGTTGGTAACGAGTGAGGGATCACCGATTGAAATCGGCAAACGTTGCGGGTCGGCACCGACTGCTCCTGATTCGTAGATGAGGACAAGTTTCGGCGCGTACAGGCGTCGCGCCAGATTACACGCGAGGTTGGGAAGTCCAATCCCAACAAAAACTACTTCACCGTCGCGGAGCTGACGTGCTGCCTGGCAGACCATCAACTCCTGCGGGCTGAATTGTGGTCCATCAGTAGCCATAGTTGACAGGCTCGCAATAATTGGCGCGGGCTTTCAAGCGATCTATCTGAGCTCCCATGCGCTGAACATACTCGCCGCGATCGCGCAGACCATAAACCCACTCTTCCAAATACCGATTGAATAACTCTTCATTTTGCGAGATCTCGCGCCAGCGAACATAGAAGTCGTTGTCGCGATCGTAAAAGCCCTGCGCGAAGGATGGATGACAGCCAAATGGTTCATGCACGACGGCGCTAACGATCATTCCGGGAATCAACGTTCGATTTGGATCGGAACGAATGACACTCTCCGAAACAATCTCTTCAGCGACGACGATCGTGTTGCGTGAAGCAAACGCAGCCTCTTTCTGCACTCCGATCAGTCCCCAAATCTGTGCGTTGCCATTCTCGTCAGCGCGTTGGGCGTGAATGATCGCCGTGTCAGGATTCAGTGCCGGCACTGCGGCGAGTTCTTCTCCTGTGAACGGACAAGCGATTGTCTTGATCAGTGGATTGACGCGCGGAAGATCACTGCCCATGTAGTTCCGTAACGGATAAAAAGGCAGTTTCGCCGCGCCCGCAGTCAAGCGTGCGACCATACCGTAGTGCGAATACTCTTCAAGCTCGATTGAATTGGGAATACCCTGCTCGACAGCCCTGCGAAGAGCATAGAGCGGACCAGCACCAGGATTTCCCGCCCAACTGAAGACCAACTTGCGTACGCAACCGGCTCCGATTAGTTGATCGTAGATGAGATCGGGCGTGAGGCGGCAAACCGTCAGATCGCGTCGTCGTTGGCGGATGATTTCGTGCGCGGCAGCAAAACAGATGAGATGCGTGAAGCCTTCAATTACGATCACATCACCATCACGCACAAACCGGCGAACGGCCTCATCCATCGCCATGATTTTGTTTTGTGTCTCATCCACGGATTACACAGATTACATTAATCTGTGTAATCTGTGGACCATGTATATTCGGCTTTTGCTACTTGTTGTGTTGCTGCTGCTCGCGGTTCCGACGTCTCGCGCCAGCGAAATCGATTGGGCCAAGGTGCGCGCCGAAGCAGTTCAGCTACTCCAGGAACTAATCAGAATCGACACGACCAACCCGCCGGGTAACGAGCGTGCGGCAGCCTTGCACCTGCAAAAGTTGCTCGAGTCTGATGGGATTGAGACTCGCTTGCTCGACGTAGCACCGGGCCGTGCGAATCTCTACGCTCGCATCAAGGGCGATGGCAGTCGCCGTCCGCTGATCCTGCTCAGTCACACTGACGTAGTGATGGCCGAACCGCAACGTTGGACCGTTCCTCCCTTTAGCGGCGAACTACGCGACGGTTTCATCTACGGGCGCGGCGCAACCGACATGAAGGGCACCGCGACAGTTCACGCGACGCTGATGCGTCTAATAAAGCGACTCAAAATTCCGCTGAAACGCGATTTGATCCTGCTCGCTGTTGCGGACGAAGAAGCAGGCGGCACTGGCGCCACTTCGATCATTGAAAAGCACCCCGAACTGATTCGTGGCGCCGAGTTTCTGCTGAATGAAGGCGACGTCGTTTATGTAAAGGATGGCAAGGTACAGCAATATGGCGTCGATGTGATGGAAAAGGCCGCGCTCTGGCTCAGAGTCGTCGCGAAAGGTCCGGCCGGGCATGGCTCAATCCCGCTGGCAAATTCCTCAGTTGAACGTTTGCTGCGCGCGCTCGAGCGGCTGCGAAGATGGGAAACTCCGATTCAGGTTCCGCCGGCAGTCGCTGAAAGCTATCGAATGCGAGCGCAACAACAAACGGATCCCGTTCTGAGAAATGCGTACTTGAATCTGGAGCGAGCGCTGAAGAACCCCGCATTGCGCAAGAGACTTCTCACTGACAGCACTCTCAACGCCGAGGTGAGAAATACGTTCACGATCACAGGTCTGCAAGGCAGCGATAAAGTGAACGTCATTCCCGGAACGGCGTGGGCACAAATTGATGCTCGTCTTCTGCCCGGCGAAACACCGGCAGGCTTCATCGCTAAACTGCGCAGCGTGCTCAACGATCCGGAGTTGGAAATCGAGACTCTGGAAGGCTCAACGCCAACCGGATCCAGCGCCGATACTGCACTGATGCACGCCATTCGCAAAGTTGCAGCGCGACTCGATCCGGGTGTGCCGGTGATTCCGACAATGCTCACAAGCTCGACTGACAGTGCCAAGTTTCGCACCGTTGGCATCACTGCTTACGGCTTCGAGCCTTTCAAGTTGGACGACGGCGAACTGAACCGCTCACATGGCGACGATGAACGTGTCTCAGTCGAAAATCTCGGTTTCGCGCTGAAGTTTCTTTATGAAGTGATATTGGAGTTGAACTAAGGCTCGATTACCGCAGCCGCGCGTTTGAGAGCGCGCGTGAGACGGTCGACTTCAAGTTTCGCGCGCGACTGGTCGCGGGCTTCGATTGCTTCTGTGAGCGCGGGTAAGACCAGCGGTTTATAAGTCGGTCGTGGAGCGTAGATCAGATGCTTGAACCACGGTCGACCGACGAGGCCTTCCGGATCGAGAAGCGCGCGTTCGACCTTCATCAATCCTTTGTGCACACGCTCAACACGAGCCGTGTCGCCTGATTCGACAGCTTTACGCGCAACTTCGAGCGCCGTGCGACCATTCTTCTCCCAAATCTTTGCAGCGTCACGAGCAGAACTAAAATCAACCTCAACTCCTAACTTGCGGGCCGCAGTTTCGGTTTCATCGAGATAGCTCTGCACCTCCAGCGCATATGCGGCGTAGTCCAACGGCACGTAATCGCATTCGGACAGTTGCAGTGCGGCAACGGCCCAGTATCTTCCCATCGCTGCGTGATAGTAGTAGCCGGGGTCGCCGACGCGATCGACCCAGGTAAAGCTGTCGTAAATGGAGTGATAGACGCCGTATGGTCCATCAAAGGTGAGATCGGCGACCGGCAGGCCCAGGAAGTTTAGAAAGACTGTGTAGTCCGAACCGGATCCGAGTCGCGTTGTAACCGCCGGCTCCTTCGCACCTTTGGTTTGACGTAGCCATGCGTCATAAATCGTGCCGCCGCTTGGATCGGGAACATCTTGCGCGACCTCACGCAGGAAGTTAGCAAGCGCCGGCACTGCTGCAGCGGTGAAGTTACTACCCGAAGACGAACTGTCGACGTTCAGATAAGCAAGCGCTCCCGCCTGAAGTCGTTCAGCTTCGAGTTCGCCCCATTCAGTACTTCCTGTGAGCGTAAATTCTTCGGCATCCCACGAAGCAAAGATTAATGTGCGTCGCGGCTTCCAGCCACTGCGTTTGAGTTCTCCAAACGCGCGTGCCGTTTCCATCAACGTCGCGCTGCCACTGCTGGGGTCGACACCGCCGAACACCCACGCATCGCGATGGTTGCCGAGAATCACCCACTCGTTCGGTCGTTCAGCGCCGCGTAAACGACCGACGACGTTCCAGATCGAACGCACCTTTTTATCATTCTGAATTACGAGATGAAGCTTGTCTGACGTTGGACCAAGTCGATACGTGAACGGCAGTCCTCCCTGCCATTCAAGCGGAACTGCCGGTCCAGTCATTTTTTCCAACAGACGTCGCGCGTCTTTGTACGACATCGGCGCCGCGGCAACGGTGGGCATCGACACGGCTGACTCGGCAGGAAGAAAACGACCTCCAGGAACTGAAGCCCAGCCGGGCGTGCGTGGATCGCCGGGCAAGTTGAAGTCGTAAACAATCCCGCCTCGTTGCAGATGACTCTCCGGCCCCCATGGTCCCCACGGATAAACTTCACCCTTCTTAAATCCATCATCAGCGGGATCGGAATAAAGAAGTAACGCCGCGACGCCGCGTCGCTGGGCCGTCAGTGCCTTGAACCCACGGTAGCTGTAAGGAACCGAATAGCGCGCGAGTGCAATCTTGCCTCGCACGTCAACTCCGCGTTGTGCAAGCAAGTCGTAGTCTTCAGGATTACCGCTATTGACATAGACCACTGGCGCGGTCACATCGACATCCGCAGAGTAGGCACAGTAAGGAATGCCGACGTCTTTGTTGGACGAGTCCTTGTCCTGGGGAATCGGATCTTCCTTCAGCGAGAGCTTTTCGTTTGCACCGACGAGTGTTGCTTCGTACCGAATGGGCCACGGGAGGTAAACGGGATGCTCGATGAGTTCGACATCTTCAAGTCCATAGTCTTTCCACTGCTTCGCGACATGCTGTGCGAGCTCGTAGTTACGAGCCGAGCCGGCCATGTGTGGCTGCTCGGTGAAGATTCGGTGTTGGCTGCGGCAGTTTTCGGGACGAATGGTCTCGATCAGGCGAGCTTCAAGCGGCTTAAGCCTGCTGTTGTTAGCAACGGAAAACCCGTCGCGAGTGTTCTTTGGAACACTCAGAGTCGTGGCACTGATCAGCAGAAGCAGAATGAGCGGGTAACGGACCAAAGTGCCATTCAGGTATCACGGCCACCAAAGACTGTCAAGACTTATCCACAGATTACACAGATTCTAGGGCACTACCGGCGGCTGAATACCCATCAACGCGTAACATTTCGCGACCAGCAAATCGTTGCGATACTTGTCGACAGTCTCTGGTAATGAACTGTCATGCCCGCGTTTCCAGGCATCCTGATAGAGTTCTCGGACCACATCCAGCCATTTGAGTCCGGTGACATCTTGAGCGTGACTTCCCTTGTAGTTCTTGTACACCTGTCTCGATGTGCTTTGAATTCTGGCAAATCCGCTTTGTGAAGCTGTTGACTGGATCACCGTGTTGGGATCGAGCGCGAGATCGTTGTTGGTCCCACCTTGCAGCTTGACTGTAACGCCGTCACGGAAAGCAAAGGCATCCTGTACACTGTTGCCATCCATGTCTTCAAGCACGATGCCTGCGACTGGAAACTGACTGCCCGAGGCGTTGATGATGTCTTTCGCAAGTTTGACCGCGCAGTTCTTGACGCCGGTGTTTCCCTTAACGATCACGCAACTTGCGACCAACCATTTCGCCAGCAGCTCCTTTTCGGGATTCAGCATGATCACTGTAGCAACCCTGCCCCCCGAAACGGTGCTGTCGGGTTGGCGATACGTACATCGCTTCAAAGGCAAGCCTTCCCATTTCGAAAAGGATGTTTCCGCACACTGGCCGTCCTCCATGTAACGACCAGCAACGATTCCCTTCGAATACTTCGGCGCTCCGTTAGGTTTCACGCCTAATGACTTTGGATCCAGCATTGCGTTGACATGGTCCATAGGCAGAGGTGTCTGGCTCTTCGCTGTAAACGAAAGGCCCGAAGCATAGAGTAGTAGGACCAGCAGAATGACTCGTCGGGTGTTTTCGAACATGATTTGATCCTCTTTGCGCACTTTGGAGTGCGGCGGCCTGGCGCCGCTTTGTTAT
>DASWUM010000033.1:0-40772 GCA_036401595.1 Pyrinomonadaceae bacterium
TCGAAACCGTGCACTCACCTTCCAGCACGTAAATAACTTCGTCACACTCGCGATTGCGAAGACGGGGCGACTTTCCTGGTCCAAACTCAAGCACGCGCAACGAAATCGCTTCGGCGCCACTCGCTCTACCTACCTGACTCCAAACCTTGAGCGAGCCGACCACACGAGGCTCGCCTTCGTTCATCGTCGAGACACGGCAACCACCTTCCAAAACGACCGCCATCGACGAAGCTCCTAAGATTTCCCTTGTTTCAAGTGATGCGTGGTGTGTTCAGTGATGGAGGCAGCTTGCAGTCTGGGCGCTGTCGGAAGTTCATTCGTCAACTGCCCTGCGATTGGTGCTTCGTAGGGAATCCTGTTCGCGCCTGAGTCGAGCACTTTTTGGGAAAGGGCGTCGTAGACGTCGCCGGGTAGTTCCTTGCGCGGAACAGTGAAGAGCAGCCCGTTGAGGATTACTCCGAGCCCGACGAGGAACGTGACGAGTGCCGGAGCGATGAACGGAATGAGGTCCACCTTGTCCATCGCCATGATGAAGACAACAATCGTCGCGCCGAGACCGATTGCCGACGTGACAATCCCCGCTCGAATCCGTCGCAGACGTTTCTCTTCGGGCGATTCGAGAAACTTCTCAAAGTGTGGCAGCACATCTTCCGCAACTCTTTCCAACTCTTTCGCCGTGCTCATCTGCCGAATCTTGTCGGCCACTGCCATGCCGATGTGCTCGCGAGCCGAAATCGCCGACTGAGTGACTGCGTCGGGGTTTTCCAGCGAATTCCGGACGATACGGAGGTCCGTGCCGCAGGCGCGACAGAACTGGCTCAGTTGTCTCTCTTCGGAACCGCAGGATGGGCAGTACATGTCGGGGGATTATACGGCAACAGATGGCGGAAGTTCCTGCTGAGCCGTGCAACCCAGACCTCGCTTTCGTCACCTACTAGCTGAACGGTTCACGACACGCGATTCGCGGTGTTAAGATTCGCCAGGCTCTCTCAGAGGAAACGCCCATGAAAAAACTATTCATCCTGACCCTGGCCCTCGGGCTGTTTTGTCTCTCGGTGTTGGCGGTAACCGCCCAGGAGCAGACACCCGCGCAGCAACCATCAACCGAAGAGCTCGAGAAACAGAAGGCGGAACGCGAAAAGAACGCCTACCGGCTGCTGGATCAAGTGGTTGACGAGGCGCAGTCGTTGCGGCTTGTTGAGAACCGTGTTCGTATCCAGATCAACGCCGCCGACATGCTGTGGGATCAGAATCAGGGACGTGCCCGCGGGCTTTTCCAGATGGCGGCCGAGGGCGTTGCCGAAATGGGCCGTACGCCGGTAAACACTCCAAACAACCGGCGGACAATGATTCAGACGGCTGGAAATGGTTTCACGTTTCAGGGCCCTCCAAACCAACAGACTATTCGCAATTTTCAGTTACGACAGGAACTGGTGTTAACTGCGGCTAAGCATGATGCGACTCTCGCGTATCAACTGCTCGCGTCAACCAAACCTCCAGCAAACGTAGAAACCACAACTGACGGACGTGGACCACGACCGCAAATGTTCACCGACGACGGCCTCGAACAAACGCTGCTCGGACGTGTCGCTGCTCTCGATCCGAAATTGGCTGCACAGAACGCCGAACAGATGATGGAAAAGGGTCTGCTTCCGAGCACTCTTTCCGATGTAATCAGCCAACTCTACAAGCAGGACCCGGAAGCGGCTGACAAACTCGCCGATAAGACAGTTAAGAAAATTCAAGGCGCAAATATTCTGACCAAGACAGACGCGAGCGGACTGGTCCAAACCTTGTTGCGTGCTGGACCACGTCCCGCCGGCGAGGCATCGGCCGCGGCAGCGAAAACGGAAACCACGAATCGCGCGCCGGTGCTCGGACAGGCGATGTACGTCGATTTGCTGTCGACAGTCGTCGATGCTGCGCTAAAAGCCACGCCTACCGCTCAAAGTAATCAGCGTGGAGTCACGACCCAGACCGTCCGGCGTGGAGGTGGCGGTGGAACGACTCCACAAGCTCCGCAACCTCCAACCGAAGCCCAGATCGAACAGAGCAACGCGCGCCGTTTGCTGAATGGCTTGCAGTCGACGATGCCCTACGTCGATCAGTTTCTGCCGTCGAAAGCTCCACTCGTTCGCCAGAAGCTGACCGAGATGGGAATGACGAATAATCCTCTGAATAATCTCGCGCAAACGTTCAGCGGGCTACAGGGCGATCCGTCGTCGGATTTGCTCATGCAGGCCGCTCAAGTCGCGCCGCAGCAAATGCAATCACGGCTCTACCAGCAAGCCGCTTACAAAGCGATCGACGAGGGCAACACCGACCGCGCCCGCCAGATCGCAAACGATCACCTGCAAAACAACGCGCGCGACGTCGTAATGCAGCGAGTCGATTTCAAGGAGCTGGCGACGAAAGCCGAAGGCGCACGCCTCGACGACATCAGGCAAACCGTCGCGCGACTACAAACCGATAATGAAAAGATCGATTTGTTGATACAGGTTGCCGGCGACATGCAGAAAACTAATCAGAAGACGGCACTTCAGTTACTCGAAGACGCAAAGCAGATCGTTAACCGTCGCGCCACCAGTTATGAGGGTTTCGAACAGCAGCTAAAGGTGGCCCATGCGTACGCGTCAATCGATCCGTCCAGAAGTTTTGAAGTGTTGGATCCGGGAATCAGTCAGTTGAACGAGTTGCTCTCCGCCGCTCAGGTGTTGAGTGGATTCGAGATCAATATGTTTCGCGACGGCGAAATGGCGATTCAAGGTGGAAATGGTTTGACCTCGACTGTGAATCGATTCGGACAGGAACTGGCGGTGCTTGCCCGAACAGATTTTGAACGTTCCGAAACACTGGCGGGACGGTTTCAGTTTGCTGAGCCCCGGATCATGACCCGATTGTCGATCGTTCAGGGATTACTTGGCTTGAAGCCTTCGGGCGGACCGCGAGTGATGTTCGGAAATGTGGGCGGTGGTGACAGTATCGTGATTAGACAGGACTAAGATGCGAAGAACAAGGGGGATTTCATTTGCAGCACTTAGACGAAAAGCCGGACGTTCCGCCAACTACGCCATACGACCCAAACGATCCGGCCCAAACGCCTGGTTCAATTCCATTACCGCCTGATTCAAATCCACAACCGCACGCTCCGGTTCGCGAGCCGGACCAGCCGCCACCAATCACAGATCCCTCTACGCCTGAGCCCACCAGACTGTAAGATAGGATTCTCGATTGCCGGCGCTTTTACGATCTCTCTTCACGATCACTGCCACGCGATGGTTCTTCCGCTTCTTTATGAGACTGGGTCTTGTCGGTCTCTTCCTCATGAGCGCACTCGATTCGTCGTTTCTTGTTCTCCCTTTCGGAAATGATCTGCTCCTGATCGCGCTCGTGAGTTCCAATCGCAATGGCTGGAATTGGATTGCGTACGTGCTCGTCTCCGCAATTGGCTCTGTCGTCGGCGTGTTCGTTGTCGACCTGATTATGAGAAAAGCGGGCGAAAAGGGTTTGGAGCGTTTTGTAAGTGCGAAACGAATCGAGAAAGTCAAAGCAAAGCTGGAAAACAAAGGAGGCATCACCGTTTTCATTGCAACGCTGATCCCGCCACCGTTTCCGTTCACACCCGTGGTGATGACAGCGTCCGCGCTCCAGTCGCCGCGAGGCAAGTTGCTAGCGGCAGTTTTTCTCGGACGTCTGGTGCGATTTGGCGTCGAAGCAGTGCTGGCGCTTTATTTTGGCCGCCAAATGATCGCGTTTATGAGGTCGGATGTCGTTACGTATGCTGTGTACGGCCTGATTGGAGTCGCAATAGTTCTCAGCACGCTATCGCTGCTCCGCTGGCTGAAGCGAAATTAGGCACAAAAAGGAACTAATACAATGCGTTGTCAGGCGATTTTTTTGTGCTTTTCGTGGCCTGCGTGTAAAATCCCGAGTCGAAAAATCCTCCTGAAGGGAGCCCGCAGGCATGCCAGAGACACGGGGTGTTCAAGCCACCGAAGAAGTAAAAGCAGAGTGGTCCACGGCGTACAAGTTTTACCTTAGAGCGCCGGGGGACCGGTTCGATAAGAAAAAAGATCGGACCCAACGAATCGATTACGTAGCCCAGGAAATGAAGCTGACTCGCAAACAGGCCAAGCGCCGCATTCGAAACTACGAAGCGTGGCAGCGCAATATCAAGAAGGGCATCGTACGC
Source organism: Pyrinomonadaceae bacterium (assembly GCA_036401595.1). GTDB lineage: Bacteria > Acidobacteriota > Blastocatellia > Pyrinomonadales > Pyrinomonadaceae > PSRF01. Next base: position 4,193 of record DASWUM010000033.1, read on the forward strand.
CCGTAACGGTCCGAATTATCAAGCCGTAAGACTGGTCCTCACCCAGTCCTTCAAATTTCCCCCTCAATCAGGCCGTATAACGTGTGGACAGGTTTGAGGATTGCCGCAATCCTCGTTTATATTGGGGATCCCAATCCCCTTTGCAATACCACTGACTGCCAGGAGGTTAACGGTGAGCTCCACTCGTCATGGCCGCCAATTGTGGCTGGGCCTCTTTTTTCTTCTTAGCGTAGGAATAGCGCTTATGTCTTGTACTGATAATCCAAATTCACTTTCGTCTTCCGGAACCGGCACCAAAGAGGAAGCCGACAAGTTTCTTGCCGACGCCGAAAAACGGCTGATGGATCTGAACATCAAAGCGGGCCGTGCTGACTGGGTGAAGAGCACCTACATCACCGACGACACGGAAACGCTCGCGGCCGAAGCCAATGAGAGCCTGATTGCGGCGACAACCGAGCTTGCCGAACAAACACGTCGCTTCGACAACGTCGATCTTTCTCCGGAAGCCAAACGCAAACTAAAACTGCTGAAACTATCGCTCACGCTTCCGGCGCCGAAAGATCCAGCCTTGCGCAGCGAACTGACGAAGTTGACTGCCTCGATGGAAGGCGAATACGGCAAAGGCAAATACTGCCCGGACGGAGACAAGGGAAAATGTTTGAGTCTGCCTGATCTGGAACAGATCATGACCAACAGTCGCGATCCCGAGGAGCTGAAAAAAGCATGGGTGGGTTGGCACCAGATCGCCATTCCGATTCGAAAAGAATATGTGCGCTTTGTCGAACTCAGTAATCAGGGCGCAAAGGAGATGGGCTTCAACGACACGGGCGCGATGTGGCGTTCAAAGTACGACATGGAACCCGATCAATTTGCCGCAGAGATGGAACGGCTCTGGCAGCAGGTCAAACCGCTTTACGATTCGCTCTACACCTACACGCGTCACAAACTTTCCGAGAAGTATGGCAAAGACGTCGTCAGTGAAGACAAACCGATTCCGGCTCACTTGCTCGGAAATATGTGGGCGCAGACGTGGGGCAACGTCTACCCGTTGCTCGCTCCTGCGAATGCCGATCGGGGTTACGACCTGACGCAAATTCTTAAGGCGAAGAATACTGACGCAAAACAGATGGTTCGCTACGGTGAAGGTTTCTTCACGTCAGTTGGTTTCGATCCACTGCCGCCGACTTTTTGGGAGCGTTCGCTATTTCTGAAGCCGGCGGATCGCGAGGTCGTTTGCCATGCGAGTGCGTGGGACATCGACTACGAAAAAGATGTGCGACTGAAGATGTGTATCCAGATCAACGAGGAAGACTTCTCAACCGTGCATCACGAGTTGGGCCACAACTATTATCAGATGGCCTACGACAAACAGCCTTTCCTCTTCCGTGATGGCGCGATTGACGCGTTTCACGAAGCGATCGGCGACACGATCGCACTGTCAGTTACGCCGGCTTACCTGAAACAGCTCGGCTTTATCGACAAGGTTCCTGACGAGCGCGCCGACATGGGTTTCCTGTTGAATCGCGCGCTCGATAAAGTCGCATTTCTGCCGTTTGGTTACCTGGTGGACCAGTGGCGCTGGAAAGTTTTCTCAGGTGAAGTTAAGCCTGACGGGTACAACAAAGCATGGTGGGATTTGCGTGAGAAGTATCAGGGAGTGTCGCCGCCAGTGCCGCGCACCGAACAGGACTTCGATCCAGGTGCGAAGTACCACGTCCCGGCAAACACGCCCTACGCACGTTACTTCCTCGCGGCGATTTTGCAGTTTCAATTCCATCGCGCGCTCTGTCGCGAGGCTGGGTTTAGTGGACCACTGTACCAGTGCTCGATTTACGGAAATAAGAAAGCGGGCGAGAAGCTGAAAGCGATGCTGGCGATGGGTCAGAGCCGGCCCTGGCCGGAAGCGTTGAAGGCAATGACTGGCGAAGACAAGATGGATGCGACTGCGATCATTGATTACTTCGCACCGCTGAAGGCTTGGCTCGACGAGCAGAACAAACAGCAGCAAGCCCCAACGCAGTAAGTTCTATCGTGCGACTCGGGTGATGCTGCTGTCGCGCAGAAGGTAGTGTTGTGTTTGTAGTTCGGTGATGATTTCGGCCGTCTGAAATGCTCGCAGAACTTCGGGCGGCCACACGCGATGGGATCGACCTTCGCGCACGGTTGCGTTGTTAACACGCATAAACTCGTCGGTTGAGGGCACTGAGGTTCGCGGCTTCACGAGCGAATACTTCAGTGTGCGTCGCTTAATGAACGGAAGCTGTATCGAGAGGATTTGATTTGTTTGGGCTAATGCTTTCATAGTCACCTTGTTGAACTCGGATTAACGCCTGTCCAACCTAAAAGCAGTCTCAATCGGCCTCGGATTCCAGCTTTTGTTTTCTCGAACGCTTTAAACCAAGAGGGGCGCCAATCAACTGGCGCCCCTCAAGACTATTGTTTACCTTCAGTTAAGAGTTACCACCGCGGCCAACGCCCACGTCTGTTAGAAGCGAAACGCTGGAATCCTTCGCGATATCCCTGTTCAAACGCATCACGGAAGACCTGCTTGTACTGTCCCTTGTTTCCGAAGGACGAGTTGTAGCCCTCGGTGGCGTTTCTCCAGTAGCGCGAACGCTGCGGGTCAAAGCTCTGGCCACGCTGTGCGTCGGCCGAACCCGTGCTCATTCCGTAGCTGTATCCCTGTTGGCGGGCTGTCTGATATCCGTAGTTTCTGTCGCGATTCCGATCATTTCGACGATCCCAACGGTCGTCGCGGCGATCCTGTCCATAACCCCATGGATACTGAGCTTGCGCACTGGAACTGGCCACTGTTAGGACACCAAACAGTAAGAAGAAAGCCAGTAAATATCCTTTAACATTTCTATTTGAGTTAGCTAGTTTCATTTGTGCGTTACCTCCGGGCTGGTACTTGGCAAGTACCATGCCCAGGAGCTATCCGCCACAAAAAAGCACAAAAACAGAAACAATCTTCTTTGTGCTTTTTGTGATTTTTGTGCCTTTTGTGGCCTTATGCGGGACGTTGTAGGTAGGAACGGAGTTCGGGTCGGGTGGCTTTTCGCATGAGTGCGGCCTTGGCTTTCCATTCCATTGTCCGGCTGAGTTCCACCAGAAAGTGTGTTTCCCCGGACTCGAATGCCGCAATTGGTGCGCCGTCCTGGTAGAGAACTCGATTGCTGGTGTGAGCGGTGATTCGGCTCCCCGGCACGATGATCCCGACGAGGTTCAATGGATCTGCCGCACTCACTGAGATCAAACTCTCCTGCGGCCCGGCGCGACGGATCGCACGTAACATTCCGATTGCTTCCGGAAGCGCAAACTGTTCACCCGAAATGCCGGCGACGAAGCGGCCGCCACGAATATCGCCGCGTGCTTCGAGACGATGATAGAAGCGAAGCAACACTCGCCACGGCATGGAGATGCCTTCTCGCTCCAGGAGACGTTTGAAAACGACGCCGTAGCGTTTGAGAAGCACCCACGCGACTTCCTCAGTTCGCGTCTGGTCGTTCTGGTCGGACGTCGTGTTGCGTTGGAGAATGGACCAGCGACCCGCACTCGACATTTCATAGACTGGTTGCCGGTGTTTACGACGCGCTGCTGCCTGCGTCTTGCGACTTCCGGGCGTCAACAGCGCGCGCAAACCTGCGAAGCTGTCAGAAACGACAATCCCGTTCGCAACAAGCTCGGCCAGTGCTTCCTCAACCTGACTGCGCAACAGCTTCGTGTTCTCAACAATGTCAGTGAAGAACGAAGCGCCGCGCGTCATTAGATAGTCGTAGACCGTCTGTGTGGTGGTTGAAAACTCTGCGGTGGCGGCTGGCCCTGGTTGCGGGAACACTGAGCTCCAAAGCGCAAAATTCTTTCGTCGCAGGAGTGCGATAGGAGTGTTTCGAACCGGACCCGAACCTCGCGTTCTTTCTCCGTTTTCGACAGCTGCCGACCTCTGGAGCGGCGTGAGTCGCGCCCACACCACTTCACCTGACAGACACAAAGCATCGAGCCATGCAGGATCGTATTCCACCATGCGGGCCGGCAACAGCTCACCTTCCCACGCGGCCGCCGGTGCTTCGACGCCTTCCAACTGTTCGATGATCGCTTTAAGACTTTCCGGACCTTCCATCTGATGGTCCGGCGCGACCTTTTGCCAGGCGAGCAGAAAGCGAATAAAGTCGCTGCTGGCGACCGGTTCGATCTCCTGCCGCAGACGGTTCAAGGTGTAACTGTGAATGCGAGCGAGCAGGCGACGCGCGCTCCATTCGGTTTCGGACGTTCCGGGTGTGAACTTCCCGCGAATGACAAAACCCTCCGCCTCGAGCTTCAGCAAAGCAGTTTCGATTTCCAGCTTGTTGAGACCGGAAGATTCGATCAACTGTCCGACTGTTACTGGTCCTAATCCTTCGAGACGTCCGCGAACGATTTCGACGAGCGCATCTTCAGCAGTCCATACAGTGCGCGAGACACTTTCAGGCGCAACGATCTGCGGTTCCAATTGTGCGTTCGGATAAATAGGTTGCAGTTGTGGCAAACGTTCGGCGGCAACCCACAACTTCTTCGCAGGCGTTCCGGCAGTCATCACTGCCGCACGCCGGTCAGCGTTCAGCTCAGCAAAAAACTCCTGCCAGCCCGAGCCTTCAGCTTCGGTCAGAAAACCAAGCTCGACGAGCGCGTCGTGAAGTTCATCTGCATTGCGTGGCTCCGGCCAAACTTCGTCGCGCACACGGTCGATGGCAGCTTGATCGAGTTTGCCCATGTCGCTGGCTGTCTCCGGATCGAGCCAGCGGCGTTGAAACACGGCTCTAGTGCGGCGCTCTTCGAGCGGTGCGTCGTCGAGATAAGCATAAGGTCGCGCGTTGAGGATTTCCTGCGAGAGTGGCGAAGCCTCGATCACGTCGCGAGCAAAGAGGTTCTTTTCATTTCGCTCGATTGAGGTCAGCAGACGCTCGAGGCCGTCGATATCCATCGCTTCTTCGAGACAATCTTTGACAGTTTGATCGACGAGCGGATGTGATGGAATCTCTCTTTCGCCAGTCAGGTTTTCAGCACACGCCACCTGGTCCGGAAAGATCGCAGTCAACAGATCTTCCGCATCCATCCGCTGCAACTGCGGCGGGATCTTCCGACCACCACGACGACGTAACACTGCGAGCGAACGAGTCACGTTCCAGCGCCAGCGAATATTCCACATCGGCGCATCGAGCAGTGCCTGGCACAAGAGGTGTCGAACAGTTTTTGAGTTTAGATAATGGAAAACGTCGTCGAGCGGAAAACTGTGTGTTGGTCCAAGTGAGAGGACAATCGCGTCCTCCGTAGCCGCGGCTTGAAGCTCAAAGTTAAACTTCCGACAAAACCGCTTCCTCAAAGCCAATCCCCACGCGCGATTTATTCGGCTCCCGAACGGTGAGTGCAACACGAGCTGCATGCTGCCGCTATCGTCAAAAAACCGCTCCAACACGAGATTCTCCTGCGACGGCATCACACCCAACACAATCTTCGCCCCTGCCAGATAATCGACAATCTGCTCCGCTGCCGACGGCGACACTCCTACCTCACCAGTTAACCACTCCAACGCCGCCTCGAGTTTTACGCCCGATCCGTCTTCATCCGCGTGAACCCGCTTCGCCACTTCCTCTCGCAATCGCGACACGGAAACTGACAACTCCTGTGTGCGCGCCGGCGCTTCACCAAGCCAGAACGGAATCGAAGGCGGCTGACCGTGAGCATCCTCGACTCGCACTTTTCCCTGCTCCACTCTCAGCACACGCCACGAAGTATTTCCCAGTTGAAAGATGTCTCCCTGCAAACTCTCGATCGCAAAGTCTTCATTAACCGAGCCGATCACGAGTTCGCTCGGCTCAAGCACGACGGCGTAGTCTGCGGTATCAGGAATCGCGCCACCTGAAGTGATCGCGGCCAGTCGCGCGTTTCGCCGCCCGCGTAGCCGCTGGTTGACCGCATCGTGATGCAGGTAAGTCGACCGCCGCCCCCTTTTCGTGGTGAACCCATCCGCAAGCATGCGCACAATCGCGTCAAACTGTTCACGTTCCAGATTGCGATAGGGATAGGCCCGGCGAACTGTTCGAAATAGATCGTCTTCGGACCACTCTTCGGCGCCGACTGCCGCAACGATCTGCTGCGCCAGAATGTCGAGGGGCTTTTCCGGAATCTCCAGGTGATCGAGCTCGCCGCGACGAACCGAATCGACAATCGAGGCGCACTCAACCAACTCGTCACGCGAAAGCGGAAAGATTCTGCCCTTTGGAAAACCTTCGACCGTGTGGTTCGACCTGCCGACACGTTGCAGGAAACTGGCAATCGAACGAGTTGAGCCAAGCTGACAAACCAGATTCACGTCGCCGATATCGATACCAAGTTCCAACGACGCCGTAGCGATGAGCGCACTGAGCTCGCCTGACTTCAGCCGCTGCTCTGCCATCAGACGCTGTTCGCGAGCGAGACTGCCATGATGCGCGGCAATGTTCTCCTCGCCGACGCGTTCACCGAGATGACGTGCGACTCGTTCCGCCAGCCGGCGTGTGTTGACGAAGATCAGCGTGGTGTGGTGCTGGCGAATCAGTTGCGCTAGTCGATCGTAAACTTCATTCCAAACCTCGCCCGACATCACGGCTTCCAATGGCGACTCGGGTAGCTCGATGGCAAGGTCGAGTTTTCTGACATGACCGCTGTCGATGATGGTGCAGTCGGGCACGTTTTCGGCGTTGATGCTCTCGGTGCCGACGAGGAATCGCGCCACTTCTTCAATTGGCCGTTGCGTGGCGGACAGGCCGATGCGAACCAGTGAGGCGCCATTCTGAGAATGCTGGGAAACGAGCTGTTGCAGACGTTCGATCGAAAGCGCCAGGTGCGAACCGCGCTTATCGCCCACAACCGCGTGAATTTCGTCGAGAATAAGCGTTCGTGCCGTTTCCAGCATACGACGACCGCCATCGCTCGTCAGCAGGATGTAGAGCGATTCTGGCGTCGTAACGACGATGTGCGGCGGGCGCTTGGTCATCGCAGTGCGTTCGGCGGCCGGTGTGTCGCCGGTGCGAACGAGGGTGCGAATATTGACTTCAGGCAAACCGAGCGCTTTGAGTTCTTCCTGAATCCCTTCGAGCGGAACCTGGAGATTGCGCTGGACGTCGTTGCTGAGTGCTTTTAGCGGTGAGACGTAGATGACGTGAGTGGTATCGTCGAGCTTTCCTTCGACCCCAAGCCGAACGAGGTCATCAATGGCCGAGAGAAATGCAGCGAGAGTCTTTCCCGATCCGGTGGGCGCGGCAATCAACGTATGCCGGTGTTTCTTGATCTCAGGCCATGCCCGCAACTGCGGATCGGTGGCGGCGGGAAAGGTGCGCGCAAACCAGCGTGACACTGCTGGATGAAACATTTCCGGATTCATAAGGGATGAGCATTATACTGCGGTCGAGATGTTTTGCATAGCTGGGCCGTGAGCCCACAGGTGAAACAAAAAACTAAACCACAGATTACACAGATTTACTCGAACTGTTTCCGGAACTGTTCGAACTGTTCTTTGAGTTTTTCGATCTCGGAGGCTAATGCGTCGACCTTTTCTTCGAGGTTGTTGCGACGTGGTGCACTCGGTGGAGGCGCTTGCTCAAGTGCCTGCAGATCGATTTCACCCGAAAGCAGATGAGCAAACCGTCCTTCCTTCTGTCCCGGCTGGCGAGGTAAGCGCAAGACCAAAGGATCGGGATCTCGGGTGATGAGTTTGTTGAGAGTTTCCTCGACTTCTTCCAGACTCGAAAACTCGTGTAGCCTTGCACCATTCCCACGCAACTCGCCGAGCGTCTGCGCGCCACGCAACATCAGTACACACATTAGAGCCACTTCCGGATGAGTCAGGTGCATGACCTCCGGCATCACGTGCTTGTACTTCGGCACGCGGCTGGTGCTGCCATAAAACACGTACGCGAGATTCTTTTCGCGCAGACTCTCTAATGCGTCGGCAACCTGATTCTCGGAATATGACGTGACGGGATTGCGGTTGTTCTTCTGATTGCACGCGAGCATGAGGGCGTTGAGCGTCAGAGGATAGTATTCCGGCGTCGTTACCTGCTTCTCGATCAACGATCCCAGCACGCGCGTTTCGATGTCTGAAAGGATTGTTTCCATTGGAAAGCAGTTTCTCCCGCAACGGCGCTACGGCGCAACGAAGATTTTGATCAATCGTTGCGCCGTTGCGGGAGAAAACCTACTGGTCGTTGTCATCCGCCGTGCTTGGCCGTTGACCTTGGCCGCGGCCTTCGGAGCGTCCGACACTCAGGTTGTCGTAATTCAATGCCGCATTGAACAGCAGGAAGAACTCGCCCTGTGTTTGATGTCGCCACATCGGATTCGTCGCAAACATCACCACGTGGCCGCGTCCAACCGGCACGTCAACAATCGCCGGCCGGTTCGCTAATTCATTCGCGCCGGCAAGCATTCCGCTGATCAGAAGGTTCTTCTCATCAGAAGCGAAACGCAGCACGACGCGTGGTCGCAACTGCGGCGGCGTGAAGAAAGGGCTCTCACGCTGGTCCGCATCCGGGTCCGGCCGGTTATTAGGATCTGCCGCTCGTGGCTGCGGCATGGCCTGAATCACATCCGGATCGCCGACACCACCGCGACCCGAAGCACGCCCTGCCCCAGCACCACCACCCTGTCCGCCGCCACCGCCTCCACCAAATCCACCGCCGCCACCAGCCTGCACCTGGAACAGCGGCGACTGGCTGAAGTAAATCGGCAGTCCTTCATCGTACCCGTACGCAATCGGACTCTTGCGATCCGAGAAAGTCGAGTTGTAGATCGAGCCACGCGCCTGGAGTCTTTCAGCCTGCTGAATCGACACGCCGTTCGTGATGCCGTAATCGATCGGCACTTGAGCGACACCGGCAATCGTGATGAACAAACCGCCGTCTTCGATGAACTTCTGTAGGTTCGCGACCCCGGCGACGGTCATACCGCCGCGCATGTCATCAGTCTGATCCGGCGAATTAGCAAAGTTCGGAGTAACAGTTGATGCCTTCCACGGCATCGGATCGCCCCGTTTTGGCATGCCGTTGACGATCGTCTGCGCCGAACCACCAACCGGCGGGAAAATCAGCACGTCAAACTTCTCGCGCAGATTCGGCGTGTTCCGAATCACGTGATCGGAAATGTACGTGTAGGGAATTTGTAGCTTGTCAAACTCGATCCGGTACCAACCTTCGTTCTGAGTGTTGGTCCAGGTATGAACAATCGCGATGCGCGGCACTGCCAACTCGTGAGTCTTCACTTCCGGCAGTTTTTCCACGCCGACAGCTTTGAGACCGAGCTCAGTAACAGCCGACTCCAGCCGCGCACGCAGATCCGCCGGATTGCCGTCCTTCTTCAAGATGAATGAGCCGCTATTGAACTGCTGGTTCCCAACTTTGAATGACTCTTCCGCCGCACTCATCTTCACGTCTTTCAACTTGAAGCGGAGCGTAGCAAGAGTGTTGTCGGTGTTGTGATTAATTATGTAGGCCGCGGCAGAGGCAGGACCCGAAAGCTGTCCCGTCACCTTCGCGTCTTCCGTAAGCAGCGTCGCGGGTGCGTCGAGCACGCTCTTGTCGACAACACGCACGGTCTTGACGTTACGCATCGGTCCCATGGTCCAGCCGGTGTCGTCGTACGGAGCCGGATCGGTAACGTTGTAAAACTGCGTATCGAGCAGCATGTCGGCCATGCGCGAATACGGCTGGTCCATCCTGACGATATATGAACCTGCCGGATACTTCTGATCCTTGACGCTGAACTCCTTCGTGGCGCGATGCACTTCAATTCCCTGGAGGCGCATCAGGTTAACCATGTCCGCAGCTTCAACCGGACGTGGCGTGTCGCCGGGAATGATGTAGGCGGCCGGACCTTCATTCGAAGCCTTTGCGATCGAGCGCTTGCTCTTCAGGTAGAAATTGTTCAGGAACCGCTCTCGTTCCTTGGCGACAAAATTCATTGCAAACAGGATTGCTGACTGCTGCATGTTGACGTTGTTGCGCATCGACCAGTTCACGCGCGGAAACGGCGGATTCGGCCGGTACCAAACACGCGACGTTGCATTGGGCTGGAGAGTTCGCTCGCGCGTGTCGGCGCCGCCGTTGCCGAAGGTCTCGTAGAAACGACCAATCGAGTTGTGACCGGTGGCGATATAGAGCATGTAGTTGGGCGCCCAGCCGTCGTAGAAACCGTGTGTCCAGACGCCCGGAACACCGCGCTTCGTCATCTCTTCGATTTCGTGATAAGCGAGGAGCTGAAACTCGTCGATTGCGAGCGGATCGAGCCACGCGTTGTACGGGCCTGTGCCCGTCATCGTGTAGAGATAAGGCACTGACTCGTGCAGATCGTGAAGGACTGTCGGGTGATACTCGAGAAACGTCCGCATTTGATTGCGCGTGAGGGCGAGTGCGAGTCCCAAACCGTCGCGGTTGTTGTCATGCGCAACGTACTTGCCCCAGTAAAGCAATGGCGGCGTCGGTTTACCCGGATTTGCTTTGCGATAGTTGTACAGATCGACCATGCGGTCTCGGCCATCGACTTCGAGCGCCGGAGTGATCATCACGATCATGTTCTTGCGAATATCTTCGATGAATGGCGAATCTTCGACGGCGAGGCGGTAAGCCATCTCCATCAACATTTCCGGCGACCCGGTTTCGGGCGAGTGAATCGAGCCGGATGCCCAGTAAAACGGTTTCGCTTCAGCGATCAAGGTGTGTGCTTCGGTATCGCTGATCTTTCGCGGGTCAGCCAGCTTGGCGGTGATCTCTTTGTAACGATCGATCTTCGCGAGGTTCTCTTCGTCACTCACAAGGACGAGCATCTGCTCGCGTCCTTCTTCGCTCTTTTCCGGCGCGAGTAGCACGCGCACGCGCGGCGACGCTTTAGCGAGTTCGCGATAGTAGCGGTAAAGATCTTTCGTGTAGGTGAGTTTGTTTGGCGTTCCAACGGCGTAGCCCAGGATCTTTTCAGGAGAAGGCACCTTGTCAGACAGGGGAAGGTGATCGACGAGTTCCGTCATGAAGTATTTTTCGGTGGTGTACTCAGCGATCTTCGCACCGTAGGCTGTGTCGAGTGGCGACTTTGGCGTGGTGTATTTCGGATTGACCGGCGTGCTTTTCACCGGCGCCGCTGGACTACTGGCGCCGCCCGCATCATTGCCGGCGCGCGACTCGGTCTGCGCAACAACAGGCGCCGTGACAAACACCACAAGGACACAAAAGAAGAATAGTCTTCGAAGAACTGGGGACATGATGTTTCTCCTTCGATTAGGTAGGACCGAACTGTGTGGATCCGTAAGAGATCCGTCTAATCCGTGGCTAAGTCTTTCGCGCACCGAAATCCCGAAGTCATCCAGCGCTCGTGGGCGTGGAAGAAGTTTCGGTATGTTGCTCTGACATGCAACTGCGGCGTGGCAAACGACCCGCCGCGCAAAACCTTTTGGTTGACGAACCACTTGTCGTTGTATTCGTCGAATTCAGATCGAAATCCCGGATACGGCACGTAGTCGGAAGTAGTCCACTCCCAAACATCGCCAATCATCTGCTGGCAGCCGTAAGCATTCGCGCCTTCCGGAAAGGCGCCGATTGGTGCAACTGACCAGAAACCATTCTCGAAAAGATTTGTGTTGCCGCTGTTGGGGTCAGTGTCGCCCCACGGAAATGCTGTCCTGACTTTGCGTGGCGCATCATAGCACGCCGCCTTCTCCCATTCGCCTTCGGTTGGCAGTCTTTTGCCGGCCCACTTCGCGAACGCTGAGGCTTCAAAAAAACTGGCGTGACAGACGGGCTCGTCTTTTCGACTCGCGACCGGATGCAAACCTGAAAAATCACGAATCGTCCATTCGTTGTCGTGCAACTCCCAGTAAAGTGGTGCGTGCCATTGTTCGCGATTGACCGCTTCCCAACCCTCGGAAAACCACCAGCGGAAGTTTTGATAACCGCCGTCGTTGATGAATTCGAGAAAGTCGGCATTGCTGACAAGAGCCTTGTCGATCGCGAAATCCTGCAGGAAGACCTGGTGAGCGGGTTTCTCGTTGTCGAAAGCAAACTCGTAGGAGCGCGGACGGGCAGTCTGGTAACCAAGCGTGAACAGCCCGCCTTCAATCTCAGCCATCCCTTCAACCGTCACTGAAGGTTTGGGCAATGGTTTGATTGGCGCGTCAAACTGATCGCAAAGGAGGTGCTTAATGTCGTAGACAAGCAGCTCCTGGTGTTGCATCTCGTGTTCGAGTCCTAATCGCACGAGCGACAGCACTGTTTGCGGATCGCGTAGTTTGTCTGGTGATTCGAGTACTGAAAGCACCTGCTCGTCGATGTGTTTGCGATAGGCGACGGTTTCTTTCACGGTTGGGCGCGACTTGGTGCCGCGTTTCGGGCGTTCGATGCGGACGCCAAAGCCTTCGTAATACGAGTTGAAGTAGAAGAGGAAATCTTCCGAATAGACCTGATAACCCGGCTTGTGTGCTTGCAGGACGGTTTCGAAAAACCAGGACGTATGGCCGATGTGCCAGCGTGGCGGGCTCATGAAATCGGCTGTTTGGATTACGTAATCCTCGATTTCGAGCGGGGCTACGATTTCCATCGTGCGCGCTCGAACCTGCTTGTAGAGATCCGCTATCGAAGCGATATCCGGCCCTGAAATCTCGCGAATCGTTGAAGCCATGGTTTTGAGAGTAATAATACATTACCCCCGCAACGGCGCAACGGCGCAACGGAAATCCGGCGTAGCGCCGTCGCGCCTTTGCGGGAGAAATGCTTTACATCGATTCCATGTACCGCCGAGCATTGAACTTCTTCGCCATGCTGCGCGACGTCATGTAGCGGATGGTGCCGAAGATCTCACGCTCGAACCACGGACGATCATGTTTGCCGAAGCACCAGAGAATGCCGGCATACGAATTGGGATCGCGGCCATCAAGCGCGTATTTGTTGTTCAAATGCACAAGCAGCTCGAACGCCATCTCATACGTTTTCTGCCACTCAAGCACTTTCTTGCCCCAAAGCATCCGCACGTAGTTGTGCAGGTGCCCGGTGTTGACCAATTCGCGCTGGGCAGCGTTCCAGAGCTCGTCGTAGGTTTCGGCCGCTTCGATCTTTTCTTCGTCGATCAGTTCGGGATGCGGATCGTCTTTGTGCTCGCGCATCGTCCGCAACGCCCATGACGGCAGCGATTTCAACGAATCGTACTGCGGATTGTGTCGCGTCAGATTGAATGAAAGCTCACGCCGGACAATCGCCTGTTCGAGAAATGCATCTTTTGCCGCTTTCGGAGCTTTCGAGTGTTCGACTGCTGCCACGATTTCCTGAATCGAAACAAAGCCGAAATGCAGATACGGGCTGAGACGCGACACACCGTCAATCGACGGTTCGTTATGTGTCTCGTCGTAGTGCGGCAGGATATTGCTCACGAAGTGTTTGAGACGCTTGCGACCCTCTTTCGTGCCGCCGTGATAGAGACTGGAAGGCTTGACGCTGTGATCGATGTCACATTGCGCGACGAGCGCGGCGATATTGTCAGCCGTCACCTCCGTCTCAGGACAGTCCACATCGAGAGCCGGTTTCTGCACCTCCAGATGCGGCGTGACGATGTTGCGAGGCAAGTCAGGAAGCAGCCGGTGGATCTTGGGACGAATCGTGTACGCCGCATATTCCTCTTTTGGAAGCGCCGAAAGCGGAACCATGCCATTGGCGTCAACGGCGTACACCGGCAGGTCGAACCGTGCGACGCGTTCGTTATGGTCGGGGATTATGAAACACGGAAAGTCGTCCGTGACCAGCAACGCCGCCTCGCGCGCGAGTTTTGCCACGGTATGTTTCGGATCGCGTTCGTTTCTTTGCAGATAGAAGACGTAACGAATGCCGCGCTCAGAAAACTCAGCCTGTTTCTCGGCGACGCCCTCGAGAATGAACGTGTGTATCCGATCGCTCGCCCACGGGTAATAAAACTTCAGTCCCTCGTAGACGACGAGCGGGAGGCCATGCTCGTTTGCCATCTGGATCGCGAAGTTAAGCGCGTAATTGTGGCTCGCGCGCTTGAACATCTGCATCCAGTAAAGGACGTAGCTGCCTTTTGTGTTTACTTTTGAGTCGTTGAGCCTGCTAACCCTGCTGGAAAGATCCATTTCACCCGCCGTTGTTGACGATGATCGACGTGGAGGCTGGAGGATGCACGCGCCCGATGATGCGAGCGTAAGGGTAATTCTTGCGAAGGCTGGAAAGGAGCTCATCGCTTTTGTCTTCCGGGATTGCGATTAGCATTCCACCTGCCGTCTGGGGATCGAATAACAACTTAATCATGTTTTCATCGACGGCCGTGTCGATTTGGACGTCAGTACCAACGTATTCGCGGTTTGTCTTGTCGCCGCTCGTCAACAATCCCTGAGACGCCAGTTCGAAGGCGCCATCGAGTAACGGAACCGCTGCGGCATTGATCTCGATTGTGATTTTGCTCGCGCACGCCATTTCCCATGAATGACCCATCAACGCAAACCCGGTCACGTCCGTCGCGCCCTTAACGCCAAACTCCCGCATCGCTTCGGCGGCATACTTGCCCGGCGTCAGCATCGTCTCAACCGAACCAGCAACAACTGCATCAGCCGCGCGTCCCTTTTTGATTCCGGTGGAGATAACTCCCGTTCCGATTGGTTTAGTGAGAATGATCACATCGCCTGGCTGCGCACCTGAGTTCTTCGCAATCTTGTTTGGATCGATCAAACCCGTGACCGAGTAACCAAACATGATCTGCTCGTTATCGACGCTGTGCCCACCGATCAACGTGACGCCGTACTTGTTTATCGTCTCCAACCCACCGCGCATGATCTCACCCAGAATCGCGGGGTCGACACCTTTCTTCGGAAAACAAGTGATCGCCATTGCGGTGATCGGAGTTCCAGCCATCGCCCAGACGTCGTTAATCGAGTTGAGCGCAGCGATGCGGCCGTAGTCGTACGGGTCGTCGACGATCGGAGTGAAGAAATCGAGCGTTTGGACGATTGCAAGGTCGTCTCGAAGGCGATATACACCCGCGTCGTCGGCTGTATCAAAGCCGACAATCAGATTTGGGTCGTTGGGTTGTTTAGGTAGCCCGCTCAAAACTTGAGCGAGTAAGCTCGGGCTAAGCTTCGCCGCTCAACCAGAACACGAGACCATCTCGGTCAGACGCATGTAGATCACCTCCTTTCGTGAATTCCTGCTAATCCTGTCAAATGGTTTGCTTTCTTGCAAACGCGTCACTATAAGAATCGTGAAATGCCGAAACAAATCGTCCGTATCGGTCCCGCTGGTTGGTCTTACAAGGACTGGGAAACGGTGGTCTATCCTCACAAACCGGGCAAGTCATTCGATCCACTCGAATATCTTGCGCGGTTTTTCAACACGATTGAAATCAACAGCAGTTTTTACCGTTCACCAACTCCGTCGACGACGAAATCGTGGGCAAATCGTGTCGCAGCGAACAAGGAGTTTGCGTTTACAGCCAAGTTGCATCGTCTGTTCACACACGAACGCGGAAAAGCGACGAAGAAAGATGAGAAGGAGTTTCGTCAGGGAATGGATGTGCTTGCGAAGGCGGGCAAGCTCGGCGCCGTGCTGCTTCAGTTTCCTTGGTCTTTCAAAAACACCGCAGACGACCGGGTTTATCTCGCTAAACTGTTGGAACAGTTTTCGAATTATCCGTTAGTGCTCGAAGTTCGGCACACATCGTGGAACACTCCGGAGATGTATGATTGGCTCGAGGAACGTGATGTTGGGATTTGTAACATCGATCAGCCGGTGTTTAAGAAGTCGATCCGACCGGCGGCGTTAACAACGTCGCGTGTCGGTTACGTCAGACTGCACGGACGGAATTATCAGAACTGGTTTCGTGACAAAGCGCCGCGCGACGAGCGTTACAACTATTTGTACTCGCTTGATGAGCTTGAGCCGTGGCTGATTCGAATCAAAGAGGTCGCGAAGCAGACTCGTGAGACTTACGTGATTACGAACAATCACTTTCGTGGGCAGGCGGTGGTTAACGCGATAGAGATCAAAGCGGCCCTGAAAGAGGATACAGTCCCCGCTCCAGGGCCGCTGTTCAAGGTTTATCCGAGGCTGAAGGATTCGGCGACGCCTGAGGAAGGCGAGAGGGATCTGCTATTCGAGTGACGTTTCACAGGATTAACAAGATTTTCAAGATGAACAAGATTTATCCTGTAATCCTGTTCATCTTGTTAATCTTGTAAAAGTTGTGCGAACGATACGGGTAGACCATCGGGGTCGATCGCGACGGCAAGCTTTATTCCCTCACCTTCCCGCTGCATCGGCGGCATCACGAACGTGATCCCTTTTGCTTTCAACTCCTCGTACGCCTTATCGACATCATCAACATTGAAACCAATCGAACAAGCGCCGGCGACCTTCGACGGATCGCCTGCGGGCGGCTGTGTGCTGCGAACACCGCCTCCATGCAGCGCGAGCGTTGTTGTACCGGTTGCAAACTCGGTCCAGTCGGGAGATTGAAACTTCAACGGAATACCGAGCTTGTCTCGATAAAACTCAACCGAGCGCTGCATGTCTGACACAACAATCATCGTGTAATCGAGTTGTTTGAACATTCGAGCATCCTCCATCACTGCCGTTTGCGCGCTTTGCTGGTTCCCATTGACACGATCACGTCAAATTCGTCCTTCGTCAAAGGCATGACCGAGAGTTGCGACTGCCGAATCAGCGGCAATTGGCTGAGACGCTTGTCGTACCGGATCGCCGCGAGCTGAACGGAATTCGCCAAAGGCTTAACCGGTTTGAGGTCAACCGCCACCCACTGCGGATCGTCGGCTGTCGGATCCGGATACGCTCCCTTCACGACTTCCGCCAACCCCACAACCTCTTTTCCTTTGCCGGAATGATAAAAGAGCACCTTGTCTCCGGGTTTCATCGCGCGCAGATTGTTTCGGGCTTGATAGTTCCGCACACCGGACCAATCAGTGCTGCCGTCCTTTACGAAATCATCCCAGGAGTAAGTTTCAGGCTCCTGTTTCACCATCCAGTAGTTATTCTTGCTTTTTGTTGTAGCTTTCATGAAAGTGACCTTGATCCTCTACAATTCGGGAATTAGACCATTTCGAAGACAAAGGACGAAACATGCTCAAAGAGGGATCGACTGCACCCGCATTCAAAACCAAAGACGCCAACGGCGAGACTGTCAGCTTGAAAGATCTCCGGGGACAAAAAGTCGTGCTCTATTTCTATCCGAAAGACGACACGCCCGGATGTACCAAAGAGGCCTGTTCCTTTCGTGATGGGTTCTCGAAGTTCAAAAAACAGGGTATTACCGTGTTAGGTGTTTCCCCGGACAGCGAAAAGTCTCACCAAAAGTTTGCGACCAAATACAGTCTACCGTTCACACTGCTAGCCGACACGGATCGAAAGATCGCGGAGGCTTATGGTGTTTGGGGAGAGAAGAAGTTTATGGGCCGCACGTACATGGGTGTCCATCGAACTACCTTTTTGATCGATGAGAAGGGCAAGATCAAAAAGATCTTCGAGAAGGTAAAGCCCGAAGACCACGCCAGTGAGGTGCTCCAGGCGTTTTCGTAAAACAGATAAACGCGGATGCGAACGGATTATCAGGAGGCTAGGCTGCCACCCAGCCTCCGATTTTTTCGGGTTCACCTTCCGGGTTTCTTCCGGGCATCAATCCCTGCAAACAACTGAATGAGCTTGGCACGTCCCGCTTTCTTGCCGGAAGACGTGGACCGTCGTCCACCATTGCAGGCTCGGCTGTATCGTTAAGGAAATAGAGCCGAGTGTTATCTACGACCTGCGTTCTGATTTCGTGAGTCCAAAGTAGAAGACTGGCTAACGCGTCTCCTATTTCGTCCTTTCCGAGTTTTGTTTCCTGGGCGATTTCGCGTTGTGTCCGCGAGCCGCGTCTGATCGCATCGCGAACGCGCTCGACTGGAGACAACTTGCTCATTGCTTTTGCGTGATAGTGTCCGTTGCTGGACGCATCACCCGAAAGCAGTTCTGCAATTTCAACTTGCTGGCAGATGTACTTCTTGCGAGCGGTTTTGTATTCCTTCAAAGCGCGCCGGCTCTGAGTAACCTTTTGACGAATACAACTCTTGCAATAGAGATTGCGTCCGTCCTTGCGCGCTCGACAAATTCCAAATTCTGATATGGGAAGGTTTTTAGTACAGATCGGACAATTCTTCACTTCGGGGGGTAACTGTATCTCGGTCATCACACAACTCCGGCTGGGCATCAAGACTTAGCTTGCAATCCGTTAAACGGACAACACTACACCTTCGTCCGGCTCTAAACGCGTCCGGCAAAGACATCGATTTGGGGGTTATTTTTTTGGCGAAGATCCCACTGGGCGATCGCCTAGATTGCCTTGCGTAACTTAACCAGAGTCACGCCCCAACATTTACCTGACTTACTGAGTTGAAGGTTTCCGGGCAATTGCGAGAAAAAAAATGAGAGCTAGTTAACCTTCAAACGATCATTCAACAGGCCGCTGATCCAAACTTTGTAAATGGCAATCAATATGTCAGCGAGGGAATCGCATTATAGTGATCGAAACTTTTTTTGCAACACCTTTTTCAGATTTGTTTCGCCTGAAAATCAACTCCGAAATTTTGTCGATCGATCTTCCATTCAACATTACTTTCAAGCAACGCAAACGTCTCTTGAATGAGAGGATACGTGATCGCATTGCTCGTCTGAAGCGAATGTTTTCTGTGTCTGAATTGTCGCAAGCGCATCTGAGAGAGATTCGATTTCATTGGAGAATTTGAATGCAAATACGTACTCCAAAAACTGTTCGCCTCATGTTTGGCGCAACTAGTTCGTACTTATTTTTCTTGGTCCTACAATTAGTAGCGCGCTCCGAAAATGGTTGGACCAGGTGATGGAAGTCACACTCGAGTTGAGTAGTTGTGAAGCGTTAACACGTTCATGCGCATAGCTTTTCACGCACGCCGCTCACGTGTGCAAAGTGTTCTAAGTGTGCGCTTGTAACAGCTTTGTAAAACTCTGCACTATGATTTCCACAAAGATTTCCTCAGGATCTGTGGATAACTCTGTTAACGTTTTTTGAGAGTGGGTCGATCCTTGAGTCGATAGACGAATTTGAGTCCCGACCAGGTGTCGTCAACTGCACAAATCTTCACGTCAACTAATCCAGCATCGAGACCAATTCTCTGTACACGATCGAACGAAAGATCAGTGGCAACGCCAGAGTTCTTCTTCGGCCACGCGATCCAAATCATTCCGTTAGCAGTGAGTCTTGCAGCGAGTTTGGAAAAGTCTTTAACGAGTGCTCGTTCAGTGGTAACGAAAAAGAGAATGATGTCGAGTGAGGTGGAGGTCGGTTTTGTGAACACGACGGTGTCAGGTAGTTCTTTCGGTTCAAATTGAAAGTCTTTCGGCGCGTTTACAAGTGCGACGCGAGAGCCTTCTTTGATTCCAATTTTCTTTGCGAGCGAGGTTCCGGAATATCCAGCCATGTTTTGGTCACCAAAGTCTCAGAACTTTCCACCAGACGGAGCCAACTACACTCCAGATAAGGATAGTTATCAACGACGTGATCAAGCCGACGGTCCACCATGTTCGTTGGGTTGTATAACCGGCGCCGAAATAGATTGGTGCGGGTGTCGTGCCATAGTGAGTTAACGATGCCGCGAGATTTGAGAAGTAAGCCAATGAGAGCACGGCCAGATAGGGCGGCGCCCCGGCAGCGAGTATCACGATCAAGAACGGTGTAAACATCGCGGTCACGTGTGCCGTGATGCTTGCGAAGACGTAGTGCGCGTAAAAGTAGATAAGTAGCAACGACGCAAGCGCCAGCCACCACTTCCAACCAGTAGTCAAACTCGCCGATGCTTCTGCAAATCGTTTCGTGATTCCGGTTTGGCCCAGCGCTTCGGCCATGCGAATCAAACCGCCGTACCAGATGAATACTCCCCACGCTGCCTTCTCGCTCACGAGGTCGTCCCAATCGAGCACGCCTGTGACTAGCAGCACACCGATGCCGAGTAGTGCAACGACGGCGTAGTCGATGCCGTGGAGTTTGGTGGTCATCCAGAGAATTGCGACGAGAAAAAAGACGAGCAGCATCAACCATTCGGACCACTTCATCGGTCCCATCGTTTTTAGTTCTGTCGAGGCGAGTTCACTGGCGGCTGGTGTGTGTTTTACTTCGGGCGGAAACACGCGATACAGGATCCACGGCACAACGAGAAGGCTCAGCAGACCGGGAACGATCGCACCGATGGCCCAACGCGCGTAAGTGATATCTATCGAGGTTGCCTCTTTTGCGAAGCGGGCAATAATTGGGTTTGACGCCTGGCCCGTGAGAAACATCGCGCAAACAATCACGTTGCACTGATAAACACTCGTCATGAGGAAGCTACCGAGGCGACGAGCGGTTGGTCCAGGTCGTGATTCGTACGCTTCCGCAAGACTCTTGGCGATTGGAAAGATAATTCCACCTGAGCGCGCGCCGGTTGACGGAATCACGGTCGCCAGGACAGCCTCCGTTGAGCCGAGTGCATATGCGAGTCCGAGAGAGTGTTTTCCGATGGCTTTGATAAAGAGAAATGCGATGCGGCGACCCAAACCGGTCTTAATCATGCCGCGAGAAATGAAAAAAGCAGCCAAGACCAGCCAGACGACCGGATCAGCGTAACCTGTCAGGGCTTCGTTGATGGTCATCACCCTGAAAAGCGGGAGGGCGGTTACACCCAGAAGAACCATTGCAGCGCCGGGAATCGGACGCACGATCGAACCCGTGATAGTTGCCGCAAAGATCGCCAGCAAAAGCCATGATTGAGTTGTGATTCCAGAAGGAATCGGTATAACGAGAACGACAACAGCGACAAACAGAACTATTCCCCAGCGAATAAGTCTGCTGCGGAATCCAATGTTATCGGCGGGTTCGTTGGCGACGGTTTTTTCAGGAGGTAACGCTGATGGTTGTTCCACGCAATCGTCCTTATACAGGGCGGATCCTCAAGAACGTGCGTGATGGTAGTCTTTCGGAAGCTATTTACTCAAGACTCTTCTAAATTCAATCCGTTTGTGATTCTGCTCGCGTAAGTATTTGGCGAACCGAGCGACTAATAAAGGTATCCTAAAGAGCAAGGTTTCAAAATGGCGGAAAAGTCAGAAAAAGTTACAGACAAGAACGTTTACTTAAACCGAAGGCGATTCATGCAGGCGGCAGTGATGGCGGGAACAGCGACTGCCAGTACGCTCCTTTATCGTCGTCTCAATCCACCTCCAGCGCAACCCGTTGCAGGCGAGAAAATTGCAGAAGTCGCCAAAGCGCCCACAGCCGACGCTATCAAGGAAGGGTTTGCTGTTAGCGACAAGCTGACACCTTTGGAAGCAATCACCAATTACAACAACTTTTATGAATTTGACACGTCGAAGAGCGGAGTTGCTTATGCGGCGAAGGGTTTTGTTACTCGTCCCTGGGCAGTTTCGGTCGAAGGCCTGGTAAATAAACCACGCGTTTTCGACATTGATGAACTGCTTAAGTTCCCTCTCGAAGAACGCATTTACCGTTTGCGCTGTGTCGAAGGCTGGTCGATGGTGATTCCGTGGGTCGGTTTCCCGTTGCAGAAGTTGCTCGAGAAAGTCGAACCGACTTCTCAAGCGCGTTATGTCGCGTTTCAAACGCTGCTTGATCCGAATCGAATGCCGAATCAACGAACCGGAGTTCTCGATTGGCCTTATGTTGAAGGATTGCGTCTCGACGAAGCGATGCATCCGTTAACAATCATGGCAACCGGAATGTACGACGAAACGTTACCGGCGCAGGATGGAGCTCCGATTAGGCTCGTGGTGCCGTGGAAGTATGGGTTTAAGAGTATCAAGTCGGTCGTAAAGATTTCGTTGGTGGCCGATGAGCCACCGACAACGTGGAACATCCAGGCGCCTGATGAATACGGTTTTTATTCGAATGTGAATCCGAACGTTTCACATCCGCGTTGGAGTCAGGCGACCGAACGAAGGATTGGTGAATACGGACGGCGCGATACCTTGCTGTTTAACGGTTATGCGGAGCAGGTCGCATATCTGTATCAAGGTATGGATTTGGTGAAGAACTACTGATTATGGCTGACGTGCCCTTTTTCAAAGTCGTTGTTTTCATAAACGCTCTCATCCCGCTTGGGTTGCTGCTTTGGGATCTGTACTTCAAGCGAGTTGGTCCAAATCCGCTCGACTTTGCCACCAAAACCACGGGGATGCTGACACTCATCTTTCTCAGCCTGACGGTTGCGGTCACGCCGCTGAGAAAAATCTTCGGCATCAATTCGTTGGTGAAGGTTCGCAGGATGCTTGGGTTGTTTGCATTCTTCTATGGCACCTTGCACTTGCTCACGTATGTTTGGTTCGACCGGCAATTCAACTTACTCAGCGTCGTGCAAGACGTGGCAAAGCGGCCCTTCATTCTTTTCGGCATGACTGCTTTCGTGCTGATGGTCCCACTCGCGATCACGTCAACCAACAAGATGGTCAAGCGGCTCGGAGGTAAACGATGGGCGATGCTGCATCGTCTGGTTTATCTTTCGGCAATTGCCGGCGTGGTCCACTTCTGGATGTTAGTGAAATCCGACATAAGCTTGCCGCTGACCTTCGGGTTTATTGTGCTCTTTCTGCTGGGATATCGACTGCTTGCGAAATACGCTCCTGCCAGCCAGCCCAACACCAACCTCTTCCCGCGCGAATAACTTCGTAGTCACTGTTAATCAGCATCGTTTAGAATGGCCTAACGCCATTTGGCGCGTGGATTGCTGACGTAGAGGCCGTCATGACCGAAGAACGAAGAAGTACCAGGCGAAAGCTCATTCTTCTCGAAGCAAAATGGGAGAGTATGTCGCGTACCCACGAAGCTCGAGTTGACGACGTTAGTCTGGGCGGCTGCTTCGTAAACACCTTTGGAAGGGTCGAATTGAATGAACAGGTCAATGTGCTGATAAAGCGTCCCGACGGCGAATGGTTATCTCTGAGCGGTCGTGTAGCGACGTTTCAACACGGCGTGGGATTTGGAATGTGTTTCGATTCGCTGAGTGAGAAGCAAACGGCGATGCTGGAAGAGCTGATCGCAACCACCGAAGAGCGTCAGATTTAGTGTTTAGGCCGACGCTTTTCGTCGTAGAAGAGGATACTGAAGGCGAGCCCCAGACCAGCCGCAGCAGCCAGCAGAAAGAAAATCATTGCCAGTCCCGGATATCCAAAAATCTTAAACGAAGTCTCAACTCGCATGAGCATCGCGGCGCCAACGATCAATGCTGCAACGACGAGGCCGAGTGTAATTCGGTTCGCGACTTTCTGAAGTCCCTCCAACACGACCTTCTCGTCAATGGCATCGACCTTGAATCGCAGTTCGTTATTTCCCGCCGCGTCGAGAATCCGATTTACTCTTGGTGGCAGTCTTTCGACAAACTCTTTTAGATCAACTACACCGGACAAGAGATTGTTTGGCGCAACACTCTTCAAAATGTTCTGCTGCAGGATTTCGTTAGCGCGCTCACGAATCACGACGTTCGGATCGAAGTTTGGATCGAGTGTGTAGACCACCTGATCCAGATTCAGCAGTGCCTTGGCAATCATCGTGAATTCCGCAGGCAAGCGGAACCAGCAATCAGCTGAGATCTTAGTTATCTCAAACGTTACTTTTCCCGCGTTCAAGCGACTCAGGACGGCATCGGAATCATCGTTAACGAGGGCCGTGATTCGTCGTGTAAACGAGGCGCGATCGAAGCCCTCCTTCTCTTCACCCATTCTGATCGCGGCTTCCGCTGCCATTTCGCCTCGCCCCTCGCTGATAGCAAGCAGCAATCGCAAGAGACTGTCCTGAAAAGTTCGTGTGACACGTCCGACCATTCCGAGATCCAGCAAGGCGATGTGATCGTCGTCAGTAAGCAGAACATTGCCCGGATGCGGATCAGCATGGAAAAGCCCGTCGACAAGAAACTGTTTTAGATATGCACTGAACAACTCATCTGCCAGCAGACCTCGGTCAATTTCCATCAAGCGCAAAGGATTTAGCGCGGTGATCTTCTTTCCCGAGATGAATTTCATCGTGAGGACGCGCGTCGTGGTGAAGTCGTCGACTGGTTCCGGAACCACGAGGTTCTCAAATTCCGCGAGATTTTGTCCGATGGTGTGGAGATTATCGGCTTCGATCGTGAAATCCAGTTCGCGCAGCAGACTCTTGCGGAGATTGACGAGCATATTGTCGAACTCATAGCGCCTGCCGAGTTCGGTATGAGCGTCGAGGAAGTGTGCAATCTCGCCGAGTGCTTCGAGATCGCCAACGATCAGATCCCGGATGTCGGGTCGTTGCACCTTTACCACTACATCCCGGCCGTCGCGCATCTCGGCACGATGCACCTGCGACAACGATGCAGCGGCGAGAGGTGCCGGATCGAACTTGGCAAAGGCTTTAGAGATTCTGACGCCCAGTTCACCGGAAACGATTCGTTCGACTTCCTCATAGGGAAACGGCGCGATGCTGTCCTGTAATCGGGAGAGCGCTTCGAGGTAGGGCCCAGGCATGAGATCGGCTCGAGTCGAAAGCAACTGACCAAGCTTGATGAACGTTGGGCCAAGCCTTTCAAGGTCTTTCGCGAGTTCTTCTGCAGGTGCAGTCTCGGTCTCGGCCGCAATCTCGTCAGGCAGAACACTGCCTTCCAGACCAGCGGCGCTGATCAGATCGGAGCGCCCATATCTGATCAGTAACATAGCGACGTCTTTATAACGTTTCAGTCGCTCTGGTTTTAGCGAGACCACCATTCGAAGTCACCCGGGCACGGTTGGGCCAATTGAAGTCGGGGGCGGATTTGGGGAAGGTTGGCGATCTTAAATCGCCGCGATTAACTATGTAGTTCGAGTCCTTGTCGCGTAAGCGACGGAAGTGTCACGTAAACGTAACGGGCTCGGGTGGTCCAAATGACGGTCTATTGGGAAGAGACCGTCTTTACTGAACCACCTGCAGCCCGATCGATAGCTGCTTTCAATCCGTCGGCGCTGAGAACTCGAAGTTGTACTCCGTTAATGAATATTGTCGGAGTGCTTCCGACGCCGTACATTTCGCCGTCTGAAACATCTTTCGTCACTTCCGCGGCAAACGTGCCACGGTCCAAGGCGGCGTCAAACCGAGCGCGATCCAATCCCAAGTCGCTTGCATATTTCTTCAAGGACGGCACGTCGAGAGCTTTTTGATTCTTGAAAAGCACCGTGATGTATTCAAAGAACTTGCCCTGGGCGTTGGCAGCATTGGCTGCTTCAGCCGCCTTGCGCGCGTTCTCATGCTGGTTCAATGGGAAATCGCGCACGACGAAGCGAACCTTGTTTCCGTACGATTTCAAAACCTCTTCCAGAACGGGCTGCATCGCCGCGCAGGCAGGACATTGAAAGTCAGTGAACTCAACAATCGTGACGGGCGCATTCGCATCGCCTCGCGATGGATCGTCGTCGACGCTGATGTTCTGAATGGGTTGGACTGGCTCAGTCATTAGCCAGCGAATGTCAGCACCTTTTCTGAGACGCGCTGACAGGTCTTTCTCGAGACGTTGCCGGGATTCATTCTGAAGGTACAGAGCCAGTTGGTTACGCACTGCGTTCAGATCCCCGGAGATACGCGACTTGTTCTCAGAGTAAAACTTTGCCACTTCTTCTTCAGTTGGATTCTTAACTTTATCGCTGATTTCAGCGCGAACAATTTCCTCTGGTCCAATCTGCCGGCGTTTTGCTTCCTCCAGCAAAAGCATGTCATCCACCATCTGATCAACGCGTTGCCTTGCGAGCTCGTAAGCGTCAAGCTTCATGTTGTAGATGATGGGCTTTAATCGTTCAATCATCAGAGCAGCAGTGATCGGTTGTCCGGCGATTGTCACGACGACTGAGGATGGATTCAAGCTCGGCGAGTTTACGTCCACACCCATCACGACTGGATACGTCTTCCGCAATCGGTTTACGAGATCGTCAGCAAGTTTGCTTTCGATTCCATCGTGCATGTAAGCCGGGGCCTGCTGGTTCGCAACGGTTGGATCGACGCCCTCGAATTGGCTACGGTTGTCGTCGATGAATTTTTTTATTTGTGCAGGAGTAAAAGTTGGAATGTGACTGCTGACTTCTAATTCGTATAAACGATGAGTGTCGATGCGGCGCTTCTTCGCCTCGAGTTCGAGCAACGTAGTATTGATCTGTAAGTCCAACACGCCCCGTCGTGCGTCGGCAATTCTGTCGTCAAGACGCTCGAGTTCTTGTCGCATGTTCGGATCCAGTTCAGCGGTGGTGACCGTCTGGCCATTGACTACCACGATTGGAACTGGGGCAGCGGGTGGTCGCACCGGCTGGCTTGCAGGTGTTGGCTGAGGAGTAGGTTGCGGTGGTTGTGGCTGCGCGATTGTAGTCGCTGGTTTGCGCGTCGCTCCACGTCGCCTGGCAGTTTGCGATGGTGCTGCAGTCCATAATAAAAGAATTAAGAGGGGGCTGATGATGAATTTCATTGCTTGTCTCACAGGGTGCCGCGATCATAGGAGAACTTAGCTTAGAGCACAAATAGCAAAAAGGCGCTGCCTTATGAAAGCAGCGCCGGAAAGAGTGGTCTATTGTTGGCTTGGCACTCAATGGTGGCGAATGATACTGCGGCGCCTGCGTTTCACTGGAGTGCGAATCGACAATAGGTCGCTGTGGCGGCCGTTCAGGATAAAAGCCAATCCCTGGTGGGTTACGCCCAGGAGTCGGGCTGCACGTGTAACGCTCCCGCCAGACTCTTCCAAAGCTCGACGAATCAGATTGCCTTCGTACCGAAGGACCTCCGTATCGAGAGAAAAGCCTGGCGTCAATTCCATGGCGTCCGTGGTTGTGGGTGTTGCCTCTTCAGCGGTTGCAAGTGCAGTTGTAAGAACACGCCGGGCGCATTCGCCGAGGCGAGTTCGGATGTTGGTGTTCTGGGAGTTGGCGAGTAATGTTTCTGCGGTGCGGTAGTAATTGTCTAGTGCTTCAATCGACAGATAGGAACTCAACTCCTCTATCGCTGTAACAGCAGCGATTCCACCGCGATCGGGGTTACCGGCATTATGGGCGATCTGGACGGCCTGATCGAGAGTCATTTTGGCAGCGTGAAACTGCTCAAGGCGGGCTAGTGCGGTGGCGTGAGTTGTCAGTGCCTCTGCCAACATCATCTGCTCACCGCCGTTCTTCAATGTTTTGACAGCGCCCCGTGCAACCTTCTCTGCCTCTTCAGGTTTCCCTTCTAGTAGAAAAGCTTGAGCGCGGCTATCGTCGGCATATGCAACGCCCGCGTGATCCCGCAAACTCACGCACAGACGGCGAGCGCGGTCCAAGTGTACTTGCGCTTCAGTAAATCTTCCGATACTTGCAAAAAGGTACCCAACGTTATTCTCGACGCGCGATTGAAAACGATGATGGCCAGCCTGCTCGAAGTGAAAACTTGCGGCTGCAAATTCAACTAATGACTTATCAATATACTCCTCGCGATTTTCCGATAGGCCCAGACTCTTCAACACAGTAGCGTACGAGTTGTGGAACTTTCCCTTGAGCGCATGGTTTGAACTTAAATCGAACTCTGGCGCCGCCTCTCGGTAAATCCTAAGCGCTTCACGATCTCGCAATGCGTCCTTTTCAACAATCGCACTATTCAATAGAGCTCTAAGACGTTGTTCGCTCCGGGTTTCTCCCAAGGTGTTAAATACATGAACGAGTGTAACCCGCGCTTCGTCAAGAGCACCCTCGCGCCAGTAACAGATAGCAAGATCGACACCCGCTTCTGCTGCCTTTTCAACTATTCCGCGCGCCGCGAAGATGCTGGCGCTTTCACTCACCAAATCCTTCGCAATCTCCTGCGCCCCGGAAATCTGCTTTACGCTGCCTAGCCAACCAGTTAACGTACCGGCTCTTAGGAGCAGCTCGGCCTTTGCGTTATCGTCTAATCCATTGGTGCTCGGACGATTGGGTATACCCACCCAAAACGGCCTTAACGTTTCCGCAGCAAGCTCAAACTCACCCGCTTCCTCAAGGCCCTTTGCCAGATAGCAAAGCGGAATGATGTTATCCGACGCCGGAATATCGGTTTCCTTCGTAGAGATGGATGTCTGCAAATCCATGTAAGATCTCCAGTTTGTTGGCTGGCAAGGAACCTTGCAAGCCTTTCGATTGCCGGATATTATCAACACCAACCAATTAATCTCTTGGTTGAACACCCCACTTCACCGGCTGTGACTACACATTCTTGAGGAGAAGATCAATGAAACCTGTCAAATCTATGTTATTTGTTGCCCTACTTGTTGCCGTCTTAGCTCTTAAAACGGTAGCAGGCGACGTACAAACTCCTGGCGTTGTCGCCCAACCATCGCCGACGCCACCAAACGGTATGCGTACATACGAACCATGTACTTCCGTTACCGATCCATATTGCGAGCGGTCTGAAGAGATGCTCGAAACCTCAGATTCCTTGTTTTACGAGGCCTTGGCAGCCCTTCTGTCAGTGTACTGAGAAGCGCACACCCAATACAAACCCACAGCAGCTAATGCCTCTGGCGCAGTCTAGCGGCTTGTGGTTTTGTGTGTCCGGGCTCACCGATCACGTTTGAAAAGCTTGCTTGGGAGGCGGTGACGTGCTGCATCGTACCGCCATCCGGCCTCTGTGGCAATAGTAACTTTGACTATTTACACTGCTAAAGCCGAATGGTATTCAGCTGCAGGCCTTTATTTTCGCCCTTCATCCTCCTTTTCCCGGCGATTCTGGTGCTTCGGCAAGTCGTTGCACCGTCTCAAGCGTATCAATATCGGTCGGCTTCTTGTCCGGTCGTAGCCGAAGAATTCTCGGAAAACGAAGCGCATAACCACTTTTGTGCCGCTTCGAAGCTTGAACTTTGTCAAATGTGACCTCGATCACAATTGTCGGCTCCACTATACGAACGCGACCGTGCGCGAATTCCTGCAACGTATGACTCTTGAACCACTCCGTTAGTTCCGTTAATTCGCGATCCGTCAAACCAGAGTACGCTTTGCCGATGTTCAGCAATTCATCGTCCTCAACTGATCGTCGGACAGCAAAAGTGTAGTCTGACAGCAAATTTCGACGCTTTCCGTGCCCAACCTCGACTGCCGTAACTGCAACATCGAGCGTCGCAATGGCTCGCTTCAACTTGAGCCAGTCACGGCCACGTCGCCCCGGTTTGTAGGGCGACTCAAGACTCTTAATCATCAACCCTTCATTTCCGCGAGCCCGCGCACCATCAAATTCATCGTCGAGCGTCGCGGTATCCTGGACCACCTTACCGACTGACATTCTCAAAGACCCCTGATCAGACACCATCTGGCCCAGTAGATGTCGGCGTTCGCTCAATGGTTGGTCGATCAGTACGCTCCCCCGCGCATAAAGCAGATCATATGCCACGAGAACCACAGGTACTGCCTTGAGCAACTGACTCCCAACACTCTTCCGACCTAACCGTTTCTGCAGTTCACTGAAAGGCAGTATCACCTCACCGTTAGCCGGAACTATCTCTCCATCAATTATGACATCCGTCTCAAGTGACTGAAGCGGCCCAACTAACTCCGGAAACCGATGCGTGATCTCGTCCATCGTTCGAGAGTAGATAGCAACTCGTCCCGCCTCCACGTGAGCTTGCGCTCGAATACCATCAAACTTGTCTTCAACCAGAAACTCTTTCGGCATGGTCCTGGCTATGTCAGTAAGGTCAGCAGCCGGAGTTGCCAGCATGAACTTGATTGGATGGAACAGTCGCATGCTGATGTCCCGAAGATTACCCGCACGCGCGCGCGTTGCAGTTTCACCAATGTCGCCCAGCAGCATGTTTGCATAAGCCACATCTTCCAGCGACTTGCCAAAGACTCTCGCGATCGCATCTTCAACTAATCCCTCTCTTAGACCAATACGCAGATCTCCAGAAAGCAATTTCACCAAATACTTCGCCTCAAGTGGCGTTGCGTGATGCAGCACCGTCGTAAGCAATGCTGTCTTGTTTCGTATCCCACGAGTCTCACTCAGCCGCGTGATCAACGACTCCGTCTCCGCAAGCGTGATCGTCGGTTGAGTAATACGTCCCGTTTCGCGAACGATCTCAGCAGCGAGATCACCCGGATCTCCGAGCCGCACATAACGAGGATAAAGATCCTCGGGACTAAACCCAGTCGCCTCGCTTAATGCCGCACTGATAATGCTGCCGCCGACATTTGTTGTACGAGCATCTGTAGACGCGAACTGATGACCAGTAAAATAGCGAGCTGCGCGACTCAAATCCGCATCTGAGAGTGACTCCAAATAACTCCCGAGTATGGCAGCCTTCTCGAGCTTCTTCGTCGTTGCTGCTACAGCCTCAGCGCATTCGGAAAACGCTTGCAACGTTCCAGCGACCTCAATTGAATTCTCCAAATTGCTCATTTCCTCGACCATCATTGTGCAAGAAAAAAATCTCAACTAAGATCACCCGCGCACCGTTGCTGATTTTAAGTGATCCTTGCAAAGTCTCTTAACCGGCCTTCGGCTTTTTGTCGCGAACGCGCTACAATTTGCTGTCACCAACGATGCCCGACTCTTTCCGGCATTCCCACTCCGGCGAGGTTTACAGCGTTCGCATTCTTTAGGAAGGTAAAAACGAGCCGTGTTCTTCGCATTAATTCTCGATTCACTCGGCAGCACCGAATTGCTCTTTATTCTGGTCATTGCGCTGATCTTCTTCGGACCTCGAAAGTTACCGCAGTTGGCCCGCTCGATGGGAAAGGGACTCGCCGAATTCCGGAAAGCTTCCGATGACTTCAAACGTACGTGGGAACGCGAAGTTGCTCTGGAAACCGCTCGCCTCGAAGACAATTCAATGCTTGAGGCAGAACATCAACCGGCGCACGAACCAGTGGCAAACACAGAACAGCTAGTAGCTGCCGCTCCGGATCAGGAGTTGGTAGTCGCAGGCCAAACTCCAATCGAAACAAATCCGGAATGGGTTACGCCAACACCCCCGAATCCAGTAGAAGTTCCAAGTGAAACGGCGCCCGTTGAAGCTCAACCGCTGAGAAAACAAGAGTGGCTCTAACCTCAAATTTGATCCAATGTCTGCAATTCTAAAAGCGTTATCTACAAGTAGGGGAAACGAAGAAGAACTCGGCGGACAGATGTCGTTTTTGGAGCATCTCGACGAGCTTCGGCGCCGTTTGATCCGTTCGTTCATCTTCGTCTTCCTCGCCGCCACCCTTTCCTGGTTCGTGTCAGGCACTATCTACTCCTTCCTGGCAGCTCCAGTCGAACGCGCCCTGGCAGAAGCTCAACGTCATCAGGTCCCGATCGCTGGCCAAACCGGTCAGGAGACGATCGGTCCACTTACTTCATTGAAAGAGAATGATTCAGGAAGGTATGTCTTCCCCGAAGAAACCGAACTCGGAAGTGGTCTGATTCCGGCAGGAGCCTCCGTTATGGCGCGCGTCTACAAAGACGCCGAAGGCAAGCTGGCGCTCTTCACTGATGAACCGCTAATCACAGGAAACAAAGTCATACCAAAAGGCGTGCGTCTGACGCCTGATCTTGGTTCGGTAACTGCGTCAACAGGTGTAAACGACAAACTCATCGTAACAACCGCAATCGAGACGTTTTCGCTGTATGTAAAGGTCTCACTTTATGCCGCGATCTGTGTGTCAGTTCCGTTCCTGCTCTGGCAGATCTGGGGATTCATCTCACCCGGACTCTACCCTCATGAACGGGCGTACGTAACACCTTTCATCGCTTTGTCTTCGATCTCTTTTGTGCTCGGGGCCGCCTTTGCCTACTACGTGATTTTTCCGCCTGCAGCAAAATACTTACTTGGCCTCGGGTCCGATTTCCGGCTGCTCTTAAAGGCCGACGACTATTTTGATTTCATCATCATCGTCATGCTGGGCATGGGCGTCGTCTTTCAAATGCCGGCAATTACTTACGTTCTGGCCAGAATCGGACTGGTAACGGCCGGTTTTATGCTCCGGATCTG
Organism: Pyrinomonadaceae bacterium; assembly: GCA_036401595.1. GTDB lineage: Bacteria > Acidobacteriota > Blastocatellia > Pyrinomonadales > Pyrinomonadaceae > PSRF01. The sequence goes on from DASWUM010000033.1 coordinate 36,204, forward strand.
GAAAACTGCACTCATCGTCATCCTGATTAGCGCCGCAGTCCTGTCGCCAACCAACGACATCCCAAACATGATGTTGTTCGCGGCTCCGATGATGGTGCTTTACATAATTTCGATCTTTATTGCCTGGATTTTCAACAAACCCCGGACGACGACGTAAACGCCTGAAATTACCCGCTTTTAGCGCGTTTTTAGGCAACTGGCCTAATGGCCACCGCATCTTGACTGTGTTCTTATCAGGATCTTAGAATCCAAGGTCTTCAAACGGTAACCAGCAGCAGTCCGTATTGCACGAATTCGTATCGCAGCACAGGAGTTTTTCCGAATGTCTTACCAGAAATTTGCTCTCCGTCTGGCCTTTGCAGTGATTTTGTCCCTCGGTGCCAGCGTCTGGGTTTTCTCTCAGGATCAACAAGATCCGAGCAGCAAGCCCCGCAACGTCAAGCCGGAACTCAAGAAGGCTTACAAAGACTGGCTCGATAAGGACGTCACTTACATCATCACCGACGAAGAGCGGAAGGCATTCAAGAAACTCGCAACCGACGACGAGCGCGAACGCTTTATCGAAGAATTCTGGCGCCGGCGCGATCCAGATCCCGACACTGACGAAAACGAGTTCAAAGAGGAATATTACGAGCGCATCGCCTACACCAACGAACATTTCAGTTCCGGCATTCCCGGTTGGAAAACCGATCGAGGCCGAATCTGGATCATGTACGGCAAGCCGGACGAGCGTGAAACACACCCAATGGGCGGTTCTTACGAGCGCCCCTCGTGGGAAGGTGGCGGCTCAACCTCAACCTATCCTTTCGAAATCTGGTTTTATCGTTATCTGGCCGGCGTAGGTTCAGGTGTTGAAATCGAATTTGTCGACCCGACGGGCAGCGGCGAATATCGCATCGCCAGAAACCCGAATGAAAAAGACGCGCTCCTGATGGTTCCCGGAGCAGGTCTCACGCTTTCCGAACAACTCGGCCTGTCAAATAAAGCAGACCGCATTTCCGGAGTCGGCGGCATCGGTAACGCCCAGTATCAACGGGAACAGGATAGTCCGTTCTCGCGCCTTCAGTTGCTGGCCGACCTTAACCGTCCGCCCCAGGTGAAGTTCAACGATCTGGCCACCGCCGTTAACACCGGTGTCGTGGAAGAGAACCCGCTCAACTTCGATCTTAGAATTGACTACTTCCGCCAATCCGATGAAAGAGTTATCACAGCGTTCACGATTCAAGCTGAGAATAAGGATCTGGTTTTCTCGGATAGCGGTGGTTTGCAACAAGCGCGCATGAACATCTTCGCACGCATCACTTCCGTCGCCGGTCGTCGCGTGGGCATCTTCGAAGATCCCGTAATCACCACTGCAACTGCTGAGGAACTCAGCGAAGCAAAAGATCGAAAGTCGGCATATCAGAAAGCCGTCCCGCTTGCTCCCGGAACTTACAAAGTGGACGTGATCGTTCGTGACACAACTTCAGGCGCAACCGGTCTGAAGCAACTCGGTTTCACCGTTCCACGGTACGATCAGGAAAAACTCTCTACGTCGACGATGATTCTTGCTGCGAAGCTTGAGAGTCTCGCAGATCAACCGGCGGTCGGCCAGTTCGTAATTGGCACCACCAAAGTTATTCCGAACGTCTCGGGCATCTACAAACGCGGCCAGCCAGTCGGCGTCTATCTCCAGATCTACAACGCCGGTATCGATCAAACCACGCTGCGTCCTTCCGTCGACGTGGAATACGCGCTGATTAAGGACGGCAAAGAACTCGGCAAACAGTCTGAAGACTGGCGCGGCATGAGCGACTCCGGTCAACGACTGACCCTCGCTCGTCTAATCGATACACGTGGTCTTGGCGCAGGCGAATACGAAGTTGCAATTCGCATTCGCGATCGAGTAACGGGACAATCACTGTCGCCGTCTCAAAAGTTCACGGTTCAGTAGTTTTCTTTCACACACGTCGTCTCCCCGTAATGATTCAGTGCCGGCTAACTTCGGGTTAGCCGGTTCACTACTACATTGAAAGGAAGCGACGCCATGCCTGTCGTCCTGTTGCGACGTCTCATCGCTGTACTCCTCCTCGTTTCATTCTCAACGCTTTCTCTTTCAGCTCAGCAAACAAAACGCAATCCGGAAGAACAGCCTCGCAGAGTAAGGCAAGAACCGAAGAAGGCGTACGTCGAGTGGATAAACGACGTCGATCCCATACTCACTCAATCTGAGCGCGATGCCTGGAAGAAACTGGCAACTGACGAAGAGCGCGAAAAGTTTATCGAAGACGTCTGGCATAGCCGCGATCCCGATCCAGACACGATCGAGAATGAATTCAAGGAGCAGTACTACGAGCGCATTGCTTACGCGAACGAGCACTTCTCTTCGGGAAAACCTGGGCGTCTTACCGATCGCGGCCGGATCTACATCAAGTTTGGCAAGCCTGACGAAGTTGAATCGCATCCCGCTGGCGGCCTCTACGAACGTCCGTCGTGGGAAGGTGGCGGATCGACTTCGACTTATCCGTTTGAGAAATGGTTTTACCGGAACATTCCGAATGTGAGAAGTGGAGTCGAGCTTGAGTTCGTCGATCCAACCGGCTCGGGCGAGTTTCGCCTCGCTCGCAACCCCGATGAAAAGGACGCGTTGATTAATGTTCCCAATGCAGGGTCGACTTTCGATGAGCTTGTTGGTCTGGCCCAACGCTCCGATCGCACCGCAAATCTCGGCGGCTTTGGTCGAGTTAACTACACCAGATCGCAGGATTCACCATTCGAAGTTATGAACCTTCTCTCCGCGCTGGAACGCGATCAGCCGTTCGAACGAAATTTCCTCGGCACCTCGGTCCCTACGCCAATCGTTGACGACAACGCGCTCAATTTCGAAACCCAACTCAACTACTTCAGGCAATCGGACAATCGAGTACTAACAGTGCTCACCGTCCAAACCGAGAACGATCAACTCTCGTTCACAAACAATGGCGGTTTGGAAACTGCCTACCTGAATATCTTCGGCTGGGTGACTGCGGTTACCAGCAAGCGCGTCGGTAAATTTGAAGACTCGGTAACAACTTCCGCGACCGCCGAAGAACTCACAACTACTAAGTCACGAAAGTCGGCTTACGCTCACACCTTCCTGCTCGAACCAGGTCGCTACAAAGTCGACGTTATCGTGCGCGATACGAAGTCGGGCGCCGCGGGATTGCGGCAAATCGGGTTTGTCGTTCCTGAGTATCCTGTCGATAAACTTTCGGCCTCAAGCGTGGTGCTGGCTGCGAGATTGGAAAATATGGAAAGCGGAGCTGCGGTTGGACCATTCATGATTGGCACGACCAAGGTCATCCCAAATCTTTCAAGCACCTTCCAGCGCAATCAGCCGGTCGGCGTCTACCTGCAAGTCTATAACGCAGCGATAGACCAGACGACATTGCGACCTGCCGCCGATGCTGAATACGTTTTACTCAAGAACGGCAAGGAGCTTGCTAAGCAGACTGAAGACTGGCGACAGATCAACGATGCGGGTCAACGAGTCACGCTCTCGCGTTTGATCGATAGCCGCGGTCTCGAACCAGGCGAGTACCAAATTCAGATTCGCATTCGCGACCACGTTTCAGGCGAGACGATCACTCGTGCGGCAACTTTTACTATCGCGCCGTGAGTGCTTCGCGAATGAACTGTTCGACTTGAACTAAATACTTTTCACCGGCGTTACCGAAAGGAACGTGGCCGGCGCCGGGGAGAATCAACAGCTTCTTCGGCTCGTTTGCGGACGCGAACAATATCTGCGACTCGCTCGTGGGAATGGTTTCATCAGGATCACCGTGAACTATCAATATCGGTGATTTGACTTGCGTCAGCTTGCGTGCAGACTCGAAACGATTCTTACCCAGGAAATGTAACGGTCGTGGCAGCCATGGCAATGCAGTAGTTGCAAGCGAACTCGCCGAACTAAATCCTGACTCGAGCACTACCGCGCCAAAGTGTCCGCGTGAAGCGACATCAGAGACTACCGCCGTTCCCAGCGAGTGACCGTAAAGGACGATCTGTTCCGGACGCACTTTCTTCTGGTTCACCACAAATGCGACTGCCGCATCGCCGTCGGCATAGAGTCCGGCCTCAGCACCAGCAATGCCATCACTGGCGCCGTAGCCGCGATAGTCGAAAAGCAAAACATTGAACCCGTGTTTCGCGAACCGTTGGGCCAACCAGGTCACGTTCGTGATGTTTCCACCATTGCCGTGGAAAAAGATGATCGTGGCGGCTTCAGGGTTTAACTGGCTCTCGAAGAAAAGGCCGTTGAGCCGCGTACCGTCCGCCGAGTTGAACCAAACAGTCTCAGCTCCCTCAGGTGCCGCGTCAGCAGTTTTCATTTGAACGGGCCGGAACGTCATCATCGATTCCAGCGTGCGCAGCCCGTAAACGAAGCCGGCGCAGCCGAGAACCACCGCTACCGTCGCCCCAATCACTGATTCGCGCCTGAACATGATGGCTACTACGAACCTAAGGACGACCCGGGTTCCACTTTGGAGTGCGGCGGCCTGGCGCCGCTTTGTTATCGATCCCAAAAGATCGAGGCCAAAGCGGCGCCTG
>DASWUM010000034.1:0-7292 GCA_036401595.1 Pyrinomonadaceae bacterium
GTTGGGGCGGCCCTCCGTGGCCGCCCTTGGCCCAACATCTTCAACCTGTATTTCGCAGCCCGGCGGCGATCCCGTTGATCGTTGCGGCGAGGGCGTGGTTCAGGTCGTCATGGTCTTCACCGCCGCGTTTGCGGCGCAACAATTCAACCTGAATCAGACTCAACGGATCAACGTACGGATTCCGCAATCGGATCGAACGCGCCAACACCGGATTCTTCTGAAGCAACGTCGTCTGCCCGGTCAAACGCAGCACCACCGCCTTGGTCCGCTCAAACTCTTCGAACAGCATCCCAAACACACGCTCCCGCAACACCGCATCCGAAACGAGCCCGGCATACAAACGCGCGATCGACAGGTCAGCCTTCGCCAACCCCATCTCGACATTCGCAATCAGTTCAGTGAAGAACGGAAACTCCCGAATCAGTTTCTCCAGCAACGCCAAATTGTCTGCACTCTCGACCGCAAAACGCTCGAGGGCAAACCCAACCCCGAACCACGCCGGCACAACATGACGGCTCTGCATCCAACCAAACACCCACGGAATCGCGCGCAGATCACTGAGCCCACGCCGGCCACTTCGTCGCGTGGGCCGCGAGCCGATCCGCATGTGTTCCAATTCCCTCACCGGGGTCGCCTCTTCGAAGTAAGTCAGCACCTCATCGTTCTCAGCGATCTCTTCCCGATAGAATTCAAACGCGTCCTCAGACATTCTCTCCAGCGCTGCTTCACTCTCCTGGTCCAGATCTGCAAACTCGCCAGGACGCGACAGCGCCTCCAGCGACGCCGCAATCATCAGCTCGAGGTTTCTCTCAGCCAGCACCGTATCCGAGTACTTCCAATTCATCACCTCGCCCTGTTCCGTGATTTTGATCTGGCCCGTAAACGCACCCTGCGGCTGCGCAATGATCGCGTGATGTGTTGGTCCACCACCGCGGCCGACCGTTCCGCCTCGACCATGAAACAACGTCAACTTCACGTTGCATTCGTCAGCAACTCGATGCAGCGCGCGATGGGCCTTGAAGATCTCCCACGTGCTGGTGAGCATGCCGCCATCCTTGTTTGAATCCGAGTAGCCGAGCATTACCTCCTGCCGTCGCCCCCACGAATCGAGCAGACGAGCGTAGTCGGCGCTGGTCCACAAACTCCGGCAGATCTCCGGACAGTTACGCAGATCCTCGATCGATTCAAACAGCGGGACAGGCATTACGCCCGGATCCGATTCGTTCGTCGACGCCACGTGGACACCGCTCAACTCAGCCAGCGAAACGAGCGCCGTCACGTCCGACGCCGACTGCGCTCCACTTATGACGTAGCTCCGAATCGCTTCGGCTGGATAATCACGCTTCAAGTCGCCGATCATCCGCAGCGAATCGAACAACGTCACAGTTTCTTTCGACGGCGCAGGCGGCAGCGCACTCTCAGTCGCTGCGACGTTCGAAAACTCGTGCAACGCTCGTTGATGAACGCTTGCATGCTCGCGAACGTCGAGCGTGTGTAAGTGGAAGCCAAAAGTCTCGACCTGTCGCAGCAGCGGATCGAACAAGAACCTCGCCACCCGTTCGCCACCATTTGCAGACAAACTTTCACGCGCGAGACTCAGATCCGCGCGAAACTCAGCAGCGTTGTGGTACGCACTCGCGTTGGTCGGCTCGTCGCGGGCCAGAATTACACGCGCCAATACATAATCCAGAAAACGCCGATAGACTTCTTGTGAGGGATGTCTTTTTGGATTGAGGTCGGGCGCCGTAACCGTCGCTTCATAAGCACTCAGTGCTGTCTTCAGTTGATCCGAGACCGAGACCTGATACGTCGAAGGACTGAGTTGCCAAATCAGATCATTCACACGGTCGATGTAGTAACCGAGAATCGTTTCGCGTGCGATCTGCAACGCATCACGCGTGCACGCGGGAGTGACCAAAGGATTGCCATCGCGGTCACCGCCAATCCACGAACCAAACCGCAACACTCGCGGCAACGCATTCGCCGGTATCTCTTCGCCATACGCCTCACGGAAATTATCGGCTAGCTCGTCATACAACGCCGGCAACGTTTCAAACAAAACACTCGGATAGTAGTCGAGACCCATCCTGATCTCGTCGCGAACTCGCGGCTGACGGCGTCGCACTTCATCCGTCTGCCAAAGCGCGGTTATCTCCGCGATGATCGCCTCCTCGTGTTTTTCTGACTCTCGCTCGGTCAACGGTAGACGGTCCAGTTGTTCGAGTTCTGCGGCGATGCGTTGTCGCTTGAACAACACGGTGCGGCGAGCAACTTCGGTGGGATGAGCAGTAAAGACAAGGATGACTTCGATCTTCGCGAGCCACTCGACTGCCTGCTTCTGACTGATGCCGGCGTCACGCATGCGACGCAGCGTTCCGAGAAACGATCCGGGTTGGGCCAGCAATTCGGGTGACGTTTGGGCAGCGCGACGACGACGTTTGCGATGATTCGTTTCGGCGAGGTTTGTCAGTTCGAAATAGATCGCAAACGCCTTCGCCATCTGATGCGCTTCTGTAATATCCAAATGACTCACAATAGTCTCAGCGCGTTCGATTAGCCGTCGCTCGCTCTCGACATCGTGTCCACGTTTTGCGTGCAACTCTCGATGCTCAATCAATAGCACTCGCAACTCTTCCACCGCTGAAAACAGCTTGTCACCGACCTGCTCCTTCAGCACTTCGCCCAGCAGCCGGCCAAGCGAACGCACATCGCGACGCAACGGAGCTTCCTTCAACTCGCGATCCTGACTCGTGAGCTCCGCGAGCCGCGCCGCTTGATCGTCTACATTCCAAAGCCGAGGCATACGTCTATGCATAACACGTGACATGGAGGCTGTCACGTGGCACGGCTCAGTTCAGCTTGTGCTTGTTGTGGCTAAAACCGAAATCCGATTCCTGAACTAATCTGAAGATTATGGCGCGTCTGTTTTCGCTGGATGATGAAAGGAAAGCTAAACCCTGGAACCCTTACCTCGTTATAACGGATCATCGTATCGCCCACATCAAATCGGGCCATCCATCCAGGTGAGATATAAAACTCCACCACGCCGCCAACGTCGAGTGAAGGGTAGAGCTTCTTAACGGTTTGAAAGTTAGGCGGTGTCTGTATGCCAGGGGTTTCGAAAACCCGAGTAAACCCGACAAATCCTGGTCTGGCTTTACCGAACACACCCCACTGCTCAAACCTCTTACCAACTTTTCCACCAAACTGTCCCTGGAACATGTGGCCTCCCTGTGGAAAGGCGAATTGCAAGCGAGTGAAATAGTTTCCTTCGGCTTCGAAGGCGATACTCTCAGTCAGGTTGAAAGTGAATCGACCACCCAGCCCAGGCTCTATATGTATGTGTGGGAGTGTTGCGGATTGCGGCGTGTCCCCGGGGTTCACAAAGAGCGAAGTAAATTGCGCTCCGACTTCAAATCGTCTGGTTCGTTCTGGCTTGTCGCCTGAACTTTTGAGATTTGCATCATCTGGAAAATCTCCCAAACGAAATGCGACGCCGGCAGTGAACTGAAAATTATGATTGAACTTTGCTGGACGTATCAGAACTATCGCTGGATCCAAGATCGAGACCTGACCAAACCGCGCCGGATGTCTAATCATCGTGTCGCCAGCATCGAATCTCACCACAGTTCTTCTGGACGGATACAATTCCAACACGCCTCCAGCATCGAGGGTGAAGAACGCCCGCCGATCAATCGTGAAATCGAACGTCGGACCCGGTATCAGGGAGCCGACTCTATCCACACTAAGGAACCCCGGGCGTACTTTTCCGAAGATTCCAAACTTGTTAAAGCGCTTGCCAATCTTCACTCCGAACTGGGCCTGGATGGCATTGCCGTCGGCAGTAAGAATGAATTGTTTTTGAGGGAAGAAGTTAATCTCCGCCTCTGCCGCTATGGACCGGTTAAAGTTGTAAGTGACCCTGCCGCCGATTCCAGCCTGCGTGTCGTCGAATGAGGAGAACTCCGGTTCAAAGAGCGTCAGCGAAGTTGTCTGAACACCGATTTCGATTTTGTCTTTCCTGCTTTGAGCAGCAGTAACACGAGCAAGGAAGACGATAGTGAGAAGGAGGAGGATAAAGGTTCGCATGGGTGTTTTCCTTGGGTCAGCGATTTCGAATTTTGATTTCTCCCGCAACGGCGCAACGACGCAACGGAAGGACCTTCGGCTTCCCGGAGGGTCTTGCGTTACGTCGTTGCGCCGTTGCGGGAGAAACCCTCTTCAGGAATTAAACGCGCGTTTCGTCACTAAGTTCCTGCGGTTCATCCCATCTGGCGGTGTTTCGGCTGCAAACACTGCCACAGCCACGCGAACTGCCGTTAGACTCTGAGGAGAAAGGAAATTCCTATGAACCGAAGAGAGTTTGTGGTGGCGGGTTCGTTTACCCTCGCCAGTCTCGGCACGCTAGCCCTGAGCGCAGCGGCGCAAGAGAAGAAGCAGTATGTCTGTCCTCCCTGCGGATGCAGCCACGACGGTGTAGTACATAACGAGCCGGGCAATTGCCCGGTTTGCAACATGGCGCTGATTGAGAAAACAGCAGCCATGAGCGAGCTAACAGGCATTCCCCGCTTCTTGAAGCTATCCGATCAGGTGTGGACGGGAGGCCAGCCCTGGCCCGAGCATCTGTCCAAACTTAAAGAAGCCGGCGTCAAGGTCGTCATCAACCTGCGCCCGCACGCCGAACATGATGGCGAGCGCGAGCAGACAAGCGTCAAGCAACTGGGAATGAGCTACTTCAACATTCCCGTTGCCGCCAACGCGCCCGATGAGTTGGACGCGGATGATTTCCTGAAGCTCACTGACGAACAACTCAAGAATGGACCGATCTTTATCCACTGCGCAATGGGGACTCGCGTCGGCGCCTTCTGGATGATTCGTCGCGTACTACGCGATGGCTGGGATTATGACAAGGCACTGGAAGAAGCCAATCGCATCGGTCTGCGTAATCAAGCTCAACTGATCGAGTTTGCCAAAGACTACATTCAGAAAAAGAAGAAGTAGCGTTATGAAGAAATTGTTTTTGCTGGCACTGTGTCTCGCATCTGCATCAGTGGCCCACGCGCAGAACTGGCCGGCTTTCCGCGGACCAAACGGGGCGGGCGTTGGAGACGGCAACAATCCCCCAACCACCTGGGACGCAGAAAAATCCGTTAACATTTTGTGGAAGACTCCGATACCTGGCCTGGGCCACTCCAGCCCGATCATTTGGAAGGACCGCATCTTTGTTACGACTGCGATCAGCAGCGACGCGAATTCAGAGTTTGTGCACGGACTAACAGACACCGGCGCGTCTGCCAACGATAATTCGAAGCATAGTTGGCGCGTCTACTGTCTCGACAAGAACACGGGCCGCATTATCTGGCAGAAAGTAATTTATGAAGGCGTGCCGAAGGTCAAACGCCACGTCAAAGCCAGCTTCGCTAATTCGACTCCAGCTACAGACGGCAAACATCTCATCGTTTCCTTTGGCTCAGAAGGACTCTACTGCTTCGATCTTGACGGGAAGATTTTGTGGAAACAGGACCTTGGTGTCCTCGACGGCGGTTGGAGCTCTGACGCCGAGTCGCATTGGGGCTTTGGCAGTTCACCAATCATCTACAAACATCTGGCGATTGTTCAGTGCGACACGCAGACCCAATCGTTTATTGCGGCTTTCAATCTTGCCGATGGTAAACGTGTCTGGCAAACCACGCGCGAGGAGGACAGTTCGTGGAGCACGCCAACGATTTACGAGCGCGGGGATCGCGCTGAGTTAATTACGAGTGGAACTAAGTACTATCGTGGTTACGATCCGCTGACTGGCAAAGAGCTTTGGCGAATGGCTGACGGCGTGGACGTCAAAATCCCAACTCCCATCGCTACTAACGATTTGTACTTTCTCGGCGGTGGTTCACCGAATGGGCGTCGCGCGTTTTATGCACTGCGTGCCGGAATCAAAGGAGAGATCAAGCCCACCGACACGCAAAACATCGCCTGGCAGAACACACAGATTAGACCGCACATTGTCACGCCGATCGTCTACGACGGATATCTCTACGTCTGCACTGACAACGGCATCCTGAGTCAGTATCAGGCCACCACCGGCGAGCCTACGTTTCGTGCACGGCTTGGTCATGGCGCATCATTCAGCGCCTCTCCCGTCGCAGCAGATGGAAAACTCTACTTCGCCAGCGAAGATGGCGACGTGTTTGTTATCAAAGCCGGCTCTACGTTTGAATTGCTTGCGCGCAATGTGATGGGAGAAGTGATGATTGCGACTCCCGCAATCGGCGGCAAGATGCTCGTCATCCGCGGCCAGAATCATGTCTTCGGGATCGCAGCAAAGGATTAGTATAATGCGCACACGGAACATCGCGGATGACTCGACTTGTTATCTTCCTGACATTCCTGTGTCTTTGCTCCTCGTCAGTACTCGGGCAGAAGTGCCTCGAAAGCGCCGAGGAGATTGCGCCGCCACTCACGCGTGAGACGCGTCGTGAGTTTGAAGCCAAACTCACGGAAGCACGCAAAAACGCCGAGACCGATGCCAGCGCCGATAATTTGATCTGGCTTGGACGGCGCATCGCTTACCTCGGTCATTACAAAAACGCAATCCAGGTTTTCACCGAGGGCGCGGAAAAGTTTCCCGACGACGCGCGCTTCCTGCGTCATCGCGGTCACCGGTTCATAACACTGCGATGTTTCGATCTGGCGATCGAAAACTTCAATCGCGCCGTAAAACTCATCAAAGGCAAACCCGATCAGATCGAGCCTGACGGTCTGCCAAACACGCGAAACATTCCGACCAGCACGCTGCAGTCAAACATCTGGTATCACCTCGGGCTTGCTCACTATCTAAAAGGAGACTTCAAAGCCGCGCTCAAGGCATACCGCGAGGCCGAAAGAGTCTCAACCAATCCCGACATGCTGGTCGCCACCACGAACTGGCTTTACATGACGCTCCGCCGACTTGGACGCGAGAAAGAAGCGACGACGGTCGTCGCCGCAATCAAACCGGATCTGGACGTGATCGAAAACGCCGACTACCTCAAACTCATTCGTCTGTACCAGGGCAAAACCAGTGCTGATGACCTATTGAAAGAGATTAATGGCCCAGGCAGCGCGCTCAGTAAAGCCTCAATCGGTTACGGACTCGGTAACTGGTTCCTCTACAACAAGCGCCGTGACGAAGCCGAAAAAATCTTCCGCCAGATCATTTTGGGAAACCAGTGGGCCAGCTTCGGACATATCGCAGCCGAAGCAGAACTGAGCCGGTAAGGCGACTTTGGAGTGCGGCGGCCTGGCGCCGCTTT
>DASWUM010000035.1:0-37194 GCA_036401595.1 Pyrinomonadaceae bacterium
ACAAAGCGGCGACGAGTCGCCGCACTCCAAGGTGGCGTCCATTGCTGGTATTTTTCTTTCTGATTACGGTCGCCTCAGCGCAGCAACAGGTCGCAAAGATCTCGGGTGTCGTGTCCGATTCGACGGGTGCCGCGATCGCGCACGCGTCCGTTGAGTTCTCGGCAAACCGAAATACCATTCGCACAGAAACCGATGCTGAGGGAAATTTTACCGTTTTGAGTGCGCAACCAAACGGAACGCTTTCCGTCAGTTCGCCCGGCTTCAACACGATCAAGTTCGACGTCACCGCTACGAGTGAGCCATTACGAATTCGTCTCGAACCTGCCACAGTCATCGAAAGAATCGTCGTCGACACCAATGGGGATCGAATTCCATCAACACCAACCAGCCAGTTCGCGCTAAAGCAGGACGATATCGAACGCGCCGGTGCGCTGACGCTCGACGACGTTTTGCGACAGGTGCCCGGCTTCTCTCTATTTCGTCGATCTGGTGGACTGACAACGAATCCGACGGCCCAGGGTGTTTCGCTCAGAGGCGTCGGAGCAAACGGCGCGAGCCGCGCGCTCGTGCTGCTCGATGGCGTGCCGCTGAACAGCCCGTTCGGCGGCTGGGTTTACTGGAATCGTGTACCGCGCGTGAGTATCGAGAGTGTTCAGATCTACAACGGTGCGACCTCCGATTTGTATGGCAGTGGTGCTCTCGGTGGCGTCGTGAATCTAACGAGCAGAACCGTACCCGCAACTTTTCTCGCTTTCGAAGCTTCAGCCGGTAACAAGGTAACCGGCGCCACGTCATTTCGCGCCGGAAAAGCATTTGGCAATTGGGGACTCCAGGTTTCAGGCCAGGCGCTGCACACTGACGGATACGTGCTGGTCCCGAAAGATCAGCGCGGGCCTGCCGACACTCCAGCCGGCACAGGAGGTCTGACAGGTTCGGTGACGCTTTCACGAACACTCGCTCACGATTCGAGGGCTTTCATCCGATTGAACTCATTTGGCGAAAGCCGTCGCAACGGCACGCCGCTTCAACTCAACGACACACGAATCTCTTCGATCGATCTTGGCTTCGACTGGTCAGACGATGTTTCAATTCGCCTTTACGGATCGAAAGAGAACTTTAATCAAAACTTCACTGCGGTCGCAGTCGATCGGCGATCTGAGTCACTGACGAACCAACAACGCAATCCGTCACAACTGGCGGGCTTCGCGTTCCAGTGGCGTAGAACGATCGGAAATCATCAGACGATCTCAGCCGGCGCCGAAGTCCGCGATGTGCGCGGTCACAGCGCCGAAACAACCTTCAACAATTCGCGTATCACCGCATTTGTCGATGCAGGCGGACGGCAACGCTCGCTCGGATTCTTTGCCAACGATTCCGTACAGTTCAAAAGTTGGTTCTTCAGTTTCGGCGCGCGGATCGATCGCTGGCGAAACAGCCGCGGTTTCTCAGATCGGATTCCTGTGACCGGCGTTCCTTCGCTTAACGATTTTCCCGATCGGTCTGAAACCGCATTCAGTCCGAGAGCTTCTGTCATGAAGCGCTTCGATCGCGGTATCTCGTTGAGCGCATCTGCTTACCGTGCGTTTCGGGCCCCGACACTCAACGAGCTCTATCGCAACTTTCGCGTCGGCAACGTGGTCACCAACGCCAATGCGTCGTTGAAAGCAGAGCAATTGAGTGGCGGCGATGCAGGAATCGGCGTGGAGCGTTTGAATGGTCGATTGTTTGTGCGCGGCAACTTCTTTTGGAGTGAGATTGACGACTCGGTTGCGAATGTCACGCTCGCTACAACACCCGCGCTGATTACACGACAACGACAGAACCTCGGAGCGATTCGCGCACGTGGAATCGAGCTGTCGTCAGTGATGAAGTTCAGGAAACATTGGGAGATGTCGGGTGAGTATTTGTTGACTGACAGCACGGTCCTACGTTTTCCGGCGAATCGAAGTCTCGAGGGTTTGTTAGTGCCGCAGGTGCCGCGGCACCAGTTCAATTTCCAGGTCAATTACGCAACGCCCGCATGGCTCGTCGGAACTCAGGGACGATTCGTGAGCAGGCAGTTTGATGACGATCAGAATACTTTGCCACTGGAGAGTTTCTTCACGCTCGACGCAGAAGTCTCGCGGACAGTTTCGGAGCACGTGCGCGTGTTTGCAGCATTTCAGAATCTGACGGGCAGCCGATACCAAATCAGCAGCACACCGGTGTTGACCGTCGGACCGCCGGTGCTGGTGCGACTCGGCGCGCGCGTGTCGTTGCGTTAGATGGGTGACAGGATTTACAAGATTTGCACGATGAACAAGATTTATAATGCTAATCCTGAGAATCTTGTTCATCTTGTCTAAACTTCACCTCAGCAACCGAACCACTTTGCTGCTGTAGGAAATAGATCGCCCCCATCGTTACCCCTTGAAATGTGTATTTCTCTATCCGCGCAAATCCGGTTTTAATCCGTTCAATCAGCGGTTCCCGGAGGTCTCGGTCTTCGAGCCGATATATTTATCAAACCACTCGAGATTCGCCTTCATCGTTGCCAACTGCATCTTCGGTTCGTTTGGCCCATGCGGCTGGCGCGGCAACACGAGCATTCGCGTCGGGACGCCCTTCACTTTGAGTGCGTTGTAAAACTCGTAACCTTGCGAGATTGGAACGCGAACGTCCGCCTCGCCATGTTGAATCATCGTCGGCGTTGTGACAGCTTTGACATTAAACATCGGCGAATGCTTCTGATAGAGATCCATTACGTCCCAGAACTGGCCGCCGAAATAGTCGGGAATAAACGACGGAATATCCGCGGTGCCGTTGAAGCTCATCAGGTTCGTCACCGGAGCACCTGCTGAAGCTGCCTTGAAACGACTCGTCTGCGTCACAACCCACGACGTCATGAATCCGCCGTAGCTCCAACCCATCACACCGAGACGGGCCGGATCGGCAACACCCATCTCGATTACTCGATCGACTCCAGTCATCAAGTCCTGGTAATCGCCGAATCCCCAGTCCTTCAGGTTTGCGCGTCGAAACTCCGTTCCGTAACCACTCGAACCGCGCGGATTCGGACGCAGGATGGCGTAACCCCGCGAAGAAAAAGTCGCGAGCGGATACACGCCACGGCCACCGATGAACGACTGCTGGAAGACACCCGCGGGGCCGCCGTGAATGTTCAGAATCAAGGGCACTCGCTGGCCGGTTTGATAACCGACTGGATACGTCAGCAATCCTTCGATCTGTTTTCCGTCTTTCGATTTCCAGGTGATGACCTCGGTTCGTCCGAATGGCGGCGTTTTCAAGTCGGCATTTACCTTCGTGATCTGCACAGGACTGAAGTCAGTCACTGCTGCGATGTAGACATCTGCGGGAGTGTCGGGCGTCTGTCTGGTAAAGGCGAACGTGGTGCCCGAGCTGTTGAGACTGAAGGCGCCGATCACGGCCGGTGTGACTTTGATCTCGTCAATGCGATTCGCCGCAACGTCGACTGAATAGACTTGCGTGCCGGTGCCTTTCGGTTCGCTGAAATAGATTCGCTTGCTGTCACTGGACCAGCCCGCGACACCGGGTTGGGCGTCGAACGAAGCTGCCAGAGTCTTTGGCTGTCCACCGCTTGTCGAAAAGACCTGGATGACGCCACTCTGAGCCCAGCGTGGCGGAGCGTCGCTGGCAAGAATTGCGATCGACTTTCCATCGGGTGAATAGACAGGAGCAGTCTCAGCGGCGGGAGTGTTAGCGAGGTCAGAAATGTTTCCACTGGCGATTTCGACGATCGAGACGTCCGAAGTGGTCCAGTCGTTCGCCAGCGGCGACTTGACGTGCCCGAAAGCGATTCGTGAACCATCGTTGGACCAGTCAAAGTCTTCGACCTGGTAATTCGCAGTCGTGAGTTTGCGTGATTCGCGTTTGCCGTTCGCGTCCTTCTGAACCGGGATGACGTAAAGTCGAGCGAGCTTCACGTTTTCATCGATCCAACGCCAGTCGTTCTTGCCTTTGTCGTTCTTCTCTTCGTCTTCAGTCTTTGCGTCAGTCATCGTGAACGCGATCGAGCGACCGTCAGGCGACCACGCGAAGTTGATCACGCCACTCTTACCGTCTGTCAGCGGTTCTGCCTCGCCGCCGTTCAGGCTCAACACGTAGAGATTGTTTCGGTTGTCTTTGCGATTTGAGGTGAAGGCGATCCAGTTTCCATCTGGCGACCACTTTGGATTGGTCGAAGATTTGTCGCCAAAGGTAAGCTGGATGTTTTGTTTGGTCGCGATGTTTGCGAGCCAGATCTGAGTGACAAACTCGCTCTTGTCGGCGGTCATGACGGCTTCGTTCACCGTATAGACCACCCGCTTACCGTCAGGAGAGACTCTCGGCGTGCCGACAGCCTTGAATTTCAAATGCATCTCCGGTTCCCATGTTTGTGCAACGGCAGTTGCGGCGAGAAGGACAACAAGAGTTAGAGCTGTGGCAAGGGATCTCATGACAGTTCTCCTGGAGTTGGAATCGAACGAAGGTGCAGAACTTTTACTCGTGTGCGCAATGAAAGTCAACAAACTTCTCGCGTGAATTGCTGCGTTCGGTGTAATCTCCGAAATCTGTGGATTTGATCCCAATTTCTGCAATTGAAGAGGCGCGACCACGAATCGCAAATGCGGCGATTCGCACGCCGCTCGTGCGTCTGAATGGTCCAGACACGTCCGAGATCTACTTAAAATTGGAGAATCTCCAACCGATTGGATCATTCAAGATCCGTGGCGCCGCAAATGCGATTGCGCGCCTGTCGCCTGAGCAACTCGAACACGGTGTGGTGACTGCGTCGGCAGGCAACATGGCCCAGGGTGTGGCGTGGTGTGCGCGACGGCTTGGTATTCCCTGTACTGTGATCGCGCCGGCAACGGCGCCGGATGCGAAGGTCAATGCGATCGAGCGACTTGGAGGACGTGTAGTTAAGGTTTCATTTGACGAATGGTGGCGAGCATTTGAGCAGCGATCGTTTCCCGGCGTTGAGGGAAGATTCATACATGCGTTTGACGATGCGGATGTGATGGCCGGCAACGGCACAATCGCGCTCGAGATTCTCGAAGATCTTCCGGATGTTGATGCGGTGATAATTCCTTGGGGCGGTGGCGGACTCACGTGCGGGATCGCCACAGCACTTCGTTCGCTTCGTCCGAGTTGCAAGGTCTTCACGGCAGAAGTCTCGACCGGCGCACCGCTCGCAGCCTCAATCGCGGCCGGTGCTCCCACGACGATCGATTATCAACCTTCATGGGTTGATGGCATCGGCGCTCGCGCCGTCTTTCCGCAAATGTTCGAACGCGCCCGTACTCTGATCGACGGAACACTCGTCGCGGACCTCGACGCCGTCGCCTCCGCCCTACGCCATCTGGCCCAACACAACCGCATCATCGCCGAAGGCGCCGGCGCCTGCCCAGTCGCCTGCGCCCTCTCTACCAACCTCCCCGGCAAAATCGTCTGCATCATCTCCGGCGGCAACATCGACGCCTCAAAGCTGGCGCAAATCCTAACCAGCTAAGAGAAACTAAACACTGCGGAACGTACTGTAGGGGCGGCCCTCCGTGGCCGCCCTTCGTCTGAAATTGATTTCCTTGTTGGCGAATGCTAAGAATTTAGCTTCACTCTGGAAAGGTAACCTCACGATGCCTCAGTTTGATCATCTTCCCTATCCTTCTCGGTACAACACGCTGCGACTTCTTGGATACGACTACACTTCGACAAGAAAACTCTGTGCAATAACCTTAGTCGCAAACTCTCGCCGACCTCTCTTTGCCGACATGATACTTGCCAAATTGATCCTGAAATCCTTATTGAGCCAAGAGACACTAGCAAACATCGATCTGCGGGCTTTTACTTTAATGCCGGATCATCTTCACTTCCTCGGTGGAGTTCGTCAGCCCAAATTTACTCTTCCAAATCTGATCGGCACATTTAAGAGTTTCACAACACAACTCTATTGGAAGCGCAGTGGCGAAATCATTGAGTCTGGAGAGATTAGTTTGCCATCGAAAGGAGTAAGCAAATCAAGCGTCGAAGACTATCGACCATTGATAGCTTCGTTGCGCGAGGGTCGTGCTACGCTGCGGCCAGAAGTTGTGGAATTAAAGAACTGGCCGACTGTCCAACCTGAGAGTTTTCTGAAGAAACAACTCTGGCAAGCCAGATTCTTTGATCACGTCATACGAAATGATAAGGACCTTCGCGAGAATGTTAATTACATAGCAATGAATCCTGTAAAAGCAGGTTATGTTTCGCAGTCATGTTTCTATCCGTACACGGGGTTCTTGGATTGATATAATCAGCCGCGGTCGAATTCAAACGAAGGGCGGCCACGGAGGGCCGCCCCTACAGTACGTTCCGAAGCGCAGTAGATTCCCGACGGGCAGTACATCCCGAAGGGCGTTCAGTTCCGAGGAACTTACTTATTTTGCAACTGGTGGAGCAGGGCGGCGATGCCGGCGCCGAGGAAGAGGCCGTAGATGAGGCCCCAGAGGAGCATGCCGGGGCGGCCGCCGATGGAGTTGTTGATGGCTGAACCTACGAAGTAGCCGGCGGAGTTTGCGAGGAAGAGAAACAAAGATAGTTTTGGGATGAGACGCGCGCCGCCAAAGCCGAGTGCGAAGACGATCGTCATCAAAACAGAGCCGGCCAGTGAGCCGACCCATTCACCTGCCGCGCCGCCCAGCATGAAGTACGCAACAACCCAACCCGCCGCGTACGCAAAGAACGCAAGACCCCAAAGCAGATAAAACCTCGGCAATCGCCAACGACTGCCACCGACGAGCGATCCAAGCACGGCGCCGCCGAGAAGTATGAACGCGAGCGTCCAAACTACGTACGCGCCCGTCAAACCAAGCCGCGTGTACATCCAACGCTCACCGAATGCGACGGTCGCGAATACAACCAAACTCACCAGACCAAAACCAATGCTGCCTCTTAACACCGCAGATGAAAGTTGATCGGCTCGTGTCACCTTCTGTGGCCTCACTTGGGAATGTACGCGAGCAAATCCGCCGCGAGATTCGGATCGATGTTCTGCAGAATGTGATACTGCTGCATCGCGCCAGTCGTGTTGCCGGTGCGCACGTACGCTAAACCCAGAGCATGATTCGCGAACGCATTCCTCGGGTCAACTTGCAGCATCTTTTGTAGCGGCTCAATTGCCTCTTCGTACTGCCCTTTCTTTATGTAAACAGAGGCAAGATTGTAGAGCGAATAGGTAAACGCGGGCTTCAGCTCGATTGACTTCTTATACGCCTCGATTGCTTCGTCCAATTTTGCTTGCTTTACGTAAACATCACCCAAGCTCATGTACAGAACATGATGTTTACGCATCCTGATAGCCTTGTTGTAGCACTCGACTGCCTTGTCGAGCTTGCGCCATTCCGAGTAATCAACACAAAGGCGAGTTACAAAATCTGAATTACTCGGTTCAAGTGCAATCGCTCGCAGATATGAATCTTCTGCTTCGGCATACATTCCCAAACCGTTGTATGCCTGTCCGAGTTGCGCCTGTGCACCTCCACTATCTGACTGCTCCGCCGCTTGTTGTTTGTACAACATCAACTTCGGCAATAGATTCTTCCGTTCCGATGCCACACGTAAACGTTCACGCGCGTCCTCATAATTCGGCTCCAAAACAAGGACACGATTCAGAGTCTTGATAGCGGCGTCGTACTTCGCGGCCATCAGATAAGTGTTGCCAAGAATGTATAAGGCCTCAACGTTGTCGGGATTACTGTTCACGACCTTGAGCAAAGGCTCAACTGCTTCTGAATACTTCAAATTGGCGCGATAGGCGTGGCCCAAGTTGGTCAGTATCTTCGGGTCGTCTGGTTTGAGTCGATAAGCTTCCTTGAGTGCAGCAAGAAACTCGTCCGGCTGTCCGAGATCTTCGTACGCTTTACCAAGATACAGAAATGCTTCCGCCCAGTCGGGCTTCAACTCGGTGGCACGTTTCATCAGCGGTGCAGCATCTTTTGTGTTGCCGACTTTTAGCAGCGCATCACCCAAGTTGAAATTCGTGATGGCGTTTGAGGGATCGAGCCGGAGTGCTTCCTGGTAAGCCTTGATCGCCGAAGGCAAATCGCCCAACCGCTGGTAGGAAGCACCCAGGTTCAGGTGAGCGTCCGCCATCTCAGGCTTCAACTCGATCACACGCTTGTAAACTTCGATAGCGTTTTGCAGTGAGCCGACAGCAAGGTGAGCGCTGGCGAGTTGGAAGAGAACGTCGGCATCGTTCTGGATAAGTTCGCCCGCAGCAGACAGTGCCCTGATCGCATCATCAGGCCGTTTGACAACCATGTAAAATAATGCGAGTTCGCGGTGGGCTTCGACTAGTTTCGGGTCCAGCCGGATCGCTTCCTTCAGAGCATCGATAGCTTCGAGCGTACGTCCGGCAGCACCGTATGCGGTTCCGAGTTGCAGGTGCACGTAGGGTTCCTGCGGTTTAAGAGCGACACCAGCCTGGAAACGGGTGATGGCTTCATCCCATCTCTTCAGAATCATGTAGGAGACGCCGGAATTAAACTGCGCGCCGAAATTCTTCGGATCGAGTTTGATTGCGGCGGCATATTCCTGGAGCGCCTGCTCGTGCTTGCCGGCTCTCTGCGCAACAAGACCGCGCTCGACATACTCGACGGCCGTCGGCGGTTCCTGGGCCAGGCTCACCGAGACGAGTGCAAACAAACAGACGATCAGTGCTCTGCAAGGTCTGAGCTTAACAAACATGAGGATTCGTCCCCTTTAAACTTTTTGCGCCTTTTGTGGCCCGTTTTTACTGGGCCTTGAATGGCGGCACTGCGATCAAATCGCCGGTGTAGGTCTTTCGATACTGCGCCATTTCGGCGGCGAGTTTTGCGTCGAGCTTTCGCAGCCTGGCTAGTTCGACGTCGACCTTCTTATTATTCTCCGGTCGAACGTCGGCCAATTGAATGTATGCTTTGACGATTCCATACTGCGCACGCGCATAATCAGGCTTTAGATCGAGCGCTTTTTTGAAATGGACGATTGCGCGCTCTTGCCGGAAATCAACTACCCACGAATCGCCTTCCATCGTTGCAAATCCCAAATCGACAAGTGCAACCGGATCGTCCGGTTTCTGAGCAACGGCATCGGTCGCACGCTTCAAGTTCTCGGCCCGCGTCAGCTCTTCAATAAACGTGGGCCTCATGTTGTCTTCGTCTGAAGTGCGACCTTCCCAAATTTCACGAGCTTCGGCGAGTCGATTTTGCTTCAGTAGTATGCGGCCAAGATTGAAGCGCCCGGCCATGTGAAACGGATCCGCAGCGATGCCTTTTCGGTAAACCTCTTCAGCATTCTTTGCCTGCTCTTGAGACTCGTATATTTCTCCCATCGCTGCGTACACCTCGAAGAGCTGCGGGTTGAGGCTGACTGCCTTCTGATATGCCTCGACCGCTTTAGGCTGGTCCCTGTGCTCAAGCACTTTGCCAAGCATCAAGTAAGCATCGGCATAGTTTGGATCCAGCTCGATTGCCTTACGCACGCTTGGTAATGCGTCCTGATTCGCACCCCGACGATAGTCGTACTGAGCCTTGAGTAAATGGACTTCCTTGTCGGTGGGGTCAATCTTGATGGCCTTGGCAACCGAGTCTGACGCCTCTTTCAGCTTGTCCTGATCGGCGTAAACGTACCCGATGAGTACATAAGCGCGACGCTCTTTGGGATCGATAGCCAGCACCTTGGCGCAGTTTGCGAGCGCTTCCTTGTATTGGCCCGCCTTATATTGAGCGAATGCCGTTTGTAATATTTTGAGACCTTCGGACGAATCCTGTGGCTGGCTTTGCGCGAGGATGGGCGTAACCAAAATCGCAAAAACTAAGGTAAATACGAATAAACGAAAACTTTTCACGTTCGAAGTGTACCAAACGGCGGCTCGTTTGCGCGCTAACCTATAGGCACTTTTGTGACTTAACTCCGCACGGCGGCTGAGCTACAATAGCCGCCGCTTCGCAGAGCCCAGTTGACTCCCCCGGATTGTTTTGGCGTTGTCATTCCCCGTGCGCAAAAAAATTGGCCGCTACGAGATCTCCTCCAAAATCGGGGCGGGTGGCATGGGCGAAGTTTACCTCGCTCAAGACACCAAACTGGATCGCAAAGTCGCTCTAAAAATATTGCCGTCAGACATGGTCGACGACCAGACCGGCGATCGCGTGCGACGTTTTGTCCAGGAAGCAAAAGCGGCTTCTGCACTCAACCACCCAAACATTCTCACGATCTACGAAATCGACGAGATCGATTCCGAACAATTTATCGCCACTGAGTACATCGACGGCGAAACGCTGCGCCAGCGCGTGAGAAGAGGTTCGATACCGGCGAGTGAGGTGCTCGACATCGCGATCCAGGTTGCCAGCGCCCTGTCCGCGACACACACCGTCGGCATCATTCATCGCGACATCAAACCTGACAACATCATGTTGCGGCACGATGGCATCGTCAAGGTGCTCGACTTCGGTCTTGCCAAACTCAGTAAAGAACGAGAGACACCTGAAACCAACTCGTTTGCAACCACTCAGAATTTCTTTAACACGGCTGTTGGCGTCGTACTCGGCACCGCGCAATACATGTCGCCCGAGCAGGCTCGCGGTCTCGACGTCGATCCACGCACAGACATCTGGAGTCTCGGTTGTGTGCTTTACGAAATGATCTCAGGTCGACAACCGTTCGCTGCTCCTACGACAGTCGACGTCATGTCGGGAATTCTGCATCGCGAACCTGATTCACTGCTGCCGCATCTTCCCGAAGGACCACGCGATCTCGATCGCGTCGTGTCTCGTGCGTTGCGCAAGGATCGCGAAGAACGCTACCAGACAATTAAAGATTTCCTAATCGATCTTAAAGATCTGAAACGAGAGATCGATAGTAATTCACATCGACTCTCGCGAACATCCTCCGGCTTTGCAGCCGAGGCTGTGCCGGACAAGTCAGTGGCCGTTCTTTATTTCGAGAACATGAATTCCGAAAAAGAGAGCGACTACTTTTGCGCCGGTATCACTGAAGACATCATCACCGATCTCTCCAAGATCAAAGACCTGAAAGTCGTCTCGCGCACCGACGTGCTTCCG
Organism: Pyrinomonadaceae bacterium; assembly: GCA_036401595.1. Lineage (GTDB taxonomy): Bacteria > Acidobacteriota > Blastocatellia > Pyrinomonadales > Pyrinomonadaceae > PSRF01. The sequence continues at coordinate 11,079 of DASWUM010000035.1, forward strand.
TTTCGTAACAAGGAAGTGAACACGCGGCACGTTGGCGATGCGTTGCGCGTCAATTACATCCTCGAAGGCAGCGTTCGCACGGCCGGCAACCGGATTCGGATCACCGCCCAGCTCATCAGCGTCCGCGACGGCTATCATCTCTGGGCCGAACGTTTCGATCGCCAGGTCGAAGATATCTTTGACCTGCAAAATGAAGTGTCGCAAAAGATCGTTGACGCGTTAAAAATCTCACTCACTGATTCCGAACGACAACTCCTGACACAGAAACCAACTGACGATCTGCGTGCCTACGACTTCTACATGCGCGGCCGTGAGCTGCTGTATCGCAAAGGCCGGAGAAGCACCGAGAGCGCAATCACGATGTTCGAGGACGCCATCGCCCTCGATACGGGTTTTGCGTCTGCGTATGCGGGACTCGCCGAAGCGTATTCCTCAATGTATGAGTATTACGACGGCGCTACCTCGTGGCTGAGCAAATCTATCGAGATGAATCAGAAAGCCCTCGCGCTGGAGTCAACGTGTCTGGACGCCAAATTCGGGATCGCGATGGTCTACTTCAATCAACGCCGGCTGCCGGAGTCGAAGCGCGCGCTCGAAGAGATACTCAAAGAGAACGCAGATTTCTATCCGGGTTATTTGCGACTAGGCATGATCGCCGAACTTTCCGGAGATCTCGAAGATGCACTCGCGTATTACCGTCGCGCCGCTGAACTGAAACCGTACGACGAAGACGCCTGGAAGTTTATGGCGGAGATTCAGCAGAGGCTCGGAAACGTCGTGGCGGCGGAAAAAGGAGCCTTGAAAGTAATCGAAATTACTTCGCGAAAGCTCGAAGCAAGCCTCGACGACGTCATCGTGATGAGCCGTCTTGCCGAAGCCTACGCGCAGTTTGGCAGCATCGAAGAAGCAAACGCGACGTTGAAAAGAGTCCTGGAATTAGAGCCAAATGATGGCCTGGCTGTGTACAACTGCTCCCGCGCTTACGCGTTACTTAATGATACGAAGGCTTCGTTGCTCCTCCTGCGCCGCGCTTTTGAAAACGGTTTCAGGGCCGTGGCACACTGGGCCAGGACCGACAGTGCCTTCGAATCGATGCGTAACGACGCAGAATTTCGCAAATTATTGGTCGAATTGCAGTGATACATCAGGAAACGGAGAACACTATGCCAAAGTATGTTATCGAGCGAGTCGTACCCGGGGCGAGCAAGCTCAGTCCCGCAGAATTGAAAACACTGTCGCAGCGATCGTGCAACGTGCTGAATGAGCTTGGACCACAGATTCAGTGGGTGCAAAGCTACGTTACCGACAACAAGCTATACTGCATTTACATTGCGCCGAATGAAGAGATGGTCCACGAACATGCACGACGCGGCGGCTTCCCGGCCAATCACGTATCGCAGGTCAAAACCGTGATCGATCCGACAACGTCAGAGGATTAAGAAGCAGATGGATCTCCGCGCTATCCAAAAGCCTCTAAAGGAAAAGTATCGTAGCGATCCGAACAGCTCTCGCATTACACTCAGAGCGCACAGCGATCAAACCGATACACCAATCTCGTGTTCGATCGAAGTAGGAGAGAAAATATATGAAGCCCAGGCACACAGCGGTGTTGGTGGTCCAGGAACCGCTGCGTGCTCGGGTGATCTCCTGCTTGGCGCACTCGCAGCCTGCGCTCAATTGACGTGTCAACTGGTTGCGACCGCTATGGGCGTACCCGTAGAACACATCCGCGTTGAAGTAGAAGGTGAAATGGACCTGAGCGGCACTCTGGGAATCTCGAAGGACGTTCCGGTTGGTTTCCAGGACATTCATGCTAAATTTGATATCAAAGCTCCGCAGGCAACCACAGAACAGTTAGCAGCATTGAAGGAAAAGACAGAACAGTATTGCGTGGTAATGCAAACGCTCTTGAAGCCCCCACAGATTAGAACCACCTGGTCTTAATCGCACTGAATGAAGGTCGACGTACAGTTGCCATCATTTGAACGGGCCACCGAATGGTTGAACGGTCGCGTCACGACGCGGCAGACAAAAGGCCATCCGACACTCGTTCATTTCTGGTCCATCAGTTCCGAAGCAGCCAAGACTAATCTGGCCCAGGTGGCGCAGATTCGCGATCGGCGCAAGCGTGAAGGCGTGCGCGTAATCGCCGTGCATGTGCCGCAATCGGAAGCTGAGAAAGATCTGAAAGCTGTCCGTGACGCAGTCGCACGTTTGAATCTCACCGAGCCGTGCGCACTCGACAACGATCACAAGATCAGCCAGGGACAGCAGGATTTGCCGGCTTACTTCCTGTTAGATCCCGAGGGCGAGGTTCGTGGTTCGGCGACTGGAGCAAACGGTCTCGACCCAATCGAGGACGATCTCGATCTTTTGCTCGGCGAGCTGAGAGCGAATAATCCTTTTTGCGTGCCGTGTGAGTTGTATCTAAACAAGGAGGCGATGTTTTGTGCCGAGTGTGGCTCACCGTTGACGTTGCCCGGCGCCAACACACATCCTTATTACGAAGATCATTTCAATTCCGCCCTTCCGACTATTCGCCTAACGAATCCCGATCCGCTCATCGGACACAAGATCGACGGCAGGTACGAGCTCGTGGCGCGCCTGGGTGAAGGCGGCATGAGCGTCGTTTATCGCGCTCGTCGCGTTCACATCGGCGACGATGTCGCAGTTAAGATCCTGACCGGCAAGTTCGTTACAGACGATGCGGCCCTCGCGCGTTTTCGACGCGAAGCACGCGCGGCTGCGATGTTGCGTCATCCAAACGTCATCACGATTCACGATTTCGGTGAGACTGATGACGTACACGCACCGGCGTACATCGTGATGGAGTTTGTCAAAGGAACTCCGTTGCGTGAACTGTTACGAAGCGAGGATCACTTCTCCGTCGAACGTGGACTGCGGTTGATGAGAGGGATTTGTGCCGGCGTTGGTTCCGCGCACCGTCAGGGCGTGGTCCATCGCGATCTGAAGCCCGAGAATATTCTCGTAGTCGCGCCTGACGACGATTTTGAAGCCGAGAGTGTGAGAGTGGTTGACTTCGGCCTCGCGAAACTTCTGGCTGATGCCGGGGCGACGTCGTCTGGAGCAGTAGTGGGAACGCCTTTTTACATGTCGCCCGAGCAATGTTTGGGTGAGCCGCTCGATGCGCGATCCGATGTGTACAGTCTTGGGGCGATGTTTTACGAGATGCTTTCCGGACATCAGCCGTTTGGCGCGGAGACGGTGTCGGGTGTGATTAACAGGCACCTGTATGAACCACCGGCCCCGTTTGCCGAGTCGCTCGGGATACCGAGAAGAGTTTCGATCGGCATCATGCATGCGCTCGCGAAGGATCCGGACGACCGCCCACAAAATGCGACGGAACTGGCGCGGCAGATGCAGTTAGTCTGATGATGATTTACAGTTCTGTCTAAACTCACCCTTTGATACGAGTATCAATCGCGATCCAGTTCGCTTCCCACGTCTTCCCACTATCGGCCGAAAACGATTGCTCAAACCGGTATGAGTCATCAGTGATCTTTGTGATCACGAATCGCACGAGTATCGCTCGACCGTTGTATTGATCCTGGTTGTAAAACTCGCCGCGACCATCTTTGAACTCGCCAACACTCGGCGTCGTGAGCATCCCATCGCTGATATTCGCAAAGTTCAAACTCCACTGCCGCGCCTGCGGGTTGTACAAACGCAGACTCATTCCCTCGATGCGCCCAGCCGAGCCTGCGACCTTCAGCTCGACCAAATTCGCACGCCCGTCCAGCACTGTTCTGACCACCGTCGTACCTTCATACTCGACCCATGTCGTCGAACCACTTAACGGCTGCTGCAAACGCTTCAACTGCGTTTTCCAGTTTCCGATTTCCCAATCGAAATCGTGTTGTCCGTCGTGTTGAGCAAGAACCTGAGCGGGAAAGAGGGCGAGTAGTACGAGAAAAATGTATTTCATGACGGCACAACTTAGTCCGCCGATGAAATTCGGTCAAGACGTTACCTCAAGGTAACTCCTAATCGCGGCGAGACACTCTTGCGATCACCGACACCAGTTTATTCAACTCGATCGGTTTCGAAAGATGGACTTCGTAACCCGCATCGAGCGCTTTCGACTCATCGATAGCGCCGGCGTAACCGGTGACCGCAATCGCGGGGATTCGTTCACCGTCGCCTTCGATCTCACGCAACTGTCGCATGAAATCGTAGCCGTCCGTGCCCGGTAGTCCGATGTCGGAGACGACAACGTGAGGTTTCCAGTCTTTGATCATTTGCAGCGCCATTGCTGCAGAATCGCTGGCTTTCACTTCGGCGCCATAGCGGGCGAGAGCAAGCGTAATTAACTCGCGCGTATCCTGCTGATCGTCGACCGTCAGCACCCTCAATCCGCTGAGCATCTCCGGATTCAAATCAGCATTCGTGTCGCCATCGCCGTTTTGGTGCCGTCGCATCGCCAACAACTGCGCGCTGACTTCAGGCAATTCTTCCGCCAACCCTTCCAACTCCGACAACGACATCAGTGGCAGAATAACCGTAAAGATCGCGCCCTTCCCTCTCCCGGCGCTGGCCGCGTGAACTTCGCCGCCATGCATCGTGACCAGACTGCTGACGATTGAGAGCCCAAGCCCGAGACCACCATGCACACGCTTCGACGAAGTGTCAGCCTGCCTGAAGCGTTTGAACATATGTGGTAGAAACTCCGCATCGATGCCCTCACCTGTGTCACGCACAGTCAATTTCAAGTTCGTCCCATCAGCTTTGAGCTCCACCTCGACACGACCGTCACGCGGCGTGAACTTCACCGAATTGGAAAGCAGGTTCCAAACCACCTGTTGCAGCCGCACGGCTTCGCCCATCACGAGGCCCGCATTGCGCTCTATCGCAGTAAAGATTTGAACGTTCTTCGCCTCTGCGGCGGGACGCACTGCGTCAATCGCACTCTCGATCACTCCTGAAAGCTCGACCGGTCTGGGATCCAGTTTCAACTTGCCCGTAACAATGCGTGAAGTGTCGAGGAGTTCGTCGATGATTGCGCGCTGAGCAGCGGCATTGCGCTCGATAACGTTGATGCCACGCTGGCGCTCTTGATCGCTGAGCTTGCCGCCTTTCAATAAGTGGGTCCAACCTACAATTGCATTCAGCGGCGTGCGCAGCTCGTGCGACAGGATCGCAAGGAAGTCGTCCTTGATGCGATTTGCAATTTCAGCACTCGTCCGCGCTTCCTTCTCGCGAGCCATCAACTCACGCGCCGCCGCTTCAGACTCGCGACGAATGCGCTGTAGATTCAAATGTGCTTCGACACGGGCCAACAACTCGCGCGCCGAAAAAGGTTTGACGAGATAATCGTCGGCGCCGGCTCCCATTCCTTTGACACGTGACTCTTCGCCGGCACGCGCCGACAACAAGATGACGGGAACAGTTGCCGTTCTCTCGTCAGCGCGCAATGCCTTCAGCAAACCAAAACCGTCGAGCTTCGGCATCATCACGTCCGACAAAACCAGATCGAATTCCTCAAGGCGCGCCATGCCGAGAGCGGATTCGCCATCCGCGACTGCAACAACGTCATACTTCGGCGTGAGCAGTCGCCTGACGTACCCGCGCATATCTCCGTTGTCATCAGCAAGCAGAATGCGAGCGCGCGGTTGATCGGATGGGATTTGTGAAACCTGCGCGGGTGCAGAATCAAATGTGTGCAATCCATCGTCGCCGTCGTCCGCGTCAGGAAGCCACTTCAAAACCTCGTCGACCCAGGCTTCACTTTGCAGGCCTGTCGAGGCAAGCCGGCGCTCACCGCCGAGTCGATCCGGCGGCAGGTGCGCAGAACCGGTCGGAATACTGACGGTGAAAGTGCTCCCGCGTTCGACTTCGCTTTTTGCTGTAACGCTGCCGCCGTGTAACTTCACCAACTCCTGGACCAGCGCGAGACCGATTCCCGATCCTTCATAACTACGCCCGCGAGCGTTTTTGACGCGATGAAAACGCTCGAAAAGATGCGGCAGTTCGTCCGCGGGGATTCCCGTTCCCGTGTCGCTCACCTCGAGCTCGACCGTGTTGCCGGCATCTTTCAGCCGGACGGCGATCTGGCCCTCAAACGTAAACTTGAAAGCATTCGAGAGTAGATTGAAAACAATCTTTTCCCACATTTCTCGATCGACGTAGACCTCACCGTTGATTGGTGAACAGTCAACCACGAGTTCGAGTGCCACCTTTTCAGTCGCCGAACGAAACATGCTGGCCAGCTCGGTTGTGAGCCTGGTGAGATCGACCGCCTCGTAAACTGCGTCAACACGGCCAGCCTCGAGGCGCGAGAAGTCGAGCAACGTGTTCACGAGCTTCAGCAAGCGAATGCTATTGCGGTGGGCCACCTCGAGACGCTGATAGAATTGCGGAGCCAGCTTGCTGTCGGAAAGCGTGTCCTCGAGCGGGCCAAGCATCAGTGTCAGCGGCGTGCGAAACTCGTGACTGACATTTGAGAAGAACGCAGTCTTGGCCCGATCGATTTCAGCCAGCGCTTCGGCACGTTTGCGCTCTTCTTCGTAGGCACGCGCACTGGTGATGGCATTGCCGATGTGTGCGGCAATCAGATCGAGAAAGCTGCGATACTCGGCATCGACGATTCGACGTGGACTCAACCCGGTTACAAGAAATCCTGTCGGTTTTACATAACCCGACGCCGCGATCGGCAACACGAGAGCACTGGCACAACCTTCCGGCCATGGTCCGGCGGTTACGGTTCCGAAGCGACCGGCGAGATCCGAAACGACTTCGACTGTTCCTGTTTCCAGAACCCGGCCCAGTGGCCACGACTCTGAATCAGTCAACTCGATTTTTTCCGGCGCCGCATTCTCACCTGCTTCCAATCCGCTCGCACAAACCAAACGAGCATGGGTTGCGTCAGTATCAAGCAGATAGACGAGCGCAAAGGGAACGTCGTACGGATTATCAGCCAAAGTCTTCACCGCAACGTCGCAGGCATCTTCAGCCGATTTCACATCAACCGCCGTGCGGCCCAGGTCGCGAAGAGTTTGCAAACGTCGCTCGCCGACTACGCGGCCTGTCGTCTCGTAACACGCACAAAAAATTCCGTCGACTTTGTTGGCGTCGCCATGAATCGGACTGTAGGAAAAGGTGAAGTAAGTTTCTTCACGCGGCAGGTTGCGGTCCATCACCAGCAAAAGATCTTCAGACCATGTTGCGACGCCCGTTTCAAAGACACTGTCGAGCATTGGGCCAACCGTGGACCAGATCTCTTTCCAGCATTCCTGGCCAGAGCGACCGAGCCAGCCCGGATGTTTTGTGACGCCGAGGATGGGAATGTAACCATCGTTGTAGAACATCGTGTAGGCCGGATGTCCCCACCAGAGCACGATGGGATAACGAGAGCCGATGCAGATCGAGACGGCGGTCTTGAGAGACTGCGGCCATTCAGCCACCGGCCCAACCGGACTGCTGGACCAGTCGAACGCGCGCATGCGTTCGCCCATCTCACCGCCACCCTTGAGAAAACTCAGATCGCCGGATTTGGGCGCACTTCTTTTTGCCGTTGGCTTACGTGGCATCGGTAAAATCGGGGAGAATTCGAATTAGCTAAAGGGGAATGCAATTAAAGAACGTCTGAAGCTCTCTGTCAACGAGTTTGTGCTTTTTTTGTGGCTACAACCCGATCCTGCGAACTAAGTCGTTGAAACGTGGATCGGATCGAATCGGATCGAGGAGCGGAAACACCTTCAGGTACGCGACGTAATTCGAACGTTCCTGATACGACTTCTCCAGCCACACAAACGCCTGTTCCTTGTCGCCGAGTCCGAGGTAAACATTCACGAGTGCTGCGGGTGTGACGTACCGGGTTTTGCTGAGCTCCAATAACTCATTCAAGACTTTTGTTGCCTCTTGTTTACGACCAGCCAAACCGTAAGCGAGGCCCAGCATGCCAAGCGCTCCCGGCGCCCGATCAGAAACCTCAACCGCTTTCTCTGCCGCCGCGACGGCTTCGTCAAACTGTTTATTGGCAGCGTAAGTGTGGCCGAGGATCCAGAGAGCCTGATAATGACCCGAATCCATCGCAATCACGCTGCGCAGTTGCTCGATCGCTTCGTCATATCGACGCGCGTTCTCGAACAGAAAGCCGCGTTGTGCGCTGATCGAGAGTGAAAACGGATCCAGTTCGCGCGCACGATTCGACGCCGCGATCGATTCGTCGATACGTCCGCGCGACATCAAATAGCCCGCATAAAAATTGTGTGCATTTGCGTAACTCGGATTCAGTTCGATCGCGCGTTTGTAATTCTGTTCGGCTGCGGTCCAGTCCCAGTTGTAGTGTTTCACGTAACCAAGTGCGCTGTAAGCTTCAGCCAGCCCGCCATCGAGTTGTAGAGCCTTCGTGGCGGCTGCTTCGGCCAGTCGCCGCGCTTCAAGCGGAGGCATCGACGCCACCTGCACTGAGCCGAGAGCGCTGTAACAATCGGCGAGACCAACATATGCAGGCGCATAACTCTCATCTTCCTTGATCGCACTTTGAAAGAGCACGATGGCTTTGTTGACGTTCTCTTCGGTTCGCTTGTTCCAGTAGAGATAACGGCCCTGGAGATAGTTGTCATACGCTTTCGGCTTAACCGGACGCCGCGAAGCGAAACGCGCCTGCTCATCGGGCGTCATCTGAATGCGCACTTCCTGCGCGACGGCACGAGCAATCTCACTCTGCAGATCGAGAACGTCACGCACGTCGCGCGTGTAATCACCTACCCAGAGATGACGATCCGTCGGTGCGTGGATTAACTGCGTGCGAACAACCACGCGGTCGCCCGCCCGCTGCACGGTGCCTTCGACGATTGCGTCGACATTTATCTCGCGCGCGATCTCGGGTAGCGATTTCTTCGTGCCTTTGTAATGCATCGACGAAGTTCGCGAGATGACGTGCAGACCACTGATCTTCGCGAGGTCGCCGATAAGCGCATCGGTCATGCCGTCGGCAAAGTATTCTTCACCCGAATTGCCGGAAATATTCTCGAGCGGCAGCACCATGATCGACGTCATCACGGGCCGCGGTGCTTCCCTTCTGTACAACCCGTACGCCAACGCCGCGAGCACGAGCGCGGTTAGAATAAGCCCCGCATAATACAACCCTCTTATCGGCTGTGGGCTTTCTTGCGTAGCGCCTTTGCGCCTTTGTGCGAGACCTTCTTCCTCGACAGTTCGCACCTCCGCCACAAACCGGTACCCAACTCCAGAAATCGTCGCAATGTACTGGCTCTCCTGCCGGCTGTCGCCCAGAGACTTCCTCAGCGTCGTGATGTTCTGATTAAGATTGTTTTCCTCAACCGCAGTTCCCGGCCAGACTTTCTCCAGCAGTTCGTCCTTTTCGATCGTCCTGCCGCTCTCTTGAACCAACACGAGCAACAGGTCAAACGCCTTTGGAGTCAGTCGAAGCACCTCGCCGTCGCGCAAAAGACGTCGCTTCAGCGGATCGATTCGAAATGGTCCAAATTCGTAAAAGTGCTTCTTTTGCTCGGACATTGGGCTTTCAGAAACTCTCTCAGAAAAAATCAGCGGGTTTCTAAGTACATTTCGCGAGCCTTCGCTTAGTTTCAGCACCCGTTGAGCGAGCGCCTCTTTGGAGTGCAAAAAACTCGCTCATTCTAACGCTCGATTATCGACGGAAGGAAACTATGATGACTCAGAAGACATTTCTTAATTGCATTCTTACATCTGCGATCTTGATCTGCACCCAGACTACCACCTGGGCGCTCAACAGCAACCTGCCCTTCGTGCAGGAAGACGTCATTCTGCAATGGAACCGCGTGTTGATGGAAACCGTCCGCACGCCGGGACAGCAACCCGCAACCATCATGCCCGTGCGCAGCTACTCGATCATGCACGCGGCCATGTTCGACGCCGTCAATTCTATCGACGGCAGTTACACCTCTTACTTAACTGACGTGCCCGGCTCACAGCAGGCTTCGATTGAAGCGGCCGCGGCGCAGGCGGCTCACGACGTTCTCGTGGGTTTGTATCCGACACGCGTCGCCGTCTTCGACGCTGAACTGGCAATCTCGCTTCAGGGAATCGACGCGAATCGTGCGCAACAAGGAATTCGTGTGGGCCAGATCGTGGCCGAACGAATGCTCGCGGCTCGCGAAAACGACGGTTGGAACGTGACACCACCGGCGTACAGCGGGCCGGCAACTCCGGGCAACTGGCAGCCGGCGCCCGGTGCGGCAACGTTCACGCATTACCCGTCCGTGATTCCGTTTGGAATTACTTCGGGAACGCAATTCAGACCGAGTCCGCCACCGCCATTGACGAGCGCCACGTACGCAGCCGATGTCAACGAAGTAAAGGAAATCGGGTCAGTGAGCAGTGCGACGCGCACGGCGGATCAAACCCTCGTCGCACGCTTGTGGGCTGGTGTTAATACGCCGACAGACTTTCTCTTCGTCTGGAATAACGTGGCGCGCACAATCGCAACAAATCGTGGTCTCACGACTGTCGAGAAAGCGCGTCTGTTTGCGCTTACAAACTTCGCGATTCACGACGCGCTGCAAACCACGTTCGCGAGTAAGTTTCACTATGGTTTGTGGCGGCCTGTGACTGCGATTCGTCGTGCGGATGAAGACGGCAATGCAAGTACGACAGCAGATCCGTCGTGGTCGCCGTTGATTGCGACACCGCCATATCCGAGTTATGCCGGTAACAATGCGGCGATCGGCACTTCGCAATCGACGATGCTCGCGCTGTTTTTTGGACGCGACGACATCGAGTTCCAGCACACGTGGGAAGGTGCGGGCGGGGCCACACGTTCGTACGCGGGATTCGGAGCGATGGCGGACGAGGAAGCACGCGCTCGTATCTACGGCGGCATTCACTACACGTTTGATAACGTCGCCGGTCAGTCAGTGGGCCGAAACGTCGCGAACTACATCTTCGCGAACGTGATGCGCCCTCGTCAGTGCGTCAGATAAAGCTAAGACCGATCCACAGATTACGCAGATTTTATCTGTGTAATCTGTGGATAATGGACCGTGACATCTTTACTCAAGCCAAGATTCCTGCGCGCTTTCTGCTCAAACTTCCGTGCGGGATTGGTCATGTAGAGGCCGCAGCAACGATTGCAGATCGGTAGACGATTCGAGAGGATGTACTTACGAAATTTCACTGCCATCTCTGAATTGAACGATTCCATAAACCCATCGCGAAAAACATTTCCCGCAATCACGTCGGGGTGGCCGGGGCAGAAGATCAGGTCGCCGTTGGCGTGAATCCTGGCCCAATAGAACGGCATGAAGCAGCTCTCGTTGCCGAAGGTGTTCAGATAGTTTGAAAACCACTCGTCGAAGTCTTTCCCGCGCAGTTGACTCGGACCGGAAACGGCGTAGGGCGGCAGTAATCTTTTGCGCCTGAGTAACCGCCGCAGCCGCACGGCAGTTTCACTGTAATCGTGCTGCTCGTGACTCGGCGCAATCCAGCCGCGCCACGCGCCCGACGATTGCAATCCAAACTCTTCCTGCAAATGTTTCTCGTACGCGAGCCCGGCACTCTCGGGCATGTAATAACGCAGGTTGTAATTGAGCATGAACACACCGAGCTCGCGTGCCGTTGTGTAAGCGCGCTCGATAACGTCGGCCGTCCATTCGGAGACGACCGTGCTCATGACGACTAGCGGCGCGGGCAAACCGAGTTTGCGGCGTAGATCGAAAAGACAGTTCAGCGATTCCGTGATACGTGCGTAAGTTCCTGCACCACGTACACGATCGTGCGTTGCTTCGTCACCGTCGATCGAGAGGATGAAGGCGAGGTTCCTGATTCGTGCTACTGACGGCAGGTGACTCTTCATCAACGTGCCGTTGGTCGTAATCAACACGTCGAAATCGCGTTCGGCGAGTGCAGTCAGTAATTGATCGATGTCTTTGTAAGCGAACGGTTCTCCGCCGTGAACATTGATCATCGAATCACGCGGCGAGAGGTTTCGGATTAGCGAAGTGATTGCATTAGCGTCGATGCTTTCGACTTTGCGCGAACCGGCGAGAAAGTATCCGGCGTCGCCCCACTGGTTGCAGAACGAACAGCGTAGATTGCAGGCTTCGGTCGGGATGAGTTGGACCACCGCCGCGGCCCGGAGCTTGAAACTTCCATCGCGAACCGAAGCCTCGAAGTCTTTGCCCCACCGCTGCATTCGGCGACGCCCGCGCCAGTAGAAACGAGCGAAGTGAAGATAATCGCGTGGGGTGTACCGGCGGTTCATGGTGCCTAAGAAGATTTCTCCCGTAACGGCGCAACGGCGCGACGGAAAACAGTTCAGAAAGATGGCTCGATCTTCGTTGCGCCGTTGCGCCGTTGCGGGAGAAAACCAGCTATAAAGTCACAATCGCATAGATGCCCGCACTCAGAATCGCTGCAATCGGCAACGTGAGCAACCACGACATCAGAATCCCCGACACCACACGCCGATCCGCTTCTCTCGTGATCAACCCGATACCGAAGAGCGATCCAACCGACACATGCGTCGTCGAAACCGGCAATCCGAACCGGCTCGCAAGGATTACCAGCCCCGACGTCACCAGATTCGCCGTGAATCCCTGACCGGGATTGAGCGGCGTGATTTTCTTGCTCATCGTGATCGCGACTTTGCGCGCATTCAACAATCCGCCAATCGCCATCGCAATCGCGACCAGCAGCATGCCGAACTTCACATCGAACGTCTTGATCACAAGCAAGAGCGCGACAATCTTTGGCGTGTCATTCAAACCACGCGCAAAACCCACGCTCCCGGCGCTGAGAAAATGAACGAAGTCGAGGCCGCGCTGAACGCTGCCGCCGAAGAATTTTCCTTTGTACTGTTGCCGGCACTCGTCTACCGGTCCAATCGTTACTTCCGGCACGGTGACGGGCGCGAGGGCGAGTAACCCGGCGGGTTGTGCAATCGGAACCAGTTGCACGACTTCACCAACGCAAACACACCATTCTTTCTCGACACCGAGCTTCACTCTCAGCCCGCGCGCCGCCACATAACTCAAGACACCCAACGCCACCGCCAACAGAGGACTGGCCAGCAACGGCAGAAAGAACAACGTGCCGAGCGTCGCGAAGTTGACACTCGTGCCAACTGCCGTGAGTCCGGCGCCCACGAGTGCGCCAACCAATCCGTGAGTCGTCGAAATCGGAAACCCGGTCAGCGTCGCCAACATCACCGTCAATCCCGCGCCCAAACCAACCGCCAGGACAAACTGTGGTGAAGCAGCGAGCTCATTCGGAACCAGGCCGCGCCCGGAAAAGTTCTTGAGTAAAATTTCGGCCAGAAATAGCGAGGTCATCGAACCAGCGAACGTCGAGATCGTGGCCCAGGTGATCGCAGCTTTGTACGTCGTCGTGCCGCTGCCGAACAGAGTCGCGACGCCCTTGAAATTGTCGTTCGCGCCGTTTGAGTACGCGAGAAAGAGCGTCGCGATACACAGGACGATGAAGGTGATCACGAGAGCACCTCCGGCCAGTGAGTGTTGACTTGTTTAGGTAAAGCCAGACGCTTTCTTGCTTTCTGTTCGAACACGCGCGCCGGATTGGTCATGTAGAGTCCGCAACAACGATTGCAGATCGGCAAACGATTCGTGAGCATGTGCTTGCGAAACTTGATCGCCATCGGCGAGTTGAATGCATTGTTGAAGCCGTCGCGAAAGACGTTGCCGGAGATGATGTCGGGATGTCCGGGACAAAAGATCAACTCGCCGCTGGCGTGAATGCGAGCCCAGTAAAACGGCATGAAGCAGCTTTCGTTGCCGAAGGTGTTGAGATAGTCGGTGAAGTAGGTTTGATAGTCGGAGCCGCGCAACTGGCTCGGCGTTGTGAAAACAAACGGGCGTGAAAATCGTCGTTTGTTCTTCAACACGTTAGTTAGCGCAGCCGCCACGCTGCTGTAATCGTGTTTCTCATGATTAGCGGAAACCCAACCACGCCATGCGCCGCTCGACTTCACTCCGAACTCGTGCTGCAGATGGCGCTCGTAAGCCTGGCCCACATCTTCTGTGAGAAACCAGCGAAAGTTATAGTTGATTGCCAGCGCATTGAAGTCCTGCGCCACGCCGTAGATCTTTTCGAGCGTTTCCGTGGTCCATTCGCAAACCACCGAACTGATGATCACCGCGGGCAAAGGCAAGCCGAGCTGGCGCCGCAGTTCAAACAACTCTGCCATCCCTTCCTGCGCTTTCTTGAAGGTTCCCTTCCCGCGCACTTTGTCGTGCGCCGGCTGATCTCCATCAATTGACAGAAGAAACATCAAATTACGTATCTTCGCGAGTTGCTTGAGACTTGGTTTGAGCAGTGTTCCATTGGTGGTGAAGATCACGTCGAACTGTTTTTCACAAAGCAATTCGAGCAGGGTGTCGATGTGTTTATAAACAAATGGCTCGCCACCATGAACGCTGATCAGCGAATCGGATGGCGAGAGGCTGCGCATGAGCTTCGTTAACGCGTCCTCATCCATGTGCTGAACGCGACGCACGCCGTCAAAGAAGTAACCATTCTCGCCCCACTGGTTACAAAACGGACAACGGAGATTGCAGGCTTCAGTCGGGATGAGTTGCACGACGGTCGCATGCGGCAGCTTGAACGACTGCGAGCGAACCGCCTGCTCATACAGCTCTCCCCAGACGCGCTGGCGACGGCGATTCCGGCCGTACATCCGAGCAAGGTGCAGATAGTCTGTGAGGCGATAAAACATAATTAGCCACAACAAGGCACAAAACTCATAAATAAAATCTTATTCCAACGGCACGTTGTTTTTCCTCCGTAAATGCTTTTGTGCCTTTTTGTGGCTAAGGAAGCAACACGATCTTCCCGTAACTCTTGCGACTCGAAATCAACTGGTGAGCTTCAGCAATCTGTGCGAGCGGCAGAACATGGCCCACCTGCATTTTCAGTTTTCCCTGCGAAATCCATTCGAACATCACACCCAGCGAACGACTGAGCAACGCCGGCCTCTCGAAGATCGCACTCAGATGCAAACCCAACACACCCTGCGAACGAAACAGTATTTTCAAGGTGTCGATAGGCTGTACGTCTTTGCTGGCTGCGCCGTAAACAACAAGCCGTCCGAGCGACGGCAGAATCGCGAGACTGCGTCGAAACACATCGCCACCGACTGCCTCGAGTATCACCGCCGGCGCGTCTTTACCACTGAGTTTCTGATCGAACTCTTCGTAACTCAACGCGCCATCAGCGCCGAGTTCGAGCACGCGTTTCCGCTTCTCTTCCGACGATGCGGTACCGATCATGCGCAAACCAAGCAACTTTCCGATCTGTATCGCGGCAGTTCCGACACCACCCGCCGCCGCATGAACCAAAACCGTGTCTCCCGGTTCCGCCCTGCCGACAGTCGTGAGCGCGTGATACGCAGTCAGATACTGCACCGGAAACGCGGCAGCTTCCTCAAACGACATCGATTCGGGAATAGGCATACACGCTGCGGCGCCAACGCACACACGCTCGGCAAGACACCCGTTCGGCGCAATCGCCACAACACGCGAACCAACCGGCAATGAATCGCTAAGTTCGACAACACCGGCCGCCTCAACTCCAGGGATGAACGGCGGTTTTGGTCCACCCGGATAGAGTCCCTCGCGCTGCATCACGTCGGCGTAATTCAAGCCGGCGGCTTTAACCCGAATGCAAACCTGGCCCGGCTGCGGTTCCGGATCCGGCACTTCGACAAACTCCAGCTGGTCCACATCTCCAAAACCTTTTACTCGAACAACCTTCATCTCGATCTTTTCTCCTGTGCAATGCGTTTGGCAATGTACTCTGCGTCGCGCGCAATCCCGCGCAGGTACGGCGACGCGAATGTTCTTCCAAAACGATATCCAAGCAGAAAAACTCCCCTCGTGCGCGTGCTCTCGCAGTTCTTGACCAACGGCCTGCCATCCGGATCCAGATCGACGACTTCCTTCAAGTGCTCTTTGGCATAATCGAAACCAGTCGAGAAGACGATCAGATCGGGTTCGAGTTGTTGACCGTCTTCAAATTTAACTTCCCAGCCGTGGTAACTACTCACTAGCGGCATGCACGTTATCAAACCGCTGCGAATGGCTTTGACGACAGCACGTCCAGACATTGGCTCGCTCAGACGTCCAGCGCGCCAGCCGAAAAGAGCCGACGGCAGATGCTCCGGCAGCCACGCGAAGTAGTGGACGTCGATGCCGAAGATCCAATGCGGCACCGCGCGGAGTTTTGAACGCAACGACAACCACGCGCGATCGCCTTCCCGCCTCACCAGCAACCAATTTTCCAAAACTTCAGCCGCCGACGCGCCGCCGCCCACGACGAGAAGTTGTCGCGCGGCGGCGAGATCTTCGGCGCGAGTGTCAACGCTGTGTCGCCAGCGCCTCGGCTCAAGATAAAAGTTATCGGGCAGTCGCGGCTGGCTGATGATGCCGGTTGCGTTGATGACATGACTGCCACGAACTTCATGCTCGTCACCGTCTTCATAACTTTTATAGCGAACTACGAATCCGTTTCCCTCTTTGCTGACTGCTTTGACCATGCAGTCGAGCGTTACGTTCAGGTTGTACTGTTGCTGATAGCGCTCGAGCTCGTGGACCAACGTCTTAAACGGCAAATACGTCGGGGCATCGGGCGCGATCTTCATGTCCGGCATCAGCGACAACCCTTTGGGCGAAAGGAGTCTCATCTCCGGGTCGACGCGACGCAACGCATCTGCGACTGACGACCCTTTCTCGAGAATCACGTACGCGACATTTCGCTTCGAGAGCGTTTCCGCTGCCGCAAGACCCGCCGGACCAGCGCCAATGATAATCACCGGATCGCCCGACGCCGAATGACTCATACGGCGACCTGTTGCCGGCTCACGGATGTTTGACCCAACTGCCTGACCACCAGGTCCAACAAGGTTTCTGCTTCAATCTGGTTCAGAGCCGTCAAACGATAAGTCAGGAACGCCTGAGTGCGCTCAGGCCACGCGAGCACGGCGAGTGCGGCGCCCATGTGCAAACAAACCGGCGTGTAGATCTGCTGATCGACAAATTGCAGAGCGCCGCCTGACAAACGAAACACGTCGTCGTGAATCGTCTGCTCGTGTTCGAGCCACGCAAAGTGACTGGTTGCGAAGCCGGTGAGTTCCGGACTCGCAGCCATCCGGCGAAAGACTTCCCACGGCAGAAAATCACCCGGCGCGGCGAGAGTCGGCAACGCGAGATGTTCTTGCTGTCGAATCGCTCGACTCATCTGCTGCTTGAGATCGGTGGAAAGTTGCTCCAGTGGCAACGTCGCATCACCAAAGAGCGTCAACGGCGAAATCAGATTTCCGATCTGCAAACCTTCATCGCGACGGCGACGCAAACTCACCGGCACTTCCAGAGATATGAGCGACGTTGTTTGTGAACCGCGCAAACAATTCCATTCGTAAATCGCCATCAGCCACGCCGCCGCACAAATCCATCCATTTGCGACGTCGACTTCTCTCTCAATCACGGCAATCTCGCCGGGGCTACAACTCCGCACTGCCAGCCGCGCACTCTTATTCGAACGCGCCTGCTCTCTCAGCTTCTGAACACCTCCAATGGCATCACTAACACTAATCTTCTTAGTAAATCCGTCTTTATCCGTTCGATCCGTGGCCCATTCTTTTTTGCCTGCGAGCGCCCGCAGCGCGTCAGCACAAACGCCAAAGAACCCTTCACCGTCAACAACCGCATGATGCGCGCGAAACGCGAGCACATGTTCATCACCGTTCGCGATCCAGAGCACCTGAAACGGCGGCTCAACAAACGGATTCAACGCCCTGTTTCGCCACTTATGTAATTCTTCTCTCGTGTCACCGACGTGGAGCATCTGCCGCACACGCGGCGCGCCGTCCCACGCAAGTCCAAAAAACGGTTTGTCCAGTCGTTGGCCCAACGGCGGCCAGCGTCGCACCAGTTGCAACAGCATCTCTTCGAGGCTCTCACGGTCGATCCGACCTTTGAGTTCGACCTCGACGCCGAGCTGCATCAGCACGCCGGACGACTCCTGATACGCCACGAAGAAAGCGTCGATTGCCGAGAGTCGTTTCGACTTCATGACGCTTCTCTCCAACGCGCGACACGGTTGTTGCGTGCCTCGATCGCCTTGGACCATTCGGGAGCCGTTTCGAGCAACATCAACACGAGCTCGGCCTGCATGACGCGTTCGCCTTCCGACATCACGGTGACATTCGTGTTGATACTCGACTCCTGCGAACGTGAGATCTCGGCGTTTATCACGAGCGTCGCTGGCAGAAACACGGGCCGCAGAAAACGAGCATCGCGCACCATGCCGAGAATGGCCCACCGCTCGATTGGCGAGTTTGCGCGGGCAGACTCCTCGGCTAACGGCCCGGCAATCTGGGCAGCGAGTTCGAGGATGAGTGAGCCGGGCAATAACGGCTGACCCGGAAAGTGATCGGCAAACAACGGATGGTCCGCAGGAACGAACGCCTCGCCGGATGCGCGTCCTTTCTCGGTATCGATGGAGATCGATCGGATCAATTCGAACATGTCTTTGCCGCTAATTTATGGTCCACGAGACGGGTGATTGCACCGACGGTGCAAAACCGAGGCAACGTCGTCGCATGAATGCGCGGCGGAAAAAGCTCTCGTGGAGTGTCGTAAAGTAAATCTATCAGACGCTGCCGGCCTGCTTCAGTCAAAACTGCATCTTCCGCAAACTCCGCTTCGGCGAGATCGCCACGCGCGAGGTGATAGATCGTTCCTTCCGGAATCTCGATCTGAAAGTGCTGCTCAAGACGAAACAGCAGGTCGAGCAGGTCCATCGAAGTGAAACCGAGATCGTAGAAGAAGAGTTGCGGCGGCGAAATCGGTTCAGTGTCAGGCAACGCGAGTGTCTGTCGCACAAGCGTCACAACTTCGGCGTGTGTGTCGCGCTCGCTCAAGCTGTTACACCTCCATCGACACACCAAACCTGACCTGTCACATACGAGCTCAACGGCGACGCGAGAAACAGCACCACCGGCACAACCTCTTCCGCCTCACCAGGGCGCCCCATCGGAATCATCGCGCGGGCCTGGTCCATGTGATCGTCGAGAATGCGAGCACTCATCCCACCCGCGAGCAGTCCCGGCGCTACCGCATTAACCCTTATCCCGCGCTTGGCAGTCTCGCGCGCGGTGGTCCGAACCAGGACTTCGAGTGCAGCCTTGGACGACGCATACGCAGCCTGACCCGCGTTGGGACGTCGCGCAGCGGTGGAAGAAATGACGACGATACTTCCACTTCGCTGCAAAATCATCTGTTTCAGCGCGGCTCTTAATATTCGAAACGCAGCCCAGACGTTGACTTCATAAACTTTCGCAAGCTGATCGTCTGTCAAACCAGCGACGAGTCCGTCAGCCAATGTTCCAGCATTAATGACTAGCGCATCGAGCCGTCCTGCTTCTTTCACAACCCGATTCACAACACTTGCGGCTGCATTCTCTTCCGTCAAATCCGCCGCAAAACTGCGCGCCGAGAACTCTTTTAACCTCTCCTCGTTTCTTCCCGTCAAAAACAGACTAGCGCCCGCGTCAGCAAAGCCTTTAGCCAACGCGCGCCCGAGATAACCCGTAGCACCCGTGATTAGCGTGACCCTTCCTTCTTGTTTCCAATCCATATTTTGGACCGCGGATAACACGGATGAAAAATCCCGATCTTTATCCGTGTTATCTGTGGCTTAACTTCTTCTCAAGATGACAGCGGCGTTCTGTCCCCCCATTCCGAATGAAACAGACAAAACGGTCTTCGCATTCACGTCGCGCGGCTCTCCGATCACGTGGTCCAACTCGCAACCTTCATCCACATGTTGCAGATTCACCGTCGGCGGCACGATCCCCGTCACACAGGTTTGGGCCGCGACAATTGCTTCGAGCACGCCGGCCGCAGCCATCGCATGCCCGATTGCGCCTTTCGATCCTGACACCGGAAGGCTTTGCCAACGCTGGGCAAAAACTTTTCTCAGTGCCGCCGCCTCCGCGAGATCGCCCGAGTAGGTCGCAGTGGCATGCGCATTCACTGCATCGATCTCGTCCGCGCTCACCGCCGCATCCATAAGTGCCCGACGCATACAAAGCTCAGCACCTGCGCCGTCGTCACACGGCCGATTCAGATCGAAAGCATCCTGGCTGACGCCGAATCCGATCACCTCCGCAAACACCGGCACACCACGTTCGAACGCGCTTTCACGAGTCTCCAGCACCACCCCGCCGGCGCCATCCGCGAGGGCAAATCCCTTCCGGCGTTTATCGAACGGACGGCACGCCATTGAGGGATCGTCTCCGTTATCGATCGCCACGGCCTGCAATCCAGCAAAGCCAATTAGGTAAAACGGCGTGAGCATCACACTCGAACCACCCGCCACACATGCATCAGCCCCGCCGTTTTGAATCAGCCGAAACGCCTCGCCGATCGCCTGTGTGCCTGACGCGCAGGCGGCGGCAATCATTCGACGCGGACCAGTAAACCGCGACGCCAGATTCGAGAAGCAACGTCCCGCCGAACGATGTACAAAACCTTCCGCTCCCATCTGGAAAGTATCGAGACCGGTGGACCAGATGAAACCGCACTCGGCGGCATCGCGTCTCGACTCGGCAAGCGCGTCGTCGATCGCGCGATTGGCAATCACATGATCGCGATCGACATCCTGCGGTGAGATTGCGGCAACCTCACCTCCAGTCGTCACATTGATGCCGGAGTCGACGAGTCGCTGCACACGTCGCACACCTGAGCGATTAGCGAGCAGTCCATTCCACAGGTCGTGCGTCGTTGCGCCGAGCGCCGAAAGCGCGCCTGTGCCGGTGATGACTACGCGCCGCTTGTCTGACATTACGAGACTTCCAGATTAACCGTGACGCCTGAAAAACCGTCTGTGTGTTCGGCCGGCACAACGTACGACATAGGCCCACGATTGCATTGCGCAATCGACGACAACATTCCAGCGAGACCATTCGCAGCATGTGGTTTCACATCGGAGATTTGCCGGTTGCGCACGATTGAGACTAGCCGTACGGAAGAGGGTCTCGCATGCACTGAAAACAACAACGCCACGCCTAGTCCGGCAGCGCCATCTTCAGCAGCGTCCTGATCTCCCGCCATCAGGAGGGCTTCTTCTTCAAACCCCGCATTGAGTCGCTCGACGACAGCTTCCAGTCCACACCATGCTTGTCCCGCAGCACCACCAAGGCCGAGACAGTACGCGTGATTCCCATGCGCAATCGCAAACGCAGACATCGCGAGATTGTCGACCGCATGAAGTGTCTGCGTCGGATTCATCCGCATATTCCCAAGTGTCCCGCTAGCCATCCCAGCCGTAACAACGCTTCCCCAACGATAGAGATCCGCCGAACCCGGCTGACACGGCGCCAGCGAAATCACCGCCGCACTCGACGCATCGTGGGCAAACTTCATCACCTCATCAGCCGCAGCAAGTGCTAGTTGAATCGGCTGATTGTATCGACGCACCTGCCGCCACAACTCCGGCTTCTCTTCTCTCACCCTCGCGAGATCACTCTCCTGCTTCGCCGCCACCAGGTAAACCATTTTGTGCCTTATGTGCTTTTTGTGCCTTTTTGTGGCTAATTTTTACCAAAGTAAACTGTATGTATGCCCCGTTTGACCTTGGACCAGTAATACAGGTTCGTGGCCAAGTTCACCCACAGATTCAGCGGCCTGCGACGAAACACAACGCGCCTCATGATCGATCGCAGCGAGTAAAACTCCTGCACCGCACGCCACCAACCATCATGCAACTCGTCCGGCGAGAGTTGTTGCGGCTTGAAGACGACGTACGGCTCGCGCAAATGATTGAGATCCGTATCGAACACAGTCCCCGAGCGCCAGATCTTGTCGCCAGTCGGCGAGCCCGGATACGGCGTCAGAATAAAGAACTGCGTGATCGGCACCTTCAGCGATTCGAGATAATCTACCGTGCGTCTGAACGTCTCCGGGTTGTCGTCAGGCAATCCAAAAATGATCAGCGCGTGCGGACTGATGCCCGCATCCATGATCCGCTTGAAACCCTCGGCGTATTTATCAACTGCGTGAAAGGTCTTATTCACGTCCTCGAGATTGCGCGCGGAAAACGTCTCCACGCCGAGGGCCATTAGCACGCAACCTGATTCACGCGCCTTCTTCAACAGTTCAGGATGCCGGGCCACATTGATCGTCGTCTGCGTTCCCCAACGTATCGGTGCACCCTTCAAAGCCGTGAAGAGTCGATCGGAAAACTTTACGTCTTCGCAGAGATTGTCATCGCAGAAGTTTATGTTGCGACTGCGCGTCGCCTCGACGTCGCGGACGATCTGGTCCACCGGCCGCTTGCGATACATTCCGTTATAAACCGCCGCGATCGAACAGTACTCGCAGGTAAACGGACAACCACGCGTTGCCTGCACCGGATACACCACCACTCGATCTTTCTTGATGAGATCGTAACGCGGCACGGGGAGATTGTTGATGTCAGGCGGGCGGTCCGATCGATAACGGCTCTTCAGTTTGTTCTGCTCGATATCTTCGAGTACGCGGGGCCACATCTCGTCGCCTTCGCCAACAACGATCGCATCGAAAAGACCTTCAACACGATCCGGCAACATCGACGGCAGGTAACCTCCCAGCACCACCTTCTTCCCCGCTGCACGAAACCGTCGCGAGATATCAACGCATCGCTGAAGCTGCATGATCTGGCCCGAGAGCGCGACCACATCTGCATCGCTCTCGAAATCGATATCTTCTAAGTATTCTTCAACTAATCTAACCTCGTGCTTATCGGGCGTGAGCGCAGCCATCAGCGGTGGTCCAAGATGAGGCAAGTACGCACCCAATCGATCGATCAGGTTCTTGGATTGAACCAGGCTGCCGTCGTCGCGATAGTGCGCTGGATGAATAATATCAATCTTCATTTGTAAGAGATTGAGCCACAGATGAACACGGGTTTCACGGATAAGCAGGAAAAATCCGTGTTAATCCGTGGCTGATACTTCTTCTTCAATCAAGTCCGCTAACCGTCGAAGACTCGTACCACTCACCGACGCACGCGCCAATTGCTCGCGCGTAATCCGGATCTGGTAACGATCCTCAACCGCCACTACCACCCCAAGCAGAATCAGCGACGAGAACGGCATGATCGCGTCCAACGGCTCGTCCTCCGAACAATCACGGACCGGCAGCGCCGCATTCACATCCGGCGCCGCACGGAGGATCAGTTCACGCAGTTCGTTGATTGTCTCGGGACGCGCTATTGACCGATTCTCCCAGTGATCTGGACCAGGGACGGTCCGTTTTCAATCTTGACCGGTGCGGGGGATACCGGTTCGGCGTCGGGGAAAAAGCGCTCGTCTTTGTGTCGATATAGATTGTTGTACGAGCAGCCGGGCATGAGCCGCCCGTCAGGCATCACGTAATGCGTGCAGCACTTCTTCAGCCGCGCCACATCGAGGTCCCACGGGTCCATGAAGTTGTGAATAAAGAGTGCCTTGCTGCGCGCTTCCGTGCGACGTTCGATGTCGGCAGCCGACAACGGATTTCGCGAATTGAACGTGTCTTTGAGGAAAGTCTTCAACGACGCCAGAATCAGATCGGAGTCTTCGCCGACCTTCGTCGCAGACCAGAGATTCGTGATCGAATCGAGAATCATTTTCTCGAGCTGATTGTCGGAACGGATGATCGCACGGTTCTGCATCGCATCGAGGTACTGCCTGATATTCACAAACTCCGGCAGCGGTTTGTACTTCCCATCATCCATGCGGAACAGATAAGTCGCGGTGTAACAACTCGGATGCGAGCACGGCACCGGATGAAAATATTCGCGCTTGAACCAACCCGTCTGCTCTTCTATGAGTTGATGAACTTCCGGCATCGTGAGTCGATGCCCGGCGGGGCTTGCGTGATATCCGTCACCGCCGTCGCCCGTGTGAGCCATCGGTTGAATCACGATGCTCGAACATTGCTGCAACTCCAATCCGAATTCCACGAGCGCGCCGAGTTCGTCGCTGTTGTCGCCCTTCGACACCGTGGGAACGATAACGGTCGGGATGTCGAGCTCCTTGATCACGTCGATGCATTGCATCTTCATGTCGATCAACTCGACGCCGCGTGTCTTTGGATAGACACCGGCGCGGAGGGTGTCGAACTGGAGCGAAGCGTACATGCCGCCGGCTTTGAACTTCTCGGCAAAGGCTCGGTTCTGCGCGATCTTTCTGCCGTGTGTCGAAATCAGCAGGCGTTTGATCTTGCCTTCGTGTGGACCACGCAGAACGTAGTCACAAAACTCGAAGAACTGCGGATGCAGTGTCGGTTCGCCGCCCGATAACAACATGATCGGGAGTTCGCCTTCCGCCGCAACCAACAGATCGACAGCGCTCTTGAACTCATCAAAAGTCATCGAATAACGCTGCTGGTTGCGCACAATGCAAACCGGACACGTCAGATCGCAGACGTCGTTGATCTCTAGAATCGGCGAACAGGTGTGCTGCAAGTGATCCTCACACAAGCCGCAATCTTCCGGGCAGCCGTGTTCCACTTTGGTGGCAAAGCGATACGGGATCGTGCCCGGCTTCGTGTATGAGAGCGACCTCGTGTAGTACTCCGCATCGCTCGAAACCTCGACTTCGAAGAAGCCGTGTTTCGGGCATTTCTTCTGCATCCACACTTTGTCGTCGCGCAGGACGATGTGCGCATCGATGATCTTTTTGCAGGTGGGACAAATAGAGCGTGTGTAAGAAAAGAACGCCGCGTCGCGGTCCCTCTTAGGTGGAGGAACTGCCAAGAGCTGCTCGAGTTGAATCACGATTCACACTCCTTTGGACTGGTCGAGGAATGCGGCGGATTCTAATCCATTGGAACTATTTTGGCCACAGATTTTACGGAGTTAGGCCAAAGTTCCACCGTCGAGAAAGATCACAGTGCCGTTTATGTATGTATTGCGGCGCGAGCCGAGCCAGGCGACCACTTCGCCGCACTCAACCGGTTGACCGAAACGTGATAGAGCACAGGCATCGAGATAACGCTTTTGATGATGCTCCGGGATCGTGGAGCGCAGACCGCTTTCAAAAATTCCCGCCGCGATTGCGTTGACTAAAACGCCGTACGGGCCGACTTCGTGTGCGAGACTGCGAGTTAAACCTTCGAGCGCGCCTTTGCTTGCCGCGTAGTGCACCGGTCCGGCGATCGAACGCGAGCCGGTGATCGAGCTGATGTTTACGATTCGTCCATACTTCTGCCTGATCATGCCGCGCGCCGCCGCACGACACATGCGAAACGCAGCGAACAGGTTTAGCTCCATGATGTCGGCGAAGTCTTTGTCGTCGATCAATATGAATGGAACGGCTTCGCTGAAGGCGGCATTGTTGACGAGTGTATCGACGGCGCCCCACGACTCTTCGACCGCGGCGACGGCTTTGGCGGCCGCATCGGACTCGCGCAGATCGGCTTGAATCGGAAGGCATTCGCGGCCGAGATCGCGCACGAGTTGTTCGGTTGCGTCGGCGCCGGATTTGTTTCCATGCCAGGTGAAGGCGACGTTTGCGCCTTCGCGCGCGGCAACCGTGCAGATGCCCTGGCCGATGCCGCCTGAGCCGCCGGTCACGAGCACGCGCAAGCCGGACATGAGGCGAGCGTCGTTGTTGTTGTCGTCAGACGTTCCATTCGATTCCACGTTGATCTCCAGTTCCTCGCAGGTTTACTTGAAAGACGGTTTGGCCCGATTCGCGGAGGGCGTTTGTTAGTGAGTATGGATCGGTGTCGACGTCGCCGACGAGGCAAAGCGCCGGACCGGTGTAGCCCCAGCAGCGCGCGATCAGTTGCGAGGCGAAGCCGGGCGTGATTTCGAGCACTGCGCTTGGGAGTAGGCGGCCGGCGATGACTGCGGTGCGTGGTGGGGTGAGAGGTTTTTCCATGCGCAGGATTAAAGTATCCGGTGGTTGAGATGGTCTTTGCACGATTGCTTGTGTCGCAAGATCGCGCAGAGTTGCGTTCATCAGCGGACCAGGTGTTGCGGGCTTTTGCCACGCATTCATACGTTTCGTTGTGTGAACCTCTTCGCCAATCAGTGTCACGCCGCACGCCCCGTTCAACGCCCTGCAACTCGTGAGAACGTACTGTAGGGGCGGCCCTCCGTGGCCGCC
>DASWUM010000036.1:0-89378 GCA_036401595.1 Pyrinomonadaceae bacterium
CCCTCCGTGGCCGCCCCTTCGTGGAATTCGGGACAGGGGCGGCCACGGAGGGCCGCCCCTACAGTTCGGTGGACGGGTTACAGTAGACTAGAAATTGTTTATGACTTCTGAGTGGTTCTATCGGCGTACGAGTGTCATCGCAATCTGGGCACTGCTAATCGCCGGCTCGGTTTACCTGTACGTGTTCGAACCGGGCAGGACCGGATTCTTTCCCGTTTGCCTGTTTCGCCTGTTCACCGGCTTAAACTGTCCAGGTTGTGGTTCTACGCGAGCGATGCATCAGATCCTTCACGGTCACTTCTTCGCCGCATTCATGCTCAACCCACTTTTTCTGTTGGCACTTCCGTTTCTTTTGTTTGCGTTGATTCGTTATAGCCTCATTGTCATGCGTGGTGGGATACCACGACCTAATGCCATGCCTGCATCCGCTCTTTATGCGCTGTTCGTGATCATTGTTTCGTTCTGGATCTTTCGCAACACACCGTTCTATCCGTTTGTTTAGTGATGAGGTGCCGAATATGCGTGTAGCTTTGTTCGCCCTGTTGTTGCTCGCCGTCGTTGTCTGTCAACCAAATGTTCCCAGTTTGACCAGCCTTGCTTCCGACAAACCGGTCATTCCCATGCGGCCCGTTCACACGTTTTCGATCGTGGCGCGTGATCCGGCGACTGGTGAGTTGGGCGTCGCAGTGCAGTCACACTGGTTTTCGGTTGGTCCAATTGTCCCCTGGGTTGAAGCCGGAGTCGGTGCGATTGCGACTCAATCGTTCGTCGATCCGAGCTATGGCAAGAACGGCCTCGAGCTAATGCGCGCCGGCAAGAGCGCTCCTGACACGTTGAAGGAGTTGCTTGCCAAAGATGAGGGACGCGAAGTCAGGCAAGTGGCGATGATTGATGCGCAAGGTCGCGTTGACGCATGGACCGGCAAGAATGATATCCAGGCAGCTGGTCACATTGTTGGGAAAAACTTTTCGGTGCAAGCGAACCTGATGCTGAACGACAAAGTTTGGCCGGCAATGGCGCGCGCGTTTGAGAACACGAAGGGCGATCTCGCGGATCGCATGCTGGCGGCACTCGACGCAGCTCAGGCAGCCGGCGGTGATATTCGTGGCCGCCAATCGGCCGCGATCATCGTCGTCACCGGAAAGCCAACTGGGCAGGCATGGAAGGATCGAATCTTCGATCTAAGAGTTGACGACAGTCCGCAACCATTGTTGGAGTTGCGCCGTCTTGTGAAGCTGCAACGTGCCTACAACCACATGAACGCCGGCGACCTGGCAGTTGAAAAGAAAGACAACGAAGGCGCGCTGCGGGAGTATGGAGCGGCGGAAAAGTTAGTGCCCAACAATGCGGAGATGATCTACTGGCACGCAGTCGCGCTCGTCAACATGGGCCGGCTGAATGATTCGCTACCACTGTTTCGCCGCGTCTTTGCCATGGACCGAAACTGGATCACATTGACGCCACGACTGCCAAAGGCCGGTCTGCTGCCGGATGACCCAAAAGTGATCCAAAAAATCGTGTCTGTTGGAGGCCGATAAGGTCCAACTGGGCCGATATTCTTCTTGACCTGAACCGCCGTCTCGCCTTATAAGTTCAGGCACACTGAGCCCCGTTTCCTCTCGCCCGTTTATCGGTTAGAAATCGAGGATCTAAAACAAATGCGCACCCTTACCCCCGGACAATGGTATCTCCGTTTCACTTGCGAACACTGCAAGGAAAAGGAAATTCTTTTCCCCGATCTTTCGCGAGGTCAGGCCAAGATCAAAGCCACTTACGTCGTCGAGTGTTCGAGCTGTTCTCACACCGGCTCGTACGAAGGCGAGGAAATCGAACGTTACCAACACCCCTTAACTGCTGAGGCTTGAATCGGGCTCACGTTGAATGGTTCTTTCAACTACCAAACACAGCCCCATGATGAAGTAAAAAACGGTGACCACTTCAGAGTCGCCCCAGTTGTAATGGACCACTCCGCTCGCAAAGAAGCCGAGTGCACCGCCTAGCGCACCCAACGCCATGCCGCGAGCGAAATCGTCGAGCGATTCACGACGCGTAATGCGCCAAAGCATTCGAATATAGACACCGATCAGGATCAACCAAACGATCAATGCCGGCAGACCGCGCTCGAGGGCGATTTGCAGCAGGTTTGAGTGCATGTGTCCGATTGGTTGGCGACCGTTGTCGAACAGTCCCCATTCACGCCAGTGACCTTTGATCGAGTCCATACCAACACCGACGAGTAGGTGACGCGGACTATTGATAAGTAGTTGAGTTCCTTCCTTCCAAACCATTTCACGCCAGCTTGTCGATTGATCTTTCTTGTCGAAGAAACCGATGCTGCGTTTCTGTTGGAGTAAAACCACACTGGCGAGCACGAGTGGAATTGCACACGCACCGACAATCAGAATCGTGCGACGTGACGACGCCAACAAGAGCATCGCGACGACTGACACTGCAAAACCAATCCACGAAGCGCGCGTGACTGTCGCCCCCAAAGCAAAGACGAGTCCGACAACGGCGATGACGAGTAATCCACCAGTCAAACTTTTCTTTTGCTTCAGCGCTAAAAATATTCCGAGCGCAAGCGAAGCGATCAGTTGTAGCACTTCGGAATAAGTTACCCAGTGATTGAAAAATCCGGTGGCGCGCCAATCGCGCCCGCGCGACCAGCTTCTGACTCCCAACTGGTCCAGAACATTGTTTCCCGGCAGCAACTGCCCTCGTGGTACTTCAAGCTCAGGCATCCATTCGACGCGGTAGATCCTGACTTTCGCCGTCGGAGATCCCGAAGCCAGCGCTGAGGCCAACTCTTCAGGAGTACCGACCGGACTTCCGTCGATCTCCCAGATCGTGTCGCCGTTGACGATCGGCGTCGATTGCATGACGGTTCTCGTGCGAAAGACTGCTTTCGTTAAAGGGCTGGTGGATGCGACGCCATCCACCTTCACGCCTTTACCGATCGCGAGTTGTCCGGCAGTCAGCAGGACATTGATCATGCACGATCCGATCAGCGCCAACGCTAGCAATCGCACCAAACGCAGCGAGCGCGCGTTCTGCGACACCAAATAGACAATCGTGAACAAACTCGCGGCGCGCATCTTGCCAATGGAAGTAACCTGACTGTACGAGAAGATTGACGAGATGCCGCTCAGGATGAAGAAGCCAATTAATGCGTAATCGACCGGTGATCGCGACAGCACCGGCCTCGGATAAATCGCAAACCTTGCGACCCAGAGTGCCATTCCGAGCAACCACGCGGCCTGCGTGACCGCAATTGAATGAGGTGCGAAAACGGCAATGATGAACAGGCAGGCAAGAATAGCTCTTTCAAGCCAGGTCGAAATCTGCATAGATGGCATATTAGAATGGCACTGGTCTAACAATCCATCGCGTCAAGGGCAATTCTTCAAATGCGCTCAATCTTGTTAATCCTGTCAATCTTATTAATCCTGTCTTCAACTGCCCTCTCGCAATCTGATTCTCCGGCAGATCACGTTAAGTTGGTTCAAAACGATCCGCGGGTAGTCGCCGCATTCGATCACATCGACAAAAACCACGACGCCATACTCCGCGAGTGGATCGCGATCACTGAAATCAACGCGCCTTCAAAACAGGAACAGGAACGCGCGAAGTTCATCGAAAGCCTGCTTCGCAAGCACAAGCTCGACATTCGTTACGATTCGGTCGGTAACCTGATCGCGACACGCAAAGGAACAGGTGGCGGACCGGTCACTGTTTTCGACGCGCACATGGATACTGTCTTCCAACCGGGCCTGAAGATCAAAGCGACCGTTCGCGATGGACGTGTCTACGCGCCCGGAGTCGGCGACGACACACGCAACATCGAAGCGCTGCTTGCGACTATCCGCGCGCTCGATGCGGCGAAGATCAAAACCAAAGGCGACCTCGTCTTCCTTTTCACCACTGATGAGGAAGCCAACATGACGGGCGCGAAGCAATATACAAAAGAGAACAAAGGCAAGGTTGATTACTACATCGCGCTCGACGGCGGTTATGAAGGTTTCACCTACGCCGGAATCGGAATCAACTGGTATCGACATCACTTCATTGGACCGGGCGGGCACACTCGTTCGCGCACGCCTCCTTACTCCGCCACACTGCCACTCGCCCGCGCTATTGCTCGGATTTACGAGTTGAAAGTTCCGACAAATCCTTCGTCGAATTTGAACATCGGCATGCTGGGCGGATCGGAAGTGGTAAACGCGAAAGCGTCTGACGCGTGGTTCACAGTTGACCTGCGCTCGACGAATAACGACGTGATTGCAGACTTCGAAAAGAAGATCGCGACGATTCTCGACGAAGAAGCGAAGCGTGTCGGGTTGACCGTGAAGACTGACGTGATCTCTTCGTCGCCAGCGGCAGTATTGCCCGGCAATCGCGAATCAAACCTCGTGAAGATCTCAGAAGCGGTACATCGTGCGATGGGATTTGATCCGCCAATCGGAAACGCTGGCTCAAACAACTCCAGCGCCGCGCTCCTGCAAGGCATCACCTCGATTTCAACCGGCGCCGGCCCATGCAACGACTCTCACGCTTTGACGGAGAACTGCGAAATCGAACCACTCTACAAAGGAATTAAGAAGATACTTTTATTGGAGCTCGCTCTTGCGGGACTGTCACAATAGAAATCCGTCCACAATCCGTCTAATCAGTGGCCCTGTCCACCGATCATAACGAACCCGGTGCGGAGAATGATCTTCAGATCGAGCAGCAGCGACCAGTTCTCGATGTAGAACAGATCGAGCCGCACCATCTCTTCAAACGGCAAACGGTTTCTTCCCGAAACCTGCCAGAGCCCGGTCAACCCCGGCTTCATGTCGAGCCGTTTGCGATGCCACAGCTCATACGCTTCAACTTCGTAAGGAATCGGCGGCCGTGGTCCAACGATGCTCATGTCGCCCGACAATACATTCAAAAGCTGCGGCACTTCGTCGAGACTCGTGCGTCGCAGAATTTTTCCGATTCTCGTGATCCGTGGATCGGCGAGCAGTTTGTAGGTGGGCTTCGAATCGTTACCGACGTTTGCTTCAGCACGACCGGCAATAAACGCTTTCTGGTACTCACGGTGAAGCTCCGGATCAGCCCCCGCTTTCATCGTGCGAAACTTGTAAAGCAGAAACAAACGGCCATCCATACCGACGCGTTCCTGCGTATAAAACACCGGCCCCCTCGAATCCAGCTTGATAATCAGCGCCACCAGCAGCCACAACGGCAGGAGCAACACGATCGAAAGCGCTGCCACGAGCAGATCGAAAGTGCGCTTGAGAATGCGCGCGCCATTCGAAAGCGGTTCGCGAAATAGACGGATCATCGGCAGCACGCCGATTTGATCGATCTCCGTCTTGCGTGGCAGACAATTGAACAGACTCGGCGCAATCCGAAACTCAACACCGCGACGGCGTCCGCAGCGCATCATCACTTCAAACAACGTGTCGGCATTCACATCAGCATCGGCAATGATCACTTCATTCGCACCCGAGTCTCGAATCACTTCCGGCAGTGATTCGAGCGTGCCGATTACCGGGACGTCTTCATACTTCAACTGCCCGTCAACACTTCTCGTCTCGACCACTCCGATCACGCGATAACCAAGCGACGGCCGTTCGCGCATCTCTCTGATGAATAACGACGCCTCGGGACCGCGTCCGACAACGAGCGTCGGAATCAAATTAATCTGCCTGCTGCGCACAAACGTCTGCACCGCACGTATGAAGAATCGCAACGCGCCGACAATGACTAGCAGGTAAAGAAAGTCGGCGACGAAAACTCCGCGTGCGTATGAGAACGCACGAAACTGAAAACCGCCGCGATACAAAAACGCCACCGCGACAATCAACAGCGAGCCAATCGCCGCCGCTTTGAAGATGCGTACGCCGTCGTTAAAAAATGAGAACTCACCGCGAATGCGATACAGATCGCAGTAACGAAAGCTCAACAAGCGAATAAGAACAACGAAAACTAGCAGTGCACCGTAAGGCGCAAACTTCTCGCTCCAGGCCAGACCGCCTCCACTGGCGAAGACGGAAGCGCGTTCGCGCGTATAGAAAGCCAGCATGAACGAGATCGCGGCAGCCGCGGCGTCGGCGATTACAAGCGAGGCTTTAACCGTGGGCACGATCCAGCGCGGCGCACGCCCGGGAACGCGCACTACGCTCGCATCGATCACTGACTGTTTACTTCTCTCCGCTCTCATTCAAGAATGAACCGCACTACTTCATCAATAACGTCGACGGATCTCCGCGGCTTTGCTTCTGGCTTCTTCTCAATCGGGAGATTACGCACGTCCTCAACACTCGAAATGCGTCGCATCCTTCCCTCTTTAACCAACTCTTCGTCGATCGCCGCCCAACGCCCGGCATACAAACTTGCCGCCGGCACTCCGAGCGCCGCTGCTTCACGATTGATCGTCCCGCCCGCGCTGATCACCAGGTCGCTCGCAGCGATCAGGTTTGGACCATCCAACGGCGCCGCCGGGATAATCAACTTCTCCCTAGCATACGCCGCTCGCTGTGCTTGATTCCGTGGCAGCAGTATCACCTGCACATTCTCTTTCGCCAACAACATCTTCAGCGCTTCGTCAAAGAGCGTGTTCTGAAATCGATGATAAAGCGCGTCGTGCGCCGGCGGACGCATCAGGACCAGCGTATTATCCGCGTTGACACCAAGCTCACACAACTGCTGCCCGAACGCCGGATCCGCCTCGAAGTCAGCGAGGTAAACATCTTCCTTCGTTCCGTGATATCTACGCACCTTGCTTGCCCTGGCGCCAAACGCACGCAAACGATTCTCGGGAAAACTGGCAGGAACAATGATGCGAGACGCGAAACGAAAAGCGAGATGGTTCGCAGGTTGGTGCTCGTAATCCATCAGTGTCACGGTCTTGAGCCGCAACGCGCGAGCCGCAAGTATTTGTGAGTATGAGTTGTGACTGATCGCCAGATCGAACTTTCGTTTGCGCGCCCAGGCAGCCAGTGCCCATGCGCGACTCATCAGCCGGCCCGCTTTCTTCGACACATCACGGCCCGCGTGTGCTCCAACAACCTCCGGCGTGAAACCGGCCGCATGCGCAAGCGGGATCGTCTCCGCGAGCTCTCTCGCTGTGGTTTCGATCTCGTGCCCTTCAGCCGTAAACCGATCTACGAGCGCTTTGAAAAATGGAACGTGAGGGGAGTTTGCAAAATCGATCCAGAGACGCATTTTCATTTAATCTGCGTAATCTGTGGGCTCACCACTGGATCTCAACTAGTCGACCGCGTTCGCGAAGTGAGATTTCTGCTGCTTCGATCATGTTAACCATTCGCAGTCCCCCAGCGCCGTCAGTCTCGGGTTGCTTGTTTGTCTCGATGCAGTCTATGAAGTGCCGCGCTTCTGTTTGTAGCGCTTCGGTGTTGTCGAGTTGCGGCGCCCACATGTCGCCCAGTCGATAACTCACCAGCATCTTGTAAACGTCTTCTGGTTCAGGCGTCACGTTGATCCCTTTGTCGTAAACCTTGACCTTCTCGCTCGGCTCGAGATCGTCGTAAAGAATCATCTTTTCACTGCCGCCGATGAGCGTGTGACGCACTTTTACGGGAGTTAACCAGTTCACATGCACGTGCGCGATCTGAGCGCTGGGGAAAAAGAGCGTGATATAGGCGACGTTTTCCGGTTGGCCCGGCACGTGACTGATTCCGGTCGCAGAGATCGCAACCGGTTTGTCGGGAAGAACGCAGTCCATGATCGACAGATCGTGAATCGCAAGATCCCAGATTACGTTCACGTCGTGTTGAAAGAGTCCGAGATTAACGCGCACCGCGTCGTAGTAATAGATCTCGCCGAGCGCGCCTGAAGTAATCAGCTCGCGAATCTTTCGTACGGCGGGCGTGTACACAAACGTGTGGTCCACCAGCAATACGAGCCTGCGTGCGGCGGCTTCGTCAACCAGTTTGCGCGCGTGATCGGACTTCGAGGCGAGCGGTTTTTCGACCAGCACATGTTTGCCGGCCTGCAACGCCGCGAGCGCCAGTTCAAAGTGTGAAGATACCGGCGTGGCAATGACGACGGCATCGATCTGCGGATCGTTGATGAGTTCTGACGACTCGGCGCATGTTTTTAGCCCTGGGTAAAGTTTCTGTAACGACGACAAACGCTCTTCACGCCGATCGCAAACGCGCGTTACTGCCGAACCTGGTGCAGCCATGAAATTTCGCACGAGGTTTGGTCCCCAGTATCCGTATCCGATTACGCCAACTTTGATCATCAGTTCAGCTCTTCGAGCAAACGCGACAGCGCGTAAAGCATCCACGCCTGTGTCCAGCGCATATAGGGTTTGCGAACCGTGTAGAAACGTCGTTTTTGATAATAGAAGAACCCTCGCCTGTCGCGCAGGTTTTGAATAGTCCAGCGCGCGACGTTCTGGGCCAGTTTCGGCGCGTCGCGATCGAGATCGCGGCACTCGAGAAACGTCACAATCGCACTCGCTGCGGCGTGCGTATCCACCGGATAAGGATCGTCATCGTAGTATTTCGGCCATCCCTCCGCAAGAAAGAAGCGTGTTTTCCAGAACTGATAGCCACGCTCGAGCGCTGTTTGAAACTCCTGATTCGCCGGCGAGAGCTCGATGATTCGCTTGAGTGAGAACAGAACGTAGGCAGTGTGGAAGTTATCTTTCCACGACTGTTTTGAATCGGTGCCATAGACCCACGAGCCATCAGGCTGCTGGTTGTTGACGACGTATCTAGTCGCGCGCTCAGCGACTTCCAGGAGTTGCGCTTCACCAGTCAAACTCCCAACGCTCGCGAGCACCTCCGCCGCCAGCAAACTCGCATTGAAAATTCTCGTGTCACTCTGCGGGGCATAACTGAAACAAACTTCACTCTTCGTCTCAACACTCCTCGGCAAATCTTTGAGTATAAAATCACAAACAGTCCGAGCTATCTTCAGATACTCATCCTGTAAACCGTGTCCCTCAATCAACGCTCGCGCCGCAAATGCCGTCGGCACGATCGTCGGCATATTTTTCGACGCAAAAAAATTCCGGCTTTGCCAATCGAAGTTATAACCCCACGCCGCTCCGCTGTATCCCTCGATGCGCATCGCCATCAACCACGCCAGGAATTCCTGAACGCGCGCTGCTGCATCTGGCGTTTTCACCCGCCGGTAATTCGCAATTTGCGCGAGCGCGAACAACGCTATTCCCTTCGCATTGCGTTCACCAGGAACCCCTACCAACCCGCGCATGTCAGCCGGCGATCTCTTAACTAACTGCGTGAAGATCAGTCGAGCGTTGCGGGATTGGGCCAGAGGTGTCGCGTTGAATAGCCGGCTATTCAGCGCATCGAAAGGATCGTGGCCGGCGAAGTCATGCTGCCGGCACCAGGAGAAGAGTTCGTCGTGTGCAGTTTGAAAGAGAGACTGACTTGAAACTTCGTTCACGCGCTTTCCCGTCGATCAGCCTTCTCTGCTGGCGACCGATGTTTCAATACGGCGCGGCGTTTCGATAAAGCTTTCGTGCCACAACTCAAACATTAAGAGCGTCCAGAGCAGTTTGCGATGATTCGCAACACCGCGTTCGTGTTCGTCCTGCAAACGCGCGATGTAGTTCGCGTTGAAAACTCCTGCACGTCGGACACGTTCGGGCGACAATAGATCTCTCGCGAGCGGCCGCAGTTTTTCCTTTAGCCATTCGGCAACTGGCACGCCAAAGCCTTTCTTGCCACGACGCGTCACAAACGGCGGCAGCATGTCTTTCACTGCCTTCTTCAAAATGTATTTCGTTTTGTGGCCGCGCAACTTGTAATTGCAAGGGAGTGACGCGGCAAATTCCGCCACACGCGGATCGAGAAACGGCGCGCGCACTTCGAGCGACACCGCCATGCTCGCGCGATCGACTTTAGTAAGAATGTCTTCCGCGAGATAAAGCTGCGTGTCAACACTCTGCATCCGCGTGACAAGATCTTCGCTATCACACTCTTCCGCGATCTCACGTGCGTGAGCATAGATCTCGCTGTCCGTCGTCGATAAGACTTCACGCGTCAGCAATTCCTGCTGCTCATCCGGAGTGAAAGATCCGAACCAAACGTGATGTCGTGCGACCGGATCGTACTTTGCTCCGGTGATGAATTTCTGCGCTTTGTAGTCAAACGACAGATTCTTAGTCTTCACGGGCAACATGCGCACGAGCGGTTCGATAACTGAGGCGCGTAATGATGGCGGAACACGTTTGTAGATCTCCGCCCAGCGCAAACCCGAATACATCGGATAACCGGCGAAGAGCTCATCACCGCCGTCACCGCCGAGCGCGACTGTTACGTGTTTGCGTGTGAAACGCGACAGAAGGTAAGTCGGCACTAAAGACGGATCGCTGAACGGCTCGTCCATCCACGCGCCGATCTCGCTCACGAGATTCGCCGCCAGGTTTGCACTCAATCGCTCCTCGTGATGATCTGTGCCGAGAAACTTCGCCACGCCACGTGCGTACGCCGACTCGTCAAATGAAGCCTCTGCAAACGAGATCGAAAACGTCTTCACTGCCTCCGAAGACGCTGCAACTGCGAGCGCGGCAACACTCGATGAGTCAACTCCACCTGACAGCAGCACACCCAGCGGCACGTCAGAAACAAGTCGCATGCGCACCGCGTCGGCCATCAAATGGCGCAAATGCTCTGCGGCTTCGTCTTCTGAAGGCACTGGTTCGGCGGTTTTGTAACTGAGTCGCCAGTATCTTTCGACCTCAACACGTCCATCTACGAGCGTGAGCTTGTGCGCCGCGGGAAGTTTATTAATGCCTTCGTAGATCGAAAGCGGTGCCGGTATGTAGTCATAGGAGAGATACTGCCGCAGCGCCTGGAGGTTTAGTGCCGGTTTGACCGACGGATGGGCCAGCAACACCTTTGGTTCGGAAGCGAAGAGCAAGGTATTGTCAAAGACGGCCCAGTAAAGCGGTTTCTCACCAAACCGATCGCGCGCGACCAGCAAACGGCGGTGGCGGCTGTCCCATAAGGCAAACGCAAACATGCCGTTGAGCTTCTGGATCATGCCGTCACCGTACTCTTCATAGAGATGCGGCAACACTTCCGTATCCGAAGCACTGCGAAACGCGTGGCCACGCTTTTCGAGGTCCGAACGCAGCTCGCGATAGTTGTAGATCTCGCCGTTGAGAATTACTGCGATGGATCTGTCTTCGTTGAAGACCGGCTGTTCGCCGGTGACCAGATCGATAATTGCGAGCCGGCGCATGCCGAGTGCTACGCCGCTCGTTACAAACAGACCTTCCGAGTCAGGTCCACGGTGGATCATCCGCTCGCACATCGCATGCAGCAATTCCTTCGCGCCCTCGGGCGGCGGCGTGTGAGAATCAAGATTGGCCCAACCGGTTATTCCGCACATGACTTTTGTAAGTTATTACTTCCCGTTCTTAAAACCCAATCGCTCGCGCACCGCGTAGATCGCTTTCGACTGAGACTCGTGATACGTGCGCACAAGCATTTCGGCGAGCAGGCCCATCAACAGAAACTGTATTCCAACCGCAAACATCACGATGCACAAAATCGGCAACGGCGTTTGTACGAAATCGGCTTTGTGAAAGATCTTGAGAAAAACCGCGTAGAGTCCGCTCAATAGCGAAATCAAAAACGCCAGCATGCCAAACGAACCGAAGACGTAGATCGGCTTCGTTTGATATGAAGCCATAAACTTGATCGTCATCAGATCGAAAACGACTTTGAGCGTGCGCGACAGGCCGTACTTCGATTTACCCATCGTCCGCGCGTGATGTTCGACCGGAATCTCCGTGACCCTTGCGCCGGCCCACGCTGCGTAAATCGGAATGAAGCGATGCATCTCGCCGTACAAGCGAACGTCTTGCAACGACTCGCGGCGGTATGCTTTCAGCGAACAACCGTAGTCGTGCAGTGGTACACCGCCAATCCACGAGATCAAACGATTCGCGAGCATCGACGGTATCTTGCGCGTGATCATCTTGTCTTTCCGGTTTTTGCGCCAACCTGATACGACGTCGTAACCCTCGTCGAGTTTTTGTAGCAAACGCGCGATGTCTGCCGGATCGTTTTGAAGATCGGCGTCCATTGGAATGAGGACTTCGCCTTTCGCCGCGTCGATTCCCGCTGCCATCGCCGCCGTTTGTCCATAGTTTCTGCGCAGCGCAACGACGCGCACGCGCGGATCGAGATCGGCGATCCGGCGCAGAATGCCCAGGCTGCCGTCGGTTGAACCATCGTCGACGTAAACGATTTCGGCTGAGCGGCCGAGAGATTTGAGGGCTGCGTCGAGCTTTGCGTGGAGCGGCAGCAGGTTGGGTTCTTCGTTATAGACCGGCAGAAAGACCGAAATATCGGGCCTTTCGGTCACGGATCGCGGTTGTTCTGCGATTAATTGTTCCTGTTCGTCGAGAATCTTCATCAATTGTCTTGCGTGGTCAAATCTTGCGTTCGCGGGCATTGTAGAACAGATTTATGAACCTCTCATCCTAAACCACTCGACAAAACGGTGCAGGCCCGCTTCGATTTGGGTTTTGGGGTTGTAATTCAGCAGGGCGCGCGCCTTCGCGATGTCGGCAAAGGTTTGCGGAACATCGCCTGGTTGGGGCGGTTGGCGGTCGATCTTTGCGTGCGTATCGAGCTCCTTTTCCAGGAACGAGATCAGTTCGTTGAGTTCAACCGTGCGCGACTCGCCGAGATTGAAGACTTCGTAGTCGCTCGAGTTGTAGTGGATCGCCGCAATGACACCATCGACGATGTCGTCGACGAATGTGTAATCGCGACGGGTGGTGCCGTCGCCGAAGACTGGGATTGGCTTACCTTCGCTGATCAACTTTGCAAACTTGTGAATCGCGAGATCCGGGCGTTGGCGTGGACCATAGACCGTGAAGAAGCGCAGGCACACACAACGCAGACCGTACAAATGTGAATAGGTGTGACAGAGCAATTCTCCGGCACCCTTGGTGGCAGCGTAAGGAGAGATTGGCTGGCGAATCGGATCGTCTTCACTGAACGGCACCTTCGCGTTGATTCCGTAGACGGACGATGATGAACCAAAGACGAATTGTTTGACACCGCTCCGGCGCGCTAGCTCAAGCAGGTTGACGGTGCCGTTGATGTTCGTTTCAGTGTAAAGCTGCGGTTCAGAGAGTGACGGCCGCACACCTGCTCGTGCGGCCAGGTGGACCACGCAGTCGAAATTGTTTTCTGTGAATATTGTTTCGAGCGCGCCACGATCGCGAATATCTTCTTCGTGAATGCGGTAACGACGATCTTTGAGATGTTCGCGGATGTTGTCGTGCTTGATCGACGGATCGTAGAAGTCGTTGAAGTCATCTACGACGGTGATGCTGGTGACGTCGGTGGCAAGCAAACGATCGACAAGATGAGATCCGATGAACCCTGCGCCGCCTGTGATAAGAAACTTATTCATCGCCCCTTTGTAGCATAAATCCATAGGTGCCATCCCCATCGCGAAGCCATTTGCGACTCAAGCGAACGCGGCAGGAGTGGACCCAGCACTGGCAGCCAGCGCTTGTTAAGAAAGTATGTGCGCAGCTCGACGTGCGCGAAGTCTTTAAAGAGTTCGCGCGCTTCGGACCGTGAATAGACTCGCGCGAGCGGGTTGCCGGCGCCGTCGGTGTTTCGGCTCAGAAATTCTTCCGAGTTGAGGTACTCAGATTGTGTTTTCAATTGTCGCGCATGTTCGCGCAAGCTCTCTTGTGGCTCACCGGTTAAGAGATGGACCAGTTTGACGCCGGCGTTCCACTTCAGCAGTTTTACTCCTGTGCGACGGAGCATCGAGATGTTGACGCGATAGTTATAGGAGTCGCGATGGTAAAGCATGACGACGGCTTTGCCACCAGGACGCAAAACGCGATGGACTTCGCGCACGGCTGCGGCTGTGTCGGGCGTGTGGTGTAGCACGCCGTGAGAGTAAACGATGTCGAAGGTGTTGTCGGGAAAGTCCAGATGCTCTGCATCCGCAACTCGAAACGTGCCGGGCAGTTGAAACAATTCGAAACGCCGGCGTGCCAGATCCACAGCTGCGTCAGTGAGATCGATTCCCGTGTAAATCCCGCCGGCCTGGGCGAACTGCGCTCCGTCAGTTCCGAGCCCACAGCCTACCTCCAATACGTGCAAGCCTTTTGCTTGTGCAAAGCCGGCCGCCGCGGGGATATGCCATTCTTTGTGATAGCGGTGTTCTTCCACCAGCTCGTAGAACTTGCGTGAGCCTGGCGGCGCGTCGGCAAACTTCGTCCCGCAGGGATTCTCCTGCCAGAACGCGCGTACACGATCTTTAAGGGTGAAGTTACTCTCGGCCATCTTGAAGAACGAAAGAATAACAGCAGGAAAAGGTGTGCGACAAAGAGGCCACTCCACTGCCTTGCGCCACAAAGCCAGCCTTGCTGGGCGAAGCGGCCATGAGGCGCAAGGACAGGGAAGGTCGTCGGGGTGAGGTTCCCAGATCCAGCGCCGGACACCCACCTGTCCTGCCAGTTGATTTGCCCCCTCATTCAACTGGGCCGGATCAAACGCACAGCGTTTAACGACGCGCGCACTATAGTGAGTCTGGAAATGGAAGTCCTTAGAAGAGTCTCAAAAAGTTATTAGGTGTTTCTCAAAGCTTCATCGTAAACGCGATTAATACAACCGATTCTCCGCAATCTGGGGTAGAATACGCACCGATCCTCCAACTCAATCTCAAGGAAAGTATGCCTCATAATCCGCGTTACGAATTTGGGCCCTTTCAGCTCGACCCCTCGAATCGTGTCCTTACGCGAGCCGGTGAAATAATCTCCCTCACCCCCAAAGCCACCGACCTCCTAATTGCCCTCGTCTCAAACGCCGGGCAACTTGTTGACAAGAATAGACTCCTTCGAGAGATCTGGCCTGATACTTTTGTCGAGGAGGCCAACCTTACACAGAACATCTTTACTGTGCGAAGAGCTTTAGGCGATAACCGGACCGAACCGAAATACGTTGAGACAGTGGCGCGCCGGGGTTATCGATTTGTGGGGCAAGTTAAACTGATTTGCGTTCTCAAAAATGAATCGACTACTTGGCAGAACTCTCGATTGGCAGCAACAGAGGCAATTCGACCCGTTGTTGCGGTCCTTCCCTTCCTTAACGTCACCGACGAACCAGATCTGGAGCACCTCGCTAATAGTTTGACGGACAACATCATCAATAGTCT
The DNA here is from genome assembly GCA_036401595.1 of Pyrinomonadaceae bacterium. Classification (GTDB taxonomy): domain Bacteria; phylum Acidobacteriota; class Blastocatellia; order Pyrinomonadales; family Pyrinomonadaceae; genus PSRF01. The sequence goes on from DASWUM010000036.1 coordinate 15,193, forward strand.
GTCTCGCCTGTCGACGCTGCGTGTTATGTCACGTAGCGTAGTTCTTCCGTATGGAATTGGCCATATTGATCCGCAACAAGCAGGCAAAGAATTGAATGCACACATAGTTATAGTAGGCAAACTTTCTACTACACCTTCGGGTGTCTACATCAAAATTGAGATGGTGGATGCGTCTACGGGCTGGCAGTTGTGGGGCGAAAACTTTGACTCACAAAACAAAGATGTTCCGTTTATTCACGATACCATTACTCATCAGGTTTTGAATAACCTGGAGCTTAAACTACCTCGTGAAGAGAAGAGTCCTGGGGCTAGATACACGGAAAAAACTGATGCCTATAAATTATACATTGAGGGTCGATACCATTGGGGAAACTACACCCACAAGGAGATGGAGCGAGCCATCCTACACTTTAACCAAGCAATCACCCTCGATCCGAACTATGCGCTTGCCTACACTGGAATTATTGATTGTTACCTGCGACTTGCAACCAACTATTTTCCACCTGAACGGGGTATTCCCTCGTTCGCCATGGACAGAACCGATCTAGAGTGTTCAGTAGATGACTCAAACCCAAATGTGAGGTTGCGCTTTGAATGGGACTGGAAAGCCGCTGAACGAGAACTCCGTCGCGCAAACGAACTCCAGACTAATTATCCGAGTGCCTACCAATGGTACGCAGCTTATAAAACAGCGCAGCAATTATATGAACAGACCTGTACCCCCGAGTTGTTTACAGACCAGTCAGCAGCCGTAGTGCAAGCGAGGCAGACAAGTTATTTTCCCAGCCAAATTCGGTCACTCGGACTAACTGCGAATGAACAAGTTCAGGTTTACTGTGCGATCAGTCGTGATCAAATTGATGCGGGGAATTATGAAGCTGCTTGCCAAATTCTCAAACCATGGTGGTCCTTCGGCCGCTGGCCCGTTCTTGAAGGATTGAATCAAAGCTGGTGCGCCGATCTTCTATTCACGTGTGGGGAGCTGGCAGGGTGTGTAGCAAGCACTTTACAAATTCCTCAAGGCCAAAGACACGGAGAAGAGCTGTTGAATGGTTCGATAGCACTTCTTCAACAGTTAGGGTTTCGAAGACGCGCTGCAGAGGCCCGAATCGAACTCGCGCTGTGCTACTACCGCCAAGGCCTTTTTGGTATTGGGCGCTCAAACTTACTTCGCGTTCTTCAAGAACTCGATGTCGAGGATTCGGAATTACGCGCTCTCGCGCTAATTAGACTTGCGATTCTTGAACGCCATGCGGGACGGCCTCAAGACGCTCTTTCGTGGCTAACCGATGCGATGAAAATAGTCGAACTCTCAGGGCCTTGGGCAACTGGTCGCTGTCATCTTGAACTAGCATCAACTTATAAAGATTTAGCTATTTCTGAGTTTGCAACATCGTATTTTGATGCGGCAAGGGAGTACTACCATAAAGCGCTTCTTGAATTTGCGGCCGTTGGTAATTATCGTTATGTAGGAATAGTCGAAAACAATATCGGATTTCTCTTGTTGAGTCTGGGATTATACCAAGAATCGGAAGGACACCTTCTACGTTCGCGCTCCTTGTTTGAGGGCCTCCGTGACACAGTTCGAGCAGCTCAAGTCAATGAAACATTGGCGAGACTTTATTTTGCAACGGAACGTTTCAATCTCGCGCGGGACGCGATAAAGCGAGCCGTGGGAATACTGGAACTCACTGATGCCGAAGCCCTATTTGCAGAAGCTTTAACTACAAATGGCTTGATAAATAGCAGAATGGGCAACCGTACTGAAGCTAAGAAGAGTTTTGATGCGGCCTATAGAGTTGCGGAGAGGTGCGGAGATCGCGAAGGAGCGGGGCGCGCAATAATCACAATGGTTGAGGAATTTGGGCCGAGCCTCGACGACTGGGAGAAACTGGAAATAGCCAATCATTTGCGGGCATTTCTGTTGCTGACACAACAAACAGCACTTCGAATTCGTGTGGAGAAATGCCTTACAATAATTGCCGCGTAGAATTTAGTAAATTAATACAAGCGTTGACGTGGGTACGTCTCGACTGTTTAGTCTACAGGAAAAATATATCCATCTAACGTGTTTATCGACCTCGCGGCGTTCTTGATTGAAGTGTAATCGGAACTCAGTTTCATGGCCTACCTCTCTGGTATGCTAATTGTTTTGTTTGATTCCTGCGGTGCATGGAGTGGTCTAAACCATTCAACATGACCGAAATTGAATCACAAATCACTTTCATCGTGACTGAGGTACAGTAAGCTGATTGAACTACCAAGCTCCGAAAACGGTCCAGAAGAGCTCAATTAAAGTGTTCCGGTCTGAAATGAGATTGGATTCACGATTTATTGACGTGAGGCTTGTTCGAGTTGTTGGGATCACACCCGTTCTCGTAGTCGAAATCGTCCCCACTTGAGTGGTCGCAATAGTACCGGTTTTGGTAGTTGAGATAATTCCCGATTTGGCAAAGGTCGTATTGGCGGAAATACTCAGAGTCAATGTTAAGGCAAAGGCGGTGGAAGTAATCTTTTTCATTGTTTGCTCCTGGTGACTTGGAATATCAGGGGTTACATAGTCGGCTTAGAGATTTCGCCTGCTGAGCCTTTCTATAAGCCGACTAACAAAAATCGAATTCTGAATTGGTTCTTTTCAAGAAGCGTGCCAAACCGGGCTCTCGCGGGATGATGCGTTTAACTACCTGAAAATAGATGTGTTATGAGATTCACTGTCTACAAGCGGATCGGAGAGTAAGTTTCATGTCAATTGTTTAGTGAGTACACAGAAGGGGTTAAAACCCGAAGACTGCCAAGGTTTTGGCTAAAACCATTTCACGAACAAATAAATCGAACAATGTATATACTAGTGGCAGTGCATACCTTGTATGCATGACGCCTGACAATTGATTCCACGTGACGGCGCTAAACAACATAGATTGGTCACAAGAATTTAGGTTACAGCCGCTCGCTGAAAGCGAGCGTGTCATAGCTGGCTGCGCCATAGCGCGTGAACAGATTGAAATCGGAGATTATGCCGCTGGCTGTGCCGTTCTTTTACCTTGGTGGGGTTTCGGACAATGGCCAAAGCAGCTGGGTCTGAGTCTTGTAGCAGCGGCAGAATTACTCTTAGTCGCGGGAACACTGACGGATTCTTTAGCACGTGCCCAACGCATCATTCATGGTCAAAGACTGGCGGAAGCATTGCTTAGTGGCGCAATTGCACTATTCGACCACATGGGGAATTGCACTAAAGCAATTGAGGCGCGCATAGAGCTTGGTTGCTGCTATTACCATCAAGGCCTGTTGGACATTGCGCATTCTACACTAGAGTCCTGCGTCGCGGCGCTCACGGATGAGGATCATGAAATTCGCGCAGTCGCCATCATTAGGCTTGCTATCGTGGAACGTCACAAGGGCAGATTGCACCAAGCACTTAACCTTCTTGATCAACTCTCTCTGTCTGAGAAAAGCCTGACTCCGTGGACAAAAGGCCGATTTCGCACAGAGATGGCAAATACTCTTAAAGAGGTTGGGGCCGCTGAAGGCAAAAACCACTATTTCGATTCTGCGCTAAATCACTACAAAGAAGCGGCCATTCAGTTTGAAGGGCTCGGAAACTCTCGTTATACGGCTGCTGTAGAAAACAATCGGGGATATCTGTTACTCGCCCTTGAGCGATTTAACGAATCGAAATCCCATCTATTACGAGCGCGAGGGCTGTTCGAAACATTGGCCGATACAATTGGAGGTGCGCAGGTAAATGAGACCTTGGCTCAGCTGTATCTGAGATCAGGCGATTATGAAAAGGCTGAGATAGCCATCGAACTCGCAGTAAACCCGTTAGAAGGTAGCAGTGAAGACGGCCTTCTTGCCGAAGCTCTCACCACGCAGGGCTTAATTCTCTGCAGATTAGGGCGGCGACAGGAGGCCAAGCCGATTCTCGAACGCGCCAGACGCGTTGCCGAACGGTGTGGAGACCGGGAGGGGGCGGGGAGGGCGCTGTTGATCCTGATTGAGGAGATGTGTGATCAACTCGCGGATGACGAGCGGAGGGAGATTGGGGCGCAGGCCAATCAGTTGCTCGCGAATTCACAGCAGCAGGCCACCCGGGAGAGGTTGCGGAAGTGCCTCGAGACCATCGCCGAGGCCCACACACGCTACGAGGCTCAGCGGGAACAGGAAATCCACGGACAAAAGATGGCGGCGCTCGGCGAGCTTTCGTTCGGGGTCGCACATAACGTTAACAACACGCTCACCGGCATTCTCGGCCGCGCTCAACTAATCCTCCGAAACAGCAACGATCCGGCCAAAATCGAAGCCGGCCTGGAGCTGATCATCAAGAGCGCTGAAGACGGCGCCCACATCATTCGCCGCATCCAGGACTTCGCTCGCCAGCGTCCAAGCCGCGAGTTTGAGACCGTGGCCATCGCTGAACTCCTCAAGGACGCCTGCGAAATGACGCGCCCACGCTGGGAATCGCGCTCCGAATTCGCCCCAATCCGCTTTGCGCTTCATGGCGACTGCAAAGCCTTCGTCAAAGGCGACCCGGTGGAACTGCGCGAAGTGCTGGTTAACATGATTTACAACGCCATCGACGCGATGCCTTCCGGCGGCGAAGTCCGCGTCGCAACCCAGGAAAACCGCGATCGCGTCGTCGTCTACATCACCGACACCGGCACTGGCATGTCCCCTGAAGTGAAACAGCGCCTCTTTGATCCGTTCTTTACCACCAAAGGCAAGGCCGGCACAGGAATGGGTCTGGCCGTATCGTTTGGTATTATCCGCCGCCACGAAGGCTCGATTGAGGTCGAGAGTGAGCCCGGCCGCGGCACAACCTTCAAGATCTCGCTGCCAAAAGTGGCTCCCGCAACGACGGAAACCGACGACAATTCTCCCGCACTACAAATCACTTCAACTTCAGAAGACAAGGTGCGCGTGATGGTAGTTGACGACGAAACTCACGTGCGCGAAGTGCTGATCGAAGCGCTCGAAGCCGAAGGCTGCGAGGTCGTTTCAGCCGAAAGCGGAGAAATTGCCCTCGCGCTCTACGACCAGTATGGCGGCAAGTTCGACGCTCTCTTTACTGACATCGGCATGCCTTCGATGAACGGCTGGGAACTAGTTCAGGAAATCAGACAGCGGTCAGAAACGATGCCTATCGCAATCATCAGCGGCTGGGCCGACGCGATCAGCGTGCAGACACGCAACGCCGTCAAGGCCGACTGGGTAGTCGCCAAACCGTTCGATATCGATAGAATTTCGAAGATCGCGCAGGAGATTGCGCAACGAAAGACGGCCTTGGTTAGTTAGGCACTGACGCTCAGATCGTGACGTTCGAGCTTGAGGTAGAGTCCGCGACGTGTTAAGCCCAGCTCACGGGCTGCACGAGAGATATTCCCACCATGACGACGTAAAGCATCGGAAATCATCCGGCGCTCGACTTCCGCGAGGGCATCAGCTAGCGTTCCGCCGGCACTTGTCACACTCGACGAGGGCAATGAAGTTATCGAAGCAGTCGCAGCGGCCGACGGAGTTGTCGGAGACGACGTGCGCTTCAGCTCGGGCGAGAGCTGTTCGGGCGTGATGATCGTCCCATCTTCAGCACGAGCAACAGTCCTCTGAATCTCATTACAAAGCTGTCGCACATTACCTGGCCAATCACTCACCATCAATAGATCCACGGCCTGAGGCGTGATTTGAATGTCTTTCCGGCCAAACTTCGCCGAGTAATGATTTACGTAGTAATTGACGATCGTCGGAATTTCCGAACGGCGCTCGCGCAATGGCGGCACGCGCAGTCGAATGACATTCAAACGATAATAAAGGTCTTCACGAAAACGCCCCTGCGCGACCATGTCTTCAAGATCTGTGTTCGTGGCTGCGATGATTCGCACATCAACTTTGCTCGGACGCTGTTCGCCCAGTGGCTGAATCTCGCCTTCCTGAAGGAACCGCAAAAGCTTTGGCTGAACGTCGAGCGGCAGATCGCCGACTTCATCAAGAAATAGCGTGCCGCCTGCAGCGGTTCGAATCACACCCTGAGAATCGTTAACAGCACCGGTAAACGCACCGCGCCGGTAACCAAACAGGTAGCCTTCAGACAACTCCTTCGGAACCGCCGTACAGTTGAACGGCACAAATACTTTCGCGCGGCGCGACGAGATCGCATGAATCGCCCGTGCGACCAATTCCTTACCCGTACCTGACTCGCCCGTCACCAACACAGTCACGTCAGACGAGCGAATCTTGTGGACTTCTTCTACGAGTTGCGTCATCGCAGGGCTTGAGTGAATAAAGCCAGGCATGAGGCTGGTGCCGGTCAACTCGTCAGAGTTTTCGTGAGTACCACTCTTCTGCGCGCCGGCTCGTAACGCACAAACATCCATGCCCAACTCAACCACGCGCAGCAGCGGCTCAAGCGCAACTCCCTTCGGCAAATTCGCACGACTCCGCGGCGCGAGATACATCTTCGCGGCGGGAGCGTTGGCCGATTTCAACAAAATCACTTCCGCATCGTGCTTGCGACAATAACGATCACGCGACGATTCTTCCTCAACCGCATCGAGATCGATCGCGATCTTCTGACTCTCGGCCGGTGTACAACCCATCGCAACGACGACTCTGGGTTCATCGCGTTCACCACGCTCGGAAATGATCACGCGTTGCGCGCCAGTTTCCTGCCGCATCACTGCCGCGAGCTCACGCAACAGCAGCTCTCGTGACGCGACCGCTTCGGCAAGTCGCAACGTCAGAAGCTGTGTTAACGCCGACGGACCCTCGGTATGTTCGGGTGTTGCGCGAGCAAGATCACGCAGTTCCTCTTCGGCACGAGCCAAATCCAAACGCGCGCCTAACTCGCGAAACGTATTCAACGCTCTACTGAGATGTTCACCGGCGCGCTCGGGCCGGATCATGGCGTACGCACGACCCAACTCAAGGTGTGCGCGCGCAGCTCGATAACGATCGCCGAGCATGTCAAAAATCGACACGCTACTGCCGAAATGCTGTGCGGCCGCCGCGGCATCACCGCGCGCCATATTCAACATGCCGTTGAGGCGGTGTGCTTCGCCCGTAAAATTGAGATCGGTAGAAGAATCTGTGGTTTCGGCTGCGATGCTCTGAAGTTCTCGAGCAGTGTCGTCCAGTTCGTGGCTTAACAGATACGATTCGGCTGCAATCAGTCGCGACTCGCAGATGGCCTGGCGGTCGCCGATGATTTCCGCGAGATTTAGTGCTTCTTTCGCGTTTTCGAGCGCGTTCGTGGGATCTTCAGTCGCGAGATAACAACGACCGAGAGTTCTTAACGCCTGTCCCGCGTACCACTTGTTTCCATTCTCGTTAGCGAGTGCGACGGCTCGGGTGAGGTAGTCTTTCGCCTGGTCCAGATCGCCACGCAGCATGTGAAGCTCGCCAAGCGAGTCCAGAATCATAGGGACTTTTGCCCCGCGCTCATCGACCTCGGTCGCGAGCGAGAATGCACGTTCGAGCGCTTCTTGTGCCCGATCCCACTGGCCGATCAGGATCAGATTGATACCGAGATTGTTGTAGCCATCCGCGGCATTCGTTTTGTGATCGGTACGCTCGTAATAGGTAATCGCCTTCTTGAGGTAATCGATGCCTTCCTGTGGTCGCTTTAGAAACCAGCAGGCGCCGGCCATGTTTGCGTAGGTTCTGCCGAGGACGTAGGCAGCCGGTCGATCGCCGATGAGCTTGAGTGCCTGTTCGAGATTCTCAAGACCGGCTTCGTAATTCCCTTCGTGAATATCAGCCACGCCAACGCCGAAGTACGATTCAGCCAGTCCACGCCAGTCACCATTCTGACGAAAACTCTCGAGAGCTCGCTGCGCAAAGTCGCGTGCAATTGGATACTCGCTAATACTTCGATAAGTGCGTGACAGCGCGGCGAAGATATGTCCCAGGTTGATAGCGCCGCTTTCTGCGTGGTCGCGCAAAGCTGACTGCAACATCGCAATCGCTTTGGGATGATCTCCGTTGTAGTTATACGCCAGTCCGATTTGAACACGCAGATAACTAACAGTCTGATCGTCCAGCTTTGCGCGCGATTCAGGCGACTCATACATCGCAACCGCGGCGAGCGAATCTCGGTAGTGGCCCTGTTGTTCGAGTGCGGTTGATAGAGCACATCTGGCGAGAGCCAGACTTGCCGGGCTATGACGAGCGTTGGAGATCAGTAACGCGAGGCGATCTTTGGCTTCCGTGGAAAGACCCTGGTCCAACAGTGAGCGGACCTCATCAAGTTCGCGTGTGAGCGATTCTTGAGACGGTTTCGCCCGCGAGCGAATTCTCACTCGAGCGTCAGCGAGATCAACCACACCTCGCTCCGTAGGGGCCTTTTGCTGATCACGGGCCGGAGCCCCATGATCCACACGTTTATCCATTTAGTACCTATAAAATATCAATAGAGAGGACTTTTCATTGACGCTTTGAAAATGGGAGGGAAAAACCGTCAAACCCAAGTTTCCGTTTACTGTTGCCGCGCAAACGTGTATTTCGTGCTGAATTTAACACATGCGCGCAATATCGTACAGTTTGTTTCCGTACAGAGACGAGAAATTCGTTGGCATCCTCTCCATCTGTGGCATCTCGGACCATCGATCTCAAATTAAGTCATCAAAATACAGAGTTTACGCCCGAATTTAACCGGCCGTTCGCCTTGACACCCCTAATGTCGGCCATTATCATTTCCGTTTCCGTCCGCAGCGCGGAACTTCGCCTAGGGTTATATGTTTGAGTCGCTTTCGGATAAATTAAAACGCACGCTGAAGAACTTGCGGGGCGAAGGCGTGCTGACGAAGGAACACGTCGACGCTGCGCTGCGTGAGATCCGTCTGGCTCTTTTGGAAGCCGACGTCAACTATAAAGTCGCCAAAGACTTTATCAGTTCCGTTCAGCAAAAAGCCGAAGGGCAACAGGTTTGGCAGGAACTCAAACCGTCGGAGCAAGTCGTCAAGATTGTTTTCGACGAGTTGGTTGAGTTGCTTGGTGGACAGTCGTCGCGACTCGTCTTTACCAGGCAGATACCAAACACGGTGATGGTGGTTGGCCTGCAAGGTTCGGGCAAAACTACTTCGACCGGTAAGATCGCGCGCTGGCTGGCAAAGAACCAGGACCGAAAGCCGTTGCTGCTTTCAGTCGACGTTTACCGACCCGCAGCGCGAGAGCAGTTGAAAGTCATCGCGAAAGCGACCGGTCAACAGATCTTTGAGTATCCCGAAAGCAACGACCCTCTAACGCTCGTGCGTGAGGCACAAAAGCACGCGCAGCAAACAGGCTTCGATACGTTGCTGATCGACACCGCCGGCCGCCTGCACATCGACGATGAGTTGATGGAAGAGCTGGTCACGATAAAGAACGAGACTCGTCCCGTAGAGATTCTGTTCGTCGCCGACGCGATGACAGGACAGGATGCGGTTCGTTCGGCCGAAGAGTTTCACCGGCGCGTAGGAATCACGGGGGTCATTCTGACCAAGATGGATGGCGACGCACGCGGCGGCGCGGCATTGTCGATCAAGCAGGTTATCGGTCAACCGGTAAAGTTTGTCGGCGTTGGCGAACGTTACGACGCGCTCGAGCCGTTCTATCCGGATCGCGTAGCGCAGCGAATTCTCGGCATGGGCGACGTTCTATCGCTCATTGAAGAAGTTCAGGAGAAGGTCGATCAGAAGGAAGCTGAAGAGCAGCTCAAAAAGCTGCAGAAGAACGAATTCACTCTAGACGACTTTCGTTCGCAATTGGGCCAGGTCAAAAAACTCGGTTCTTTCTCAAAGATCATGAAGCTCCTGCCAGACCAACTGCTCGGTGGTCTCGGCATGCCGCAGTTGAACGAAGAGCAGTCGCAGATGATGGAAAAGGAGCTGAAACGCACCGAAGCCATCATCGATTCGATGACTTGGGAGGAGCGCAACGATCATCGCATTCTGAATGCGAATCGAAAGCGACGCGTTGCTCGCGGATCGGGATCGACCGTTGCCGACGTCAATCAGCTCATCAAGCAGTACGTCGAGATGAGACAGATGATGAAGCAGTTTTCCAGTGCCGGCATTTTTGGCGGCGGTGGACTAAAGGGCAAGGCATTGAGAAAGATGGCGGGCATACCTGATATGGCAGGTTTCGCCGGTGAAGAAGGTGAGATGCCATCATTACCGGCTGGTCCATCCAGAAAGAAGCTGAAAAAGAAACGTAAGAAGCGAAGAAGATAGAGCCACAGATTTACACGGATGAACCTAGTTCAGTCCGTCACAGAAGGAGAAACAATTTGTTAGCAATCAAGTTAATGCGCACTGGAGCTAAGAAGAGCCCGTCGTATCGCGTCGTGGTGAAAGAGAAGCAGTCGAAGCGCGACGGAGCTTACCTCGAGAATCTCGGCACCTATAACCCCACGAGAGATCCGGCCGAGATCAAACTCAACCTGACCAGAGTTAATTACTGGATCGAGAAAGGTGCGCAGCCCACTGACACCGTCAACCGTCTCATCAAGGCGAGCGCAAAGGCTGAAAAAGCCGCCGAGGCACAGGCCTAGTTAGGTTGTCATGCGAGACGTCATTGAGATGATCATTAAAGCCCTGGTCGACGACACGGAGACGGTAGATATCCGTGAGGTCGAACAGCGCAATGGAGCCACGCTCATCGAGGTGCGCGTCGCACCGAATGACGTCGGCAAGATCATCGGTAAGCAGGGCAAAACAATTCGCGCGCTGAGATCGCTCGCACGCATCGCTGGTACGAAGAAGAACCGGCGCTACCTGCTTGAAATCGTTGAGTGATCGAGATGGACGACGCCGGCTCGAGTGAATTGGTGATCATCGCTCGAGCGGTCAGACCGCGCGGCCTCAAAGGCGAAGTCGTTGCAGAGCTTTTGACAGATTTTCCGGACCGGTTCGAAGACGTCGAAGACGTGGTTCTGGTTTCGCCTGGTGGCGAACGAACAATCAAACGACTCGAAGATTTCTGGTTTCAAAACGATCGAGTCGTACTGAAAGTGGCTGGTTACGACGACGTCGATGCAGCCAAAGAATTGGTCGGATTTGAATTCGCTGTTCCTGAATCTGAACGCGTTCCGCTGCCGGCGGATCATTACTACGATTGGGAACTTGAGGGATGCACGGTCAAGGTCGGCGCCGACAGTATCGGCACCATCAAATCTGTGCTCAAAACAGGCGGCACGGAAATCCTCGTCGTCGCCGATGAAAGCGGGAAGGAACGATTGATACCGTTCGCGGATTCGATCGTAGTTAACGTCGACGCGGAACAAAAAACGATCGTCGTCGATCCTCCCGAAGGACTTTTAGATCTTTGATTCTTTCGAAGTATGCTGCGTTTCGACATCATCACGATCTTTCCCGAGTTTTTTCAAGCGGGTGTAGATTGTGGAATTTTAAGGCGGGCGCGTAATGCGGGACTCGTTGAAATAGCAGCTCACGATCTACGGCAGTGGACCACTGACAAGCACCACGTGGTTGATGATCGGCCGTTCGGCGGCGGCGACGGGATGGTTTTGAAACCAGAGCCAATCTTCGCTGCGGTTGAAGCTTTAACAGGAGCTTCCCGAAAAGAAGACCTACCGCCGCGTACGAAAGTGATTTTGCTGTCGCCACAGGGCCGAGTCTTTTCGCAGAAGGCGGCACTGGAACTTTCGCAGCATACGTCACAAGTGGTCCTGCTTTGCGGGCGCTACGAGGGAGTTGACGAACGAGTTGCGGACGCGCTGGTGACGGACGAGATTTCGATCGGCGACTACGTACTCTCGGGCGGCGAGCCGGCAGCAGCAGTAGTGATCGACGCCGTGGTTCGTTTGTTACCGGGCGCATTGGGTAGCGAGACGTCGGCCGTGTTTGAATCGTTCTCGGAAGGTTTGTTGGACCACCCGCAATACACGCGGCCACCTGACTTCAGAGGTATGCAGGTTCCCGACGTGTTGTTGAGCGGGAACCATGCGGAGATCGAGCGTTGGCGTAGAGAAGCAGCAATCGCAAAAACAAGACGCAATCGTCCTGACTTGCTGAAAGATTAAAGCGGATTTTGTAAGGAGCATCGAGAAATGAATCGATTGGATAAAATTGAACAGACGCAACTGCGTAATAATATTCCGGAGTTTCAGCCAGGCGACACCGTTCGTGTTCACGTCCGGATCAAGGAATCCGAGACCAAAGAGCGATTGCAGGCTTTTGAAGGCGTCGTGATTGCGCGCAAACACGGCGGCGCGCGCGAAACGATCACCGTGCGCAAGACCAGTTTTGGCGTCGGCGTTGAAAGAATTTTCCCACTGCACGCAACCATCATCGACCACATCGACCTCGTGAAGAGAGGCCGCGTCAGACGCGCCAAACTCTATTACCTGCGCGGACTGCGCGGTAAAGCAGCACGCATTCGCGAGCGCGATACACGAGGCCACGGCGACGACGCACAGGCCTCGGCTGCCGGTAAAAAATAGACAGGATTAGCTAGTTTTTGGCAGGATTCACAGGATTGAAAGTTCATCTTGAGAATCCTGTTGATCCCATGCGCATCGCCATCGATGCTCATTCAGTTGGGGCGAAGCTGGGAGGCAATGAAAGCTACGCCGTCAATCTGATCGAGGCATTGGCGCAGATCGATAGCGTTAACAGTTACACGATCTACGTCACCACCAACGAAGCACGCGATCGTTTTGGTAATCGTTGGGACAACTTCAGAGTTCGCTCTACACGTCCTCACACGCCGTTAATCAGAATTCCGCTAACACTCAGTGCTGAACTGCGCAAACATCCCGTCGATGTCTTGCACGTGCAGTTTACGGCTCCACCTTTTTGCCCGTGTCCGGTTGTGGTCAGCATTCACGATCTTTCATTCGAACACTTGCCACAAACTTTCAAGCGTCGAAGTCGCACGCAGTTGCGTTTGACGGTGCGGCATTCCGCCCGTCGTGCAGCACGCATTCTGTCGCTCTCCGAACATACGCGCAGCGATATCATAAAAACCTACGGCATCGAATCTGATAGGATTGAAGCCATTCCGCTGGCAGCGCCCGATCACTTTGGTGCGGTAACGGACTACAGGGAACTGCAACGGGTGCGACACAATTATGGGATAGATGGCGACTACATTCTTTCAGTCGGTTCTATTCAACCTCGCAAGAATCTCGCACGGCTAATCAAGGCCTACGCTTCGTTGCGAGGAGACAGTTCAAAATCTAATCTGCCCAAACTCGTGCTCGTCGGAAAGTGCGCCTGGCTTTACGATGAAACGTTGCGCACACTCGACGAGATGGGCGTTAAAGATTCGGTGATTTTGACCGGATATGTGCCGGAGTCAGATCTTCCTGCACTTTATTCATCGGCTCTTTGCTTTGTCTATCCGTCTTACTTCGAAGGGTTCGGCTTACCACCGCTCGAGGCCATGAAATGCGGCGCTCCGGTGATCGTCGGAAACCAAACTAGTTTGCCGGAAGTTGTTGGTGATGCGGGTTTGAAGGTTGATCCATTCGATGTTGACGCGATCGCCGGTGCCATCCGAAAACTGATGAACGATGAGACGCTTCGCAAGAAGTTGAGTCAAAGGGGCCAGGAACGCGCCAGTGCTTTCACGTGGCGAGAAACGGCTCGCCGAACTTTGCAGGTCTATCGCGAAGTGGCACGGCCTTCAGAATTAGAAGTTTAAACTGATGCGCATTGCGATTCTCGGAACGAGAGGTATTCCCGCCAGCTACGGCGGATTTGAGACCTTTGCCGAACACCTCGCGCGACGTCTGGTCCTTCGCGGTCACGACGTCACGGTGTATTGCCGCGCACACTACGTTTCACCAAGACAACTCGAGTATCACGGCGTCAAGCTCAAAGTCCTGCCCACTATCCGACATAAATATTTCGACACGGTCGTTCACACTCTTCTTTCCGCAGCTCACGCCGTTTTTGGACGCTTCGACGCTGCGCTGATTTGCAACTGTGCTAATGCTCCGTTTAGCCCGATCCTGCGGCTTACGGGAACTCCGGTGGCGATTAATGTCGACGGGCTCGAGCACAAGCGTAAGAAATGGGGTTCGCTGGGTCGTGGCTATTATCGATTTGCGGAATACCTCTCGACGTTGCTCCCGACCGAGATTGTCACTGACGCACAGGTGATCCAGGATTATTACCTCGCCCGGCACAACGCTCCTTCGACGATGATCGCCTATGGAAGTGAAGTGGAGCGGAAGCCGGATCGAGAATCGGTTCGCAAGTGGCGCGTGGAGCCGAATCGTTACGTGCTGTATGTCTCGCGACTCGAACCCGAAAACAATGCTCACCTTGTCATCGAGGCGTTCAAAAAGGTTCGAACTGCTTACCGGTTACTGATTGTTGGCGACGCACCTTATGCGGAGAATTACATCAACGACTTAAAAGCACGAGCTCGCGGCGACAAGCGAATCATCTTCACCGGTTTTGTTTTTGGCCAAGATTATCGTGCGCTTCAGCAAAACGCTTACTGCTACGTGCATGCGACAGAGGTCGGCGGCACTCATCCTGCGCTGCTCGAAGCAATGGGCTATGGAAATTGTGTGTTGACGCTCGCCACTCCTGAAAACCTGGAAGTGGTGGGGGACGCAGGCGTTCCATACATTGACGAATTTGATCTGGCTGGGAAGCTACAACGAGTCCTGCGTGACGGATCGTTGGTGCAGGCTTACCGTAATCGTGCCCAGCAACGAATCCAGACTCATTACGACTGGGATGGCGTCGTAGACCAATACGAGCAACTCTTCCGCCGAATGAGCGGCCAAGCTGAGCCTTCCAGGCCCACAGTCAGAGAATCCGAATCAGTCGAAATCCTCGAAAACTCCAGGCGCTAAGCCAAACTTTGCGGTAAAAAAGAGGGGCGCCCCGCCAGTTCTTCAGGGAACCGGACGGGGCTAAAGCGTTAAGGGCAGGTTCGGGGTACAAACAGGGTGGCTGCAAAGCATGAGAATCGTCAAATAACTCAACGATTCTGACCGGCGGCGCGTAGTGCGGGTATAGAAAACGATTCCAAATTAAAAGAATTTAGAACGCACCATCGAACTCAAAAGAGCGGCCTTCTCAAGCAATCCAACAACCCTTGCATTTACGAGTGTGCGAAATTATACGATCAAACCGTGACCTGTCAAGCACAATCTCGACGGTTTCGTAAAATTCTCGTGACAGGTTGGCTTGAGGCAGTTAGAAATCTCACGCCGAATACTCGTTTTACTCTCCGCTTCGAGCTTGTTGAAGACGATAAGCCTGGCGTCGCACGGCCTCGGATACATTGCGATTCTGGGTTAGATTTAGGAGGTCCTTAGTCCGGATCCGGTTGAGAATATTCATCACGGTTGGGACTGGTGTGCGTGGGTTTCGTGCGAGGTTATGAATAATTGGGTAAGCGCGCGCCCAACTCCGGTTCATCGCGATGATGCGCAAAACCTCGTCAGCGACAGTTCTCATCGCGGCGATATTCTCGATTTCCTGCTCAGTAATCCGTGGATTGTTAACCACCGCCGTGCAGACCACTTTGTTTGAGTCCCTGATCAGAATACTGCGAGCTTCGCGATCACCTTTCATCGCCAGCTTCATCCGGTCCTTCGTGTTCATAAACATGATGCGACGGATCAGCGAAACTCTTTCAGCGTTGACTTCACCCTTCTCGAGACGCTCATTTTCGAGAATACGCTGCACATTCGCGGCGGCCTGTTCTGGAGTTTCCGAGATCAGCTCTTCGTAACGTTCGGCCGGCAGCCACGCGTCGTCGAGATCGGCGTCTGAAACTTCAATGTGCTGCGCAATCAGCCACGCGTCGTCAAAACTCAAGTCGCCGGCAACAGTGGTCAATTCCGCTGCTTCAAAAAATTCTGCCGCCGCAGTTTGACCGCGTGCGCGAAGCTCGTCTGCGATCTGACGTGCGCCACGTTCCTTTTCAAAAAACTCTTTACGCGTTTCACGGGCACGTCGCTCCGCTTCGCCGCTGCATGCAGGATTCGCGAGAATCGCCTCGATGATCTCGGGAGAGCGAACGAGTCGTTGTTGATTGATCGTGATCAGTTCGAGCAGCGAACTCTGTGAAGTGAACGCTGCGAGCTTTGCCAGCGCCGGATCCGGAGTGCGGGTGTTGAGGATCGTCGCTTCGTAAATCTCAGACTTCGATTCCGGCTGTGTTGCGAGATACGCGAGAACAGCGGGCGCCGTATCTTGATCTGACGCCGCGATCAAAAGATCTTCAGGACTTTCGGCTTTCAACGTCTCCGCAGCGGCGGCGGCAATTTGTGCGTCGTCGCTGCTCGTGAGTGCAACGAGAACTTCGAGCAGATCATTCTGTGCCAACGGCAACATTCCGCGCGCGGCTGCCAGGCGAGCCGGTTGCGGAGCACTGCCACTGATGATGGCTTGAACGACTGGATTGATGGATGTGATTTCCGCGGTCAAGTGTAAAGGAAATCCTGGGTAGTGCCCTATTTTGCGGCTCTCTATCCACAGATTACGCAGATTGATTAAAACAATCTATGTAATCTGTGGATTGTTAAGCGTTTACGCCGTGACACTTCTTATACTTCTTACCGGAGCCGCACGGACACGGCTCGTTACGTCCAGTCTTCGGCTGATCGCGAACGACTGTCTTCACTTTGCCGTCTTCTTCGCCAGCAGGAGCTGCGCCCTGATTTGGCCCCGTGAAACGCAAAGACGCCTGACGGCGTGCGCGTCGTTGCTGTAAAGTTTCTGGGGCCTGCTCGGAAACGACTTGCAAGTTGAATAACGATCGAATTGTCGTGGTATCGATTCGATCGAGCATCTCCTGAAAGAGATCGAAACTCTGTTTCTTGTATTCGACGAGCGGATCCTTCTGTCCGTAACCAACGAGTCCGATGCCCTGTTTCAGGTGGTCCAACGACAGCAAGTGGTCCTTCCACTGCGCGTCGATGATATTGAGCATGATGATGCGCTCGTAGGTGCGCATCGCTTCCGGTCCAATCTGCTCTTCCTTCGTTTGGTACTTAACCTTGAGACGCTCCCAAACTGCGTCAACCACTTCCTGCGAAGTCATGTTGGGAATGTTGAGTCCCTCGCTGTCGGCGTCGTAATCGTAGATGGTTTTGACCTGAATCTTATAGTTGTCGACGTCCCAATCGTCGGGCGAGACATCAGGATTCAGATACTGCCGCGTGATGTCAGACAACAGGTCATAAGCAACACCCGAACTCGGCGGATCACCCATCAGGTACTCGCGCTGATCAGGCTCTTCCATCAATTGACGGCGGAGACCGTAGATCGTCTCGCGCTGCTTGTTCATCACGTCGTCGTATTCGAGCAGGTGTTTGCGAGCTTCGAAGTTACGACCTTCAACTGACTTCTGCGCGGCAGCGATGCGCTTCGAAACCATCTTCGACTCGATAGCGACGCCCTGCTCCATGCCGAGACGCTGCATCAGCGCCTTCACCTTGTCGCCGGCAAAGATGCGCATCAGATCGTCTTCCAACGACAGGAAAAACCGCGACGATCCGGGGTCACCCTGACGACCCGCGCGTCCACGAAGCTGATTGTCGATTCGACGCGATTCGTGACGTTCCGTGCCGACGATGTGCAATCCGCCGATCGACACAACTTCCTTGTGCTCGTCTTCGACGATCTGCTTCGCTTTTTCGAACGCGCCAGTCCACTGTTCGTCCGTGGCCTCGTCCGGGTCGATTTCACTCTCCTTCAAAAACTCACGCGCCATGAAATCGGGATTGCCGCCGAGCAGAATGTCGGTACCACGACCAGCCATGTTCGTTGCGATCGTCACCGATCCTTTGCGGCCAGCCTGCGCAACGATTTCCGCTTCGCGTTCGTGATACTTCGCGTTCAATACGTTGTGTGGAATCTTTTCTTTCAGGAGCCGACGCGCGATCAGCTCGGAGTTTTCCACCGAGACCGTGCCCACGAGAGTCGGTTGACCGCGGTCGTAACAGTCTTTGATCTCTTCGATCACGGCGTCCCATTTCTCAGGCAACGTACGATAGATCACGTCTGAGTTATCGACGCGGACCATCGGCATGTGCGTCGGTATCACGATGACGTCGAGCTTGTACGTCGAGGCAAATTCGGCTGCTTCAGTTTCAGCAGTACCGGTCATGCCTGACAGTTTTTCGTAAAGGCGGAAGTAATTTTGCAGAGTGATCGTTGCGAGAGTCTGATTCTCTTTCTCGATCTCGACGCCTTCTTTGGCTTCGACCGCCTGGTGTAATCCGTCGGACCAGCGTCGCCCCTTCATCAAACGACCAGTGAAGTCGTCGACGATGATCACTTCTCCGTCCTGGACCACATACTGGTGGTCGAGCTTGTAAAGCGTATGCGCCTTCAAAGCCTGTTCGACGCAGTGGAGCAACTCCATGTTCGAGGGATCGTAAAGATTGCCGACGCCAAGCAAACGCTCAGCTTTATCGACACCTTCCTCCGTTAATACAGCCGTGTGCGCTTTTTCATCGACAACGTAATCGCCCGTCTTCTTGCCCTCGATGTCTTCGCCTTTTTTCAGGTGTGGGATGATTGCGTCGGCGTTCTTGTACTTGTCAGTGGCTTCGTCTGATGGTCCGGAAATGATTAAGGGCGTGCGCGCTTCGTCGATCAGGATCGAGTCGACCTCGTCGACAACTGCGAAGTAATGGCCACGCTGCACGCAAGTGGTGAGGTCGAACTTCATGTTGTCGCGAAGGTAATCGAATCCAAACTCATTGTTCGTGCCGTAAGTGATATCCGCGGCGTATGCAGCCTGTCGCTCGAAGTCGTCCATGTCGTTCTGGATACAACCGACTTCTAGACCGAGGAAGCGATGAATCTGGCCCATCCACTCGGCGTCACGTGACGCGAGATAGTCGTTCACGGTGATGACGTGAACGCCGCCGCGTCCAGTGAGTGCATTCAGGTACGAAGGCAAAGTGGCGACGAGCGTTTTTCCCTCGCCTGTGCGCATCTCAGCGATTTTGCCCTGGTGCAGAACGATGCCGCCGATCATCTGCACATCGAAGTGACGCATGCCGGTCGTACGCACGCTTGCCTCGCGCACGATCGCAAATGCTTCAGGCAGGATATCGTTGAGAACCTCCTGCTCGCGTCGCTTGCGCTCTTCTTTGTCAGTGACACCTTCGACCGCACGCTGCACTTGCTCTTTGAACTCGGCAGTGCGGGCACGAAGCTGGTCGTCCGAAAGCGCTTTTGTTTGCGATTCGAGCGAGTTGATCTTATCGACCAGCGGCTGAATGGTTTTCAAAAACCGCTGATTGCTGCTACCAAAGACTTTAGTCAGAAATTTATCGAAACTCATATGTAATAAACGACTCCACGCAAAATCCGATTTTAGATTAGTCCTAACTTCACCGCAAAGGGCGCCAGTTTGGAGTGCGGCGGCCTGACGCCGCTTTTCCCTCGATCACGAAATATCGATAACAAAGCGGCGTCAGGCCGCCGCACTCCAAATCAGACACCTGGCTTTAATTGTTTCTGGATCATGTCCACGACGCTCTGTCGGGGCATGGAAAAGTTGACCACTACACGCTTACCGTCGGGACTCGCATTCGTATTCTTCATCAATGTTTCTTCATCGTGGCCGGCTCGCGAGGTCGCACCGAAGTACAGTGCCGTGTTCAACGTTTTGGCGAGTGACTCGGCGCGTTCCGACGAAGACGTTTCCGATTCAACTGAGGCCAGCACTTCCTTCTCGCCCTGCTTCACGGTGATCTTCACCGTCGCGCCGGGATTGTCCTTTGTGATCGGCTGCAAATAGATCAAGAAACCACTATCGTTCAGTGCTGCAACCAGTTTCCCAAAAAGTTCGACAAGGTTTTCGTCGCCCGCCTTTTTAGTGAAGCGCGGATTCTTCAGTTTTCCCTTCTCATCCAACTCAGCTTCGATAACCACTTCGAAAGGCTTGTCGAAATCCAACTTGCCCTGGGTTTTCAGATCGTTCGCGTAGTTAGCGAAATCTTTCAGCACCTGCTTGTTGATCTCGTTCTCTTCGGGAAGAGTCAAACCATTTTGCTCGGCTGTTTTATCGAGCTGTTTCTGTGCTTCTTCCGGTGTTAGCGGTGAAGCAGACGGACTCGCTTGAGCGATCGCTTTCGACGGCGACGCTGAAGCTGCCGCTGGACTCCCGGTCGGAGATCCGCTCGCCGCAGGACTCGGCGACGGCGACGCTTCCGGATCGACCTTCGGTTCTTTACTCGCAAGCGAGATTATCTTAGGCGCGAAAGGATCGTTGGCAGCCACCAATTGCGCCGGCAGTTTGCCGTCAATTTGAGCTTCGAGCGTGAAGTAACCTTCTGGATAGTGAAACTTTTCGTTGATTTGAACGAACTGCACGTCGTCGCCGATCTGCGTCGCTTCGTACGGTTTTTCTACAAACTTGGTGTTGGCAATCAGAGCGCCGATATTCAAACCGTCGCGCAGCGCAGGGACATAAACGACGAGGGTCACGAGGATGAGGTGCAGGACGACCGAGGCGCCGATGAGCCGCGTCAACACTATCCATCGGGGCTCGCGGTTAACTTCAAACTTTTCGAACAGCTCTGACATCCTGGAAAATTTCGGTAGATCGAGCGTTTAGACGCCCATCGCCCGCCACACGTTGTGAAGGAGATTGTAACTCTCTCGGTTCGCCTAAGCACTTCGCAGGCCACACAAGCAACGTTAGAATGGCCTTCGTGCGCCGAAAAAGCGGAAAACACTGGGACAAACGCCGGTCGCGCGGCGGGCGTCCCCCCGAAAAATCTCCCCGCAAAGCTGACCAAGGGGCAAACGAACGAGTCAATCGCGTTGTTCCACCTTCTCGCGAGCTCAAAAGGCTGCTTGAAGGCATCGGAACGCCCCGCCCAGCCCCGTTCAAACCTGACCCATTTCAAGTCGAAGCGCTCACCGCGCTGGAGTATGAAGATGTTCTCGTAACTGCTCCGACGGGCAGCGGCAAGACGTGGATTGCGCGCGAAGAAATTCGCCGGCTGCTGGATTCGGGGCGTCGTGCCTGGTACACGTCGCCGTTGAAAGCGCTCACGAATTCCAAATATCAGGAGTTCATTGATGAATTTGGAGCCGAGAGAGTCGGGATTTTGACGGGCGACAGGAAAGAAAACTCCGACGCGCCACTGATCGTCGGCACCACTGAGATCTATCGCAACCAGCTTTTCGACTCGCTGCGCGGTGGCAGTGAAGTCAGCGCCGATCTGGTCGTGCTTGACGAAGCGCACTACCTGGCTGATGAGGATCGCGGGCACGTTTGGGAAGAGGCAATCATTCTGACGCCGCCTCGGATTCGGTTGTTGCTGTTGTCGGCGACGATCGGCAACGCGCACGAGTTTGCTTTGTGGCTGGAAGAAATTCGTGGCGTGCGTTGCGGTGTCATTACCGGACCCGCGAAACGGCCGGTGCCATTACGCTCGGCGGTGCTGCTACCTGACAGGCGTTTATTACCGTTGCTGGATGAGTCGGGAAAACTGAATCCGGAAATTGCGAAGTTAGCCGCGGATGAACGCAGATCGGAAAGACGATGAAACTGCGCATGCCGGAGATGCCGTCGGCGACACTGCTGGCGGCGCTTGATGGTTACAACTTGCTGCCCGCGATCGTGTTCATGCCGACGCGTCGTCGCTGCGATCAGGCCGCGTCCGAAGCAGCACTCGCGCGCCGCGATCCGAACGACAGCCGTCGCGAAGCACGCCGCGATTTCATGCGCGCGTTTGTGGACCAGAATCCGGAAGTGCGTGGTCATCGACATTGGGACACGATCATTCGTGGCGGTGTTGCGTCGCATCACGCCGGGCACATTCCCGCCTGGAAACTCGTGATCGAAAAATTGATGAGCGCGGGATTGCTCGACGCGATCTTCGCCACTGCGACCGTCGCCGCCGGTGTCGACTTTCCTGCTCGCACCGTTGTGCTGACCGGTGCCGATGCCCGCAGCGCTAGTGGCTGGCGTCCGTTGTCTGCTTCTGAGCTACAACAAATGACGGGACGAGCCGGACGTCGTGGTCGCGACAACGTCGGCTTCGTCGTCGCCGCGCCGGGAATACACCAGGATCCGGAACGCATCGCTGAGCTTTTGAAAGTGTCGCCTGATCCACTTGTCAGCCAGTTTCGCGCTACTTACACAACTCTGCTCAACCTTCTCGATGCGTACGGCAGTTTTGCTTCAGTGCGTGAGATCGCTGAACGCAGTTTTGCTTATCGCGACTTCGCGCGCCAGATCGCTCAGCTTGAAAAGAGTCGCGACGAGAGCGAGCAGAAGATTCAAGATGCGTTGAACGAATCAGGCTGCGACATTTCAACTTCAACTGTGCTTGGCCTTGAACGGCTCATCGGCGCGCGCGCTCGTTTGCAGGAAGCAAAGCCACAGACGCGCGCGGAAGTTTTCAATCGCTGGCTCAACGAAGTGGTGAAGCCCGGGCGCGTGGTGGGCATCGGTCGTTCCGGACGACGGCTGGTGATCGTGACAGAAAAGCGCGACGGCAACGTGCGTGGCTTTCGCGAAGACGGCAGCAGCGCGAGCTTTCCGCAAGAGCGCATCGGGCGCGTCTATTCGCCGGTTTACCGATTGAAAGAGGAAGACGTCGAACGAGCTTTCGACGAGATTCGCGTGCGCGGTCGAGAGCTCGTATTGGCGGAACCGAGACTTCGCGACGCAGACGCCGAAGAAACCGATGCGCTGAAGATCATCGACGACTCAATCGAGAACCTCTTGCCTGCAACCGCCGACAAACAGCGCTGCACCGACGTGGTCTGGCAGTTACACACAACAGCCGAAGACTACGAACGAGCCTCGCGCCGGATCGAAGCCTTGCGTGAAGAAGTGTGGCAGCCGTTCGAGCAACGCGCGAAAGTGCTCTCTATCTTCGGTTATCTCGATTACGAGAAGGAAAAGGTCACGGATCGCGGACGCTGGCTGGCTGATCTGCACATCGATCGGCCGTTGCTGGTCGGCGAAGCTCTCGAGAACGGACTCTTCAATTCGCTTGCGCCAAAAGAGCTCGCCGGCATCATGGCGGCACTGACTGCCGACGAAGATCGCGATTACGGCGAGCTGGAGTTGGACGACGATGTCGTCACGTCGCTCTCTCGTTTTGAAGACATCGGCTTCAAAGTTTCCGCCGAGGAATGGAATCACGGCCTGGAGCCCGCGCCGGAGTTGAACTTTTCCGCCGCAGGCGCAGCGGTCCGTTGGGCCGACGGCACTGAATGGTCGCAGATCGTCAGAGAGACGCGCGCCGAAGAAGGCGACCTGTTTCGCATGTTTTCCCGAACCGGCGAAGCGCTCCTGCAGATTGCGGGATTACATCGCAGTCACCCGCTGGCCGCAAACATGGCGGCGACCGTGGCCGAGATGGTTTTACGCGAGCCGATTCGGTAACATCAGTCCACAGATTACTTCGATTATTTATTCAGACCTGAAAGGAATTCTTATGTCTACTTCCGCAGCCCAGCAACCATCACCAGTCATATTCTTTCAAACCATCAACGCGCACCAGCGCACTGAGGCTCTCAAAGCCGCCATCGAGCTCGAAGTGTTTACGGCGATCGGCGAAGGCAATGCCACTGTCGCCGAAATTGCGAAGCGATGTGAGACGTCGGAAAAAGGAATGCGTGTACTCTGCGACTACCTCACCATCATGGAAATGCTGACCAAGCAGAATGAGCGCTACGCGCTGACACTGGATTCTTCGGTGTTTCTTGATAAGCGCTCGCCTGCCTATATCGGCGGCGCGACCGAGTTTCTTTGCTCGCCAATGCTGACCGAAGGGTTTAAGCACATGACCGAAGCTGTGCGTAAAGGCGGCACTGCCATTGACGGCGAAGGCACGATCGGTCCGGATCACCCAATCTGGGTGAACTTCGCGCGCGGTATGGCGGGGATGATGGGGATGCCGGCACAGTTGATGGCGAAGCTCGTCGACCCAAAAGCAGATCAAAAACTAAAAATTCTGGATATCGCCGCTGGTCACGGTTTATTCGGGATCGCTTTCGCTACAAACAATCCGCAGGCGGAAATTACCGCGCTCGACTGGAAAGCCGTGTTGGAAGTCGCGAAGGAGAACGCGGCGAAGGCAGGCGTTGCTGATCGCTATAGCACGATTGAAGGAAGCGCTTTCGATGTCGATTTCGGCAGTGGTTACGATCTGGTCCTACTAACAAATTTCCTGCATCACTTCGATCCGCCCACCTGCGAAACGTTGTTGCGGAAGGTTCATGCGGCACTCGCGGATGGCGGACGGGCAGTGACGTTGGAGTTTGTACCCAACGATGATCGAGTCACACCACCGGACGCAGCAGGCTTCAGTCTCGTGATGTTAGCCGGGACGCCGGCCGGCGATGCTTACACGTTCGCTGAGTTGGAACGCATGTGCGGCAACGCGGGATTCTCGCGCAGCACGATGCACCCGCTCCCGCCGACGATTCAACAGGTAGTCATCTCAGAGAAGTAGTTGCACCTCCTTAGAGTGCGCCAACTTGTTGGCGCTTTGGTATGTTTACCAAAGCGGTGCCAAGGCACCGCACTCCAAGGAGACGTCCGATTCCACCTGACGAAAGGTTCGCGCTGTGTTGCGTAGTTTCCTTTTACTATTCCTTTGTCTCTCGACGTTCCTGCCTCAACAATCACCACCGAAGCCTCCGGAAACCATTTACCTGCTCAAACCGGCGCACGTCTTTGACGGTGAATCAGCACAACTGCACGACAACTGGGTGGTGCTTGTTCGCGGCGAGAAGATCGAGGCTGTTGGACCAGCAAGCAGCGTCAACGCACCGGCGAACGCAAAAGTGATCGACCTGCCTGGTCTGACGTTAATGCCCGGACTGATCGAAGCACATTCACACGTGCTCCTTCATCCTTATTCCGAAACCGTCTGGAACGATCAGGTAGCACGCGAATCTTTGAGCCTGCGTGTCGCTCGCGCCACGAACCACTTGCGCAACACGCTTCAGGCGGGTTTCACAACCGTTCGCGATCTCGGAACTGAAGGCGCAGGTTACGCCGACGTCGGACTCAAACAGGCAGTTGAGCAGGGCATCATTCCCGGTCCACGAATGATCGTTACGACGCGAGCAATCGTCGCTACCGGCAGTTATGGTCCAAAGGGCTACGCATCGGAGTGGACTGTTCCACAGGGCGCGGAAGAAGCTGATGGAATCGACAGTCTGACTCGCGTGGTTCGCGATCAGATCGGACACGGGGCTGACTGGATCAAGATCTATGCAGACTATCGCTGGGGAAAATCCGGCGCAGCGCCAACCTTCTCACTCGACGAGATCAAACTTGTGGTCGAGACAGCGAAGAGCGCAAATATACCTGTGGCTGCGCACGCGACGACCGCCGAAGGAATGCGACGCGCGGCACTCGCCGGCGTCGAAACAATCGAACACGGCGACGGCGGCACGCCGGAAGTTTTTCGCTTAATGAAGGAACGCGGTGTAGCGCTTTGTCCGACACTCGCAATTGCCTCGGGTGCAAACGTCGATCGCAAGCGGGCAGCCTTTCAAGCGGCACTCGCTGCCGGCGTGACAATCGCGAGCGGAAGCGACGTCGGCGTGTTTGCTCACGGCGACAACGCGCGTGAGCTCGAAGCGATGGTCAAGTTTGGCATGCCGCTGATCGACGTGCTGCGGTCGGCGACCTCCGTGAATGCCCGCGTGCTGCACATGTCTGACAAGATCGGATCGGTGAAACAAGGCTTGCTCGCGGACGTAATCGCCGTCGAAGGCGATCCTACGAAGGACGTTGAAGCTCTTAGAAAAGTCCGGTTTGTGATGAAGGGCGGCGTGGTTTACCGAGAAAAATAGGCCGCGGATGAACACGGATCATGAGACGGATTGATCAGAATCCATCTGTGTAATCTGTGGATTAACCAGCCGAGCCACCGTCAGCAACAGCTCTTCGGTTCGAAACGGCTTTCCGACAAAATCGCTAAACCCCGATTGCAACGCCCGCGCGCGGTCCTGGTCGGTGTGAGCCGTGACCGCCACACACGGGATGTGGGCAGTCTGCGAGTTGGCTTTCAAGGCCTTGAACACTTCCCAGCCGTCCAATTCAGGCATGGAAAGGTCGACCATGATGAGATCCGGAGGGTTTTCACGCGCCAGATCGAGACATTCCTTCCCGTTTCTGGCTTCTCTAACCTCGTAATTTGCTCCCGCTAACAGCAGTCGCAGGAGTTCGCGGTTGTCGTCGTAGTCTTCCGCGATAAGTATGGTAGGTCGCATATTTTATAGTGGACGACTATCGGCCCGATCCGTTAGATTACCAAATGAGGCGGATTGGCGAAAAGAATCCACTCTTAGCACCCCGCACGCCAATTCACAAAAAACGATTTCTTGACTAGCTGAATACCAGCCGTTCATAATCACTCGGAGTTTCTTGCGGCCCCTGCGGGACTCTCCATTGCTGATAATTAACCTTGGGTTAGTATCCCTACCTGAAACCTTGAGGTTCGTCAAAATAACACCACGACACGGAGGAGCGAGCTGTGGTCAACGGACACCTGGAAGATAGTTTGCGGCGTGAGATCGAGAGTTATCTCGAAAATCGCCTTAGTGCGGTAAAGCAAGAGATAACCACTCTGCAAAGCCTGCTCAACGAGTCGCTTACGACTTTTCTCGAGCGCCAGTCGGATGTGCAAATGGAAGGCAGCATGGTCGCTGCGATCCAGGAGCATCTGCACGCGGCTCACGAGCGCGGAGTCGAGCTGGCTGCTTCTGAGTCTTCCCGTGCGAAGGCGTCGAGCGACATGGCCATCGTGAAGTCGGCCATTCAGGAGATAAATGACCAGAAATCGCAGGCTGACATTCTCAAGGCTCTCGTGAATCGTGCGTCGTCTTTTGCGCCTCGCGTCGCGTTCTTCGTCATCAAAGGCGAACAGGCGACGGGCTGGCGTGGTCGTGGTTTTGAAGGATCTGTGGGCGACGATGCAGTTCAGCAAATCTCGTTTTCAGTGAACGACGACACGGTTGTTGGCAGCGCCGCGAAAGGACTCGCGACGTTCAGCGGCGGTCCGGGTTCACACTCCGAAGATCACATGATCATGAATCGCCTTGGCGAAGAGCAGCCACAGCGAGTCGTTGCTGTTCCTCTGAAAGCGCGTGGTCGTGCCGTTGCTGTGCTCTATGCCGACTCAGCCGGTCTCGATGCCGAGTCGATCAATCTCGAGGCATTGGAAACGCTCGTCGCAGTGTCGGGAATGGCGGTTGAGCTGCTTTCCGTTTCACGTGCTGGAGCCGCTCCGAAGAAAGCGGTTGAGGAAGCACCGGCTCCCGTTGAGGAAGCACAGCCTGCTTACGAACCGGCGAGTGAGTACAGCGAAGAACCTGCTCCGGCTCCCGAGCCTGAGCCGGAAGCGACTTTCTCCGGCGCCGAAACTATTCAGGGTTACCAGCCCGAGCCAGAGCCGGTACAGGCTGAGTCATCGTCGTTCATCGAACCGGTTGCAGCCGATGAGCCGGCCGGCGTTTTCGATGATCCGGCAATGCCGGCAGAGGAACCTGCTTCGATGAGTGAAGAGCCGCCTGCATGGGCTCCGGCGCCTGTTGAAGCCGCGCCCGCCGCACCGCGCCGCCGTTATGGCCAGGATGCGGAGTTGCCTGTGGAAGTCCACGGCGACGAAGAGCGGCGTTTACACAATGACGCTCGGAGGTTTGCGCGGTTGTTGATCTCCGAGATCAAGTTGTACAACGAGCAGAAGGTTGCTGAAGGACGCTCGGAACACGATCTCTACGATCGCCTGCGTGAATACATCGACCGGTCTCGCGAGATGTATGATAAGCGCGTGAAAGCGGAAGTCGCGGCGCGTTATGACTACTTCCACGGCGAATTGGTCAACACGCTTGCCGAGGGCGACGCTTCAAAACTCGGTTCGAATTATCCCGGCGCAACGGTTAACGCTTAGAGCGGTTCTGACAAACGCCGAAGGCGTTCGCTAACTTCAGCCCAGGGTTGGAGCGCAGCGACAACCCTGGGACACAACAACAAATTTCGTAATAACCCTGAAAGGGTTTGCTGCGCATCAAACCCTTTCAGGGTTTATTTCTATTTTGGATCTCTACCCAGGGTTGTCGCTCTGGCTCCAGCCCTGGGCTAGAATTAGCGAACGCCTTCGGCGTAATAGGAAGTACTATTTTGAAAGTGCCAAAACCGCGTTTACTTCTAGCTCTTATCGGCGTAGCTCTAATCGCTGTCGCCTCGCTTCCATTCGTTCTAAACGCGAGCTGCCTCACTCGATCGCAAACTCCCGGGGAACAAAAAGCTCTCGATAGCATGCGCAGCATGACGCGAAACGACGTGCTTCCGTCTGAAGACGTCGTCGCCGGTATCGAGAACCAGTTTCCGCGCAGCAAAGCAGCCGCCCTTGCGCGCATGCTGCGCGCGCGAATCAAGTTGAAAGCCGGAGACGCCGCCGGAGCAGCCACGCTGCTCGACAGCAGACTGATCGGCGAACAAACGTCACTCGCCGACTACGCTTTATGGATGCGCGCCGGTGCACTCGAGCAAGCCGGAAAAGCTCAGGAAGCACGCGCGATTTATCAGGAATTAATGCAGTCGCATCCGTCTTCGTTGCGCGCTCGCGACGCTGCTTTGCGTGTCGCTGACTTGATGACGAAGAACGGCGATGCATCCGCGGTGCCGCTTCTTCTCAAAGATCTCGCACAGGCAAACGACGCGGCGGCACTGCTGGCCACAGCCAAGGCTTACGAACAATCCTCAGATCAAACTCGCGCGCTCGCCGCTTATCGTCGACTCTATTTCTTCGCGCCGGAGTCAGCCGAAAGCGCCGACGCCGCTACAGCAATCACACGACTCGGCTCAACCACCGCGCCCGCGTCAACTGAAGAAGCAGTCACGCGTGCTGATCGTCTGTACACGTCGAAAAAATATGTTGACGCATACACGGCCTACAGCGATGCGTTTGCAAAGTTTCCTGCCACTGCGACAACTGACAACCAACTGCGACGCGGTATCGCTGCGTACACTGCGAGAAAGACTCCCGAAGCAGTCGCAGCTCTGAGTACGATTCCGAGCTCCGCCGATAACCGCGCGGAAGCAATGTTCTATCTCGCGCAAACCTACGCGCGCGCAAAACAGTGGGAACAGGCCCGAGCGACCGCGGAGGAAATGCGCAAAGCATTTCCAACCAGCAACTTCACACCGCGCGCTTTCGTCGCCCTCGCCCAAATCGCGTCAGATGCCAACAACAACGTCGACGCGACTTACTTCAGACGCGCGGCCGTGAACGGCTTCGGCAGCTCGATCGAAGTGGCACAGGCACAGTTTGACCTCGCCTGGGATGCACACGAAGCAAAGAACTACTCCGAATCGTCGCGAATGCTCACCGAGCATCTCGCTTACTACGCTGACAAAAACACCGACAATCGTGGGCGCGCCGGTTATTGGGCCGCACGCGACTCCGAACGCGCAGGCAAACTCGCCGAAGCGCGAGCGCTCTACGACGCGATGCAGGCGCGCTACGACGCCAACTGGTACGGCTATCTCGCCAAAACACGGCTAGACGCGATCAGTCGAACAACTCAGGCAAAAGCATTTCCGCCTGATTCGATCGTCGCGCGCGCAGTTGAGAACCTGAAGACAGTCACAGTTGCCGAAGAAACAGCCGGTGTAGAAGAAGACGCACGAATCGTCAAAGCCGATCAACTTTCAAACATCGGCCTCGACGACTGGGCGCTGAAAGAACTTGCCAAGGCCGGTGAGAAAGCCGGAGACAGTCCGAAAGTCAATCTCGCGATCGCAAAGATCTATCGCTCCGACGACGACAACGTTCGGGCACTCAACACACTGCGACGCAGCTTCCCAGACTATTCGCAGATGAAGCCGGAGGAGATGACACGCGAGCAGTGGGACGTCTTCTATCCGCTGAACTACTGGGACATCATCGTGCAGGAATCAAAGGCGCGCGGACTCGATCCGTACCAGGTTGCCGGATTGATTCGTCAGGAAACGATCTTCGCCACGCGCGCGCGCTCGGTTGCGAATGCGTTCGGTCTGATGCAGGTGTTGGTACCGACGGGAAGACTCACGGCGCGGAAGTACGGCGTCAGTCGTGAAATCACTGCGGAGTCGCTTTACGAGCCGCGTTTGAATATTCAACTCGGCACGGCGTATCTCAAAGATCAGATCGACAAGTTTGGACGCATTGAGTATGTCGCGGCGGCGTACAATGCTGGTCCAAACCGGGCCGTACAGTGGAAGGCGTCGTTGCCGTTTGAGATTGACGAGTGGGCCGAAGCGGTTCCGTTCAAAGAGACGCGCGGATACGTTCAGGGTGTGGTGCGAAACCGGTTACAATACCTACGCCTTTATGACGACAAAGGAAACTTCCGGCCGGAAGTAGGATCCCGCGCGGTGACGGATGCGGATCCGAATGTGCGCAAGCGGCGCGTGAGCGGTGGCGGCGAAGAGTGACCACAGATTACACAGATTTCTAAAACAGGATTAGCGCGGATGCGAGTGGTGGTTGCAGTGTTGTTTAGCTTGATGGCTGTGACGGCAGTTCGTGCGCAAGCTGGGGTCACCATCACCACTGAGCCAAACGCGATCGTCTGGATTGACGAGATCCGGCGCGGTACGACTGACGCGTCGGGGAAGCTCGCGATCGCGAAGGTTTCCGCAGGTCGCCATTCGGTGCGCGTGCGGGCTGCCGGATTCAAAGAGACAGTTACGCCATTGCTTGCGGGACGTCGTGCGCTCGCGGTGAAACTCGTGTCCACTACCGATCAGGCTGAACTCTTGTTTCAGGAAGCCGAGACCGAACGCGAGAAAGCGCGCGATGATGCGGCCCAGGAGAAAGCCGCCGATCTTTATCGTCAGGCAATCAAAGCCCGGGCCGCTTATCCGGCCGCACAAGTCGGTCTAGCGCGTGTGCTGATGGATCTAAATCAGTTCAAAGACGCGCATGCGGCGATCGATGCCGCGCGTCGAACGAGGCCGTCGTATGCCGAAGCGTCCGCGGTTGAAGGACGCATCTATCGTGAAGAAGCGTTTGGTGACGATGCTATCCGTTCGTTTCGACGAGCGATTAGGGAAGGTGGCGGCGTCCAGCCGGAGGCGTACGTCGGACTGGCGCGCGTTTACGAAGACAAAGGTCAGTTTGCGGAAGCCATTGTCGAACTCAAAAAGGCCCTCGCCCAACTTTCCGACAGCGAGCCCGTCATCTATCAAATGATCGGCGCGGCTTATGAAAAGATCGAGAAGCCTAAGGACGCCGTCGCCGCTTACGAAAAGTATCTCCAGTTAGCGCCCAACGGCAGCTACGCCGCCGCCATTCGCTCCATCCTGGAACAGCTAAAACGCGAAGCCGCCGGCGAACAAATCATTCCTTAGATATTTTCGCCACGGATGAACACGGATTTCACAGATTGGTTTTTCTGATCTGTGTGATCCGTGTTCATCCGTGGCAAAATCTGCTACTTTGAGCCAATGACAACGCCGTCACCCTCTAAAAGCCGCCATGTGTCGAAGAAAGCGAGTTCGTTTACCGAGTCAGTGATCCGGGAAATGACGCGTGAAGCTTTGAAGTACGGCGCCGTCAACCTGTCGCAAGGCTTCCCTGATTTTTCTGCGCCGGCTGACATCAAACGCCGCGCAATGGAAGCCATCGATCAGGACATCAATCAATACGCCATCACCTGGGGCGCCAAAGCCTTTCGCGACGCGATCGCGGCCAAGACGCACACTTACCTCGGCATTGAGATCGATCCGGAAACAGAGATCACAGTCACCTGTGGCTCAACCGAAGGCATGATCGCCGCGATGATGGCGACCGTCGATCCGGGTGAGGAAGTCATCGTCTTCGAACCTTATTACGAGAACTACGCCCCAGACGCAATCCTTTCCGATGCGAGCCCGGTCTACGTGCCGCTGCGCGCGCCTGATTGGAATTTCGATCGAGACGAACTACGCGCTGCGTTCAATAAGAAGACCAAAGCGATCATCGTCTGTAATCCCAACAATCCGACTGGAAAAGTCTTCACTCGAGATGAGATGGAGTTCATCGCTGGTCTCTGTCAGGAGTTTGACGCGCTCTGCTTTACCGACGAGATTTACGAACACATTCTTTACCCACGCGACGGCGCCGACATCAAACACATTTCGATGGCCCAACTCGACGGCATGAGAGATCGAACGGTCGTCGTTAACTCGATGTCGAAGACTTATTCGGTGACTGGCTGGCGCGTTGGCTATTGCATTGCACCGCCGGAGATCACCAGCGGTATTCGCAAAGTTCATGACTTTCTGACGGTCGGAGCCGCAGCGCCGCTTCAGGCCGCGGGCGCATACGCCCTCTCGTTGCCGCACGAATACTACGACGCGTTGCAGAAGGATTATCAGGCGCGGCGCGACTTGCTGTTGCCGGTGTTGGAGCAGTCGGGATTCAAAACCTTTGTGCCCGACGGCGCTTACTACATCATGACCGACATCTCCGCGTTTGGGTTCTCGGATGATGTCGAGTTTACCCGGCATCTGATCAGGGAGATTGGCGTCGCCTGTGTTCCCGGATCGAGCTTCTACAGCAACACGGCCAGTGGCTCGCAGCAGGTGCGGTTCTGTTTCTGCAAAAAAGACGAAACGCTGCACACAGCAGCCGAAAGATTGTCAAAGTTGAAATGAAACTCCTTCCAGTCGTTTGCGCATTTCTGCTGCTGATGTGCGCACCGGTTGTTGCGCAGCAACAGCCTGATCCGGAATTCAACACCTCCGTCGAAAACCCGGCCTACAAACGGGAAGGCCCGCGGGTGATGTTTGACGAGGCGCATCACAACTTTCACACCACAGAAGGTCGCTACAAACCATTTGTCGATCTGATGATTAACGACGGTTTTCGCATCGTTCGCAATCGCCAGTCTTTTAGCAAACAACGACTCGAGAGCTACAAAATCCTCGTCATCGCAAACGCACTCGGCGCAGAGGAAGACGACGATGACGGCGCTGATAAATCGGCCTTCCTCGACGACGAGATCACAGCCGTACACGACTGGGTGAGGAATGGCGGCGCGTTGTTGTTAATTGCGGATCATGCACCGTTTGGCGGCGCTGCTTCCGCACTCGCAGAAAAGTTCGGCGTTGATATGAGCAAGGGTTACACGTTCGATCCGGAAAACTCGGCCGCCGGCGCTCCGACGCAATTAATCTTCTCGCGCGAGAACAAGCTACTCGGAAATCATCCGATACTCGAAGGACGCAGCGAAGCCGAACGAATCAAACTTTTGCGCAGCTTCACGGGACAGTCACTGAAAGGTCCGGACGGCAGTGCCGGAATTCTCAACCTCGGAAGTACAGCTTTCGATCGTCCGACGTACGCGGCTGAGACGTCAGTCCCAGCGGCAGGACGTACTCAGGCTGTAGCGTTCAAGTTTGGCAAGGGACGCGTGGTGGTCCAGGGCGAGGCCGCGATGCTTTCGGCGCAGATCTCAGGTGCCGACAAGCGCCCGATGGGGATGAATGTGCCGGGTAATGACGACCGGCAATACGCGCTCAATCTGATGCACTGGCTATCGGGAATACTGAAGTAAGTGTGGGACAAGAAGCGTCAGTTGATTTGGATTATCGGCGGCGTCCTGATGGGAACCTTCGTCGCCTACTCGAACTCGTTTGATGAGGATAGCGGAACCTTCTCACCGAGGTTCTTCATCTTCATGGAGAGCTTGATCCTGACGATTATGCTGGTGCTGTTCAAGCTATACTCGCGACGTTCCAAATGAAATCTGCGTAATCTGCGGATCAGTTCGGCTGTTGCATCGACTTCGCTCTCACCGTAATTCCCTGATTCCCCAAAACCAGCAAACTGCGCGCTTGTCCGTATGGTGCACTCGACGGGACATACGAGAGCACGTAACGATTCTGTCGGAGCTCATCGCAAATTGCCTTTGCCGCCGCGGACGGTTCATCTATTGAAAAAATCTGGCCGCCGGTTCCTTCAGCCAATTTGTCGATAACGACTTTCGGCTTCGGCACGTCGCGCCTGATCGCGCCACGCGTGCGGTCTACCGCCTGCACCGCGTAGACCATGATGTTCTCTTGCTGTAGCTCCGCGAGGGTCTGTTCGAACGTCGCCTTGCTTCCTCGATCGAGCCCGTCGCTAATCACTACGATAATGCGCTTCTGATTCTGCTGCGGTCTGAGTGCTTCCTCGACGACGGCCCGAATCGCGTCAAACAGATGCGGCTGGCCCTTCTTGCGAAACAGTTTCAACCCCGCCTCGATCGCTTTAGCGTCGTCGGTCCAATCAGAGACGATCTCCGCCTGTTCGTCGTAGCCGACGATTATCAGTTTGTCGCCTTCGAAAATCTCGTACGCAAACTCGCGCGCCGCCTGTTCGAGCTTATCGACGTCGGCCCGAATGGTTAACGAATTGTCGACGAGGAGCGCGATACGCGCCGGCGACGGATCAGGAGTGAAATTGCGAATCGACTGCTCGATGCCGTTGTCGTAAACAGAAACTTCCTTGCTGGTGACTGGATTGGTCTTATTGTCGTCGCGCCGGGCCACCACGCTGACCATCACGCCGCCCGCCGCATTCGCATGCGGCCGATTGCCCGACTGCCCCAGCAGCAGAATTGGCCCACAAAGAAGCACAAGAATCACAAAAGACTTCACAAAAACATTTTTGTGTCTTACGGGCATTCCTTGTGGCCTACTTTCGTGGCTACGCTTTAGAGGATGAAGGCTTGTCGGAAGTCTTCTTCGCAGGGGAACTCTCTTTGGTCTTCTTCTCAGACTTGTCAGACTTATCAGACTTTGACTCGCTTACGGACTCGGATTCTGACTTCTCGCTTTTAGTTGTCTTTTCGGCATAATCGGTGACGTACCAGCCGGTACCCTTGAACTGAATCGCCGGCGCCGAAATCTTCCGCTCCAGCTTTCCGCCGCACTTGCGGCACTTGGTGAGCGGCTTGTCGTTCAGCTTTTGGAAAGCCTCGACGTGCGCCTTGCATTTTTTACATTCGTACTCGTAAATCGGCATGTGGCGATTATAAGAGGCACTCTCGGCGCGTGGCAATCAAGCTTTGCAACTTGCCGCGGGCATCGTCTATGCTCTTTATCCGAAAGATGTCTAACACTGCTCAATCTCTTTCTTTAGAACAAAAGATCAAAATGACCGAGGCGCGCGAGGGGATTATCAATCGCCTCGCGATGACTCTGCCTCACGCCATCAATCTCGACCGTTTCCTTAACGTAATCGTCTCGGAACTCGGGCGCATGATGAACGTCGACCGCTGCGACGTGATCCAGTTGAAGTCAGCCAGCGAGCTGCGCATCAGCCATGAGTGGCGCGCGTCAAACGACGTGCCTTCGAGCCTCGGCACCGTCATCCCACTCGACTTGAAACAGCTCCAGGAACACGTCGATTTGAAGAAGCCAATCCGGCTCGACGACATCTCGGCGTCTGGTCTGGACCAGAAAGTCAGGTATCTCGCGGCAAGCCTCGGAACGCGGTCGCTGCTCGTCGTTCCGGTGACACTCGGGGACAATGTTCTCGGGCTCGTCGGCCTGCACCAGACGCGCACACCACGCGAATGGCTCGACGATGAAGTCTCGTTTCTCCAGTCAATCGCCGGACAGATCGCGATTGGTTACCAGTACACACGGCTCTACACCGACAAGGAACGCGAAGCTGAGATGAAGCGCGCGCTGTTGTCGATCGCGAACGCGTTGAATGCACGCTCCGATTTTGGCGAGGTTTCGTCGCTTGTGCTGGAGCGCGCGATTGCGCTCGTGAACGCGGATTATTCGGCGCTTGGCGTGCTCGATTCAAGTGGCGGCCGGCTAAGTCTCGCGGCATTCAAAGCAGCCCCCGATGCGGCCGTCGATTCTGTTCACGCGTTGTTTGCCGAGCATGGAAAATCGATCGACATGACGGCGTTTCCCGCCATGATCGAAGTGCTCGCACAGGGAAAAACGCTCCGCCTGCTGGAGACTGATCTGCCGTTCACGTGGCGTCTCGCATTCAACGCCGTGCTTCGTGGTCGTGCAGCACTCGTGGCGCCAGTCAGAGTTGGTGGACAAACGTTTGGCCTACTCGGACTCGTCTGGAGCCAGGCGCGCGAAGGTTTCGACGATCACGACGTGGCGCTTGTCGAAGGCATTGCCGATCAGATCGGCACCGCGCTTGAGCGCGATCAATTGTCGGCAGAAATCATGCACCTCCGCAGCGCCTTGCACGAGCGCTACGGCGAAGAACGCATCATCGGTCAGGCGCCCGCAATCCGTCGTGCGATCGAGTTGGCGCTGAGTGTGGCAGACACGCAAACGACAGTTTTGATCGAAGGCGAGTCGGGCACCGGCAAAGAGCTGCTCGCGAATCTGATCCATTTCAACTCGGGACGTGAAGACCAGCCTTACGTGAAGCTCAACTGTGGCGCGATTCCCGAAACGCTGCTCGAGTCTGAGCTTTTCGGTCACGAGAAAGGCGCGTTTACGGACGCGCGTGCTTTGCGTCGTGGGCGTTTTGAAGAAGCGGATGGCGGCACGTTGTTTCTGGACGAAGTCGGCGAGATGAGTCTGTCGGCTCAGGTTAGGCTGCTGCGTGTGTTGCAGGATGGAGAGTTGACGCGCGTCGGCGGCAATGAAGTGATCAAGACCGACGTGCGCGTGGTGGCGGCGTCGAATGTCGATCTCAAACGTGCGGTCGAGCTCGGAACATTCCGCCAGGACCTCTTCTACCGACTTTCAGTGTTTCCGATTAAGCTGCCGCCGCTCCGCGAGCGTCCCGAGGACATTCATCCGCTCGTGATCCACTTCCTCGAACACTACAAACAGAAGACCGGCCGCTTCATCTCGGGAATCTCAAAAGACGCCCTTCAGGCTTTGATCACCTACGAGTGGCCCGGCAACGTCCGCGAGCTGGAGAATGCAATCGAGCGGGCAGTCATTATCGCCTCCGGACGAGGAATCGAGCTCGAAGACCTGCCCGAAGCGATCAGCAAAATCGCCCTCGAAGATCGCGACCGGATCAAGGTCGAACGGGCAAAGGCCGCCAGTGAGGGCCGCACCACCACTTTCGAGATCACGGTTCCTTCGTCGATGGAAGAAATCGAACGCCAGGCCATCGAAGCCACCCTCGATTACACTGAAGGCGACAAATCACACGCCGCTCGCGCACTCGGCATCGGCCGCAAGACGCTTTACCGCAAGCTGGACCAATATAACGGCAAGAATTAGCAACAGATCCGTGTCTTCATCACTGCAGATCTGCGGTTAATGTATGCTATATTCCCTGCCTGTAAAAATCCCGGAAAGTTCTTAGAAGAAAGGACCCCAGACAATGGGAGACGAAAGTATTTCGAATAAATTGACGTACCTGCTCATCGGCGGCGGCATCGGTGCCGTTCTCGCGCTGCTTTTTGCGCCTAAATCGGGCCAGGAACTGCGCGGCGACATCGCGGATGCGACCCGCAAAGGTATCGATCGTTCGCGTGAGGCGGCGCAGCAGCTAGGCGACCGCGCCGGCGAGTATTATGAAGCGACCCGTACTCGGGCGAATGAACTCTATTCTCAAGCTTCTGACAGAGTCACTGAAGTGGCCCAAACCGCGCGTGAAGCGGCTGCTCGTCAAACCGGAACACTGACGGCCGCAATCGACGCCGGCAAGAAGGCTTATGCGGAAGAGAAGCGCAAGACCGAAATGTCAGGTCGAATCGAAGCCGCTCCGAACTACGGTAACGAGTCGTCGAACTAATTGGAGATGAATCTTCCAGCGCTGCTACAAATGAGCACTAACGATCCGATGTTCTGGATCATGGTGATTATTGCTGCCTCGTTTATCCTGATTGCCATCGCGATGATCGCGATCGCGGTTTTTGTGAGCCGGGCAGTGAAGACAGTTAACCGTTTGGAAGAGAAGCTGGACCCGTTGCTGGGACGCGTCAATGAGATCAGCGAGCAGGGCAAGTTGATTGCCGTGCAGGGAAAACTCATTGCGGAACAGTTCACGGCGGTTTCAGGTCATGTTGCCACGGCGACTGCGCACGTTTCTGAGTCGCTGGCGATGGTTAAGAGTGAAGTCAGTGAACTGAAAGCGCTGGTGAGTGATACGGCGGTTGAAGCACGCGACAAAGTCGAACTGGTCAGCCGCACGATTGATCGCACCCAACAACAGGTGGTTTTGACGACCGACTTCGTCCAGTCGAAGGTAATAGAACCGGCGCGGGAGATTGCCGCGATTATGGCGGGCTTCCGCCGCGGCCTCGAAGTTCTCGTGGCGCCGATGCCGAAGCCCATTAATCAAACCTACGCTGAGGATGAGATGTTCATCGGTTGAGACAAGCCAAAGCTGAATCAAGCGAACCCGAGCCACTCATCCTGAAGGGCTCGGGTTTTCATATCCACAGATTACGCAGATTCTATTAGACCCTCTGTGTAATCTGTGGATTGCTCTGCTAGTATTTACAACTTACGCTTATGTCGACAGAAACCCCTTTAGATCTCAAGAAAACCGTCAACCTGCCGAAGACCGCTTTTGCACAGAAAGCCAATCTGACGCAAAGCGAACCGGCACGCCTCGAGAAATGGACGCAACTCGACCTCTACCGCCTGATTCGCCGCGCAGGTGAAGGCCGTGAGAAGTTCATTCTCCACGATGGTCCCCCTTATGCGAATGCCGACATCCACCTCGGCACTGCGATGAACAAAATTCTCAAAGACTTCATCGTCAAATCGCGCACGATGATGGGCTTCGACGCGCCCTACGTGCCCGGCTACGACTGTCACGGTCTGCCGATCGAAACACACGTCGAAAAGGACCTGCAGAAAAAGGGTAAAAAGAAGGATGATCTGAGTGTCGAGGTTTTTCGCCGGATCTGCCGCCAACATGCCGAAAACGCGTTGAAGAGCCAAACACGCGACTTCAAACGACTCGGCATACTCGGCGAGTGGGACAATCCATACCTCACGATGTCGAACCACTACGAAGCCGAAACCGCGCGGATGTTTGCGCGCTTCGTCGAACGCGGCTGGGTTTACAAAGGCGCACGTCCGGTTTACTGGTGTCTCAAAGACCAGACTGCCCTCGCGGAAGCTGAAGTTGAATACCATCAGCACACGAGCCCGTCGGTCTACGTGAAATTCCCACTCAAGAGCGATCCGGCACTGATCGATCCGGCACTCGCGGGCCGCAAGGTCTTTATCATCATCTGGACCACTACGCCGTGGACGCTGCCCGCCAACCTCGGCATCGCAGTTCATCCTGATTACGAATACTCGGCGTTCGAGTACGGCGACGAGGTTTATATCGTCGCGAGCGAACTCGTCGAAGCAGTTGCGGCCAAGTGCTCGCTCGGCGAAAAACCGAAAGTGATTGCGCGCTTTCTCGGCTCGAAACTCGACCGGCTCGAGGCTCGTCATGCATGGCTCGATCGCCCGTCGCTCCTGATGGTCGGCGACCACGTTACGCTCGGCGGTGAAGCAGACGCAGAGACAGAGCTCGACGTCAGCGAAGCGCAGAAGAAATCCGACAGCAAAGCCGGAACGGGTGCCGTGCACACTGCGCCGGGCCACGGTCACGACGACTTCGTTATCGGCAAAAAATATGGCCTTGAGATCTACTGTCCGGTGGATAACGCTGGGCGATTCACGCCTGAAGTCGAACACTTCGCCGGTCAGCGCGTGTTTGACGCCAACGATCCGATTGTTGAGTTCATGCGCGAAAAAGGCGTGTTGCTTTTCAGTGAACAGTACGACCATCGCTATCCGCATTGCTGGCGCTGCAAGAATCCGGTGATCTTCCGGGCGACGCCGCAGTGGTTCATCGCCATGGACCAGGCGCATCGCGATCTGGTGGAGAAAGATGAAGACGGCCGTGATCGGTCCAACTTCACTGACAACCTGTCGGAAACGCCTGAGACGTCGCTGCGTGGCGGCGCGCTCGCCGAAATCGAACGCGTTAAATGGATTCCGGCGTGGGGCGTCGATCGCATGCGCAACATGCTGAAAGGCAGGCCCGACTGGTGTGTCTCGCGCCAGCGCGTGTGGGGTGTGAACATTCCCGTCTTTTACTGCGCGCGATGTAACGAGGCGGTTTCGGAGCCGGCGGTGATCAATCACGTAGCCGACATCTTTGAACGCGAGTCAGGCGATGCGTGGTACACGCACAGCGCGCAGGACTTGTTGCCGGAAGGCTATGCCTGCAAGTGCGGCGCGCAGGAGTGGACCAAGGAAACTGACATTCTCGACGTTTGGTTCGACAGTGGCACGTCGTCAATCGCCGTGCTCGAGAATCGCGAAGAGCTGCGCTGGCCCGCCGATGTCTACATCGAAGGCGGCGACCAGTTTCGTGGTTGGTTCAATTCGTCGCTGATGATCGGTATCGCCGCACACGATCGCGCGCCGTATAAAACCGTGATCACGCACGGCTGGACTCTCGACGCGCAGGGACGTGCGATGCACAAGTCGCTCGGGAATGCTGTCGAGCCTGACAAAGTCATCAAGCAATCGGGCGCCGAGATAATTCGTTTGTGGTGTGCGTCGTCAAGTTATTTCGACGACATGCGAGCGTCGGACGAGATTCTCTCCCGCGTCACCGATGGCTATCGCAAACTACGCAACACGGCGCGGTATGCGCTGAGTAATCTCAACGGTTTCGATCCGGCGCGCGATGCCGTGCCTTTCGAAGAGATGGAAGAGATCGATCGGTGGGCACTCGCGGAGCTCAATCACGTCACGACAGAAGTGCTGGCTGCGTATGACGGTTACGAGTTTCACAACGTCTACCGCGCGTTGTTCAACTTCGCGACGGTGACGCTTTCGGCGCGCTACTTCGACATCATCAAAGATCGTCTTTACACGTTCGGTCCGCATAGTAAAGCTCGTCGCTCGGCGCAAACGGCGTTGCTCCGGATCGTAGACGCGCTTGCGCGTATGCTGGCGCCGATACTCGTGTTTACCGCGGATGAGATTTGGGAAAACTTGGCGGGCCGTGAGGAGCCGTCGATCCATCTCGCTTTGCTGCCGAAAGCGGATGAGCAAAGTCACGATGAGCTGTCAGCGGAGTGGGAACGTTTGTTCACGATCCGCGAGGGTGTTTTGCGAGCGCTCGAGGAGGCGAGAGTGGCGAAACAGATTGGTAGCTCGCTGGAAGCGAAAGTGACGCTTCAGGCGTCGGGAAGCGCGCTGGAGTTGTTGCAGAAGCATCAAAGCGATCTGCGTTACCTGTTCATCGTTTCGCAGGTTGAGCTTGGGAACTCCGACGCGAGCGAAGGCGTTTCGATAACGATCTCTAACGCAGACGGTCAGAAGTGCGAGCGCTGCTGGAATTATTCGACGCGCGTCGGTGAGTGGGATCGGTATCCGACGGTTTGCGAGCGCTGCGTCGCCGCCTTGAAAGAGATCGAAGAAGGGGCCACGGATTAGACGGATAAAAAATCGGATTTCTATCCGTGTTATCCGTGGCTAAATATTCTTGGAAACGAGTATCGAAAAGGCAACCGATATTCGCGCGCGTTTCGCGTGGCGCGCAGGTTATTTGCTGGCCGCGTTCGGTATCTACATGGCCGACCAGGCGTCGAAAGCATGGGCGGTCAAAACGCTGCGTTTCGGCGACGAGCGCGTGGTCGTTCCCGGGTTTCTTCAGTTTATCTACACCGAGAACCCCGGCATCGCGTTTGGGCAGTTACAGGAAGGCGGATCATTCGGGCGCTGGTTCTTCGTCGTGCTGGCAGTGCTCGCCGCGCTCGCGGTGCTTTTTTACTTTATGCGCACGCCACGCAACGACGATCGCGTGCTCGGTGCTTGTGCACTGTTGCTGGCCGGCATTTCAGGCAACCTTACTGACCGCGCGCGCCTCGGTTATGTTGTCGACTTCATCGTTTTGCACGCCGGCGACTATCATTGGCCCACGTTCAATATCGCCGACGCAAGCATCACGGTTGGAGCGTTATTGCTGGCTTATGATTTGATTTTTAGCCACAGATCTTCGCGGATTAAGACAGATGTATCCTGAGATTTTTCATATTGGCAGTTTCCCCATCAACACGTACGGTGTGTTTCTCGCTGTCGCGTTTCTCTGCGCAATCCTGATAGCAGTAAGGCTCGCAAAGCGCGACGGTTTGCCGTACGAGAAGATCTACGACCTCAGTTTGTGGATGCTGCTCGCTGGACTTGTCGGCTCGAAGATTCTCATGCTGTTCACCGAACCGGAGTATCGCGAGAACCCGGCGCTACTGTTCTCGCTCGACTTCCTGCGCTCCGGAGGCGTTTTCTACGGCGGACTGCTCGGCGCAGTTGTCGCCGGTTACTTCCTGATGAAGCGCTACAAACTGCCGTGGTGGAAGACGGCCGACGCCTGTGCGCCCGGTATCGCGATCGGCAATTTTTTTGGACGGCAGGGATGTTTTGCGGCCGGCTGCTGCTGGGGCAAACCAACGACGCTGCCGTGGGGCGTGAAGTTTACCGACCTGGGTCACCAGATTACGGGCGTCCCGACTGACGCTTACCTTCATCCGACGCAGCTATACGAATCGTTCGCAATGCTGCTCGTGTTTTTGTTTCTACTCTGGCTACACAAACACAAACGATTCAGCGGCCAGGTCATTCTTGTTTACGCCGTGCTGTACTCCGCGATTCGCTTCTCCATAGAATTCGTGCGCGACGATCCGCGCGGCGATGTTTTCGGTTTGACCTCGCTGACCGGGCTTTCAACATCGCAAATGATCAGTCTGGTCATCGGCATCGCTGCGTTGATTTTGTTTATTGTCCGGCGTCGTCGAAGTTCTCATCCTGTAAATCTTGAAAACAATCCTGTGATCCTGTCTAAAACAGCCGTATGAGCTCACTAAGATTAATCCCCCTTCTGGTCGGCGCAATTCTCCTCTGCATCTCGCCGGCGACGACACAAGACAATCAACTCGCTCTGCCGGGCGAAAAGCACCTGCGCAATATCAAACAACTGACATTCGGCGGCGAGAACGCAGAGGCTTACTTCTCTTCCGATGGTAAACAGCTGATCTTTCAATCGACGCGCGAAGGCCACGGCTGCGACCAGATCTACACGATGAACGTCGATGGCTCGAACGTGAAGATGATTTCCAACGGCGATGGGCGTACAACTTGCTCGTACTTTTTCCCAGGCCAGAAGCGCGTCCTCTATTCGTCAACATATCTCGGCGGTAAGCAGTGTCCACCACGGCCTGACTTCTCGAAAGGCTACGTCTGGGCGGTCTACCCAACTTTCGACATCTTCACCGCGAACCCTGACGGTTCCAATCTGAAGCAACTAACCAACACGCCCGGCTACGACGCTGAAACAACGATCACACTCGACGGCAAGAAGCTCGTCTTCACGTCGATGCGTGACGGCGATCTGGACATCTACACGATGGATGCCAACGGCAAGAACGTGCGCCGGCTCACCAACGAGCTTGGTTACGATGGTGGTCCATTCTGGTCTTACGACGGCAAGCAGATCGTCTATCGCGCCAATCATCCCAAAACAGATCAGGAAAAGACTGACTATACTGAGCTGCTGAAGCAGAATCTGATTCGTCCGACGGCGCTCGAAATCTGGGTGATGAACGCGGACGGATCTAACAAGCGCCAGGTTACGAGCAATGGGAAAGCGAACTTTGGTCCATACTTCTTCCCTGACGGCAAACGCGTAATCTTTGCTTCGAACATGGATGATCCGCGCGGAAGGAACTTCGACCTGTACAAGATCAACACGGACGGGACCGGATTAGAACGGATTACATTCAACGACACGTTTGATGGTTTTCCGATGTTCTCACCGGACGGAAAGAAGCTCGTGTTTGCGTCGAACCGCAATGCGAAGGTGCAGGGCGAGACGAACGTGTTCATTGCCGATTGGGTTGAGTAGGGCCACAAAAGGCACATAAATCACAAAAGGCACATAAAGAGTTATGAAGATCAAAAGAGTTACTTCTCTCATAGCCGTAGTGCTGCTGGCGACGGTTGCGGTTGTTGCGCAGCAGGCGGAGCTTGAGCCGTCGGCTGCGAAGCTGCAGCAGCACGTGAGTTATTTGGCGTCGGATGCGTTGGATGGACGGCGCACGGGAACTGCGGGCGCGAATGATGCGGCGCGTTACATTGCCGGCGAGTTTTCGCGGCTGGATTTGCAGCCGGGAAATTGGTCAGGAACAGCGCGCAAGCGCAGAGAGGTAATGGCGCAGTACCTGCAAAGGTTTCCGTACGTGGCAAGTGCCAGGCTGAGTTCGCAGAATCAAATAATGTTGTCGAGGTTCGATGTCCATAACGAGCTCAAGGTTGAAAAAGATTGGATGCCACTAGGCATTTCTGCCAGCACCCCGATGGAGAACCTTGAAGGCGTTTTAGTTGGTTACGGCATCACTGCGTCGGAACTGAACTACAACGATTATGCAGGCCCCAAAGTCGCCGGCCGATTCGTCCTTGCACTATCCGGCACACC
The DNA here is from genome assembly GCA_036401595.1 of Pyrinomonadaceae bacterium. Taxonomy (GTDB): domain Bacteria; phylum Acidobacteriota; class Blastocatellia; order Pyrinomonadales; family Pyrinomonadaceae; genus PSRF01. The sequence continues at coordinate 59,552 of DASWUM010000036.1, forward strand.
GGACGGCGACAATCCGCATGGCCAGTTTGCGCGCTACGAAGACGTGCGCTGGAAGGCCATAGCAGCACGTAACGCGGGCGCGAGAGCCCTCTTTGTTATAGCCCGCGAAAAAAACTTCGCGGACGACAGATTTTCTAAGTTGCGGGTCGATAACAACGGCGACGTAGGCATACCAGTCATAGGAATATCTCAGGAAGCAGCAGTGGCACTAATCGGCGCTTCGGTTGCAGATTTCGAACAAGCCGCAAAAACAAAGTCCGCGGATGCTTACCGAGAGATATCGTGGAAGCTGCACTTTTCTGTTGGCATTATTCGAGAGGAAGTTCCTGCTTACAACGTTGTCGGCGTGCTTGAAGGTTCGGATCCGGTTCTTAAAAACGAATACATCGTGATCGGCGCGCACTACGATCATCTCGGTCGCGGTGGCGAAGGAAGTCTGGCGCCGAGTTCGGGGGAGATACATCACGGCGCCGACGACAATGCCTCCGGAACGGCAGGCATGATCGAGTTGGCTCGTATCTTCAGTGCGCAGAAACAAAGGTTGAAGCGCAGTTTGATCTTCATCGGGTTCAGTGGTGAAGAAGAAGGACTGCTCGGATCGAATTACTACGTTAATCATCCGCTCGTGCCGCTCGCCAATACAGTCGCCATGATCAACATGGACATGATCGGTCGCATGCGAGATCGCAAACTCTCGATCGGCGGAATCGGAACCTCGCAGGAATGGCGCGAGCTCGTCAGACAGGCAAACACTGCCCAATCGATGACGGTCGCAGCGAATTCAGGTTCGCCGGCTCCGAAGGGTGTGCCGATTGTTGTTTCAGCGAACGGCCGTCCGATCATGACTGTCGATCCAAACGGCACTTTTGAATTGACTCTTACCGAAGATGGCTACGGTCCGAGCGATCACTCGTCGTTCTACACCAAACAGATTCCCGTGCTCTTCTTCTTCACCGGAGCTCACAACGACTACCACAAACCGTCTGACACCTTCGACAAGATCAACTACAACGACGAGGCACGCATTCTGGGCCTCGTAGCACGCATCGTCAGAGACGTTGACAGCGCACCGAAGCGACTGAGCTTCACGACCGCCAAGAGCGACGCGACACCACGCACCGGCGGCTTCCGCGTCTACCTCGGCACGATTCCAAACTACGCGGACAGCAACAACGGCCTGCTGCTCGACGGTGTTCGCGACGATTCACCCGCGGCAAAAGCGGGACTTAAAGCCGGAGATCGCATCGTGAAGATCGGTACGCGTGAAGTTAAAAACGTTTACGACTACACGTATGCGCTCGGAGAAATGAAAGCGGGTCAGGAATACGTAGTTGAAGTGATGCGGGGTAGTGAGAAGTTAACTCTGAAGATAACGCCTGAGGCCAGAAAGTAACTTGCCACGGATTGCACGGCTCGTCTGAGTGATCCGTGTAATCCGTGGCCCAAAACGAGATTACCAGCGTGGTTCGCGCTCGTAACGATCGTTGTCGCGATCACGGCCGCCACCACCACCGCCGTAACCACCACGACCGCCACCGCCGCCGCGTCCACCGCCATAACCACCACGACCGCCGCCACCGCCACGATCCGTTCTCGGCTTGGCTTCATTGACGGTCAGATTGCGTCCGCCAAAGTCCTTGCCGTTGAAAGCCTCGATAGCTGCCGCTGCCTCTTCGGGGGTTGCCATTTCCACAAATGCAAAGCCGCGTGATCGTCCTGTTTCTCTATCCTCAATCACTGAAGCTGATTCCACTGTACCGACTGACGCGAAAGCATCGCGCAGTTCCTCGCTCGTAGTGCGAAACGAGAGGTTTCCTACATAGAGTTTTGTAGCCATTCTAACTATCCTTAATGAGAAGGGAAGCGCGGGCCTGCTGGAATTCGCTGATCCAGTTCGGGGGGGACTACCGATACTTTCGGCGAGCTGCGACGAACCCGATGCTCTAAAAAAATTCTCGAGAGCGGCTTCTAACTGGTTGACAACTGCCTCACTCTCTATCAGCCGAACCTCGTCGCGTAACGATCACGGACAGGCGCAATCACCATTGATGCGCGAGAGCAGGTAACTGGTAAGCAAAAGTATGCAGGAGCCCTTGGAAAGGGTCAAGGACAAATTTTGAGCTTTAGTCCACAGATTACACAGATTCGGTATAATCCGTGTAATCTGTAGATAAAATCAATCAGGAAAGGTTTGGAAAATGTCGAAACGTATCCCTATTACTGTGGCCAATGGCGACGGCATCGGGCCCGAAATCATGGCCGCCACCCTCCGTATCCTCGAAGCCGCGGAGGCCCCGCTCGAGATTGAGACTATCGATATCGGCGAGAAGGTCTATCTGGCCGGAAACTCGTCCGGCATCGAGCCGAGCTCCTGGGATTCGTTACGACGCACCAAAGTCTTTCTAAAAGCCCCGATCACAACGCCACAGGGCGGCGGCTACAAGAGCTTAAACGTAACCGTTCGCAAGGTGCTCGGTCTCTACGCGAACGTACGGCCGTGCGTCTCTTATCACCCCTTTATCGACACGAAACACCCGGTGATGGACGTGGTCGTCGTTCGCGAGAACGAGGAAGACTTATACGCTGGTATCGAACACCGCCAGACGAATCAGGTCGTTCAGTGTCTCAAACTGATCTCGCGTCCGGGGTCCGAAAAGATCATCCGTTACGCGTTTGAATATGCACGCCGAAACAATCGCAAGAAGGTCACCTGCTTCACGAAAGACAACATCATGAAGCTGACCGATGGACTGTTTCACAAGATCTTTGATGAGATCGCGGCTGAGTACACTGATCTCGAAAACGAGCACTGGATCGTCGACATCGGCGCGGCGAAACTCGCCGACACGCCGGAAGCGTTCGATGTTGTAGTGATGCCGAATCTTTACGGCGACGTTCTCTCGGACGTTGCGGCTCAGATTGCCGGATCGGTCGGTCTTGCAGGTTCAGCAAACATCGGCGAGCACGTTTCGATGTTTGAGGCGATTCACGGATCGGCGCCTCGACGTGCCGGTCAGAATCTCGCGAATCCTTCGGGACTCTTGCTGGGCGCGGTGATGATGCTCGTCCACGTCGGACTGACCGACCACGCCGAACGTGTTCACAACGCATGGCTGCGAGCGATCGAGGACGGCATTCACACGTACGACATTTACGACGAAAAAGTCAGTAAACAAAAGGTGGGAACGAAAGAGTTTGCAGAGGCGGTTGTCGAACGACTGGGACAGACGCCGCAGATTTTGAAAGCCCGGAAATACAGCAAAGCCGAGGAGTCGGTTGCGCGTGTAACCAGTGAAAAACCGGCGCCGAAGAAAGAGCTCGTCGGCGTTGACGTGTTTCTTGACTGGACGCGCGGAACTCCAAACGACCTCGGCGAAGCGCTCGGCAAAATGAATGGCGACGGTGTCAAACTAACAATGATCAGTAACCGTGGCGTGAAGGTTTGGCCCGGCGGTCACGCGGAAACTTTTTGTTCCGATCACTGGCGTTGCCGTTTCCTGCCCGCATCGGACGGTGGCAACGTCGTGCACGCGCAAGTAGTTTCGTTGCTTGGTCGCATCGCTGAATCAGGTTTCGACTTCATCAAGACTGAAGGACTCTATACATTCGACGGCGAGCGCGGTTTCTCGTTGGACCAGGGAGAATGACTTGGGAGAATAACGATGGCTAAAAAAGGCAAAGAAGAAAACGTTTCGAATCCGCTCGTGGCGGTCATCATGGGGAGTAAGTCTGACTGGGACACAATGCGTCATGCCGATGAGACGCTGACTGAGTTTGGTATTGCTCACGAGTGTCGGGTGATATCCGCGCACCGTTCGCCGGCGCTGGCTGCTGAGTTTGGCTCCACCGCGGAAACGCGCGGACTCGAAGTCGTTATAGCGGCGGCCGGTGGCGCCGCGCATCTGGCCGGTGTGATGGCGGCACACACGACGCTGCCCGTGCTGGGTGTGCCGATGAAGAGCGACGCACTAAATGGGCTTGATTCCCTCTTAGCTACCGTCCAAATGCCGGGTGGAATTCCGGTTGGAACGCTCGCTATTGGCAAGCCCGGCGCCACCAACGCCGCCCTCTTTGCGATTGCTATCCTCGCCAACAGTCGCCCTGAGCTGCGTAAAAAGCTGCACGAATTTCGAGAGGCCCAGGAGAAAAAAATCCGCGAAACTGTCCTCTGAGGTATGATTAATCAGGATTTCGGGATTTCTCAAGATTCTCTTGTAAATCTTGAAAATCCCGAAATCCTGTCGCACAATGCCCGCAATGTAGCACTCGCTCCAGAGCACATCTCCTTTTTCTCGCATTCGTAAGGATCCCAGGCGAGCATGATCGGCCAGACAGTTTCCCATTACCGAATCCTCGAAAAACTGGGTGAAGGTGGAATGGGCGCAGTCTACCTTGGCGAGGATCTTCACCTCGCGCGGCGCGTCGCCATCAAGTTTCTCACTTCGACTGACCATCACTATCGGGCTCGCTTCATTCGCGAAGCCCGTGCGGTTTCGGCGCTGAATCACCCAAACATCGCGATGGTTCACGATTACGGCGAGACGACAACCGGGAATCAGCCGTTCATCGTGATGGAGTATGTGAAAGGCAAGTCGCTGAGCGAATTGCTTGACGAAGGGCTGACTCTGCGACGCTCGGTCGAGATCGTCTCGTCGATTGCCGAAGCGCTTGGCGAAGCGCATCACCAGGGCATCGTTCACCGCGACATCAAACCTTCGAACGTGCTCGTCAATGAACGCGGCCAGGTGAAGGTGCTCGACTTTGGCCTCGTGAAGCATTTTGGCGAGCAACCGGCTAGTGGAGTCGACCTCGACGCACGCACCATCTTCTCGACGCAAACGCGCAGCGACGTGATCGTCGGAACGCCGCTCTACCTTTCACCGGAACAGGCGACCGGCAAGGAGATCGACGGCCGTAGCGACTTGTTCGCTCTTGGTGCGTTGCTGTACGAGTGTCTGACCGGGCATTCGGCGTTCTCCGGCAGCAGCGTTCTGGAGATTGGCGCGCAGATCATTCACGTCACGCCCAATCCGCCCTCGAAGCTCAATCCGGCCGTAACGCCGGCGTTGGATCGCGTCACGATGAAAGCGCTCGAGAAGAAAGTCGAGGCGCGCTATCAGACGGCTGCTGACTTTCTGAAAGATTTGAAAGCGGCAGGAGAAACAGTCGGTGGCAACGGCGTACCGGTGTCGAGCCGGGCCAACAAAGGAACCGAAGGTTTCAAGCGGGGCACCAACGCCTTCGCGACGCTCACGATGCAGTTGCGCCGCCAGCGGTTCTCATTGGTGTCAATCATTCCCGCCTTCGTCGCGCTCGGCCTCGCGGTCTGGGCCATCTATTACTTCTGGCCACGGTCTTATTACAAACCTTCTGCGGCCGCCCTGCATTGGTATGAACAGGGCGCAGACAGCCTTCGAAACGGAGCTTATTTTCAGGCTAGCAAGGCCCTCACACAAGCGGTGGAGATCGACGGAGACTATGCGCTCGCTCGCGCACGTTTAGCTCAGGCGTGGACGGAACTCGACTACACCGATCGCGCAAAAGATCAGCTCCTGGAAGTTAATGGCCTCACCACCCGTTCTTCTCTCGAGCCTAGAGATGCTTTGTACCTCGACGCAGTTCTGGCGACCGTAACCCGGCGCTTTGGCGATGCCATAAAAGCCTACACTGAAATCGCCAAGCTAACTCCCGATGATAGCTCCGTCTACGTTGACCTGGGTTATGCCTACGAGACCGACGGCAATACCGATAAAGCGCTCGAAAACTATCTGAAGGCAATTGAACTTAATAAACAGCAGTATGCGACTGGCTATCTTCGTGCAGGCGTCATCTACCATCGCAAACAGCAAACAGACAAAGCGACTGAGATGTTTGATCAGGCAGAGAAACTGTACCGCGCTGGTAGCAACGAAGAGGGCGTCATCGAGGTGCTCCGACAGCGTGGAATTCTCTATCGCGACAAAGGCAGATTTGACGACGCAAAGTCCCAGTTTCAGCAGTCCCTTGATGCCTCTCGAACGATCGGCCAGGAAGCGCAGCAGATCACCGCGTTGATCGACTTGAGCTATCTACATTCGCAACGTGGCCTATTCGCAGAAGCGGAGAACTATGCGACCCAGGCCGTCACGTTCGCCCAACAGCGGCAACTCGAGAATCTCGCTACAGCCGGCTTACTAGAACTTGGAAATTCATATTCGAGTAAAGGCAACGTAGAAAAAGCGGAGTTCTATTTCAACCAGGTGATCCAATTTGCCCGGGCAAACAAAGGTCGCTTACGTGAGGCGCGTGGGCTATCAAATCTCGGCGGTTTGTATATTCAAACCTCCCGGGTCGATGAGGGGCTTAAGTTGGTGCAGCAGGCTCTTGAGTTCTTTCGGCAATCAAACTACCCGCGGAGCGAAGGTATCTGTTTGACTCAGTTAGCTCGGGGTTATCGTCGCAAAGCCGACTTCGCCTCTGCCGAACGAGCTTTGAACCAGAAACTTGAAATTGCAAAGCAAAGCAATAGTCCCCAAGCATTGGGTGATGTGGATTTTGAGTTCGCTCTGCTTCGTTTCGATCAAGAAAAATATCCGGCCGCGTTGGAAAAGTACGACAACGCTCTCGCAGTTTATGAGTCAGTAAAAGACTCGTTCCGGGTGGTTTTTACCAACACTAATCGTGCCAAAATTTTGACGCGGCTGGGTCGCATTGATGAAGCAAAAGGATTGCTGGGGGAACTCTTCAAGACTGTGGCCGAGCAGAAAGAGTCGTATCAGCAACTACTTCCCGAACTTCAGCTCACTAAAGCCGAGTTGAGTTTCAGCGAGGGAAACGTCGGAGAGGCGAATGCGCTGGCGAGTGAAGCAGTGAAGGGAGCGCCACCTAGATCTGATGTGTTGACTGAGAGTAAGTCCTTTCTAGCGTTGGTTAAAGGCGCGTCCGGAGCAAAACAAGAGGCCAGGCAATTGTGTGACGAAAGCATCAATGCCTCGTCAAATTCGGGCAACTTTGGCTTATACTCAGTTGCGCTTTTGCGTTGTGGTGAAGCGGCTTTAAGGGCAAACGATTCCCAGACTGCTCTAACGCTGACTACTCAAGCGCAAGAACGATTTTCACGTAGCGAACAGAGGGAATCTGAATGGCGAGGGTGGGCGATAGCTTCACGAGCCGCTGAGCGACTGGGCGATAAAGCCAAGGCCCAAGAAATGTTGAAAAATGCTCAAGATGTTCGCTCGAAGCTTGAACAAGAGTGGGGTCCTGACGTTTTCAAATTATACGCCGCACGGCCTGATATTCAGGTTTATTATCATTAACAAAGTTGATCCACCTGGCTCAACTCCCAAACATTGCAAGGAGATCAGACTATGTCAGAAACCAATCCTGCCGAACCGCCAGTCAACCAAGGTGGTGGTGGTAGTGCTCCAGAACCAGAATCGGAGCCGACTTCCGAACAAGTCGTCGGGGCTGAACCGCCGGTGAACCAAGGAGGTGGCAGCGTTGAATAACCTCACTTAGCAAGGACCTCCCAGAGTCTTTGTCCTTACAACTGAATATTGCATCCACAGATTACACAGTGCCATCTGTGTAATCTGTGGATTACAAACCACGCTTAGCTAACCACTCTTTCACAACTTCCTTCGGATCACGCTTGTTACCGTCAATCTCGTAATTCAGCCGTCGCATTTCGTCAGTCGAGATTCCGTTCGCGAGCTTCGCCAGCACTTCCTGAAGCGCGGGAACTCTCGTTAACGAGTCCTGTCGCACGAGGTAAACGGCTTCGTACGGTGGAAAGTAATGCCGGTCGTCGGCGAGTTGAAAGAGATCGAGTGTGGCGATACGCCCCTCTGTCGAGTTGCCGGCAACGAGGTCGACTTGTCGTGACGAGAGCGCGATGTAAGTGAGCGACAGATCCATCTCGCGCACTTCCGCAAACTTCAACCCGTACGCCTTCGAGAAACCGGGATAGCCATCGGCCCGCGACATGAAGTCCTGCCCAAACCCGGCGCGCCAGTGGGGCGCCTGCGGCGCTGCGTCGGAAATCGTTTTGAGATTCAGTCGCCTGGCATCTTCGCCGCGAACGAGCATCGCGAACGTGTTTTCGAAACCGAGCGGCTGGCTAACTTCGATATTGAACTTCGACGCGTACTCCTGTTTGACCTGTTCGTAAACCGCGCGTGGATCGCTGATTGGCGTGTGATGAAGTATCGCCGTGTAAGACGTCCCGGTGTACTCGGGATAAAGATCGAGCGTGCCGTTCACAAGCGCTTCGTGCGGAAGATTTCCGCCCAGCTCAAAGCGTCGTTCAACCGTCACGCCGCGCTTCTCAAGCATCTGCGCTGCGATCTCGGCCAGCAAGGCGGATTCGGTGAAATCTTTCGATCCGACACTCACGTGCGCTGCACCCGCGGAATTCGAAGCCCCACCACGCCACCACACAAAACCGGCAACCACGACGATCAGCACAGCCGCTGCCAGCGCAAGCTTCCAAACGGTCGAGCCCGCCACATTCCGCTTCGCTTCAAAACTGAATTGCTGCTGCAACAAACCTAAAAAGAAGTCGGCTGCGAGGGCGAGCAACGCGGCCGACAACGCACCGGCGAGTAGCAGGTTGTTGTCGTATTGCCTCAGTCCCCTGAAGATGTAAACGCCGAGGCCGCCTGCGCCGACCGCCGCAGCAATCGTCGTCACGCCGACAGCAATCACGGTCGCTACGCGAATGCCGGTGACGATCACGCCCATCGCGAGCGGCAGCTCAACCTGTCGCAGCACCTGACTGCTCGTCATTCCCATCGCCACCGCGGCTTCTCTCACGTTTGGATCGACGCCAAGTATTCCCGTAACCGTGTTGCGAATGATCGGCAGCAGCGAATAAAGCACGAGCGCGACGAGCGCGGTGCGTGTGCCAATGCCGCCGATAAACGGCAGCGGAATCAGAAAACCAAAAAGCGCGAGACTCGGAATCGTCTGCATCACGTTCGCAATGCCCAACACCGGTCCGCGCAGCGATCGATAACGCGTCAACAAGATTCCCGTTGGAACGCCGATGACAACCGCGATTAGAATCGCAATGAAGACGAGCACAACGTGCTGTCGCACGAGCAACAGCAACTCCGACCAGTTAAGCTGCAAGAATTGCCAGAAGCTCACTGGTCGCCTCCTTTGAGTTCGAGCGTGTCGAGATAGGCGCGCACTTGCGGGTGATCGGAGGCGAGAAATTGCTTCGGCGTGTCGAGCAGCAATAGCTTTCCTTTGTGCATCAGGCCGATGCGACGCGCCAGAATCAAAGCTTCGCGCACGTCGTGAGTGACGAGGATCGCCGTTTTACTCAGACGCTTGGTTAAATCGGCAAACTCACGTTGCAAACTCGCACGCGTGAGTGGATCGAGAGCCCCAAACGGTTCGTCCAGGAGCAACAACGGCGGATCGGCAGCGAGGGCACGCGCCACTCCGACGCGCTGCCGTTGTCCACCTGATAATTCGCGCGGATAACGCTCAGCAAAACGCCCCGGCTCGAGTCCAACAAGACTTAACAGCTCCTGCACACGCTCGTCGATGCGTTTCTGTTCCCAGCCAGCGAGCGCGGGCACAAGCCCAACGTTGCGCGCAATCGTGAAGTGTGGAAACAGACCGCCTTCCTGAATCACGTAACCGATGCGACGGCGCAGCGCGATCGGATCCCAGGCCGTCGTCGACTTACCCTCAACCCTGACTTCACCCGCCGACGGTTCGAACAAACGATTGACGAGCTTCAACGTCGTGGTCTTCCCACAGCCCGACTCGCCGAGTAGGACCAGTGTCTCGCCCCGCTCAACTACCAGGTCGAGTTCTGTGATTATGTTTGTACCGGAGATCGTGAAGCTGACGTTCTGAAATTCTACGAGTGCTTTATCGGCGTCGCTCATCTGATGAGTCAGTTTGCGAGCAACAGATTACTGCTGAAACGTTCCTGCGAGTCGAGCCACGTGCGCGAGAGCTCGAAGCCGGTTTGAGCGGCAAGCGCGCGGATGCCGTTTATGTCGTACTTGTAGGAATTCTCGGTGTGAATCAGTTCACCGGCGACAAAATCAACATCTAGATCGAGCTTATCGATGCGCACGCGCTGGTCGATCAGGCTCTCGATATAGATCTCAATGCGGCCGGCACTTTCGTTGAAAAACGCTCGATGACGGAAGTTGTGCAGATCGAACGAACCGTTTAGCTCGCGATTGATTCTCGCCAGCACGTTCAGGTTGAAAGCTGACGTCACACCAAGCGCGTCGTTGTAAGCCGCTTCGAGAATTGCCGGATCCTTTTTCAGATCCGCGCCGAGCAGAAGCGCATCGCCGCGGTTGAGTACACTTCGCAACGCTCGCAGAAAACGCAGCGCCTCATCAAGATCGAAGTTGCTGATGTTTGACCCGAGAAAGAGCGCGAGTGTTCGTGCACGCGGCTTCTTCCCAAGCTCTGCGAGACCGGCGAAATAATCCGCCGCATAAGCTTCGATCGCCAGTCGCGGATACGATTGCAAAAGAATTCGAGAACTACTCTCGAGCGCCGTGGCCGAAATGTCGACCGGCATAAACAAAAGGTCCTGCTGACGTCGCAGCAGCGCTTCGATGATCAGACGTGTCTTTGACGCACTGCCACTGCCCATTTCGACGAGCGTCTTGTTTCCCTCTACCGCTGCGACAATCTGGTCGGAATACTTCTGTAAGATCTCGTTCTCAGCGCGCGTTAAGTAGTATTCAGGCAGCAGGCAAATGGCTTCGAAGAGCTGCGAGCCCAGTTCGTCGTAGAAATATTTCGGCAAGAAGCGCTTGGGCTGTGCAGATAATCCCTTGCGCACATCTTCAGCGAGGCCCGTCAACGGATCGCGCTTGACGAGGTTATGGATATACAGTCGTGTTTCCCTGATGGGTTCTGACCGCGCCACAGTCGGGACATCATAGCCTATCGGCCGCAGATCTACACGAACGCGCATAATTCGGCACCAATCCGTAAAAAATCCGTGTAAATCCGTGGCCGCTTGACCCGTAGCTCTCAGGCGGGCAAGATCGGTCGGCAATGTCGTTCCAACGCCTCGCCCAGCTTTTGTTTCTCCTAACAGGGTTGTGCCTTTCAGCATTTGCCCAGGGGTTTAAATCCGAACACGAAGCGCCGGAAAAAGTCACTCTCGTCGTCAAAAATCTTGATGGACGAGTCAGCGTGGTTGCGTCTTTAGAGCAGGAGAAAAAGGTGTCTGTCGAGGCACACTCGGCCGGATTGCCGGTTGCTCCTGAAGACGTCAAAGTGGAGTCGAAAGGCGGCACCTTCCATATCGATGTGCGACCGCGCGGCGAAAAGGATCGCATCGATATCGTGGTCACGATTCCGACGCGTTCGAAGGTCGAAGTTGAAGGCCAGGCAGGCGCAGTTGACGTGATCGGAAGCGTCGAGTCGGCAGTTGTGAAGACCGATACCGGCACGATTCACGCCGACGTGCCGCTCGACGCGGTCAAGTTCAACTTCGTTTGGGAAGCCAGCAAACCGCGTTACATGAGCGACGTCGAACTGCCTCCAATCAAAGAGAAGGCAGGCGGCAGTTACAAACTGTCCGGCCGGCTCGGCGAGAAAGACGCCAAGAAGGAAGAAGGGCTGGTCGCGCTAGACTTTCGCACGCAACGCGGCGTGGTGCTCTTGAACATCGATCCCGAGCGCGCGCCCGCGGATCTGCGTGAACGGCCGTTGACTGAAGCCGCGCGCGCGATTGTTCGCGGCGGCGATCCATCACTCGTCGAAGCGATCCGCAAAGTCGCACCTAAGATGTTTGGCGACTTTGCCAGAACGCTCCCTGCGCCAGACAAAGAGCCGTCGCTGTTACAACGCACGGGAGCGCCTGACAAAATCGTGACGGCGGTGGCGCCGCAGTTGATGCGCTTCAACGCCAGCGTTACGGATCGTAATGGACGCGCGATCGGCGGCATGCGCGAGTCGGATTTTACAGTTTGGGAGAACGGCATCGAACGTCGCGTCACGAGTGTTTCACCGGCGAATGAGCCATTCAACCTGGTGTTGTTGCTCGACGTCTCGGGCAGTATCGAAGAGCGGATGGACTTCATTCGCAAAGCCGCGCGCGACTTCCTGCGCACGACGAGTCCGCAGGACAAGATTTCGATCATCAGTTTTCGCGACGACATTCAGGTGATTTCAGACTTCAGCACCGATCGAGAATTGCTCTCACGAAAGCTGGACGAGATCGACGCCGGTGGCGGCACAGCGCTTTACGACGCGCTTGGTTATATTCTGAGTGAACAAATCAAGAAATTGCGCGGCGAGCGGACGGCGATCGTGGTGATGTCAGACGGTGACGACAACAAATCGTTTCTGCCATTCCCGGCGATTCTGGAAGCGCTGAGCGAGTCGGGTGCGCTGGTTTATCCGCTCTACGTGCCATCGGGTTTGATTCCAGAATCGAGTGTGCCAAAACCGGAGATCACGATCGATCCTTTGCGTACGCGCTATCTCACGCTAACCACGCGCGCGGATGACGAAGGACGCAAGCTCGCCGCGGCTTCAGGCGGAATCTACTATCCGATTCGCCGTCTCGAGGATTTGCAAAAGGCGTACGACGACGTGGTGGCCCAGTTGCGCTCGGCTTACACGATCACTTACGCGTCCAATTCCATCTCTTCGTCACCGCGTGTGCGTGTGCGCACGAATCGCGACGGCGCTTCGGTGCGGTTGAGCCCGGTAGTGGAGCTAAACACGCCCTGAGAAATCCTGTGAACCAACCCCTTTTCAACGCGCTCTTCGATGAAACCGAGCGCAAACCGTTAACGGTCTCCCAACTCACAAATTCGATCCGAATTGCTCTCGAAGGTCGCTTCGCAGCCGTTTGGGTCGAGGGCGAAATTTCAAATTTCAAGGATCACTCTTCCGGACACTGGTACTTCACACTCAAAGACGAGAACGCCCAACTGCGTGCGAAGTGCTTTCGCTCAACCAACACGCGTATTCGTTTTCGACCGGCGAACGGCTTGAAAGTTCGTGCGCGTGGGAAGCTCTCCGTTTATGCACCGCGAGGCGAGTATGAGCTCGTAGTTGACGCGCTCGATCCGGTCGGCGCCGGCGCGTTGCAGATCGCGTTCGAACAACTCCGCGAGCGTCTTCAGAAGGAAGGTCTCTTTGCGAAAGAGCTCAAACGACCGCTGCCTGTGTTTCCACGTCGTGTCGGCGTGGTGACGTCGCCGACCGGCGCCGCGATTCGCGACATTCTGAACGTCATCTCACGCCGCACGCGGACAGTTCACGTGTTGTTTTCACCGGCGAAGGTGCAGGGCGACGCGGCTGGTCCGGACATCGCGCGTGCGATTCGTTTCATAAATCTCTATCACGAGCGCGCACTGCGCGAAGGTCGGCCCGAGGACGCAGTCGACGTTTTGATTGTCGGGCGTGGCGGTGGTTCGACGGAAGATCTCTGGGCATTCAACCAGGAAGAGGTCGCGCGCGCGATTCGTAAGTCTGAGATTCCCGTCATCTCGGCAGTGGGCCATGAAACTGACTTCACGATTGCAGATTTCGTCGCGGACTTTCGCGCGGCCACACCTTCGGCAGCGGCTGAGATTGTCGCCGCACGTGAAGATCAGATCTGCTCGGCGTTGGACAACATGGGCCGTCAACTCGTCAGGCTCACAAAGTTTCAGATCGTCAACTTACGAGCGCGAGTTCAACAGCAGGCACTCTCACACGCCTTCGATGAAGTAAAATCGCGTTTGAACAATGCGCGCGCGCGACTCGACTCTGCATCGTCTGCCTGCGATGGAGCGATCGCCGAGAAGTTGCAGGAGGGACGCGAACGGCTCGGGCTCGCGGCGGCGTCGCTTGACGCTCTGTCGCCGCTTGGAGTATTGCAACGAGGCTATGCGATCGCACAGGACGCTTCCGGAAAGCTCTTGCGCGACGCGGCACTGGTATCGCCTGGCGATACTGTTAGTGTACGGTTGCAAAAAGGAAAGCTTAGTACACGGATCGAGCGGATCGAAGCCACGGATTAATGCGGCAGCGAATTGTAATCAATCTGGACGGGCCAAAGGGTGGAGTCGCACAACGGGCTGGCGGTAAACGACGGCGTTGGCCGCGTGTGCTCGCGATACTCGCATTGTTGTTTCTGATTGGGGTTGTAGGGTTAGCGGTTGGTGGGTTTTTCTGGTGGCGGCATTATCAAACGACACCCGCTTACGCTGTGACTTTGCTTGTCGATGCGGCACAACGAAACGACGTCGCTGCGTTTGAGAAATTAATCAACGACGACGAAGTCGCGAAGAACATGGCTGCGGCCGTGAGCCAGAAAGCTGCGGCGCGTTATGGTTACGCGCTGAACAGCTCTATTCAACAGCGTATCGATGGGTTGATGCCGACGTTGTTGCCCCAGTTGAAGAAAACGATTCACGATGAAGTCGTGAAAGAGTTACAGACGTTTGCCGCGAAGTCTGAGCAGCGGCCGTTTATCCTTCTCGTCGTCACCGTGCCGCGGTTGATGACTGTGACAACAGCAGGCGATACTGCACACGTAACAGCTCCAATGCCGGAACGTTCGATTGAACTAACTATGCAACGTGCCGCCGAGAGCTGGAAGGTAGTTGAAGTCAAAGACGACGTGCTGGTCCAACACGTCGTGGATAATGTGATGAAGGAGCTGCCGGCGATTGGCAGCGTTGATGCAAACAGCCCGTTGCTCAAGAAACCGCAGCGGAAAAAATCCGGTCGCAACAGATAAATGGAAAACGGTAAAGAACAGGGACGATCGTTTGAAGCTTCGCTCGAAGCGCTCGAACAGATCGTGCGGCAATTGGAAGACGGCGACTTGCCGTTGGAAAAGAGTCTGGAGTTGTTTGAGCAAGGCATCCGGCTTTCGCGCGAATGCCAGGAGCGGCTCAGCCAGGCCGAACGACGAATCGAGATCCTGTTGCGCGACAATCAGGGAAAACCAGTTGCGGCCGCGTACAAGGAGCCGCCCGCAGAAGCAACAGGCGAAGAATGAAAACTCCATATCACGCTGCACTTGGGAACTCATTGGAGCTCGACGCCCTTTTGGCGGGCAGTCGAGCTCTCGTCGAAGTCGAACTCAACGAGTTGCTGCCGTCGTCTGCCACGGCCCCGGAAAAGATTCACCAGGCAATTCGCTGGAGTGTGTTCGCCGGTGGGAAGCGCTTTCGACCGGCGTTACTGCTGGCAGTCGGTCAGGCTTTTGACGCGCCGTTTCCGGCCTTAATCGGAACCGCGTGCGCGTTTGAGATGGTCCACACCTACTCGCTCATCCATGACGATTTACCGGCGATGGACAACGACGATTTGCGACGCGGCCGGCCGACGTGTCACGTGCGCTTCGACGAAGCAACCGCGATTCTCGCCGGCGATGCGCTCCAAACCCTCGCGTTTCAAACGATCGCCGATGACGACTGCATAAACCCCGAAACGCGAATCATGGTCATGTCAGAGCTGGCGCGCGCCGCAGCCACGCCACACGGGATGGTTGCCGGACAGGCACTCGATATCGAAGGTGAGGCACGACAAGTTAGCGGCACGCAATTGGACGAGATTCACCGTCTCAAAACGGGCGCGCTGATCGTCGCAGCGGCGCGCTGCGGTGCGATTATCGGAAAGGCCAGCGACGACGAGCTCGACGCGATCACGAGTTACGGATCACATCTCGGTTTGTTGTTTCAGATCACCGATGACTTTCTCGACGTGACAGCCACTGCGGAAGACCTCGGCAAGACTCCGGGCAAAGACGCTCGTTCAAACAAAGCAACTTACCCTGCGCTACACGGGCTGGAAGAGACACGCGCCGCCGCAGAACGCGCCCACCACAACGCCATCGCAGCCCTCAATCAAATCAAACGCCCGACCAGCGTCTTGCAGCAAATAGCCGAATTCATCTTGCACCGCACTGGCTGAAGACGAATTTAGCCACGGATATCACGGATAAAATCCGGATTTCCATCCGCGCTCATCTGTGTTACTCATACGCCAGTGCCTCACGCACCGTCGTTCGTGATGCTTTCCACGCCGGCAGAAAACTCGCCAACGCACTCAAGCTAATCGAAACCAGCAACCAGATCACAAGCCCAACCGGTTCGAAAGTAAAATCCAGTCCACTCCGAAACATCACCTGCACCAAAGAATCACCAACCAACTTGCTGATCGGCCACGCCAGCAACGCCGCGATGGCCCAACTCAGCAAGCCAATAACCATTCCTTCCGCCACAATCATCAACCAAATAACTCGCGGCGTCGCGCCAAGCGCCCGCATCACCCCCATCTCGCGTCGTCGCTCGAGCACGTTGAGACTCATCGTCGTCATCAGTCCCAACCCCCCGACACCACCCACGATTGCCGAGGCGATGATCAGAAAGACATAGATCATAAGCATGTGCTGATCGAACCCATATCGGCTTTCGCTCTTCGTCGAGCTGGCACGCGCTCGTACACCTTGTTGCTCCAGGTTTCGATCCAACTCCGTCTTCAACACACTGATCGAATCGGGATCGGGATTCTCGAAAGCGAGCCGCAAGCTGTTTACCGTTCCTGTCAGCGGTATGTAGCCAACTGGCGAAGGACTGAAGGCCTCGCGCGCAAGTCCGACTATGCGCCATGCTTTTTCATCTCCGCCGATTCGCAATGTCACCGACTCGCCAACCCGCATCTTCGGATCTCGACCTGCGAGCGCGGTGTTAATGACGATTGCGTCAGCGTCTCCCGGCATTAGCTTTCTTCCCTCGATGATGTCGAACTCCAAAAGCTGTGTGTCAGGCGGCAGTGCAACGATGCCGAAACGATCAGCGCCATGCAATCCTTCAGTCGTAAACCAGCCTTCAGCACGTTTGATACCTGGCGTATTGCTCACTGCTTTTTGGATCTTTTCAAAGTCGTACGGATTTGCGAATCCGACCGAGAGGTCGAATTTTCTCAAACCAAACATGTGGTCGAGTGTGTTAATCATCGACGAGCGCACATTCAACGCCGCCAGGAAAAACAAACCGCCTGCAGTCAACGTCAACAGCGTCAACACGAGTCGCGCACGACGCCGAAAGCTGTTGCGAATCGCAAGGGCAATCAAGCTGAACTTGCCGCCGATACGCGCAAGAGCGCGATCGAAAGCACTCGCCCCGAAGTTTGTTTGTGAGAGACCGAAATCTGAAAGTGCGACTCTGACCGGCGTCGACGTTCCACGCCAAACAGGATACGCAGCGGCAATCAACGGCGCTGCAATCCCGACTAACGCGACGAGTAAGTAAACCCAGAACGGCACCGCAAAGCTGTTGATGTCGAAATTCAGAAAGTAAGCCATGTAACGGCAGAGTGCGCGGCTGCCGACGATGCCGAGCGGTATCGACACAATCACCGCCGCGATTCCGAGAAACAGTGCCTGGCCGAAATAGATTCCTGCAA
Source organism: Pyrinomonadaceae bacterium (assembly GCA_036401595.1). Taxonomy (GTDB): domain Bacteria; phylum Acidobacteriota; class Blastocatellia; order Pyrinomonadales; family Pyrinomonadaceae; genus PSRF01. The sequence continues at coordinate 76,943 of DASWUM010000036.1, forward strand.
TAGCCCTGTGCGTGCCGCCTATCGCTTTCATCACGCCGATCTGCCGCACCTGCGACGCCATCATCGCCGTGAGCAGGTTGATGACGAGAATGCCGCTCAGCACGAGCACAAACAGTCCGAAGCTCGACATCGCCAGCAGCAGGATGCCGGTCAAATCCGAATGCGGATGCTTGCCGGGCCGCGGAATCTCCACGCGCAACACTTCGTGCCCACGACTCTTGATCAACGATTCGACATCCGAGACGACGCGCCTGATGTGCGCCTCGTCAAACCTGTTTTGTGCGACGAGAATATTTAACTGATTGAGTTTCGGGTCCTCGCCGAGTTGAGCGAGAGTCGCAAGATTGATGTAGCCATAAACGATGTTCTCCATGCGCGCCTGCGCCTGGCCCACGTCGTGAACACTGCCGCTGATCACGAGTGGTTGTTCGACGCCGTTTGCTGTCTTAACTGTAACTGCCTCGCCGATGTTTGCCCGTGCGACTTGAAAAGCATCACGCTCGATCAAGATCTCGCCTATCGCAGGCGGCCACGCGCCGCTTTCCGGCACGAGCTTGCTGACGCGAATGTTGCCATAGTCCTGGACCACAAACAGGACCAGATTTCGCCACTGCATTGGACCAGCCTTGATCTGTCCGCTTATGGTTCGTCGCGGCTCTGCGTCGCTCACTTCCGGATTTTGCAGTATCGCTTTGACGAGATCGTCGTCGGCCGAATCAACCCGGAGCACTGCCGATGCCGGATTAGTCGCGAGATAGCCCTGATCGAGCTCGCGCGTCAGGATCGCGTAAGACGAAAGAACGGCGGCGAAGGCTGAGATACCGAGCGCTATTGCAAGCACGACCAGCGCTGTGCGTGCGCGTTCCTGCCAGAAGTCGCGAAAAGCTTTACGCCAGAGAGTGTTCATTGGTGAAGAAGTTTACCGTCAGAGATTTCGACTCTGCGATCGATCACGCGCGCGATGTCGGCCTCGTGAGTCGCGATAACGACAGTCGTGCCTTTGTTAGCCATATCGCGAAACAGATCGAGAATGGCGCCGGCTGTAACGGAATCAAGATTGCCCGTAGGTTCATCGGCAAGGACGAGGGGCGGCTCGTTTGCCAGTGCACGCGCGATCGCGACGCGCTGCTGTTCGCCGCCGGAGAGCGTCGCAGGGAGTTTGTCCGCCTGAACACCGACGCCAACACGTTCGAGCAATGAAACGGCGCGTTTGCGACGTTCTCGTAGCGCGATGGTCTTTGAAAAGTCCATCGGCAGCATGACGTTCTCCGCGGCGGTGAGCGTCGGAAGCAGTTGAAAGAACTGGAAGACAAAACCAACGTTACGGCCGCGCCAGGATGCCAGTTTGTTTTCCGACAAACTCTGGATCTCGGTGCCCGCGACAGCGACCGAGCCCGCGGATGGACGGTCGATGCCGGCAACCATGTTCAGCAGCGTGGATTTCCCGCTGCCCGATTTGCCGACGATGCCGACAAACTGGCCCGACAGGATCTCGAGGTCGATGTCTTTGAGGGCGGAAAACTTCCCGGCCGGCGTTTCGTAAGTCTTGTTTACTTGCTGTAATGAGATCATAGGTCGTCCTGTGTAATCTGTGGATGGCTGCGCTGTCCAGCGGTAAGATGGGATCCGCGGATGTTATCGAACAAAGAGGTCGCGAATGTCCAACAACGAGCACTTGCCTCTTGCCGGATCGAAGAAGAAGACCGATGCTCGCGTGCGGCGCACGCGTGACGCACTCGGCGACGCGCTGATCGCGCTGATGCAGGAGAAGGCGTTCGATACGATCACAGTCCAAGATGTTTTGGACCGCGCGCATATCAGTCGTTCGACTTTCTACGCGCACTACAGCGACAAGGACGATCTGCTGATGAGCGACGCTGAAGAATTTTTTGAGGCGATATCGATGGCGCTCTCGGCTCATGACGACAAGTCGGATCGCGTTTTTCCGGTGCAGGAATTCTTCACACACCTTTCCGACGTACAGCCGTTCTTCAAGGCTCTCGTGAAGTCAGGCAAGTTTCAGGAAAACATGGAACTCGCGCGTGGCCACTTCGCGCGCGGCATCGAACGTCGCCTGTCGGAACTGCCGCGCGCCACGTCGATTCCGCCCCATCAACTGCCCGCCATCGCGTTCACACACGCCGGTGCCTTGCTCTCCCTCCTGGCCTGGTGGCTCGATCGAGGCATGCGCGAAACTCCCGCCGAAATGGATGAACTCTTCCATCGCATGGTCTGGAACGGAGTCTTGCCACAAAAAGGCACATAAAGCATTTCTTGTGGTAAAACGAACGTTCGTGCTATATACTGCGCCGCTATGAGTCGGAAGGCCCAGGGGGAACGGACGCGTAAAGCCATTCTCGAGGCGGCGGTACACATCGCCTCCGCTGAAGGGCTCGAAGGTCTGACTATCGGCCGCCTCGCGCTCGAGCTTTCCATGAGCAAGAGCGGTCTCTTCGCGCACTTCGGCTCGAAGGAGGAGTTGCAAGTCGCAACCGTCGAAGCCGCCCGCGCAATCTTTATCAACGAAGTCATCAAACCAGCCTTCGAAGCAACACAGGGCCTGCTGCGACTCTGGAAACTCTGCGACATCTGGCTTGCTTACGTTCAAAGCGGAGTCTTTCGCGGTGGGTGCTTCTTTTCCGCCGTCGCCGCGGAGTTTGACAGCCGGCCTGGGCCAGTGCGCGATCGCATCGCAGAGATTATGAAGGAGTGGCTCTCGACTTTGCGTGACGCGATCGTCGAGGCCCAGAGCGCCGGACATCTCGTCAAAGAGATCGACGCCACGCAACTCGCTTTCGAATTCAACTCTCTTGAACTGGGCGCGAATTGGGCGTTCCAGCTTTACGGCGATCCAAGCGCATTCAAACGCGCGCGCGAAGCGATTCTCGAACGCTTAAACAGGTATGCGACCGCAGCCGGTGGTCCACTCTTATTGACTCCGAAACGTCGGACCGCGAAGGCTCGCGCGTGAGGTAAACAACTCATGAATGACGTCAATAAAAGTCAGACGTCGGCCGTTGTGCTTAAACGAAAAGCTGCCTGGGATGGCATCAGGCTGGAACATTGCCAGCTTCGACCCGGCGAACTGCCGGCGCACAGTCATCGCGAACACGTCACCCTGCTTTCATTGACTGACGGTTGTAAGGGCGAGCTGATCACGTCGAGCGGCATCGGAATGCGCGGCACGCAGACGCGTGGGAATATTTGCGTGCTGCCCTCCGGACTCAAACACGAAGTTGCACTCGAAGGGAATTCCGAGAACCTGGCGCTGTATATCGATCCGCTGCTGATTAACAAAGCGGCATTGGAGGCAGGTCTTTCCGGCAATGTCGAGATTGTTGAGAGATACGCGCGACGCGACAACGTCATCAACAGCGTCGGTATGGCGTTGCTCGGCGAGCTTGACTCGGAAGGATTGAGTGGCCGGCTGTATGCGGAGTCGCTGGGGAATGTGCTCGCGGTCCATCTGCTTCGGTACTACTCAGTCTCGACGTCTCGTAAATTAACTTTCACTGGTGGATTATCGGCGAAGAAACTGCGCGAAGTGACGGAGTTTATTTCTGACAATTACAACAGAGATTTGAAGCTGGCGGAGTTGGCCCACGTCGCGGGCATGAGCAACTTTCATTTTGCGCGTGAGTTTAAGAGAACCACCGGCACCACGCCGCATCAGTACCTGATCAAGTTTCGCGTGGAGCGCGCGAAGGCGTTGCTCGTGAAGAACGAGCTGCCGTTGATCGAGGTTGGTTTGCAGACCGGTTTCAGTCACCAAAGCCATTTTACGCGGCTGTTTCGGCGTGTAACCGGAATAACACCCAACGCCTACCGCCTCGCGCGACAGGCTTAGGTTTCAGCAAGAACAGGCCAAGCGAGCAAGAACCGGAAAGACTACTGGACCACATTCAATTCACAATGCACCTCAATCTGGAACTATCCACGGAGGTGCATTTTGAATATCAGGGTTCTGTTCTTCTTCATTGCGATCTCGCTAACGGCGCCCGTCATCAACGCGCAAACGTCGGCATTCAAACGTGGCGACGCGTTTGTGGCCCAGGAAAATTATCCGGCAGCGATCGCGGAATACAGCAAAGTTTCGCCGCGCGAAGGCGATTGGTACGCACGCGCCGTCTACAACATCGGCGTTTGTCATTACGAACTGTGGCAAACCGAAGAAGCAATCGCTTTCTACAAACGCGCTATCGAGTTGAAACAGGGAAACTATCCTCGCGCCTCGCACGCACTCGGCATTGCGCTCGACGATCAGAGAAGATCGACTGAAGCTAGAGCGGCTTACGAACAAGCGCTCGCTGCATCAAATCGACAGTTTGCACCCGCGACTTACCGCCTGGGACTACTCGCAGCTCGAGCCGGCGAGTTTGAGAAAGCCGCGGCACTTTTCAAAGAAGCCGCTTCAATTACAGGACAACACGTGCCGGCGAGTCACAACAATCATGGCGTGATGCTCGCGCGTCTCGGTTTCCTGAAAGAAGCAGAAAAAGAATTCGACGTCGCTCTCAAAACATCCGGCGGCCGCCTCGCGGACGCTGCTCACAACCTGAGCCTCTGCCGCTCACTGTCTGCCGATACACACAAAAAGGCACAAACAATCCAGTCAGATCATTTGTGCCTTTTGTGTCTTATTGTGGCTAATTAGGAGTCTTGTCTCCCGGCTTCTTCTTCACGTACACGTCGCCGCGTAGCGCCATGTTTGATTTCTCCGCGAGCGCAGCCAGCACTGACTCCAGCACTTCCTTGTTCTCGATCTTGAAGCTCGTGATGCCGCTAACGTTCGAATCGGGATCGCTGTATTGAATCGTCAGGTAGCGAACTTTGGTCTTAATGAAGCGTGCCGGCAAGGAATAGATGACGGGCACTGCACTGGCAACCGTGGCGGCTGATGGCCGAACCTTTTTCGTGTCGGCGAATGCTGACGTAATTGCCGCGTACGGTATCGAGATTTCCTTCGGCGGCGTCTTATCTTTGAAGTGCAGACGATTGTTTAGGTCGTCGAAGGTCAGCGTGCCTTCCATGGTCTTTCTGTAGCCAAATACTCCGCCCTCATATTTTGCCTTCACCGACTTGGGCGCCGGTTTAACCGCCGGAGCCTGAGTCGCCGCCGGCTGAGGATCCATGGAGCGTGGACGTTGTGCGTAAGCGCCCGTGAGCAACGCTCCCAGCAGGAGCAGAGCGGAAATGATCTTCATAACATTCTCCTTGTTTACCGACCTAATCGAATGGACCTGACATTAACCACGAGGGCACATGGTAGAGAATCCACCAGAACCACATCTGAATCCCCAGTACGCCGAGACCAACACAAGCGCTGACGTAATAAATCACGAGACTCGAATCAGTGACCTGCGGTGACCTGTAAGACTTGATGATCCCAATCGCTCCGAGCACCACCGCACCCGGACAGAAGATGATGCCGAGATAAGGAACCAAAGAAAACGTCGCAAAAGCTCTCGCTGTGTCAGCTAAGCCTTTCATTTTCTCTTAAACGTCCTTAGGTGCTTTTTGTGCCTTTTTGTGGCTACTACTTCGCGAACGGTTTCACGCGTTCGATCGATTCCTTGAAATCAGGATCCGAGGGAGCTAACGCCGCGCCCTTCTGATACGCCGCCAGAGCCTTCGCATATTGCTTAGTCACTTCAAACGCGTAACCCAGCTCGCGATAGACATTCACGTCGTCGGGTGTTTTCTTTGCGGCAGTTTCGAGAGCCGCAATCGCTTTTGGGAAATTCGTCGCCCGCGAATGAGCCACGCCTAACAGATAGAACGTGACGCCGGTCGCGTCCGGCGCCGTTGTCGCGCGCTCAAGCGCCGAGGCTGCGCGTGCATATTGTTTCGAACCGATCAGGGCCTGTCCAAAGAGTGTGACAGCTTCGGCGTCGGTGCGAAGTTTTATCAACCCCTCACCGGCACGAACAGCGCTCAGGTAGTCGGCATCAGCTTTTGCCTGGTCAGTGCTCGTTGCTGCACGACGCAGGTAAGCGGACGTCAGCAGCGTCCACGCGCCCACCATGCGAGCATCGTTGACGGTAACACGATTCAGATTTGAGATTGCGCCGTCGAGGTCGTTCTTGCCGAGAGCGATTTGCGCGAGATAGAAGAGCGACAACGTGTCTTTAGGATTGAGCTTGATGACCTGATTGAAACTCTTCTCAGCGTCGACTGCTTTGCCGGTCTTGTATTCGGAGATGCCGCGATAGTAGATCAACTGCGCGTCCGGCTGACTGGGGTTCCGATTGATTGCGGCGGTCAGTAGTGGCAGCGCTTCCTGATACTTCTCAGCCAGCACATAAGCCTGTCCGAGTGCGCTCTCCGTGTTTGGATCGTCCTGCTTCGCCTTCCGCTGGAGATCGACTGCTTTCTCAAGGTCGCTGACGGCTTCCGTGTACTGCTTGAGATTCAACTCTGCAAAGCCAGCAATTTTCCAGGCTTCCGGATCGTTCGGAAAAGAAACGGTCAGCTCTCTTGCTTCCTTGGCCGCTGCCGCAAACTGCTTCTGCTCGAGTAACAGATAAGCGTGTTTCGTGTCGGCGGCCGCCACCGTGTTTGCCACCGGGCGAACGGGCTGCACGTCGAGCAATGAGTCGTTGGAACTGGTTCGTCGCGTAGTCGGAGTCGGAGTCGGCGCCGGCCTCAATAGCGGGTCTTCCGCAGGGGTTCGAGTCGTCGCCTGCGTAGTCTGCTTGTTAGTGCGTCTGGGCCGGGTTGTTTGCGCCTGAAACACTGCGGCCGCCAGAAGAAAGACTGCGCCGACGCTGAAAAAACGTTGAACAAGCGTAGGTCTACACATAATGCCCATGATTGTATCGGGAGAGGATTAGGTTTGAAAGCTCAGAACTACTGGATTCCTTGACCAATCCCTTCGGATGCTGGAAGCGGGCGGGGAGTTGTGCCCGGGTCCACAGATTACACAGAAATCTGCGTAATCTGTGGATGGCTCTGTCAGGAAAACTAGAAGTTCACTTTCAAACCAAACTGGAACTGCCGTGGGTCAAAAGCGGCGGTCGGACGGCTGTAATAGCGGCCGTTGTCTGCTCGCAGTGCGAAGCCTTGGACGTCGGTGATAAATGGCGAGGCTGCGGCTTCGTTGAAGCGATTGAACAGATTGAAACCTTCCGCGATCAACTCCAACCTCACCTTTTCGCCAATCGGCACGAGTTTAGAGACCCGCAGATCGAGTGACATGTATCGATGCGTCAGACCGAAGTTGCGACCGAGATTACCGCTGGAGAACAGGCCGCCTGTAGTAACGCCGCCCGCACATTTCGGTCCGTTCGGGTCCGGCGTAAGTGGCGCGCCCGGCACACAGAGTGTTCCGTCAGCAAGTACCGAAGGTCGATCAGTCTGGTTTGACTGGTCATTGTTCGTATCCTGATTGCTCAGAATATTGAACGGGCGACCGGACGAGATTTCGAAAATCGGCGCGATGGTAAAGTTCGACAATGCACGATGGAATCCACCTTCCGTTTCCCATTTGTTCGGCGTCGACAGCACACCACTGAAAACAAACCGGTGACGTTGATCGAAGAGCGAATCTGCACGCTCTGAGCTGAAGTTTCGATTGTCCTGCGGCAGCAAGAGTGTTTGGAGGTCAGACGAATCGTCGATTGAGTGTGACCAGGTGTACGACGCGAGGAACTGGAAGTTATGTGAGAAGCGTTTCTTAACATCCACATTCAACGCGTTGTAATTCGAGTCACCATCTGACGTCTGTGCGTTGATCGATCCAAACGGTGAAATCGTTCCCGGAGTGCGGAGCGAACCGGCGAGCGCGCCGTTCAGGACCGCCGGCGTTACGAGACCACCGGAAAGCGCCTGGGCCAGGAAGTAGTTTGGTGCGCTGGGCCGGAAGAAGTTTGCGACACCGGCATTTACGACGCGGCTGCCGAGATTTGTTATCGGAGCCGTAATCATTCCCGGCACGATGATCGCGAATGTCTGGCCGGCATTTGGATACGCAACCGCGCCCGTGGGTGTCGCGAGCGTGAAGCACTGAAGCGGTATTCCAAACGGACACGCGGCACCTGAAGTCGGAATCGAGAACGCAACGGCTTCCGTCGTATTTAACGGATTGCGTCCCGCGAGCCGGAAGAAGTTTTGAATCTGAAGATCGGTTCTCGGAGCGTTGATGTCGAGCGGGTGCGGCAGATGATGCGCGCCGACGAAGATGTAGCTACCCGAGACTGTCATGTCCTTTGAAAGCTGACGCTCGATCGTGAAGTTCGCTTGATTCGCGTACGCGTATTCAAAGTCTTTCTGGACATGAAGTGTGAAGGGAAGTACCGGACCAAAGCCGGGGAATGTTTGATCGTTAAAGCGCTGGCGACCGAATTGATACTGCGCGCCGGCGGCCACGCCCGGTGTCACGACGCCTGCCGGGCAAATCGGTGTGACTGGTCCACCCGGAGGGCAGACCGTCCCCTGGAACACCTGCACAGCGTTGAGCAGTGCTGTTTGCGACGGACTCCCTGGTGTCAGAATTCCCTGTTGCTGTTGTACTGCATCCGCGATGTCAGAGTTGAAGGCAATCGCCAGCAACGGATGATCGTAGAAAATGCCGATCGCTGCGCGAATCGAAGTCTTTCCATCACTCCACGGATCCCACGCTACCGCGAGACGCGGCGCCCAGTTGTTCTTGTCGCGCGGGAATCCCTGTTGCACTCCCATCGCATCCTGAGCTGCCAAAATGTCGGCGGCTGAGAGATTGATTCCCGACAACGGATCGCGAAGCGGAAGCGTCGGTATCTGCTCCGTCAACTCATAGTCGTAACGGACACCGTAGTTGAGCGTTAGGTTCTTACGCACTTTCCACGAGTCCTGCGCGAAGAACGCAATCGGCTTGTTGCTGATGCTGCTGACCGGATTTCCGAAGCCCTGGATAAAGTTGGCCGGGAATCCGAGTCCGTATTGCTGCACGGGCGTGAAATCTGGTGCTCCGGCAAACGCGGCGTTAAGTGTCGTCGCGGAAAGTCCGCCGAAGTTGAAGAGTCCGGCGAAGTTCAGTTCGAAAATCGCTTCCGGAATGCGGACGAAAGCAATGTCGCCACCGAACTTGAAGTTATGATTTCCGGCAACAAGATTTAAGTTGTCAGTGAATTCATATCGCGTTTCGGAGCGAACCACCGGCGAGAACAGCTCGCGACCGATGAACGCCGTACCCGAAATATTAAAAGCCACCGCATCGCCGTTCTGCGATTTGAAAGTCGCGCGGCGCAGGCCGAAGTTAAAACGACCTTCGTTGACGACCTTGGACGACAGCGTCGAAGTCAAGGTGGCGACGGCGGAATAATCCTTCAACGTCTGAATACCGGTGCGTGAAAAGTCGTTCTGGCCCAGTGACTGATTCTGCGATTCGACCTGGATACCGCTTATCTCGCTCGGGTTGTAGCCGAACCGGAAACTGAACTGATGTGACGGCGTGATCAGGTGGTCCAGGCGGAACGAGTTGAACGTCGTGCGATCGGTGATGGGAAACACGCGACGCAAATTGTTCAATGGTCTAAACGCGATGAACTCCCCCGCGGCGTTAGTTGTGCCGCTTGGTACCGGTGCGCCTGAAAGAATGAAACGTGGTCCAATCGCCCCTGGAGTGATTGGGCTGATCGCCGGGCATCCACTGCCGTCGTTTGGAGAAATCAGTGGATTGCTGCCGGTCAACCCTGTAGTGCCGCCGCTCGACGCAAAGAACGCATAAGCGCGGGCGCCACAGATAGCTGTTGGATTTCCGCTTGCAACGAGCGTGTTGATAAACGACGCCTGCGCGGGCGTGATGTTGTTGAAAGTGCGCGCAATCGGATTCAATCCCGGAATCACAGGAATTGTCGCCGAGCCATTCAGGCCCTGCGCAACGTTGCTGGTAAAGAAGCCCGACTCATTGCGTCGTCTTTGTTCAAACGCGAAGAAGAAGAACGTTCGCTCGGGGTCGAGTGGTCCACCAAAAGTAACTCCGTACTGTGCTCTGGTGAATGGTGGGTCTTCTATTGGCGCAAAGGCATTGCGCGCCTGAAAACTGCGGTGACGCAGAAAACCAAACAGGTTGCCGTGAAAGTCCTTTGTGCCTGACTTGGTGACAACGTTCACCACGCCGCCGGCTGAACGACCAAATTCTGCTGCGAATGAATTCGTAACGACCTGAAATTCCTGCACCGCTTCCTGACTGACTGTCGAACGCGATGCGTTAACGGAGTTATCTGTATTGTCAGCGCCGTCGACTTGCACGAGGTTCGAACGTCCGCGCTGTCCACCGAAGTTCAAACCAGTGGTCGGCGCTGGTCCAATCGGACGACCGTTGTCGCGTCCGACGGTCGAGTTGGTTATCGCAAACTGGATGTAGTTACGTTCGTTGATCGGAAGGTTGTTGATGCGCTGCTGATCGATTGTGCTCGAGACAGCGGTTTTGTCACTTTCGATTATTTGAGAAGTAGTATCAGAGACTGTGACGATTTCGCTGATTTGGCCCGGTTCCAGCGTGATGATTTCTAACTCGGCGGCTTGTCCGACCGTGACAGTTACCTTCGGCAAGACGGCTTTTTTGAAGTTCGCCGCTTCGACAGTGACTTCGTAATCGCCGGGTGGCACATTGATGATGCGATAGAACCCTTCATCGTTAGTGGTTGCAGTACGCGAGAAATTCGTGCCGGCGTTACGCACGGTTACGGTGGCGTTAGCCACAACCGCACCCGTCGAGTCTTTGACAGTGCCCTGGATGTCGGCAGCGTTTGACTGAGTCTGTCCGAAAGCCGCGGGCGCACAAATTAGTAACACCAACAACAAACAGGGGATGTGAATTGATCCGATAAGCCGGGACCTTAACGATACAAACATCGTCGTTTCTCCTTCGTAGTTTTTCGCGGCTCTGGAATTCGCGCGGTCACTGACGACTCTTTGGGTTAACCTTCGCTACCAGTGGACGAGTGTCGGAGATCCGTCTCCGAAATTGCTGACGGCGTGTGGGAGCAGCTTTTTTGCCGTTGTCATGTACCCTGGGACAGCTACAGTGACAGAGAGACCAGCACTGGCTCAGCCTTTTTACTCTAAAAGCAGCAACGTGGCAAGCAGTTTAACCAGCGCGCAAGGGAGTGTGCTGGTCCCGCTTCGCTGAGCGAGTTGCTCGTGCGATCCGATTTCGAAAGGGATTGCTGGCGCCGCAGATCGCGATGCCAAGTCCGGCGAGACGTGGTCTGAAAGCCAGACGACGTAACCATCCACAAATCCGCAGTCGAGAATCAAACTTTTGAGCGTATTCGGCGGCGTAATTTGCACAGAGTTCGCGTGTAGCTAATTTGTCGCGGTGGCGAACAATTACTTCTGCTGCTAGTTCACCGCTTTCAAACGCCATCAGCATTCCGCTGCCGGTGAAAGGATCGATGAACGCTGCGGAGTCGCCGATGGCGAGTAGGCCGTTCGCAGGACTCGGCTGTTGACGCCCGAAACGTTCCCATGATGCGCTCAGCCACTCGGACTCTGGTTGAGCATGCTCAAGCGTGTAAGCAGCGCGCTGGTTTTTCATCACCATGTCGCGCACGACCAGTTCCGGATTTGAGTGGTGGCGCTTGACCTGTTCGGCAGAGATGATGAAGCAAAGATTGCTGATGTCGTTTTCGACGCTGCTCAAGCCGCCGTAACCTTCTGGGTAGAAGTAGATCTCGCAAGCGTTCGGGGCAACGCGTGTGTTTCGCAGGTGCACTTTGAACGCGATGAGTTTTGCTTTTGATTTTGGCTCACCGGTTTGGAGCTTGCGTGTGAGGATGTGGGCGCGGCCGGTGGCGTCGAGTGTTAGTGGTGCGAAGTATTCTTCATCGTGATTGTTTGTTTTGAGTTTGACTCCGCGTACGTCCTGGCCGTCGAGTATTGGTTCGGTGATGGTTGTGCCTTCGAGGACGGTGACACCGCACTCGCGTGCGCGTTGCAGGAGCACATGGTCCATGACGGCGCGGCTCAAACCGAGTGCTGCCGGACGGCCGAACCAACTGCTTGGGATCGTGACGTGATGACCGCGCGCGGAGTAGAAGACTGTTTCTGTGATCGGTGTTGGGTTGGAGATTTTGATCGCGTCTGCGACGCCGAGGTTTTCGAAGTGACGTTCACATTCGGGTGAAATGAATTCACCGCACAGTTTTGCACGCGGGAATTTTTTCTGCTCGGCAAGCAGGACGCGAATGCCGTTACGCGCCAGACGAATCGCGGCACTCGACCCCGCCGGCCCGCCACCGGCGATGATCACGTCGAACGTGTTCGATAGGTCCGAGTGCATGTTTCAGTACCCCCGCCGAAAGAGTTCCAGGCAGGGGCGGCCACGGAGGTGTTGATTATCAAGACATCCTTTACACCTTGTTATCAACACATCCTTTACACTTTTGGTTGCCGCCCTTTCATTTCGCTTCGTGCTGGCAAGAGCACCGCGGTGCTCTTGCCGGTGCGAAGT
>DASWUM010000037.1:0-77282 GCA_036401595.1 Pyrinomonadaceae bacterium
TCGCCCGAAGGTTCTATTCAGCACCGGCTTTGTCGAACGTACTGTTGGGGCGGCCCTCCGTGGCCGCCCTTGCTTGAATGCACTACCTCAAAAAACCACGCTCGCTGAGATACTTCACAATCGATCGCGCATTATCCTCGGCTGTATTCGCAACCGTATCAATCACGATCTCAGGCTGCACTGGCGCTTCGTAAGGATCGTCAATCCCGGTGAAGTTCTTAATCTCGCCACGACGCGCTTTCAGATACATCCCTTTCACATCGCGCCGTTCGCATTCCTCGAGCGGCGTGTTAACAAACACTTCAACAAACCGCTCACCACCAACCATATTGCGAACGTCGTTGCGCGTGGCGCGATACGGACTCACCGCCGCACAGATAACCGTTCCCTGATGCTTCACGATCTCAGCCGCCACGAACCCAATGCGCCGAATATTCGAATCACGATCTTCTTTGCTGAAACCGAGTCCACGCGACAAATGATTTCGCACGACATCACCGTCGAGCAGCGTCACGTTGCGTCCGAACTCCTGTAACAAGACCGTCAGTATCTCCGCGGTCGTCGATTTTCCCGACGCGCTCAAGCCCGTAAACCAAACACAGAACCCCTGCCGGTGACGTGGCGGATAAGTTGTCGCGATCGCTTCGCTGACTTCCGGTCGCGCAAACCACGACGGCAGTTCGGCGCCGCCTTCTCGATACCACTCGCGCACCTGCGTGCCCGAAAGCTGAGCCGTCACCGCGCCCGGCGCGATCTTTCTGACGTCTTCATAACGATCCTCTTCCGGAAGATAAACGAACTCTCCGAAAGGCAAGACTTTCACGCCGACTTCAGCTTCCAGACTCTGAACCAGCTCCTGCGCACCGTAAGGCGAGTAAAACGGTTTGCCGGTCGAGTCGTTACCCGGACTGGCGTGATCGCGTCCGATGATCATGTGGTTCGCGCCGTAGTTTCTTCTAATCAACGCATGCCACAACGCTTCACGCGGTCCCGCCATTCGCATCGCGAGCGGCAGCAGCGACAGTACGATGCGATTTTGATCGTAATACTTACTCGCAAGTGCTTTGTAGGTTCGGACGCGTGTGAAGTAATCGATGTCGCCGGGTTTGGTCATCCCGACCACCGGATGCAACAGCAGCACGCCATTTACGTCTTCGGCAGCGCGTTTGGTCAACTCTTCGTGCGCCCGGTGCAATGGATTTCTAGTTTGAAACGCGACCACGTTCTCGAATCCGGTCGCTTTGAGACGGCTGCGTGTTTCGGCCGGTGAAAGACGTAACTCACGAAAATCGTAATGCGCCGGGAGACGAAGCACTCTCAGTCGTCCGGAGATATTTCGTTTTCCCCAGCGATGCATTTCCGCGACCAGCGGGTGGCGCTCGTCGTTGGTGCCGAAGACGTCCCGCGCCGTAGCAGCGAGATCCCATTCGTAAATCTCTTCGATCGTCATCACGGCGAGGATGTCGTTTCGCGAATCAACCAAAGCGACGTCCCGATCGAGAGAGATCGATACATCATTGGCCACCGGAAGGGTGACGGGTATCGGGAACAGGTGGCCGTTCGCGAGGCGCATCTCGGCGCAGACGCGTTCGTAATCGGCCCGTCCCATAAATCGATCGAGGGGACTGAAAGCCCCGACGGCTAACAGTTCGAAATCGCAAATCGCGCGCTCGGAAAGGCGCACTGTGGGCAGTGTTTTGGCTCGTTCGAGCTCTTCGGGTAGATTCATTTTTCGGCATTGTATCCACAGATTACACAGATTGATTCAGTGAATCTGCGTAATCTTTGGATATGGTTTAATATAAGCCACTTTATGTGTGGAATCGTAGGAATCGTTCGAAACGACGGAAAACCCGTTGACGAGCAACTGCTCGCGCGGATGAACGACGCGATCCGGCACCGCGGACCCGACGAGGATGGTTTCTACATAAACGGTTCAGTCGGCCTGGCGATGCGCCGTCTCGCCATCATCGACCTCAAAAGCGGCCAGCAACCCATTCACAATCAGGACCGCACCTCGTGGATCGTCTTCAACGGCGAGATCTACAACTATCTCGAACTGCGTGAGAAGCTGGAAAAACTCGGCCACACGTTCTACACCAACAGCGACACCGAAGCGATTGTTCACGCCTACGACGAGTTTGGCGCTGATTGCCCGAAACACCTGCGCGGCATGTTTGTTTTTGCGATCTGGAACATACCGAAGCAGGAGTTGTTCATCGCGCGCGATCGCATGGGTAAGAAGCCGCTGCTCTATGCGGAAGTAAACGGCAAGTTAATCTTTGGTTCCGAATTCAGCGCTCTACTGGTTCATCCTGACGTTAGTCGCGATATCGACGCGGAGGCGATTGATTACTACCTCTCGTTCATGGCTGTTCCGGCGCCTTTGACGGCGTATCGTGCGATTCGGAAGCTGGAGCCGGCACACTGGCTGCGCTGGCGAAACGGCAACATCGAGTTGGGCCGCTACTGGCAACCTGACTTCACCAAGAAGATCGACATCAGCGAAGAGGAAGCCGGCGAACGCACAATCGAGATCCTGCGCGACGCGGTGAAATGTCGTTTGATGTCTGAAGTGCCGCTCGGTGCTTTTCTCTCGGGCGGAATCGATTCGAGCGCCGTCGTCGCACTCATGAGTCAGGAATCAAGCGAACGCGTCAAAACTTTTTCGATCGGATTTGAAGAACAGGATTTCAGCGAGTTGCATCACGCGCGCCGCGTTGCCGAGCACGTCGGCGCCGATCACCACGAATTCATCGTGCGGCCCGACGCAGTAGAAATCCTGCCGATGCTGGTGGACCACTACGGCGAACCGTATGCTGATTCTTCCGCAGTGCCGACTTATTACGTTGCGAGAGAAACGCGTAAGCACGTGACAGTCGCGCTCAACGGTGACGGCGGCGATGAATCGTTTGCTGGTTACGAGCGTTACATCGCGATGGGTTTGACGGAGAAGTATCGGAAGATTCCATCGTTCGTTCGCGAGTCGATGATTCGTGAAGCCGTCAACATGCTTCCCACCGATCCGACGAAGAAGAGCAAGATCAAATCGGCGCAGCGGCTGCTCGCCGTCGTGTCGCGACCGAAAGCCAGTCGTTACATGCACTGGATGAGCACGTTCAACGACGAGCTGAAGGAGCCGCTCTACACGGAATCCTTTCGGCAGCAGACACAGGGCGCAAACGCCACCGGAATTCTCGAGAACTGGTTCAAGCGCGCGAACGGTATCGGCGTGGTCGATACGATGTTGCTAACGGATCAGATGACTTACTTGCCAAACGATCTGCTGGTGAAAGTCGACATCGCGACGATGGCCGTGTCGCTGGAAGCGCGCTCGCCGTTTCTCGATCATCACGTAATCGAGTTTGCTGCGAGCCTCCCGCAGAACCTGAAGCTGCGACGGTTAACGGGCAAGTATCTTTTGAAAAAAGTTTTGCGCAAGCTGTTGCCGAGCGAGAATCTCACGCGACGAAAAATGGGTTTTGGAGTTCCGATCGGTCACTGGTTCCGTGGCAAGATGCAGCCGTTTTTGCGTGAAGTCGTGCTCTCGGAGAAAGCTCTGAGTCGAGGTCTTTTCAAACCTGAAGCAGTCAAACAGTTGGTCGAGCTCCATGCTCGCGCCGAACGTGATTATTCGCATCAGCTCTGGACGTTGCTGATGCTCGAGTTGTGGTTCAATCGCTTTATTGACTAGTGTGGCGGAACAAGTAGAACAGTTTGCGGGCCAACGGATCCTCGCGATGGACCCGCGCACCGAGAAGACGCTGCGTGCGTGTGCCGCGTGTGGTTCGAGTGATGCCCAACCACTCGGCATCAAGAACGAGCTCGACATACTCTCGTGCCGCAACTGTGCGACGGTTTATACGCCTTACTCGCCCTGGTATTCGAGTGAGTACTACTACGTGAGTTATTACCCTGAAGCGAGTCTTTCACCGCCGCCGTTTGTGCAAACGCGGCTCGAGGAAATCACGGCGGAGTTTGCACCGTACAGACAAAACAATCGTTTGCTTGATCTCGGTTGCGGCGCCGGAAATCTGATGCTTGCGGCACGCAAGAATGGTTGGAATGCACACGGTCTCGACGTTTCGGCAAACGCCGTGAATCACGTGCGCTCGCTTGGTTTTGAAGTGTTTCAGGGTGAGCTGCAGCAGGCGCGATTGCCGTCCGAACACTTCGACGTGATCACGGCCGCGGAGATTCTCGAGCATTTGAGTGAACCGCGTCTCCTCGTGGAGGAAGTGGCGCGCTTGCTTCGACCCGGCGGCTTGTTTTGGACTACCACGCCGCATGCGCGCGGTCTGTCGGCGCGTGTGCTGGGTTTGAAGTGGCGGTGCATTTGGCCGCCGGAGCACCTACAGCTATTCTCGGCGCGTGGTCTAACGGGTCTTTTGCGCGATGTCGGCTTCAGGGAAACGCGCGTGCGCACAACCGGTGGCAATCCCATCGAGATCTATCATGCGATGGGCCGCAAGAAAGACGCTCCCAAAACTGCGGACCAGCATTTCGATCGCGTGACGACTGCTTACCAGTTGAACGAATCTTTGATGAAGAGCCGTTCGCGCCGTGCCGTGAAAGATCTCGTGAATGGCGCACTCAACATCACGCGCCTCGGCGACACGTTAAAGATTTACGCAATCCGCTGATGGCCACAAAGAGGCACAAAAAGCACTTAATGATGAGTTCAATGATCCAATGGATCTCCTGGGGCCATAGAACCCACCATTAAGTGCTTTTTGAGCTTCTTTGTGGCTAAATCTTAGTGGCTCAGGAGGAAAATTTGAAAGGTGTCGTGTTAGCGGGTGGTCTGGGGACGCGACTGCGTCCGCTTACTTCCGTCACAAACAAACATCTGCTGCCGGTTTTCAACCAGCCGATGATCTATTACCCGATTCAGACTCTCGTGAACGCGGGTATCACGGACATCATGGTTGTTACAGGAGGCAGTTCTGCCGGCGAATTCCTGCGCCTGCTCGGCAACGGCAAGGCGTTCGGGCTCAAACATCTCAACTACACTTATCAGGAGGGCGAAGGCGGCATCGCCGACGCGCTTTCGCTCGTGGAACACTTCGCCTCAGATGGTCCGATGTGTGTGGTGCTGGGCGACAATATCATCGAGGGAAACATCCGTGCCGCAGTTGAAGCGTATCGAAAACAGGGAAGCGGCGCGAAGATCATTCTGAAGAAAGTGCCGGATCCGCAACGCTTCGGCGTGCCGCATCTCGACGGCGATCGAGTTCTTCGTATCGACGAGAAACCCGCAAAGCCAAAGTCGGACTACGCCGTCATCGGCGTCTACATGTACGACGAAAGTGTTTACGACATCATTCGCTCTCTGAAGCCGTCCGGGCGTGGCGAGCTTGAGATCACTGACGTCAACAATGCTTACATCGAACGCAATGCGATGACGTGGGAAGAGCTCGAAGGCTGGTGGACCGATGCAGGCACGTTTGAGAGCTTGTTGCACGCGTCAAACCTCGTCGCCGAAACAGGGGCCAACAAGATGCACTTCAAACCCGAAGAGGTAGCTGCAAATGCCGGACAGCTTTAGAGACGGTGAGATCAAGGGAGTGGTAGTTCGCAAGCTGGTCAGGAATCTCGATTCGCGCGGTTGGTTATCGGAGTTATTTCGCAGCGATGAAATGGACCAGGAGTTTTTTCCGGCGATGAGTTACATCTCGGCAACCAATCCCGGGATCACGCGCGGTCCTCACGAGCATTGGGATCAGGCCGACTACTTCTGCTTTATCGGTCCTTCAAATTTCAAGCTGCGAGTTTGGGACAATCGCAAAGACTCCGAGACGTTCGGGTTTAGAGACACTCTGGTCGTGGGCCAGGACAACCCCACCGCGGTATTGATTCCCGCCGGAGTGGTGCACGCGTATCAGAATGTCGGCGACGTCGACGGCATCGTGATCAATTGTCCCAACCGGCTGTATCGCGGCACGGCACGCAAAGAGGAAGTCGACGAGATTCGACACGAGGACGACGGCAACACGATTTATCGAATGGACGATTAACACCTGCGGCACTCATGAAAGTTATTCGCATTATTGCTCGCTTGAACGTGGGTGGACCGGCAAAGCATGTCGTCTGGTTGACGTCGGGTTTGAAAGATGCAGGTTTCGACACCTTGCTCGTAACCGGCAAGGTGCCTGAAGGCGAAGAAGACATGAGTTATTTCGCGTACGAGATGGGCGTGACGCCACGTTACTTCTCCGAAATGAGCCGCGAGATATCCTGGAATGACGTTCGCACTGTCTGGAAACTGTTTCGCCTTTTTCAACGCGAACGGCCCGACATCGTGCACACGCACACAGCCAAGGCCGGAACCGTGGGACGCACTGCGGGCTTTTTGTATCGCTGGCTAACGCCGGGTACGTTGATTGGCAAGCCGCGTCAGTGCAAGTTTGTCCACACGTATCACGGACACGTGTTTCACAGTTATTACAGTCGACGACGAACACAACTATTTCTCGCGATCGAAAGAATACTCGCGAAGATCGTCACCGATCGCCTGATCGTTATCAGCAAGCAACAGAGCATTGAAATCGGTGAAAAGTTTCGCGTCGGACGCCGCGGGCAGATCAAAGTGATTCCGCTGGGATTGGATCTCGGTCTGTTCACGGATCACGCTTCGCGTCGCGCAAAGTTTCGCCACGAGCTCTGTATTCCGGACGACGCGATTCTGATCGGCATTGTCGGTCGCTTGACAGAGATCAAGAATCACCAGATGTTCCTGAACGTCGTCGCTCGCTTGAAAGCGATCGATCCGGCGTGTCGCAGGCAGGGGGCGGTGCGATTCATCGTCATTGGCGACGGTGGGCTTCGCTACGCTCTCGAAACGCAACAGGAGACGCTGGGGTTGGATAAGGACGTGATCTTCGTCGGCAGCAGAAAGGATCCGGAGTACTTCTACCCGGCGCTCGACGTCGTTGCCTTGACGTCTCAGAACGAAGGCACGCCGCTGACGCTGATCGAAGCGATGGCGAATGCGCGGCCGGTAGTGGCGACGAGTGTGGGCGGGGTCGTGGACCTGTTGGGTGACGTGGTTGAAGACGGACCATACGACGTTTGCCGCCGTGGCATATCAGTTCCTGCCGGAGACGAAGAAGCTTTCGTCTCGGCGCTAAGCCGCATCATCCGCGATCGTTCTTTGCGACAGGAACTCGGCGAGCGCGGCCTGGAGTTTGTAGAAGTCAACTATTCGAAAGAACGTTTGTTCGAAGATATCAAGAACCTGTATGGCGAACTACGTCCGAAAGAGGCGCGTAAAGCGGAAATGCTTCCCGCCACTCGTTTATGACTTTTTCTTTTTTGTGCATTTTGTGCCTTTTTGTGGCCAATTTTTCTTAAGGAGCTAATTTGAGAGTACTCATCACAGGTGGCGCCGGCTTTATCGGATCGCATTTAAGCGACGCTTACATTCAACGTGGCGACGAAGTCTACGTCATCGACGATCTGTCCACCGGCACGATCGAAAACATCCAACACCTCAAGGGTCATCCGCGTTTTCATTACACGATCGACACGGTTCACAATCATCCGCTCACTGCCGAACTGATCGATCAATGCGACGTAATTTTTCATCTCGCCGCAGCCGTCGGCGTGAAGCTCATCGTTGAAAGTCCTGTGCGCACGATCGAAACAAACGTGCGCGGCACCGAAGTCGTCCTCTCATTAGCAAACAAGAAAAAGAAAAAAGTCTTGATTGCGTCGACGTCAGAAGTTTACGGACTCAGCTCCGACGTGCCGTTTCGCGAAGACGGCAACCTCGTGATGGGCGCGACGACGAAGGGTCGCTGGAGTTACGCCTGTTCGAAAGCGATCGACGAGTTTTTGGCACTGGCTTACTGGCGCGAGAAGAAACTGCCGACAATTGTCGTGCGACTCTTCAACACAGTCGGCCCGCGACAGACCGGCCAGTACGGCATGGTAATTCCGACGTTTGTGAAACAAGCGCTCGCGGGCAGACCGATTACAGTTTATGGCGACGGCAAACAGAGCCGTTGTTTCGGTTACGTCGGCGACATCGTGGGAGCGCTCGTGAAGCTGATGGAGCACCCGGACGCGGTCGGCCAGGTCTTCAACATCGGTTCCAACCTTGAGATCTCTATTCTCGAGCTCGCCGAACGCGTCAAACAGATCACGAAATCAGATTCCGAAATCGTCTTTGTGCCTTACGATCAGGCTTACGAAGAGGGATTTGAAGACATGCCGCGGCGCGTGCCAGACATCTCGAAGATAAGCGAGTTTGTCGGCTTCAGCCCGGAAATGACCCTCGACGGCATCCTCGAACGGGTGGTTGATTTTCATCTCGGAGCCACAAAAGGCACAAAAATCACATAAGGCACAGAGTAAGAATTTTTTTGTGCTTTTTGTGCCTTTTGTGCCTTTTTGTGGCATAGTTTTCCACATTCCTATGCCTTTTAGTCCGCGCACGCTGCTTGCGGTTGCCGCATCATTTTGTCTAGCACTCATCCTGACGCCGGTGGTGCGTGCGTTCGCGCGTCGCTTTGGCTTTGTCGCCAAACCTAAAATCGATCGCTGGCACAAAAAACCGACCGCGATGCTGGGCGGCGTCGGTATCTGGCTCGCGGTGGTCATCACCCTGCTGGCGTTCAACCTCAGGATCACTTACGGACGCGAAATCCTGCTGGCGAGCACGTTTCTGTTCTTTGTCGGTCTCATCGACGACCTGATACACATCAAGCCCTACCAGAAACTGATCGGACAAATTCTCGGGTCTGCGTTTGTCGTTTACTACGGTTTGACTCTGCCGTGGACGGGCTCGGTGCTGCTCAACATGGCGCTTGCGATCTTTTGGCTGATCGGTATCACCAACGCCATCAACCTGCTCGACAACATGGACGGACTCGCGTCGGGCATCGCGATTATTGCCGCCGGATTTCTGGCGTTGAGTTTCATCAACAGCGGGCAATTCACGGAGGCGTTGATTTCGCTGACCTTCGCCGGCGCGCTGCTCGGCTTTCTTGTTTTCAACTCGAATCCCGCGTCGATCTTCATGGGCGACTGCGGTTCGATGTTTGTCGGATTCTTCCTCGCGAGCTCGGCGCTGATTAACGTTAGTGGCGGCAGATCGAGAAGTCTTCTGCCCGTGCTGGCAGTGCCGATTCTCGTCCTGTTCATTCCCATCTTCGACACCACGTTCGTCACAGTGCTGCGCAAACTTTCCGGTCGCGCTGCTTCGCAAGGTGGTCGCGACCACACGTCGCATCGACTCGTCGCGCTCGGAATGTCTGAGCGACTTGCGGTTTTGATGCTCTACGGATTCGCGGGGCTCGCGGGTGTGCTGGCGATTCTCGTGCAGCGTGCACGCCTGGATGTGAGTCTGGCTGCCATCGCGGGTTTCACGATCGTGCTCACGCTCGTCGGCGTGTATCTCGCGGGTGTCAAGGTTTACGACGAGAGCGACGAAGAGATGGCGCTCAAAGACAAGCCGCTCTACGCGTTTCTTGTCGACGTTTCTTACAAACGCCGCATCTTCGAAGTGCTGCTCGATGTGGTGCTGATCATTCTGTCTTACTGGGCGTCTTACGCGATTAACTTCCCGCCGGACAGTCCGGCCTGGAAACTGTTTATCCGCACGTTGCCCGTGCTTGTGTTCGTGAAGATGTCGGTGTTTCTGGTGATGGGAGTTTACCGGGGACTGTGGCGCTACACGAGCATGAGCGATCTGATCGTGTTTGCGAAAGCCGTGGCACTGAGCTCTGTCGCCAGTTTGATGCTGATACTGTTTGCGTTTCGTTTTGAAGGTTACTCTCGCAAGGTATTCGTCATCGACGCGGTGTTGATGTTTCTGTTTCTGGCCACCAGCCGGATGGCGTTCAAGTTGTTCAGACAACTGTTGCCTGCAGGCAGCCGGCACGATGGACGTCGTGTTTTGATCTACGGCGCAGGCGATGGCGGCGAGCTGTTGTTGAGAGAACTGCGAAACAATCGCGAATTACAACTCTCGCCCATTGGTTTTCTCGACGACGATCCGGCGAAGAGCGGCAAGGTTATACACGGACTGCGTGTGTTTGGAGGTAATGGAGATCTCAGCGCCGTCTGCTCGCAACACGAGGTTGAAGAGGTGGTCATCTCGAGTGTGAAGATGACGGAAGAACGGGTTGCGGAAGTGCTGCGTATCTGCTCGGAAAACAAGATCGTCGTGAAGCGCATGCGGATCACGATGGAAGAGTTGTCGCCTGAGGATCACGGCTACTATTCACGCAAAGCGGCACAGATACAGCACTGAGAGTTGAATCCAAGCTGGTAATAGATGCCACAAGAAGTAGTTCACATAAGCGTTCGAAAAATTCCGCTCAAGTTGCTTTTGATCTTACTGGTGTTGGGCGCCGGAGTTTGGTCGTACTACGTCGTGCGCTGGTACATCGGAAACACGCTCGCGGAGTATTTCAGCCCGACTGAAAGCAATCTCAACGTCGCGCAGATGGCGGAGTCGCTGGCTCCCAACGATCCTCTGACTCACTGGCGTATCGGGCAGGTGCAACAGAAAAGGCTGCCGCTGGATCAAATGGCGCCGGTGATCGCCGAGTATGAGAAAGCTGTCAGCCTGTCGCCTTACGACTATCGTTACTGGATGGCGTTGGGCACAGCTCACGAACAGTCTGGCGATCCGGCGAAGGCCGAACTGGCGCTGAAACAAGCCGTCACGCTCGCGCCGTCATACGCTTACCCGCACTGGTTCCTCGGCAATCTTTACTTAAGAAGCGGTCGCTACAACGATGCCTTTGCCGAGCTGCGTCGCGCGGCCGAAGCCGACCCGGGCCTGTTGCCACAACTCTTCAGTCTCAGTGCGGAAATCTATAACAGCGATCCGGCAGGATTGAAGAACTCAGTTGGTCAGAACTCGGAAGTGAGAGCGAAGTTTGCGCTCTACCTGCTCAACCAGAAACGCTTTGAAGAAGGCTTAAGGCTATGGAGTGTTCTCAGCGCCGACGAGAAGAGAGCAAGCCGCGAAACTGCCGAGACGATGGTCTCCACTTTGAAGAGCGAAGGGCGCTTTCATGAGGCACTCCAGATTTGGAACGATGTGGCGAATGAGAAATTTCGTCCGGACGTCGGCAGCGTCTTCGACGGCAGTTTTGAAGAACCGATTAACTATACTTCCGATGCTGTTTTTGGCTGGCAGGTAAAAAGCGCGCCACAGATGCTGATCGGGATCGATCCAAACAAGGGTCACAGCAGTTCGCGCAGTTTGCGACTGACGTTTCAGGTTCGCGCAAACCTGGACGCCATCAACGTCTCGCAGCTCGTTCCGGTTCAGCCGGGCACTGATTACGAGTTTGAGTGTTATGTTGCCACCGACAAACTCGAAACCGGAAGCGCCCCGCAAGTTCAGATTCTGGACGCAAACACGGGCACGAGCCTGTTTGGCTCTGCGATGGCGCCGGGCGGCACGAACGACTGGAGCCGGATCAACTTCTCGTTTCGGACTTCAGACAAGACCGAAGCAATAACGATCAAGATCATGCGTATTTCCTGCGGTGAGGAAACTCCCGTCTGTCCGATTTATGGTTCGATTTGGTATGACGACTTCTCTCTCAAACGAAGAAACTAGCGTCGTCGTTGCCGAGAGCGCGCTTCCGGCGGTGGGGCGAGTCTCGCAGGACCGAAGCGTCTATCGCATCCGGCACTCGCTTCCGAGCCGGTTTGCGTTTCTCGTGATCTGCATCGCGATCGTTCTGTCGGCACTCGCATACGGCACCGTTCACTACTGGGCCCTCGCACTCTTCAACCTCGGCGGCGTAACAGTCCTTCTCCTTTGGGTGTTGGATGGATTAACGCTCGGAAATCTCAGAATCAATCGCAACGCACTGCAACTGCCGTTAATTGGGTTCTTAGTTCTCGGTTTGATTCAACTGCTGCCGCTGCGTTCGGCGGGCTCCGGCGGTGGCGCTGCGATCACGCTCGCCAACAGTCTTTCACTTGATCCGAATTCGACCAAGCTCGTGCTGGTCCAAGTGGCAACGCTGCTGATCTATTTCGCCGCCACGCTTGTGTTTATCGACACGCCGCATCGTCTCCGCATCCTCGTGCGAACCATTATGGTCTTTGGTTTCCTGCTGGCGATCTTTGGTTTGACGCAGTCGTTCACCAGTCCGACAAAGGTGTACTGGATTCGCGAGCTCAACCAGAGCACGGCGTTTGGTCCCTTTATCAATCGGCACCATTTTGCGGGCTACATGGAACTGACGATCGCGTTGCCGCTGGGGCTGCTGTTCTCAGGCGCCGTCGAGAAAGAGAAGCGCATCATCTATCTCTTTATTGCGGGACTGATGGGAGTTGCGCTCGTGATGACAGCTTCACGCGGCGGTATCATCAGTCTCATCGCCGAGATCTTGTTCCTCGTCGTCGTGACGGCGATTTGGAGAAAGCCGAGTGAAAGACGAAGGTCGAAAAAATCGCACCGGCTCAAACGTGTTGCTGGACGTCTCGGCATGGCCGGAGCGCTGCTCTTCGGACTGTTTTTGGGCGTGGTTTTGCTCGGCGGTGAATTCTCGATCAATCGTTTTATTGACAGTGTGAACACGGATGATCCGACGACTGGTCGTGCGCATTTCTGGTCGGTGACCGTCGACATCATCAAGGCGCATCCGTTTCTGGGCACGGGGTTGGGCGCGTTTGGTGTGATCTACACGCGTTACGATTCACGCAACGGTCTGTACCGGCTCGAACAGGCGCACAACGATTATTTGCAGGTGCTTTCGGATGCCGGCATCGTGGGCGCGATCATCGCTTTGAGCTTCGTCGTGCTGCTGTTTTACAAAGCGCTTCAGCGAGCGCGGTCGCGAGATGATTTCCGGCGTGGGGTGGCGATAGCAGCGCTGAGCGGGTGTTTTGCCGTGCTCGTCCACAGCTTTTTTGATTTCACGTTACACACGACTTCGAATGCGTTGTTGTTTCTCGTGTTGGCTGCACTTGCGACCATGAACGGTCGTGTCGAAGACGCACCGCGCAGCCGGAAGCGACGCTCTTCATCCACAGATTCCACAGATTCGGAGAAACAATCGGCGTAATCTGTGGATACGGCTTTGCGTGAGACATTCTTCCTTTGTATGATTCTGAAATCCAATGGCCTCGGCAACTAAAGCCAAAACCAAAGACGATGCACTCTCGAGGGAAGCTTCTTCAGTTCCGGGATTAATTCTCTCGGCCGTCTTGCGTCACAACAAACATGATGCCCTCAATCACCGCAGCGAGGGCAAGTGGCACAACATCACCGCGACGACCTTCGTCGAGCGCGTCAAGAACGTGGCGCTCGGTCTGGCCGGGCTTGGCATTCGACCCGGAGATCGTGTTGCACTGCTTTCGGAGAATCGTCCCGAATGGTCGATTGCGGATCTGGCAATTCTGAGTCTCGGCGCGATCAATGTTCCCATCTACACCACGCAGGCTCTCGAGCAGGTCGATTACATTCTTTCCGACTCAGGCGCGCGCGCGATTTTCATTTCCACGCGACGGCTCTACAAACACTTGCTGCCGGTGCTCGCGACGAGACACCTCGAACGTTTGATCTTCTTCGATCCTGAGATTGCTGAAGACGTCGAACACAGCATTTCCCTCGAACAGCTCGAACAAAACGGACGCGAACTGGCCGAGCAACGTCCCGGTGCGTTCGACGCTTATCTGCAAGCCGTCAGACCAGAAGATCTGGCCACGATCATTTACACCTCGGGAACTACTGGCGAGCCGAAGGGCGTGATGTTGACGCACAACAACTTCATGTCGAACGTGCAATCGATCGCGAAAGGCTTGCCGATCGAAGCCAGCGACACGGCGTTGTCAGTATTGCCGCTGTCGCACATTTTTGAGCGCGATGGTTTCTACGTCTTCTGTTATTGCGGTGTGTCTGTTTATTACTCCGCGTCGTTCGATCAAGTAGGCGACAACTTGCGCGAGGTTGCGCCGACAGTGATGACCGCGGTGCCGCGCCTGTTTGAGAAGGTCTATCACAAGATCATCAAGAAGGGCATGTCGGAGAAAGGCGTGAAGAAGTCGATCTTCATGAGCTCGCTGGCGGTCGGACAGAAATACGGCGAACTCAGGGACAAACGGAAGTGGATTCTGCCGCCGCTCGCGATCAAGCAACAGCTCGCCAGCAAACTCGTGTTCTCAAAATGGCGCGCGGGAGTTGGCGGGCGTTTGCGCTACTTCGTTTCGGGTGGTGCGCCGCTCTCACCGGCTTTGTCGTATTCGTACCTCGCGGCGGGCATACCGATTCTGCAGGGCTATGGCGCGACTGAGACGTGTATCGTTTCGGCAAACCGGCCGGGCAATAACCACGTCGGATCGGTGGGGATTCCTTTCGACGGAATCGAAATCAAGATTGCCGCAGATGGCGAGATACTCGTTCGCGGTCCAAACGTGATGCGTGGATATTACGGTCAGCCCGAAGCGACTGCCGAAGTGTTGAAGGACGGTTGGTTCTATACCGGCGACGTCGGTTACATCGCGAAGAACGGACACCTGTACATCACCGATCGCAAGAAGGATCTGTTCAAGCTCTCGAACGGAAAGTATGTCGCGCCACAGTTAATCGAGAGTCTTTTGAAGGAGAGCGAGTTTGTTAGCCAGGTGGTTGTGGTCGGCACCGGTCGAAAGCAACCGGTGGCGCTGATCGTTCCCGACTGGGAAAACCTCAATCAGGCACTTGCCGAGGCAGGTGAAAAGGGACCGAAGGATCACGGCGAACTGAGCAAGTTTCCACCCGCAATCAAGATCGTCCAGCAAGACATTTCCCGGCTGACCTCGCAACTGGTTGATTACGAACGCATCCGCCGCGTCGCATTACTGCCGCATGAGTTCAGCATCGACGGCGGCGAACTCACCCCCACGCTTAAAGTCAAACGCAAGGTCATCGACGACCGCTACGGCGACCTAATCGAAGATCTTTATTCTTAGCCACGGATTTACACGGATAACACGGATTGATTAAGAAGAAGAATCCGTCTTTATCGGTTCAAATCCGTGGCTCAGTATCGATTCAGCCAGGATCCGCAGATTCATCGGAATTTCTGGTGTTTTGTTCAGGCCATTGAGCAGCGGCTGATGGTGTGCGAGTAATGTCATTTCAGCGCTGCAAAAGTCGCAAACCTTGAGATGGTTCGTGACGATCATTTGAGCTTCGACTGCGAGGGTTTCGCAGCGAAAAGAGAGCAGCGTCGCTGAGGCTGGGCACGCAGCAGTCTTCAGAAATGGAGTTGTCGTCTTTGAGGCCTTCATTTCATCTTCCCTGAGGTTCAACGTAACAAAATGCACAATTACCCCCTCCTTCCAGAGCTTTCCTCAGCTTTTTCCTAAGTATTTCACTCAAATGCCAGGGTGTAAAAAGATGTTGCTCGTTATTTAAACTGATGTTACCATGACGCTCGTTAGTCAAAGCCGAACCGGCTATCTGACTGCATCTCCAGGAGCACCACCGCTATCCCGCGGTAAAAAATCTGGCAAAAACTAGAACTTTCTAACAGCTTGTTGTCGGCTGGTTCATTTACTTTCTATGCCGAAATAAACGGATGCACCCCAACCTATCCGGACTTTCCCACCCAAATTCTCAGCGACCAAACTCCCAGACGCAGTAGCGCCAACACGGACAATCCTGTGAAATCCATAAGTGAAGATCCTGAAAAGACAGTGGCCCACGAGCCGGGCGAATCCCGCCCGATGCCCAGAGAGCGCCGCAACGAACGACACGGAAAGAATGCGAAGTGGGTGGAGAGTCTTCGCGCTTCCGACGTCAATCGTCTCTGGACTGACCTGCACCGCATAGTCTCCCACCATCCGCTCGTCCGAGCTTCGCGGAGTGCCGGATTGCTGGTGGAAGAAGGTACGGGTGCCGCCTACACCGACCTCACGCAAGAATTATTCGTCCAACTCCTCAGCAAAAATCGTTTCGAACACTATCTCGAAACGGAAATGACCGACTACGAGATTGAGTGTGAGATCAGCCAGATTGAGTTAACCAACCTGCTGACCGCCGAGCTGCGCAAGCGTCACCCGGAGAGTTATCGACTGGCGCGACGCATTTCCACGTTGATCCAGTCGAGCCCGAACTTCAGGCGCTTCGATTCGAGTGGTATCGACGACGAGCCGCATCGCCGGCTTGCCGATCGGGTTTATGGTTTGAGCGAGTGGAAAGACAACAAATCGCGACGCGGAGCACATGAAGTTGAACAACGTGTGCAGATAATTGCTGTGCGCCAGCGGGATACGCGAATGGTTGGTTGCACGGGTGATTCGCAGATCGTGATTAGCAATGCGGATCTGGAAGATTTGATCGTGTCGGTGCTGGATGCGGTTGACTCGCCGGCTGACGTTCGCACGCTGCGCAGTCTCGTGATGTCGCGTCTGCCGGTGATGGACATTTATCTCGTCCCACTCGACGGTGACGACAGTGACAGTGAGAACGGCAACAGCTACGAGCCGGTCGACAAGCGTGACACGCCGGAAGAAGGATTGCTGCGCCGCGAGTCTGAGCGGGAAGCAGCAGGTTTTGTCGAGCAGTTTCTGGCCAGCCTGAACGAGGCAGTGCGCGGGAAAGTGAAGCAGTACAACCGTATTATCGGTGTGCTCTGGTATTGCTATTTGAGCCCGGATCACGCGACGCAACTGGAAGTAGCGGCCGTTTTAGGGGTTTCTGATTCGCTGGTGTCGGATTATCGACGCCGGATCGAGCAGGAGTTGCGGGCGCTGTCGTTTACGGAAGTTGAAGAGGCGAAGCAGTTCGAGCTGGCGCTGCGCAAGCGTGTGAAGACGTT
The DNA here is from genome assembly GCA_036401595.1 of Pyrinomonadaceae bacterium. GTDB lineage: Bacteria > Acidobacteriota > Blastocatellia > Pyrinomonadales > Pyrinomonadaceae > PSRF01. The sequence goes on from DASWUM010000037.1 coordinate 16,782, forward strand.
GATGTTTGAGTTGGAAGAGAAGGAAGTGACGGTTTAGAAATACTGTCTCGTGATAATTCACTCCATCGACGAGCTGCGGTCGCTCCGGCATCGCGGCTCTTTTGATTTTGGCTTTACACAATTAAGATGGCTCTGCGAATAAACGCTTATGTCTGGCAAGTCCGACTTTGTTGATTACGAGCCGCTTCGAAGGCCGCGGCGACCGAATGAGAGGGAAAGTGAAGACTTCCCGCCTCGGAATGCCGACGCATTTCCCAGTGAACTGGAATCCAAGTTCGCTGAACCTGTCGAAGTCGAGACAGTTCCTCCATCCCGTCAGCAATCAAAAGCACGTGTAAACCAAGACGGATCTGCAACCGCGTCTCCTGTCGATGAGTCTCACTGGTCGCTTAAGCGCGGGCATGGGGTCAGTTTTGCCGGTCTTTTCGTGTTTACGTTTCTCCTGTTTTTTCGTCCTTACGAATACTCACCATCGCTAATGTGGTTATCCAGGAGTGCGCTAATAACGGCGATAATCACCCTTGCTGTCTTCGTTCCGACTCAACTGGGTTTGGAAAATCGAATAACGATTCGCACTCGCGAGATCAATCTTGTCCTGGCTCTCGTGGGGCTCGCGTTCCTGTCAGTGCCTTTTGCCGCCGACAACCTACGGGCATGGAATAGCTTTGTTGAGTTCGGAAAAGTCATTGCGATGTTTATCGTGCTGGTGAACGTGGTACGTACTGAAAAACGACTGAAGGCTTTGCTCCTGCTCGTTCTATCGGCGACAGTCGTACTGAGCTTCGCGGCACTCAACGATTACCGAAATGGCGCTCTTGTCCTTGGTGGGCAGAGAATTGAAGGAGCTATCGGAAATCTTTTTGACAATCCCAACGATCTGGCCCTTCACCTTGTAACCTTTCTCCCGATAGTTATTGGTCTGGGACTCGGATCTCGATTCTTATTCGGGAAGTTATTTTATTTCCTGGTAGCGCTCAGTATGGTGGGCGCCACTGTGGTAACGTTTTCACGCGGCGGATTTCTGGGATTGATTGCTGTTGCCGGCGCTCTAGTTTGGAAACTGGGAAAGCAGAAGCGGTTTCTTGTCGGAGTTCTGACTGTTGTGCTGGTGGTGTTGTTCTTGATCCTTGCGCCCGGTGCTTATCGACAACGCATAACGAATGTTAGCGACGATTCTGCTGATGCTCGCACTGGTGAACTCATGCGTTCGCTCTACCTGGCTGTCAGACACCCGCTGGTTGGAGTTGGAATGGACAACTTCGTTGTGTACTCCAATACAGAGCACGCAACTCATAACGCTTATACTCAGGTCGCGTCTGAGTTGGGTTTCCCCGCAACGGTTGTTTATATCCTTTTTCTCTTCGCGGCGATCAGACGAGTTCGACGTTTTGCTGATCCTGGAGTTTGGGACACGAAGAAAAGATCGCTGGGTTATCTGGCGATAGGTGTGGAAGCGAGTTTGATCGGCTATGTTGTTGTTAGCTTTTTCGCTTCGGTCGCATATCTCTGGTACGTCTACTTTCTTGTCGGTTACGCAATTTGTTTGCAGCGTCTCAACAAAGCATCGGACGAACACCGTTTGGCACAACCCGGAAAGGATTCCTTCTCGCAAACGAGGTAGGCAGCAGAGTTCAGCAGGTAAGACCTGCTGCTTAACTTACTATCGTAGTATTCGCGTCGATTTCTGATACCAGTTCATTGTTGAACCCTTCCGTGCTGAAACAACTACACTCGACTGCTACAAGTAAAAACTGATGGCTGCGCAGACGACAAAACCAGCCCAAGGCGAACAATACTTTCGAACGGATCACTTAAGGGTCAATCTTGGAGGTAAAGCTGCGCGCGGTGGATTCATCGCCATTACCTCGCAAGGGCTCAAGTTCTTCCTGACGATCGCTGCGACGTCCGTAATGGCACGCTTGTTAACACCGGCGGACTACGGATTGATCGGTATGGTCGCCTTTGTCACTGGATTTGTCTCGATGTACAAGGATCTGGGTCTCTCTGCGGCAACGATCCAGAGGAGCGAAATCAACTCGGGACAAATCAGCACGCTCTTTTGGATTAATCTGTTATTAAGTGTGGCAATCACGCTCGTCACGATGGCAATTGCTCCGCTCGTTGCGTGGTTTTACGGAGAGCCCCGTCTCACTTTGATTACGATTGTAACGTCCGTTGGCTTTTTGATTAGCGGCTTGGCTGTGCAGCATGAAGCCCTTTTGCGAAGGCAGATGCGGTTTCTTGCCCTGGCCGCGATCGGCCTCGCATCCCTGATCGCGGGCTACGTTGTAGGAATCCTTATGGCTTGGCGCGGGTTCGGTTATTGGGCGCTGGTTTCAAGCCAACTGGCGGTCGCGGCCACGAGCACAGTTCTGATCATTTTCGTTTGTCAGTGGATACCGGGACTTCCTCAGAGAAATACTGGCGTGCGTTCAATGATTAGATTTGGTGGCAATTTGACGGGATTCACGACGATCAACTATTTCTCAAGAAATCTGGATAACCTTTTGATCGGTCGGTTTTGGGGAGCACAACAACTCGGTCTTTATTCGCGAGCTTACCAGCTAATGGGTTTGCCAATCGATCAGATCAATGAGCCCCTAACATCTGTGGCCGTCCCAGCTTTAAGCAGATTAACGGATTCTCCCGAAAGTTACCGCCGAGCTTACTTGCGCATGTTGGAGAAGGTTGCTCTGCTGACAATGCCTTGTGTCGTATTGATGATCTTGACTGCGGACTGGATTGTTCAGGTCGTTCTTGGCCCACAATGGGTTGGCGCAGTTCGAATATTCGTCCTCCTCGGTATAACTGGCATTTTTCAACCTATTGCTAATACCACTGGTTGGTTACTGATTAGTCAGGGAAGAACAAACCACATGTTCCAGTGGGGATTGATCAGTGGCCCGATTATCATGGCCGCGATTGTCATCGGTTTGCCTTGGGGAGCAGTCGGCGTCGCGGCATCGTATGCGATCGCCAGGGTTTGTATCGTCGATCCGTTGCTTTATTGGTTCGTTGGGCGTACAGGGCCGGTACGCACCATGGACTTCTACAGAACAATGGCGCCATTTGCGATCGCTTCGCTTTCAGCACTTCTGGCCGCAGCGATGTTTCGACAATGGAGCGGATTTAGCACTGGTATTTTGACAGTTGCAATTTATTTCATTATCACCGTCGCAGTGACGCTTCTGGTGCTGGCTGTCATGCCTGTGGGACGACGAGCATTACTCGACGTAAAGAATTCCCTTTTTCTTTTAGTAAGCAGAGCACACGTATCACCCGGCGTGCCCAACGATCAAAGCTCCAATCATGAATAACGCGACTCTGCGGAAATTATTTCCAAAGTGGATTAAGCAGCCGGTGAAAAGAGCTCTGCTGCACCGTCAACTTCGTGCCGTCATCGAGAAGCTGCGGAAGCTGGCTGATGGTCAGGTGCCCAGTCGTCAGTTACTCTCGGAATTGATCACAGCGTGGAGTAATGAAGGCTACTCGGCAAATTTAGATTATCTTGAAGAGGTGGCGAATCAGGCCATTAGGGCTACAGGACCAATTCTCGAATGTGGTAGTGGAGTCACGACCATTCTGATCGGTATTTTGTCTGCGCAGCGAAAAACTGAATTGTGGTCACTGGAGCATTTCCCCGAATGGCGGAAACGCGTCGTCGATGTGTTGGCTCACAATAATATAAAGGGAGTTCAAGTCTGTTCTGCTCCACTCATCGAGTATGGAGAGTTTGTTTGGTACGATCCACCCTTTGCGAAAATACCAAAAGAGTTCTCATTGGTAGTTTGCGACGGACCACCGGGCGCCACCAAGGGCGGCCGATATGGACTGTTGCCGGTGATGGGCAGTCGGTTGCCAACTGGTTCGATTATTTTGTTGGACGATGCCGGACGCCCTGCCGAAATGGAGATGATCAAACGTTGGCAGAGCGAGAGTGCTTTTGAAACACGGGTAGTTCATGCCGAGGGTGGTAAATTTGCTTTGATGCAGCGTCGTGAGACGGGTTCCGAAGCGGGTGGTGCCTCAAATTGAGAAAGTCTATCTAAGCGCGGCAGCGAAAAGAAAAGGTGCGGGTACCGCCAAAACAAGGCCTGAGCGGAGCGCTAAGTTTGAAGCCTGCTGTTCTGCAACTAATCGATAGTTTCAATCAAGGTGGTTCGGAGCGCCAGGCGTTACAGTTGACTCGATTGCTGGCAGGAAGCGACAAGTATCAGGTCCATCTCGCCAGTTTGAGTCCCGAAGGAAGTTTGCGCCCGACAATCGAAGATCTTGACCTCGGAGAAGTTCCTTCCTTTCCGCTCACCAGCTTTTACGATGCAAATGCAGTCAGACAATTACGGCGTCTTGTCCACTGGCTGAAGTCGTCGCACATCCAAATAATTCACACACACGATTTCTACACGAACGTTTTTGGCATGGCGGCAGGAGCGCTGGCTCGTTTACCGGTGCGCGTGGCCTCGATGCGAGAAACAGCGGGTATGCGTAGCGCAACTCAAAAAAAGGTTCAGCAAGTGGCTTACTCGCTTGCTCATCAGATCGTTGCGAATTCTGAGGCGGTTAGAAGCACGCTGATCGGTGAAGGAATAGCATCGGATAAAATAGCGGTGGTCTACAACGGTCTCGACGTGGCACGCCTGATCCCAGAAGCAACCTCTCGTGCTGAAGCTCTCTCTCTCCTCGGCCTGAACGTTAACGAAAACAGGCGGTTCATCTCCATCGTTGCAAACATGCGTCTTGAGGTTAAAGACTACCCAATGTTCCTGCGTTCTGCGCGCCAGGTTTTGGGCGCCGAGCCCACGGCCGCATTTCTTCTTGCCGGCGAAGGCGAACTGACTGATTCTCTTCGCGCGATGGCCATCGACTTGGGAATTCAAGACTCAACGTTCTTTCTGGGTCGTTGTGAGCGCGTGGCCGACTTGTTGAGCATTTCGGAAATTTGCGTGCTGAGTTCGAAAGCTGAGGGTTTTTCGAACTCTATCCTTGAATACATGGCGGCCGCACGCCCGGTGGTGGTTACGAATGTGGGCGGCGCCCGGGAAATAGTCAGTGAAGGTGAGACGGGGTATCTTGTTTCCTCAGGAGACGATGCCACGATGGCGGCCCGGATCATCTCGCTATTGCGCAATCCGGACAAAGCCAAAGAGATGGGTGCGAACGGCGAGCGGGTGGTGAAGGAGAAGTTTTCGTGCGCGGCCCAGTTGTCGCGAACCGAAAGCCTTTACGAGCGATTGTTACAGAAGTCTTGAGTATGGCCGAGAACGCACAACTTCCAAAGAGCTTGCGAGTGCTGATCGTCGCACCCTCGTTTGACATTCTCGGCGGTCAGGCGGTGCAGGCAGCGCGGCTCGCGGAGCGTTTGCGCGAAGAGCCTTCGCTGGACGTCGGATTCTTACCGATCAATCCGCGCCTGCCCGGGTTCCTGAGACACCTGCAAAGAATCAAATACGTCCGCACCATCGTGACGACGATCGCTTATGTGGCAAGCCTACTCTGGCGTGTTTACAAGTACGATGTGATCCACGTTTTTTCCGCGTCGTATTTCTCATTCGTCATCGCACCCACTCCGGCGATTCTGATCGGAAAACTTTACCGGCGAAAGGTTCTGCTCAATTACCACAGTGGTGAGGCCGAAGATCACTTACAGCGTTGGCGACGCAGTGCCGTTCCCACTATCAAACTTGCTGACACCGTGATCGTGCCGTCGGAATACCTGGTGCGCGTATTCGATCAGTTTGGTCTAACAGCCCACGCAATCTACAACCTCGTAGACACTGGGAAGTTGCGATTTCGAGAGCGAGTACCATTGCGCCCGGTCTTCCTCTCAAATCGCAATTTCGAAGTTCATTACGGAGTCGACCGCGTTCTGCGCGCGTTCAAAATTATTCAGGAAAAATTTCCCGAAGCGACGCTGGATGTTGTCGGAGACGGCAGTCAAAGGCGTGCGCTCGAAACACTCGCGACTGAGCTGGGTCTGCGAAACACAATTTTTCGAGGACAGATAGATCCCAATCTTATTTCAGATGTTTATGACACTGCCGACATCTACTTGAATGCCTCCGAGATCGATAATCAACCGCTTTCGATACTCGAGGCGTTTGCATGTGGATTGCCGATCGTGACGACTGATGCCGGCGGTATTCCTGACATGGTTACCAACGGTGAAACTGGCATCGTGATACCGCGTGGCGACCACGTTCAAATGGCCGAGCGCGCGATCGGCCTGTTGAATAACGTTTCCGAGACGAGGGAGATGATTGAACGCGCGAGGCAGGAGTGTTTGAAATACAGTTGGGAAGCCGTGCTCAATCCCTGGCTCAGTGTTTACTTCGCTTTGGCAAACCGAGAATACTTGATTCATCCGCGAGAATCTGTTGCTAATGTGCTCACCAGGTGAAAAGTAAGCTCCAAAAACTCCGCGAAAGTAGTCTCGACGAGCTTCGTGTGCGTGGCTTTCAGGCTTTGTCGGCGTTTGCCGAACGACGCGGTTTGTCGAGTCGTGCGAAGTTAATGTCTGACGCAGCGTTTTGGCGGCTGCTTGAACCCGGCTTTGCCTCAGCTTCGGAGCTGCTCAATCATTTTCGTGAGCGAAGTGAGCCGAAATTCTTTCCAGCCTTCGATGATCCGAACAGCACAGTCGATGAGTTTCGGCGGCGGTGGCCCAATTCGGTTGCAGAGATCATCGGGCACGCCGATCGCATTACGAAAGGCAATTTCGATCTGTTGGGTCTGCGTCAGCTCAACTTCGGTGATCCGATTGACTGGCATCTCGAGCCGCTGGCCGGCAAACGCGGCCCACTGGTTCATTGGAGCCGTTTGAACTTTCTCGACGCAGAGCTCTTCGGCGACAAAAAGATCACCTGGGAACTCAATCGCCACCAGTACTTTGCTGTTCTTGGCCGGGCGTACTGGTTAACCGGCGACGAGCGTTACGCGGAGACCTTCGCGACCCACATCAACTCGTGGCTAGCACAGAATCCACCAAAGCTAGGAATCAACTGGGCCAGCAACCTGGAGGTGGCATTTCGATCGATCTCGTGGACGTGGGCTTTGTATTTCTTTAGACGTTCCACCGCGCTGACTCCCGCGACATTTCTGTCAATCGGGAAGTTTTTGTATCTCAACGCAGTTCACCTTGAGACATTTCTTTCAACGTACTTCAGTCCCAACACACATCTCACCGGAGAAGCGTTAGGGCTCTTTTACATCGGCACGTTGTTTCCCGAATTCAAAGACGCAGCCCGTTGGCGAAAGATAGGGTTGCAAATCCTTCTGGAACAACTCGAGCGACACGTGCAACCCGATGGCGTCTATTTTGAACAGTCGAGTTACTACCATCGCTATACGGCGGATTTTTACCTGCACCTGCGGATTCTGCTCGACGCAAACAAAGAAGCCGTGCCTGCGCGTGTAGATCAAAAGCTTCAACAACTCCTCGACTTCATGATGTACATCACGCGGCCTGATGGCCGCACGCCTTTATTCGGCGACGATGACGGCGGGCGCTTGATGAAACTTGATAATCGAGACGCCAACGACTTTCGTGCGACGCTTTCGACCGGAGCTGCGGTATTCAATCGCGGTGATTACAAGTTCGTTGCTGCTGAAGCCGCGGAAGAGACGTTGTGGCTACGTGGTCCAACAGCTCTGATCAAGCTTGACCAGTTGCTGGCGAGTGAGCCGGCGAGTCGATCCCGAGCGTTTGGCGACAGCGGGTATTACGTCATGCGTGATAGTTGGAATGCGGAAGCGAACTATCTCTTCTTCGATTGTGGTCATCACGGCGCGGACAATTGTGGTCACGCACACGCCGACGCGCTCTCGTTCGAGTTAGCTGCAAACGGCCAGACGATGCTGATCGATCCCGGAACTTACACCTACACAGCTTCAAAGGAATTGCGCGACAGTTTTCGTGGTTCTTCGGCTCACAACACGTTAACCGTTGACGAGCACCCGTGGTCCGTTCCGGCCGGGCCGTTTTCCTGGCAGTCGATCGGCGATAGCAGGCGAATAGACTGGATGTCGAAAGGTCGCTTTGACTACATCTTTGCGTCAGAGAACGCCGGCTCTGGTGAAACCGCGTTCGCACATTATCGCGAAATTCTGTTTTTGAAGGACGAGTACTGGATAATTCGCGACTATATAAACTCTTCCGCCCCGCACCGGATCAAGCTCTGGTTCCATTTTGATTCCGAAGTGGCGCCATTGCGCGACAGGGAACAAACGATCCGTGTGATTAGGGAAAACGGGCACGGCGCGGGTTTGCAGGTCACAACATTCGGCGAACGAGGGGAGTGGCTTCGGGAATCGGGATGGGTTTCACATTGTTATGGAAGCAGGGAAGAGAGCCCTTTGTGGGTGTTTTGTGCCCAGTCCAATGGACCTGTCGAGTTGATTACGGTTATGGTTCCTGAAACGCTGAGCGCGACTTCAAGGCCGGTTGTACGGGAAATCGAGGCGCTCAACGGGCGTGCTTTTGAGATAAATACCGAGGATAAACACGACCTTTTGTTGTTGCGCCGGAATTGGGGCATCGAGAACGGCCAGATTGAAACGCCTCGGTTTGTGTCAGATTTTGATGTAGCGTGGGTAAGATTCGCGAATGAGCGGGCTCGTAATCCCGAGGAATTAGTCCTGATCGGTGGCGAATCAGTTGAACTTGATGGCCGAATCCTGTTGAAATCTACGCGAACGATCGATTATCTGGTCGCCAGCAGTCTGGGTGATCGCTTTCGAGTCGAAACAAATGAGGGAGAGCTGGAGATTAGCCTGCCTGTGTTGGATCTCGAATCGCTGTTTGCTGAATTAGGTAGTGAGTCAGTCTGAATTCGTATGTGCGGTATTAACGGAATAGCTTTATCAACGCGCTCGGGTCGCCGGCTGGATCACGACACCATTATTCGGATGCGTGATGTGATCACGCATCGCGGGCCTGACGATGCCGGCATCTTTGTTGACGGTCGGATCGGTCTCGGTCATCGACGCCTGAGCATTGTTGACGTTGCCGCCGGTCATCAGCCGATGACCAACGAAGACGGTTCGTTACAAATTACCTACAACGGCGAGATCTACAATCACGCCGATTACCGTCGTGAACTCGAAGATAATGGTCACGTTTATCGCACACATTGCGACACCGAAACGATCCTCCATCTTTACGAAGAACACGGCGAACGATGCGTCGAGTTTTTGCGCGGCATGTTCGCGTTCGCAATCTGGGATGCTCGTAAGAAAGAGCTTTTCATCGCTCGCGATCGTCTGGGTGTGAAGCCGCTGTACTTCGCTCATCTTGACGATGGTTCGCTGTACTTCGGGTCCGAAATCAAAACTCTATTCACGGCCGGCGCAATCAAACCTGAGCTCAACTTCAAGCTCCTGCCGGATTACCTGGCCAACCATGCGACCTCCGGTGAACAGACGCTCTATCGTGGCGTGAAACGACTCTTACCAGGACACACGCTCACATGGCGTGACGGTGAGATTGAGATCAAAAAATACTGGGATGTCAGTTTCGTCAAAACGGCGGATGAAAACCGCAGCGACAAGGACTTCATTGCTGAATGGGCGGAACTGTTTCGCACCTCAGTCCGCTTGCGGCTGATGGCCGACGTGCCGCTGGGTATGTTTCTGTCGGGTGGCATCGACTCGTCGGCAATTGCCGCGGTTATGAGCGGCATGGTCGATGAGCCCATCAAGACTTTTTCAGTGGCATTTGCCGAACGAGAAGCAAACGAACTTGCATATGCGCGGATCGTCGCTGAAGCCTACAAGACGAATCATCATGAAGTAGTTGTCAGTCCGGAAGAGTTCTTTCAGGCACTGCCAAAACTCGTTTGGCATGAAGACGAGCCGCTGGCGCATCCATCGAGCGTCGCGCTCTATTTTGTCTCGCTGCTTGCTTCGAAACACGTGAAAGTAGTTTTGACGGGTGAGGGCAGCGATGAGCTTCTGGCGGGCTACGGTCGTTATCGCAAAACGATTTTGAATCTTTCGGCGGGGAAACTCTACCGGAGTTTTGCTCCCTCGGTCGTGCAGAATGTCGTTCGTAGCGGCGTTAAAGGTTTGCCTGCTTCGCGAGTAAGACAGAAGTTGTTGCGTAGTTTTCTCAGCGTGACTCCAGACATCGAGAGCATCTATTTCGACAACTTCGCCGTGTTTCCGCTGGCGATGCAAACCAGCCTTCTGACGGATTCAGCACGCGAACAGATTGGGCTAATAGATCCTTATGCCGGCGTCAGGCATGTCCTCGAACAAACAGACGCCAAGTCTTTACTCGATCGATTGCTGTATGCCGACATCAAAACGTATCTGCATGAGTTGTTGATGAAGCAGGACCAGATGAGCATGGCGACTTCTATTGAGAGCCGCGTGCCATTTTTGGATCACAAGCTGGTTGAGTTTACGTGCAGCCTTCCGGAACGTCTGAAACTGCGTGGTGGAACGACAAAATACATTTTGCGCGAAGCCATGAAAGGTGTCCTGCCCGAAGCGATTCTGTCGCGCTCAAAGATGGGATTTCCGGTCCCGATCAGCTCGTGGTTCCGCGGCGCTTATAAGTCAGTTGTCGATGAATACGTGTTGAGCGATCGCGCGACGAGTCGAGGGATCTTCAATCCGGAGTTTGTGAGATCGATCGTAAACAGACATCAATCAGGCAGTGAAAACCACGATGAGCGTCTGTGGGCGTTGGTAAACTTTGAGATCTGGCAACGACAGTTCTTTGACGGAGAAAGCGTCAGCGAGACTAACTACGACGAGGAAACGGTCTGTACAGGTTAGCCACCAAAAGCACAAAAGTCACAAATGATTGTGTGTCTTTTTGCGTTTTTGTGGCTATAGTTGATTGTGCGTCTTCTTTGGGTCAAAGCCGGAAAGATTTTGCCTGTTGATACTGGCGGCAAAATTCGATCTTTCAATCTCCTCAAACATCTTGCGGCACGGAACGATTTCACACTCCTCTCCTATTACGACGGACCACAAGACAAGCAATACGAAGAAGAAATCAACCGGATAGTGCCGACCATTGCCGTCAACACCGGCACACCTGAATCCAGTGCCGGGCAAATGATCAATTATTTCAAACGACTGCCGAACGCCGCCCCTTACGCCGTCACTAAATTCACTTCACCCAGAGTTAAGAGTTTGATTTCCCAATGGGATCAGCAACACCGTTTTGATGTGCTGGTATGTGACTTCCTTTCTGCTTCACTCAATTTTGAAAAATCGCTGCGAACGCCCGTCGTGCTCTTTCAGCATAACGTTGAGTCGGCACTTTGGCAGCGACAGGCAAAACACGAGGCGAACCTGTTCAAGCGTCTTGCTTTCAAGCTTGAGTCGGCGAAGATGAGCGCGTATGAGCGCGCTGCAGTGCGAAGGTTTCGACATGTGATTGCTGTATCCGATCACGATCGGGAGCTGATGTCAGCGATGACAGACAAGTCTCGAATCTCCGTGGTGCCGACAGGAGTGGATCTGGCTGAGTATGGTGCCTTAACGAAAAAGCCACGGCCGCAAAACGACGAACCCAACGTGTTGTTTCTGGGATCGATGGACTGGGAAGCAAACATCGATGGGGTTGATTTCTTTTGTCGTGATGTTTGGCCGGTCGTAAAAGCCGCGGTACCGGCAGCGAAGTTTTGGGTAGTGGGTCGTAATCCGCCACCGCGAATCGTCACCAGAGCGTCCGACTCGATAGTCGTGACTGGTCGTGTCGACTCGGTCTTGCCATATCTTCACGACGCGGCTGTGTTTGTTGTGCCGCTTCGAATCGGTGGCGGCACACGTCTGAAAATTTACGAAGCAATGGCCGCAGGCAAAGCAAGTGTTTCAACCACCATCGGAGCAGAGGGCCTCGACGTTCATCACGCGGATGACATCTTGCTCGCGGATGACGCAGAGAGTTTTGCGGCGTCTGTAGTTGACCTGCTGCGTAACGATGGAAAGAGATCACGTCTTGGTGAAAACGCGGCAAGGTTGGCCGCTCAATATGATTGGGCGATAATCAGCCAGCGGTTTGAAAACATCCTCGCGCAGGCCGCCACAGTTGCAAGCCCGCAACCGGCTACGTTGGATGTTGCGGCAGGAAATGCATGAGAGTACTTGTCCTTGACGGCAATGAGAATCAGTCGTTAGCAGCGGTCAGGTCACTGGCTGCTGCGGGCCATGATGTTTACGTGGGTGCTGATTCGTCATGGTCCAAAGCTGGTTGTTCGCGTTATAGCAAAGGCAGCTTTACATATACGCCACCACAGGTCGCCGTCGACGAGTTCGTTGATCGGATTGTCAGTGAGGTAAAGGGGCACGACGGAACGCTCGTGTTGCCGATGACCGAGCGCACTACAATGCCACTCTCAGAGAGACGCGACGAAATTCTCGCTGCAGGTGGTCTAATGGTACTGCCGCCTCACGAAGTGGTGCTACAGGCTTTTGACAAGCGTCGAACGACTGACCTAGCCAAATCGTTGGGCGTTCAAGTACCCGCAACCACAGTTATTTCAAATCACCTCGAAGCCGAAGAGTTTGTTCAAACTGCCAGTTTTCCAGTGGTGCTCAAGCCACGCAGCTCGGAAGAAGTGCTCGCCGATGGTCGAGTCATGTCTGCCGGAGCGCCTCGATATGCGAAAGATCGTGCTGAATTCATGGCAGCGTGCGACGAGATGTTTAAGAGGTCGTCGGCACTGCTGGTCCAGGAGTTTATTGAAGGAAGAGGCGTCGGCTATTTCGCTTTGATGCAATATGGAGAACTGCGTGCCGAGTTTGCACACCGGCGCATTCGCGACGTCAGGCCGACTGGATCAGGAAGCGCTCTGCGTGAGAGTGTTAGCCCTGATTCGAGAGTGCGCGATGCATCGCTGAAAATACTGCACGCACTTTCGTGGCATGGCGTGGCAATGGTCGAGTTTCGCCAACGGGATGATGGCACACCGGTGTTTCTTGAAGTGAACGGTCGTTTCTGGAATTCACTGGCGCTAGCGATCCATGCGGGCGTCGACTTTCCGGCGCTCGTCGCCGAGATAGCCCAGGGGAAAGAGGTCGAATTAGTCGATCAGTACCGGCAAAATGTCCGTTGTCGCTGGTTTTTGGGCGACTTTCGACATTTACTGGAAGTTGTGCGTGGAGCGCCGGCTGGTTATCCGGGCAAGTTTCCCAGTCGCTTGCGAACGCTGATCCAGTTCTTTACGCCGGTGAAGGGGACGTATCACGACAATTTTTCGCTGCGCGATCCTTTGCCCGAATTTGCCGACTGGATTGATTTTGTTTTTAGAAAGCTTCCGGCAGGTTTGAGGCGGAACGCTAAGAAGATGAAAGTTGCGGATGCTGAAAGTCGCTATTCATTGTCATAGTACTTACTCCGATGGGGAATTTACGCTCGCGCAGCTTCGCGACGTGTTTGTCGGTCTCGGATACGACGCGGTCTGCATGACCGATCATGCCGAGTGGTTTGATGAAGATTCTTTGCGCAGATACGTTGACGAGTGTAAGTCGCTTTCTGATCTGAAATTTTCTTTCATTCCAGGTCTCGAGTTTGAGTGTGAGCGCCGGATGCACATTCTTGGATATGGCGTTCCTGTTTTAGTCGACTCAATCGATCCCCAGGACGTAATTCGTCACATCGAGCAGCATGAAGGAATCTCCGTAATTGCGCATCCGGGCGACAGCATGTTCGATTGGATCGAGACGTTTGCCGTTTTACCTGCGGGCATTGAAACCTGGAACTCGAAATACGATGGCCCACTAGCACCGCGCCCGCGAACCTTCCGTTTGCTGAATCGCCTTCAAAGCAGGAAGCCCGAGATGACGGCGTACTATGGCCAGGACCTCCACTGGAAAAAACAATATCGCGGCCTCTTCAATTTGATCGATTGTGAAAAAAGACCAGCAGCGATCTTGGAAGCCTTTCGTACGGGCAACTATCACGGCGTTCACGAAAGTACAGATCGACTTCCCTCCAGCGGTGTTCTTGATGAAAGTCTTTTAGCTGATTTTGAGATCACGAATGCGAAGTACATGCAAAAGCAGAGCGTCTTCAAAAAGATGAAGAAGCTGTCGGGATCAGTTGGAAAAAATTTGCCCGCGCCCGTCAAAGCTCATATCAGGAAGTGGTTTTCATGAGCAAAGGCATTGTCTTTTTGATGTATCACGAGGTGCAGGCCGCAGGCACTAAGCTCGTCGACGACTCGCCTGGGTACCGGCGTTACGTGGTGAGCAAGGATCAGTTCGCAAACCAGTTAGAGATCGTAGTGCAGGGTGGATTCAAGGGGTTGAACGTGAGTCAATCGCTCGAAGCGATGCACTCTGGAACCGCTGGAAAGCCGGTCGTATGCATCACGTTTGACGATGGCTGCGCGTCTGACCTCCACGTGGCGGCACCGCTGCTACGTGACAAGAGATTCAACGCTACTTTTTATGTGACGGTCGATCATCTTGGTAGAGATGGTTATCTGACGAGAACAGAGTTGCGTGAATTAAGCGATCTCGGCTTCGAAATTGGATCGCATTCGTTGACGCATCGTCACCTGAATGATCTGGATGCAGCACAGATCCGGAGGGAATTGGTCGAGTCGAAACAGGTGTTGGAGGAGATCACAGGCAATTCGGTTGACCATTTTTCGTGTCCAGGCGGTAGAGTGAACGCGGTCGTTACAGGACTTGCCTTAGAGGCTGGCTATAAAAGTGTTGCCACTAGCCAACTTGGAATGAATTCGGCGCGCTCAAATCTCTTTGCGCTCAAGCGCGTCGCGATAAAGCAAGAGATGAATTTGAAAGTGTTCGCGCGTGTTTGCAGTGGTAAAGGACAGCTTTTGATGAAATCCGAAGACTCGCTGCTGTTAACCGGAAAGCGCCTGCTGGGAAACGAACGATACGATCGGTTGAGAGCGAATCTCCTGGCGCTTAAAGATCGTCGTTCAGCGTCTTAAGCGGCGAATCTATTAGACAGGATAAACAGGATTTTGCAGGATTCTCAGGATACCGTTTCGGTAGTTATCCCGTGTTACAACGAAGAACGCTTTATCGTGAAAGCGCTCGAGAGTTTGTTTGATCAATACGACTCGGAACACTATGAGATTGTCGTTGTCGATGGGCTGTCGACCGACCAAACTCGCGCCCAGATCCTGGAATTCACCACAGCTCACAAAGACATCTCGGTACGAATCATCGACAATCCGGCGCGAGATATTCCGACCGCGTTGAATCTTGGCGTCCAGAATGCGCGCGGCGAAATCATCGCGCGAATGGATGCTCATGCAGTGCCGCCAAAGGGGTACATTCGTCGTTGTGTTGAGGTCTTGAACCAGGACGGTGTTGGAGTTGTTGGCATGCCGTGCAACATCCGGCCGGGCACAGATACGCTGATGGCCCAGTCGATCGCGAGTGCAGTTTCACATTCCTTTGGGATCGGCGACGCGAAGTATCGTTTGAGTGAGAGTCAACTGGCGCAGGAATCAGTAGACACCGTCGCCTTCTCTTGTTTCCGGAAATCACTTTGGCGGGAGCTGGGTGGTTTCAATGAAGACTTGCTTACTAACGAAGATTACGATTTCAACTATCGTGTGCGCCGCAGTGGTTGGCAGGTGATTCTCGATCGTTCAGGACACTGCGATTACTTTGCGCGTTCGACACTCAGCCAGTTGGCACAGCAATACCGTCGTTACGGGCACTGGAAAGCACAGATGGTGAAACTCCATCCGGCCTCGATTAAGTTGCGTCATATGGTGGCGCCGGCGTTTGTAGCATCTATTGTTCTGCTCTTGTCGCTCGGAATCTTTGTTAGATTAGCCTGGCTGGCTCTCGGTCTTGAGCTGTTGCTTTATTTTCTGCTGGCTGTTTATTTTGGGTTCAAGGCAGCGCGCCGGAATGGCCAGGGTATTCGCATGACCTTGCTGATGCCGGTCGTGTTTTTGACGATTCACATCTCGTGGGGTGTTAGCTTCCTTTTGGGTTTGCTAAAAGGTCCGCGAAGAACGGTTGAATCGCAGCTTGCTCGCAGTAGTAGTTAGTTCAATTCAAAAGGGCATTGATTAATGAAGCTTAGTGTATTTGGAATCGGTTATGTGGGTTGCGTGTCCGCCGGGTGTTTCGCGAACGAGGGACATAACGTTATCGCCGTCGACGTCAACCCGACAAAAGTCGGCATTATCAACGATGGCAGGAGCCCGATAGTTGAACCAGGCATCGCCGAAGTAATTGCAGCAGCGGTTGCCGGTGGCAGACTGTCGGCCACCACTGATTCATCGGAAGCAGTGCGACAGTCGGAAATGTCTTTGATCTGCGTCGGTACGCCTGGGAAGGCAAACGGCAGTCTGAATTTGGATTACGTAAAGCGCGTTTGCGAAGAGATCGGCCTTGCACTAAAAGACAAGAATGAACGTCACGTAGTCGTCGTCCGCAGCACGATGTTGCCTGGAACTACCGAAGCGATTGTTATTCCGGCTCTCGAGTCCACTTCGAGTAAGAAGGCCGGCAAAGACTTCGGAGTCGCCGTCAATCCGGAGTTTCTTCGGGAAGGAACTTCGCTTAAGGATTTCTACGCACCGCCGTTCACTGTCATCGGTGCGCAGGACAATGAGACGGCGACTGCGGTCCAACAACTCTACGCGAACATCGACGCCCCGCTACACGCAACTCCACTGCGAACGGCGGAAATGCTGAAGTATGTCTGCAATAGTTTTCACGCGCTCAAGGTTAGCTTTGCGAATGAGATTGGCAACATTTGCAAGGAACTCGATGTCGATAGTCACGACGTGATGGAGATTTTCTGTCACGACACGAAGCTCAATCTTTCACCGTATTATCTCAAACCCGGATTTGCTTTCGGTGGCTCATGTCTACCGAAGGATCTGCGAGCGATAAGTTACAAAGCGAAAGAGCTCGACGTTGAAGTCCCGGTTTTATCTGCAATCCTGCCAAGCAATCGGTTGCAGATTGAACGAGCCTTGAATATGGTCACGCGGACGGGAAAGAAGCGAATTGGCGTGCTCGGATTTAGTTTCAAAGCCGGAACCGACGATCTACGTGAGTCACCGATGGTGAATTTGATCGAGACTTTGATCGGAAAAGGTTACCAACTCTCAATCTACGACCGCGACGTATCGCTCGCAAAACTCTTCGGAGCAAATAAGGAATACATCGAACGCGAGATCCCGCACATTTCGCAGTTGATGTGCGACAGCATTGCACAAGTCGTCGAGCAGTCGGATGTCATCATCATCGGTAACAAAGCACGCGAGTTTGAAGAGCTGAGGGCCGCCGGGCGCGAGGACCAAACGATAATCGATTTGGTGCGGCTGTTTTCGAGCGATTCGACACCGTCCGGTTATGAAGGTATTTGCTGGTAAGTTGCGAAAGTACCTTAGCTGGTTTGCAGTAGCGCTGGCGATTTGGTGGTTTGTTTCGTGGCTAGCTGCAAAGGCATTGGTCATTGAGGATCCGACCCGGCAAAGCGCTGACGCGATTGTAGTGATGAGCGGCGCGCAGGCGATACAGGAACGAACCGCAGCAGCCGCGCAACTATTTAAGCAATCGAAAGCTCCCCTCGTCGTGTTGACGAATGATGGCCAGCAGGGCGGTTGGTCCAACGAAAAGCAACGCAATCCTTACTCATGCGAAACTGCGACTGAAGAGTTAGTCCGGCTCGGTGTACCGGCGTCGCGCATTAAGGTCCTGCCGGATGTCGTAGATGGCACGTACGAAGAAGGAGCTGAGCTGGGTGAGTGGATGAATCGGGAACGAGTCGGCTCTGTCTTCGTAGTGACCTCGGGTTATCACTCAAGACGTACACGATGGACCCTGGAGAGAACTCTACCCAACGACTCCGGTTTCGCAGTTGTCCCGGTTCCTCCCGGAAAGCAAACACCGACACCGGCAACGTGGTGGTGGTACCGCTCAGGTTGGCGGTCAGTTGGATGGGAGTACGTTAAGCTAATTCAATATCGGTGGACTTACGGTTGAACTTGCAGTTTTTTGCTGGCGCCTTGTAACCTTTCGCCATGGGCATTATCGGTGGCCAACTCGGCTATCATCTTCTTCAATCATCGCAGCGCATCCTGAATGGTCGCGGTCCCTCGATGGATGGGTCCGCATACAAAGATCGCTCAAAGCTTGAAGTGTTGCTTGGCTCTGACATCTGGTCACGAATCAACGGCAAAACTGTGATCGATTTCGGTTGCGGTATGGGCGGGGATACGGTCGAGATGGCTGCGCGTGGCGCTGAAGTTATTGGTATCGACGTCGTCGATCGTTACCTTACCGAGGCTCGTCAACTCGCCGAACAGGCGGGAGTCGCTGACCGTTGCACGTTCACCAGAAAAACGGATCGCAAAGCCGACGTTGTGATCTCAATCGACGCTTTTGAGCACTACGGAGATCCGCTCGCAGTACTGAAGCAAATGGCCGTGCTCCTGAAACCTAAAGGGAAGGTGATAGCCGCATTCGGGCCGACTTGGTATCACCCGCTTGGTGGCCACCTATTCTCGGTGTTTCCGTGGTCGCATTTGATCTTTACCGAGCGAGCATTGATCCGCTGGCGCTCGGATTTCAAGACCGATGGGGCGAAAAAGTTCGGAGAAGTCGAGGGCGGGTTGAATCAAATGACGATCCGCCGTTTTGAAAAGATTGTGGCGCAATCACCTTTCACAATTGAAGAGTTTGAGCCTGTTCCAATCAAGCGTTTACGGCCGCTTGCAAATCGGCTTACACGAGAATTCACCACTGCAATTGTTCGATGTACGCTCACCCTGTGATATTTTGCCTCAAGGGACAGTTTTGGACACGCGGTATGGTCGGGTGGGGTATCGGAAACGTAAAATGCCTCAATTATTGAGGCATAACCTTGAACCCAACGCTACCAGGAGCGACCTTTGACGCTAAACCGCCACAGAAATCCTCCAAATTAATCTGGTAATAGGGCATAATTACACGTTTTTAATGAGTTCGATGCAAGGGTCGCCCAGCAGCATGAAGTCGAACAGCATCACCTTTTTATTCGCTCCTATTTTCCTCTCGTTAGTCGCTTTTTCGACAGCGAACGCGGATCCTGTTTCCTTCAATAACGTTGTTGCCCTCCCGAATACCAGCCTTGCTTCGAATCCAAATATTTTGATGGTTACCCCAAATCTCAATTTTTCACTAGATATTCATGGGGCAGGGGCTCAGGCAGACTCCATCCAGTTGCAACTATCATTTCAGGAGCAAGGCCTGTCAGCGTTGACCCAGAACTTTGCTGTCCCGATCTTCGATGGTTTACCTGACTATACCCAGGTCTTTAATTTCCACGTGCAGAATCCCACTTTCGGCGGAACTCCCGTGACCCTGACGGTGAATTTGGTGAACACCTTGAGCGGTGCGATTCTGCAATCACAGACGTACAATTTCAGCGTCTCGCAGCCTATCCCTGAACCTGCTACGGTATCATTGCTGGCGTTAAGTGTTGTCGGACTAATCTCCCGTAAGAAGCGCCGATAGTTCGGCGTTCCCCTTCGATGTCAGCCCCTATCCATAGCCTGCTATGATATAGAACAGATTTTGTTGTCAGTCGATGGGTAGAATAATGAAAGTTGCTTTGCGTTGGACCAACCATCATCGCTGGAAAACCAGAATCCTGATAATGGCCGCAGTTGTTGTTTCGGTGTTTGGGGTCCTGTTGCTGCTTGCATTTGCACAGAGACAACAGGACCGTCCACGCAGAGTTTCGGACCCAGCTTCCAGCTCCACGCAAAGGATCGCTGCCGGTGGCGACTTTCAACAAGCACTGAATGCAGCAAAGTGCGGCGACACCATCATTCTCGAGGCCGGCGCCGTTTATAAGCCGCGGGGCGATAGTTTTGAGCTTCCCAAGAAGCCGGCTTGCACTGGATCCGACGCTGATTACATCACGATTCAAACATCGAATCTTGAAGGCATTGCTGCTGCCGGAGAGCGAATCGTTCCTGCAAAACACGCGGCGGTGATGCCGAAGTTGGTTGGCACGAGCGGAAACTTCGTGATCACTGCGG
Source organism: Pyrinomonadaceae bacterium (assembly GCA_036401595.1). Lineage (GTDB taxonomy): Bacteria > Acidobacteriota > Blastocatellia > Pyrinomonadales > Pyrinomonadaceae > PSRF01. The sequence goes on from DASWUM010000037.1 coordinate 36,773, forward strand.
CCAAAGGTGCCCACCATTACAAGTTCATCGGGATCGAGATCACGACCGCAGGAAACAATTTCACACCAGATCTTATTAATCTGGGAGCTTATTTCAGTAGAGAAGAGCGTTTGGCGACAAATCACTTCGTCTTCGATCGCATGTTCATGCATGCGCCAGAAACGACTGCTGCCAATCTTTTCCCCACCACTGTCGAACGCACCGTCGGCCGCGGTCTGGCGATGGGTGTCGCGGATGTGACGCTCACTAATTCATACCTGGCGGGCTTTTGCGGCAAGTATCCACAGGGCTCAAACGCTGCTGGACAAAATATTGATTCCTACGGTGTTTATTCCGACGCCGGGCCGGGGCCATACCGCATTATCAATAACTACATTGAAGCGCAGTTCAATAACGTCTTTATCGGCGGTGCAGGAATGGGAACAGCTAATACGGCAAAGATTTCCAACCCCACTGCTACAAGCGCCACATTTAGCAACGTCGCGAATCTGGGGGTAGGAGATTTGGTTGCGATGTCTTACGCCGCGTGTACGCCGGGTGTTGGTCCTAGAGTATATGCGAAACCATGGGAGACCGGACGAGTCACTTCGATCGATGGTAACCAGGTCAGCTTTCAAGTCGTGAAGGCACAGAACTCGTGTGAAGCCGGCGCTCCTGATAATGGTGGCGTCGCTCGCTGGAAAGGCGATCTGGTCGAGAACGTCGAAATCCGCCAAAACACGCTCAACAAACCAGACGTTTGGAATGCCTTCTCAAATCCCAAAGCATGGATCGAAATCAAGACGGCGAAGAACCTGATCATCGATGGTAACGATATGTATTCCGGCGTTGGGACTGCGATCGCGTTAACGGTAAGAAACCAGGACGGTTCCTCGCCCTGGGGTACGATTGATGACGTGACGATCACCAACAACAGAATTCGCGGTTACAAATGGGGATTCAGTCTGCTGATGTCGGACAACGAGCAGCCGAGCATGACGGCCAGCAATATCGTAATCCGCAACAATCTGTTTTACGAGCCGCGCCCAGCTCCGAATTCAGCCGCAAACTTTTTGCAGTTGGTTGGCGGGCGCAACATAAGAATCGAGCACAATACACTTGTTCAGCCGGGTAGTCCGGTGGTTTCAGATCTGCCTACATCGGGTTTCGTGTTCAAGGACAATATCGTTGCCAGCTATCAATATGGAATGCAGTGTACTGTCCCACCAAATACACCGACAACCTGCTGGCCCGGAATGGTAATGAAAGGCAACGTGATCATTGATACGCGTTGGGACAAAGGAGACGGGTCGTTTACAGACCGTTATCCACTTGGAAACTTCTTTGTTAACTCGGTCGAAGATATCGGATTCGTCGACGCTGCGAATGGAAACTATCAACTGGCGCCGACGAGCAAGATTCGTGGCCGCGCTTCCGATCGCACCGATCCCGGTGTGGACATCGGGGCGCTGACGACGGCGTTGAACGGGAAGTAGACCACTGTCTGGAGTGAATACGAAGTAGTGTCATCTAGCGCTGCCACGCCAAAAGTACTAGCCATATCCTTTCATTTTCCTCCGGCTAACAATCCCCGAGCTATTCAGGTCGCTCGCCTCCTGCGTTACGTTGAACTACCAACGGGACTCGTCTGCGCGGATCATGAAGAGAGGAATGATCGTCGCGATTCGCAGTTGGCGAACGGCGCGGAATCATCACTTGAGTTCGTGATGCGTGTGCCCTTTGTTACCTCTGCGGCGGCGCGACAGGCAACGCGTTTTGCCGGTCGAATAATGCAACCCTTTTGGGACGTGTTACCCGATCCATCCCGCGGTTGGAAGACACCGGTGATTGACTCGCTGGCACAGCGTATCCCCGATTGGTCCGAGACTGTGCTGGTCACTTTTGGTTCCCCGATGAGCGATCATCTTATCGGGCTCGAGCTAAAGCGTCGCTTCGACATGCCGTGGATGGCACACTTTAGTGACCCCTGGGTCGACAATCCTTTCAATCGCTACACGTGGGTTACGCGCAAAGCAAACGTGGCTTTCGAACGAGAAGTCGTGGAAAACGCCGACCGATTACTCTTTACTTCACAAGAGACGGTTGATTTGGTGATGGCCAAATACGACTCGTCTTTTCGAGCAAAAACCCGACTCGTTCCGCACTGTTATGAGCCGGAGCAGTATCTGACTGAAGTGAAACCCAGCGAGGAGCTGATGACAGTCCGCTTTTTAGGCGACATGTACGGTCCACGCACGCCGAAGCCGCTTTTTGACTCATTGTCGCGCATCCTGGGCAACAATCCGCGAGTGCTTGATAACGTCTGTTTTGAGTTTGTTGGTTCGATGTGCGATCTGGATTTGAATGCGATGGGATTTAACGATCTACCGCCAGGTCTCGTGAAACTTCGAGACACGGTGTCAAACAAGGAAAGTCTGCAGTTGATGAGCTCTGCCGATGGCCTGATGGTTATTGATGCACCGGCAAAGGTGAGCGTCTTTCTGCCTTCAAAACTGATCGACTACATCGGTGCAGGCAAGCCGCTCCTTGGCATCACGCCACCCGGCACTGCCTCGAATCTGATTGTCGAGCTCGGAGGCTGGATTGGAGATCCTTCAAATCCAGAGCAGATCGTTCGAGCCATCGAAGAGTTTCTTGAGTTCCTGCGGAAGAGAAAGGCCGAGAGCCCCACGACCTGGGGACAGGAATCGGTGCGCAACCGTTTCGTCGCTAAAGTTGTGGCCAACAGGTTTGAGACGTTGGTCCGTGAACTGGTCTGAAAGAGTTTAATGATCTCGTCGATGAAAGCACTGGCTCGCAAATCCAAAACCGCAATCATCGCCAGTAAGCTCTACACTAACTGGCGCATGCGGCGCAGTCGTGCGAAGGGTTCGATTGAGGCTGCAATGGGTTCGACTCATTCCCGGAAGACGATCGATGAGAGTCTCGCCTACATCGAAGCGCAGTACGCGGATTATTGCCAGTATGCTCAATTGACTCCAGAGACTATCCGAGGCAAGAGAATCGTCGAGCTCGGCTGTGGTGACAACGTCGGTGTCGCTCTCAAGTTTCTCGCGGATGGTGCCGAGCAGGTTGTTTGTGTCGACAAATTTTATTCTGTTCGTGACGTTGAAAAGGAACGGATGATTTACGTCGAGTTGCGTAAAACTCTTTCACCGTTACAACAAGATGCTTTTGACCGTGCGGTTGATCTCAGCGGCTCGATAAAACTCAGCGAGCAGCGTTTACGCTGCGTCTATGGAATCGAGTTGAGCGACTTTGCTGATACGGACACGGAACGAGCCTTCGATGTCGTTCTTTCTCGCGCTGTTATCGAAGAGATCTACGAACCCGATTCGCTCTTTGCGGCCGCTGACAAGTTGTTAAGACCAGACGGTTTGATGATTCATAAGATCGACCTGAGCGACTATGGCATGTTCAGTAATGGCGGCATGAACCCGCTTACGTTCCTGACCATACCCGAATGGCTTTATCGACGAATGGCGTCGGAATCGGCGATACCGAATCGCAAGTTGATAAGTTACTATCGCGAACTAATGACGCGCATGGGTTACGAGGCGCGAATATTTGTGTCGAGTATCATAGGTTTTGGAGAGATCGTGCCGCATAAGCTCAGGATTGAGCCGGGTGCCGATTATGGGGTCTTTGAGTTGTCATTGATTGAGAAGATTCGACCGAAGTTACAAAGTGAGTTTGCGAGCATGACCGATGGCGAACTTCTTGTGAACGGGATATTCCTGGTGGCTCGGAAGTAGTTATGGCGGCTGATTCACTGAACAAGCTGGTTGCTTCATTGCCGTGGCTTTTGCGTTATCCGTTTTGGCGCGCCAGCGAGGTTGCGCGCCGACTGAATTCCCATGACGGCATGGCCCATCTGATTCTGGTTGTAGCCAATCACTTTGAACCTGGATACAACGAGGAGCCAAATGACTCTGGTGGATTCGGAGTCATCCTCGACTGGGACACTCAGCAGAAGCGTCTCGACAACTGGTGCAAGCAGGCGCGAGCCATTGGTGAAGCCGTTCGCGATCACGATGGCACTCCTTTCCGTCACACTAATTTTTATCCGGCAGAGCAATATCACCGCGGCTTGTTGACTCAACTTTCCGGCTTGCAGGCGGAGGGCTTGGGAGAAGTCGAGATTCATCTTCATCACGGGGTCGAGAAACCTGACACGGCGGAAAACTTTCAGCACGTGCTGGAAAACTTTCGCGACGTAATTGCAGAAGAGCATCGTTGTTTATCGCGTGGGCCGGAGAACGACCAGCCGCGCTACGCGTTTGTACACGGCAATTGGGCGCTGGCAAATTCTGCTAATGATCGGTGGTGTGGTGTCGATTCCGAAATGAAGATTCTGGCTGACACCGGTTGTTATGCGGATCTGACTCTGCCGTCTGCTCCTCATGTCTCTCAGGTGAGTCGAATCAACGACATCTATACCTGCGGAAATGATTTAAGTAAAAGAGCACCGCACCGTAGTGGACCATCTGTCCGCATTGGCGATAGGAAACCACAGTTGCCGATTCTCTTAACGGGGCCATTGGTGTTTGATTGGAGCGTGCGGAAGTTTGGGCTCGTTCCTCGTCTCGACAACAGTGCGTTGACGGCTAAGCTTCCGTTAGGACCGGAGCGATTGGAACGACTCGCTGGCGCGCATATCGCAGTTGACGGCAGGCTGGATTGGATCTTTATCAAGATGTATTGTCACGGTTTCTTCGACGAGGATCAGCCGGCCGTAATCGGCGAGACTATGCGCAGAGGTTTGGAGGAGGCGTTAGAACTAGCTGAACACACCGGTAGGTTCAAACTACATTTTGCAACTGCGCGCGAGGCTTTCAACATGACGATGGCTGCCGTCGAGGGACATTCCGGTGAACCCGGAAAGTATCGCGACTATAAACTGAAGCAGATCATGACGCAGATAGATTCGTCGCCCGTGAGAGAGGACGCCACTGTGGAGTGCGGTGCCTTGGCGCCGCTTTAGTAAAAATACCAAAGTGGCAACAGATGCAATTGACTGATTCAACATCGATGCCGGCGGGGCGGGTCGCGCGCGAGAAAACCGAAGCTGACGCGATTCCCTCGGCGCGCGTGTTGTATCTGACTGACTTGGAGCCGACGGGTAAGTTTGGCTCGATGGAAGAACAGATCTTTACAATAACTCGAGCCTTCCGTGATCGAGGTGGCTTGTTTCTTCCTGTCTTTGGCGGCGATCTATCCGAGGCAGTGGCCGAAAAATACCGGGCCGAAGGTTTACTCGTCGCCGGCCTGAATCTACATACTTTCAGCACCGATAAACTTTCAAAGTTGCTGGCTTTGGTGCGCGACAATCGCATTACTGCGGTTCACTGGAACTTCTATAGCCCGATCAACCCATTCGTTTGGTTACTCAGCGTTCTCAGACCTGGCTTGACACACTACCTGACCGATCACACGTCAAGACAACTACCACTTTCTGCGCCGCCGTCAGGTGTGAAGAAAACGATCAAAAAACTTCTATTCCGCAGATATAAGCAAGTTTGGTGTATCAGCGACTTTGTGGTTCATTGTCTCGAACACACCGGCGAATGGTCCAACCTCAAAAGGTGTACGTATTTTATTAACACCGATCGGTTCAAACCTGACGCGTTAGTACGTGCGGAGATGCGAGAGCGATTTGGAGTACCTGATAAGTTTGTCGTGCTCTTCGTGGCTCATGTTATCAAGGCAAAAGGTGGAGATATCGCCATCCGGGCAATGTCACAAGTTCCTGATTCCGTCCAACTTTGGTTTGTTGGGGATGGACCTGAGCTTGAATCGATAAAAACGCTCGCTAAAGATCTGAAGCTCGGCGATCGAGTTCAGTTCCTGGGCAGACAAAGTCACGTCGAACCATTCATGCAGGCAGTTGATTGCTTCATTTGTCCTTCCTTGTGGGGCGAGGCAACAGGCCTGGTAAATCTAGAAGCTCAGTCGTCGGGAGTGCCGGTTATTGCCAGCGAGATTGGAGGTATTCCTGAGTTTGTGCTGCACGAGAAGACTGGATTTCTATTTGCGCCCAGCGACCACGTGGCACTTGGGAAATACATCCGAAAGCTGGCGGAGAATCCGGACTTGCAGGCACGCTTTTGCGCTGACGCCAGGAAGATGGCCGTCGAAAGGTACTCGATACAAACGAGGCTTGATGAATATGTTAGAGCCTACGATCAATAGAGATCCGGTTGCCGAAGAACTGATTGCAAGACTCGATCAGGACGGGATCGCCCCATTGCCAAAGCTGTTGTCGGAAGCGCAGCTGAAAGGAATGCAGACAGCGTTCGGCGCTCGGTTACAGAGATTGCGCTGGAACGATTTCGACGGTTACGAGCAGACGGAACTCTATCGTCACATGGTCCATGATGTGTTGACGTTGGACCAGGGGTTTGTCGATCTGGCGCTGCACCCAGTCGTGAAAGAGGTGCTCAACGCATACCTTGGCAAACGGTGGGAGTTGACTGAAGCGAAAGGCTGGAAGTCATTGCCTACCAAAAGAGATTTTCATGGTTGGCACGGCGACGCGTGGTACGAGCAGGACGGCGCCACTGAGATTCATCGCGAAGTGAAGCTGGCAATGTACCTGACCGATGTAAAGAGCGGCGCATTCAACTACATCAAGGGTAGTCACCGGAAACAGCATCCGCGAATGGTCAAGGACAAAGAATTGCCGGCTGTTGCTTCGGGAGAAGTTACCGAGTTGCTGGGAACGGCAGGGTCTGCATTTCTGTTTGACACTTCGGGGATTCATCGGCAGGGGACGCCGATGCTGGAAGAGCGGCGAGCGATTTTCTACAACTATCACGATCCGACAGTGCCACTGCAGCGCGAAGATATCGACTACTATCGTTACCATCCGCTAATGCTCAATGCCGCATTCCTTGGTCAACTTACTGCCGAGGATCAGCGCATTCTTGGCTTCGGGAGAAAGACGCACTACCAACCCGCCTTCGAACGCAAACCAAAGCACCTGTTCCTGCAGAGACTTTCCCATAGTGTGTTTTGGGGGAAGCTCTTGTTTCTTGATATGCCGGAGCGAATCAAGTCTCCATTGCGGAGAGTCCTTGGAAGATGATGGGCGAGACGTTTAGCAAATGAAGAAGGTTTTATTCAATCTGGTTAATTTTGTCGGCCGCACCTTGAAGGGGCGCGGGCTCGGCCTGGAGCGATTCCAATTCCTCCGCCGAGTTTATATATCGACATACCACAAGGTTGCGCCCGTGAACGTGGCTCTGGTTCAGGTCCAAAATCATCGGATGTATGTAAATCCCCAGGATGAGCCGCTCGGTCGATCGCTGGCGACTGAAGGGATTTATGAGGCGTATGAGACGAGCTTATTCCGTTCGGTTGTAAAAGGCGGAATGACGGTTATCGATATTGGGGCAAACGTAGGGTACTACACACTGATAGCCGCGGAATTGGTCGGTGAAACGGGGAGAGTGTTCGCATTTGAACCGGAACCCGGAAACTTTAACCTGCTGTCCCAAAACGTGAAGTTGAACAAATACAGCAATGTAGACGCGGTCCAAAAGGCGGTTTCAAACGGCACTGGCTCCATCACCCTTTATATCGATCGCGGGAATTTTGGAAACCGTTCGCTCGCTCAGGCAAACATCCTCGTTGACGGTGGGGCGGTGGAGATTGAGAGCGTCAGTTTGGATGAGTTTTGTGCTTCACATCTTAATGGGCGGCGGTTGGATGTTCTCAAGATTGATGCACAAGGTGCCGAGGGCCTGATTCTGATGGGCGCCAGAGAAACCCTTCAGAAGTATGAACCCACTATTTTTATGGAATTCGAGCCTGAAATGCTGCGAAATATCGGCACCGATCCACTGGATTTGCTCGATGGTTTCTCGTCTATTGGATATCAGTTCAGGTTGCTCGACTATCAAACGAAAAGTCTTTTAACTGTTAATCCGGCAGGTTTGTTGGATGAATGTAAGAAGAATGGGTATGTGGACCTGTTCCTTGAGCCGGCGAACGCCAGAAGCATCGTCTGAGGCGTTCATCCACAGCCGCTAACTTTTTTGCCTACCTAATTTACCACGATCACCAGTGGACTCATCGGAACCATAAACTTAACTCGAAAGCCTTCGATCCAGAACACATTAGTTATTGACAAACCAAGTTTAACTATCGTTTAATCCCACTTACGGGTGACAGCCCGTATTGATCTTTTGACACTGATTGCACACGATAAAGGCAAACCTGTTGTGAGGCAGGGACGCAAAGCTTTGAGTCTCAAAATAGTGAGATTGTCAGGCTGCCGAAGGCGATCGAAGTGCCGATTCACTTACAAGCGTTTTGGTAAGTGCGGGACCCGGTAGAATGACTGCTCTCCTCAGGGAATTGTCATTTCGTGTGTTTTTTACTGGCCGGTGTCTTCTTCTTCGTTCATCTTCAACTCCACGCAATAGAAATCCCCCTTCGCCTAACGTTTCAGGTCCATTCGTGTCGATGGGTCGTTCCTGCGATTTAGCGCTTTCTGGTTCAACTGAACTGAGTGACCGCCACTCAGTAGCGTCTCGGTAAACCCATCCGAGGCAATCACCGATAAATGGCACCCCCACAGTGATGTGGGTCCGCAAAGTCAGGAGTCTCTCTCTCCGAGAGAGATCGTCCGATTTCCGAAGTGAGCACCTTAATGACAACACAAAGCTTTTTGGCACGGTTGCAGAGTGGAACCGTTCGATATTCGAAATCGATATTTATTACTCTCGTATCGTTATTCTCACTATTTACAGCAACAGCCGTTAATGCCTCGACAATTGTGGTGCCCGCAGGTGGCGACCTTCAGGCCGCCATCGATGCCGCGCATTTTGGCGACACGATAATTCTGCAAGCAAACGCGACCTACAATCCGAGGGGTGATAGCTTTGTGCTGCCCAACAAAGGACTCGGCACCGGCACTGACGCTGACTACATAACAATCCAAACGTCCGGTCTTGCAAACATCGCCGCGGCAGGTCAGCGAATCGCTCCGCAGACGCACGCTTCGAGCATGGCAAGACTTGTTGGTGCCACTGGTTATCCCGTACTGGTGACAAGCGTCGGAGCTCATCACTACAAGTTCATCGGAATTGAGATCACCACGACCGGCAATCCCGCGATATATACGCCTGACCTGGTGAACTTCGGTTCCTACTTCTCACGTCAGGAAAGAATAAGCACACATCATTTCGTCTTCGATCGTACGTTCATACACACTGCCGAGATCAGCGGCAGCAATCTGTTTCCTTCGACACTCGAACGCACTTCAGGGCGTGGGATAGCTGCCGGTGTTACCGAAATGTGGATTATCAATTCTTACATTGCGGGTTTTGCCGGAAAGTATCCCAGTGCCACTCCAAACGCCGGCCAGAATATCGATTCATACGGAGTCTATGCAGACGCTGGTCCTGGACCGCTTCACATAAACAACAACTACATCGAGGCGCAGTTTAATAACGTCTTTATCGGCGGCGCCGGAATGACTACGACCAATGTCGCCACCGTAACCAATCCGACGTTGACCAGCGCCACCCTTAGCAATGTCAATAATCTCGCGGTTGGAGATCTCGTGGCATTCCCGTATTCTTCCTGTACCTCCGCAACCGGAATCCCCTACGCGAAACCCTGGCAAACCGGCAAAGTAACCTCAATCGTCGGAAATAACATTGTCTTTACAGTAGTGTTGGGTCAGTACTCATGTCCTCCTGGCATTCCCGATAACAACGGTACTGCGCGGTGGAACGGCGATCATATTCAAGACGTTGAGATTCGAAACAACTTTCTCAACAAACCCGACGTCTGGAATGCCTTTAGTTCTCCGAAGGCCTGGGTTGAGATCAAGGAAGTTCGCAACGGAGTTATTGATGGCAATGACATGTATTCGGGAATAGGAACGGCGATCGCCGCGACGGTTCGCAACCAGGATGGTGGATCACCGTGGAGTACGATTGAAAATCTTTCGATTACCAATAACAGAGTGCGAGGCTATAAGTGGGGGTTCAGCCTGATGCTGACCGATAATGAGCAGCCGAGCGTGATGGGCAGTAACATTACCATCCAAAACAATTTGTTCGATCTACCCAAACCCGTTGCTGATTCGCCGACGAACTTCGTGCAGTTGGTGGGTGGACACGACATTACGATCCGGCATAACACACTCGTTCAACCTGGAAATCCACTTGTTGGTTCCCTGCCGACTCCCAATCTAGTCTTTAAGGACAACATAGTTGCTAACTACCAGTATGGTATGCAGTGCACTGTTGTGCCATATACGCTCTCATCCTGTTGGTCCAACCTGGTGATGACTGGCAATGTCGTCATCGATACTCGTTGGAATAAGGGCGATGGTCCGTTATCAGGTCTTTATCCTGCGGGCAACTTTTATCCCAATGATGCCCCCAGCGTCGGCTTTGTCGACGCTGCAAATGGTAACTTTGCACTCAGCTCGAGCAGTGCCTACAAGGGTCGCGCCAGTGATGGAACGGATCCGGGTGTGAACATGACTACTCTCCTGGCGGCATTGGGTGGCTCTGTTTCACCAACACCGACGCCGACGCCGACTCCAAGTCCGACGGTAACACCAACTCCAACACCGACGCCGACAGCAACCCCAACTCCAACACCGACACCGACGCCGTCACCAACGCCGTCAATCACGGTGAACGTCACGAGTCCGTCGAATAATTCGACGTTCGCACTTGGTTCGAATGTGACGCTGACCGCGACGGCCTCGAAACAGGGTGGCGTGATCTCTAATGTGAAGTTTGTTGCCAACACGCAAGCCGTCGGCACATCCACTGTTTCACCTTATTCCACCGTGTGGACTAACCCCGCGGCCGGAAACTATACGGTGACAGCAGTGGCGACGGATAATACGGGAGCGAGTGTTACGTCAACTTCGATCATCGTGAAGATCAGCAAGTCTCTGAAGGCCGTCAGGAACGGCAAGGGCAGTGCGAGTGCAGTCGAGACCACGTTAACCTCAGGTGGTGCGTCTTCGGCTAACGGGCCGCTCAACAATCTGGATCAAATGGATTCGCTCGTCACGTCGCTGAACCAGGCCTACGCCGACTTCACGTCAGAGCGAGAAATGTTTACTGGTGTCGATATCGATATCGACAAATATCTTTATGTGGCTTTGTATCTCGCTAAGTCCAGCGCAAGTTTGTCGAGACAATCGACGCCGGCTTCAGGAGTCGTCGACCGGTTGAACAAGATCGACTCGTACCTGTCGTTCTGCGAGGACTTGATGGTTGACGGAGTCATCTCACGAAATACTTTGAACAAGGCCAGCAAGAACAGTGCGCGTACTGACATCGCAATTAATCAGGCCGACGTGTTGCCGCTCGACAGTAATGGCATCAACCTGCAGCAAAGCGGCATGGGTGCGATAACTTCGCCAACTTCGAGTCCGTTGACGTCAGAGACCGAAGTTGCATCAACCAACGATAAGTATGAGCTCGGAGGAGTGAGCGTCACGATCGGTGGCGAGGCAGTGCCGATGATCTCAGTGTCGCCAACAGCGATCACGTTCTATGTTCCTTCCGATTTGAATGGAGGTCTTGCTGATGTGGTGATCACGACACGTGATGGTTACGTCATGCATTCGACCGCCAGTATGACTGGACTTAATCCGACGATCCTTGTTTGGCAGGGTGAGTCGAACACCGCTGGAGCAATTCTCAACGCTTTGGAATTGCGCCGTGATGGTTTCTCGCCGATTACATCGGGGTGGCTTGGAGGTGATCTGCAGGCTCGGTTGTCGATTCTTACGACCGGTCTCAGCTCAGGCCTGACGAACAGGAACGTTGGCGATGATGTTTGGTTAAGCAACGGCAAGGTGGTTGAGAACTATGCTGAAGACGTGCAGGTTGAGTTTCGTACTGCGGATAACAGAGTCTTCACGGTGCCGGTTGAATTCGCCGGTTCGAGTGGCACGTTGCGCGGTCTGGACCAGGTCACCGTCAAGATCTCTCCTGAACTGGTCGGCGCCGGCAGCGTCCAGCTCACGGTCATCGCGGGTGGACGACGCAGCAACATGTCAGTGGTGACAATCAACTAGTCCAGCCACCTTAGTTGGTCAATGAGGGTGACTCCGAAATGGGTCACCCTTTTGTCTTGGACTTCAATCTTGGATCGGGTCAGTACAGGGAGCGGTAGCGACCTGGTCAGTGATCAGCATTTGATTCTCATGGTTGACCAGGTCGCTACCGCTCCCTGACCCGACCCAAGTAAGTACTAGATTCAGGAATATCCCCGCCTTTAACCCTTTTCTAATTCTGTTGAAAACCGGTGTCGGTGATTGTCACTCGATACCAACATGCGATAAGCTGCTCTCGTTTTAAACTTAATCAGGGGTGAAAGGTCTCTCGGTCACCTACGGTTTTCGCCTGAAAACTTGCCCTTTTCTGCGGAAATCATCAAGGAATATCGGAATGAGTGTCCCGGCCACCAAGAAACTGTGGCAAGGTATAGCCATCAGTTTCGCCATCGTCTTTGCCTACGCCACTGTCTTGGTCAAGCTTGTCCATGACTGGTGGTTCGACGAAAACTATTCCCACGGTCTCTTAATCCCATTCATCATCGGCTATATCCTCTGGACCCAGAGGGAGAGGCTCGCTCGCGTCCCCGTTAAATCATCGACTTTGCTTGGCGGAGCGGCGATTGTTTTGGGTCTTTTCGCGCTTTGGGCGGGTGCAGCCGGCGCCGAGCTCTACACCCAAAGACTTTCGCTCGTATTGTTGCTAGCCGGCATCGTGATCTACTTCTGGGGTGTGAGGCTTTTACGGTTTCTGTTGGTCCCGTTTGGCCTCTTGTTTCTGGCGCTTCCGATTCCAGCCATCATCTTCAATAAGATCGCTTTTCCGCTGCAATTATTTGCGTCGCGTTGTGCCGTTTACTCGATGGGCCTGCTCGGTATCCCGGTTTTGCGCCAGGGAAACATCATCGAGCTCAAACCTCTAAATAGCTTTGAAACAAAGAAACTCGAGGTGGTTGAAGCGTGTAGCGGTATTCGGTCGCTCATGACGCTTTTGACCTTGGCCGTAGTTTTTGCCTATTTCACACATTCGCGCTCCGACGACACGCCATCGTCCGGAGGCCGTTTTGGCTGGCTCAAGAGTTACTGGTTCTGGCGTTCGGTCATTATCGTCGGTTCTGCTGTTCCAATTGCCATTCTGACCAATGCATTCAGAGTGAGCGGTACTGGAGTACTCGCGCATTATTATGGAACAGAGGTCGCCGATGGGTTTTTCCACACATTTTCGGGTTGGGCCATATATATCGTGGCTTTCATCCTGCTGTTTGGTATTGGCATGATTCTTGATCGCTTCAGACCGGCTCAGTCTGAGGGCGAGTCATCAGTTGAAAGGAAGTCGCCCGAAGCTGACAAGTCTGTCGCTATCAGTCCAGTGGTTTCGGCCGAAGGCTCAGAGCTATGAAATCTTCAATGCGTTTCGCCGTACTGCTGGTCCTAATCCTGTTCGTGGGTGTGATTGTTAACGCCTGGGCCTATCTCGGCGAAGCACACGTCGAACGCAAGGAGCTGAAAGTCTTTCCGACAACCATCGGCGTGTGGCAGAAAACTGGAAATGATCAGATTTTGGACGACGCGACTATGAAGGTGCTCAGGGCCAGTGACTATCTGCTGCGCGACTTTCGTAAGGCCGATGGCCCAACTGCGAATCTTTACGTGGGCTACTACGACACGCAACGCTCCGGCGCCACTTATCACAGTCCACTGAACTGCTTGCCAGGTTCGGGATGGATCTTGAGCCAACCAGGCACGGCGATGATCTCGTTGCCGGATGGTTCGAGCTTCGCTGCTAACAAGTATGTAATCCAGAACGGCGACTATAGTAGCTTGATGATCTACTGGTACCAGGGACGCGGCAGAAACGTCGCGAGCGAGTACTGGGGCAAGGTCTATACGATATACGACAGTGTCCGCCTGCGCCGGTCGAACGGAGCGATGGTCCGTGTGACAGTTCCGATCGGTAATTCAGAAGCGGACGCTGAAAAAGCAGCGACTGAGTTTGCGTCGGCTGCTTCGGCAGTACTTCCGGAGTTTGTACCGTAACGTACTTCGAACGGAGACCGAAGAGTTTATAGTTTCGGAAAACGATAGTAATTGAACTTTTTTGAACACTGTCTCTGGTTGTAGGAATTTCCGGCAATTGCCCGTCGGTGTTTCGAAAACCTGAAACAAAACAAATGGCTGGTCACCACTCTGCGGTGAACAGCGACGATGGAGTGAGTTAATGAAAACCGAGTGCCGCGGTGTTATCTATCAGATAAGCCTTTTCTGTCTTCTTTTCGCAGCCACTATTTTTCTTGCCGGCTGCACCGATCCCGAAAAAGCAAAAGCTCAGCACCTCGAACGAGGCGAAGCCTTTCTGAAGGAAACGAAGTTTCAGGAAGCCACGCTCGAATTTCGTAACGCGATTCAAATCGACGACAAATCAGCCCCGGCACACTGGGGACTCGCGCGCGCTTTCGAAGGACTCGAACGCTTTCCGGAGATGCTCGACGAGCTGCGAAAGGTCGTGTCTCTCGATCAGAACAATCTCGACGCGCGTATCAAGCTCGGTAACTACTATCTAGCCGGCAGCAGAGGCAGGGCCGACGTCATCGGTGAATCCGAACGTCTGGCGAAAGAGATTCTTCAGAAAGATCCAAACAACATCGAAGGCCACATCCTCATGGGGAGCGTGCTCTTCTCGCAGAACCAGAAGGACGCAGCTTTCAAGGAGCTCAATCACGCGGTAGAGCTCGATCCCAGTCGCGTTGAATCCTATCTGAGCCTCGCGCGTTTCTACATTGTCAACAAAGAGACTGACAAGGCCGAGGCACTCTTCAAGAAAGCCATTTCGGTAAACGGCAATTCGCCGCTGGGCCACACGGAATACGGCAAGTTTCTGGCGCAGTCGAATCGGCTCGCGGAAGCCGAAGCGGAACTGCGGAAAGGCGTTGAGGTTGGACCAACCGATCGTAACGCTCGCTTTATGCTCGCCAGTTACTACGTGGTCACTCGTCAGTATGACAAAGCAGAAGAGTCGTACAAGGCGCTGGCGAATTTGCAA
The DNA here is from genome assembly GCA_036401595.1 of Pyrinomonadaceae bacterium. Classification (GTDB taxonomy): domain Bacteria; phylum Acidobacteriota; class Blastocatellia; order Pyrinomonadales; family Pyrinomonadaceae; genus PSRF01. The sequence continues at coordinate 51,856 of DASWUM010000037.1, forward strand.
GCAACTAAGCCTGAGGGTCAGGCGGTGCTGGCCGATTTCTATTCGACAGTCGGCCGCACTGACGAGGCCATAAAAATCTATCAGGACATTCTGGCAAAGGCCCCGGACTACACTCGGGGTCGTTATCGTCTCGGCGAAATCTTATTGGCGAAGGGCGATATCCAGGGCGCGACTGCGCAAGTCGACGAAGTACTCAAGAAGGACCAGCACGACCGCCAGGCACTGCTGCTGCGCGCGCGCATGCGTGCTCAAAGCGGACAGGCTGATGGCATGAAGAACGCCATTGAAGATCTACAGAACGTTCTCCAGCAGGAACCAAACTCTCGGCCAGCTTTATATTTTCTCGCCCAGTACAACTTCAGTCTGGGCAAAGTGGATGAAGCACGTGCCTTCGCGGCCGATCTGGAAAAAAACTATCCCGATTATTTGCCGGCGAAGTTAATGCAACTTCAACTCAACCTGACGAGCGGCGATCAAAAGGGAACAATTGCACAAGCTTCGGATTTAATCGCGCGTTTGGATAAAACAGCACCCGATAACGAGAGCTCGGCGCAGTTGCTCAACGAAATTCGCGAGAAGACTTTGCTGACGAGGGGCGCGGCCCAACTGCAACTCAGGAATGGCGCCGCGGCGCGAACTGATTTTGAGGCTGCACGCAACGCCAATCCAAACGATCCGGTCGTTTACAACAGCCTCGCCCTGGCCTCGCTGAGCGAAAACAAACCAGCCGATGCGATCAACTTCTTCGAAACGGCGCTTAAAGTTGACGGCACGAATTTCGACGCGCTCAATGGCCTGCTTACGCTTTACGCCAGAACACAGGAGATCGATAAGGCCCAGGCCCGAATCGATCAGGCGCTCGCGGCGTATCCGAACAATGCTTCGCTGCACTATCTGAAAGCGCAGGCCTTTGGCTCCCAAAACAACGCTCAAAGTGCTGAGGCTGAGTTGAAGAAAGCACTCGAGCTCGATCCAAATTACCTGCCGGCATACTCGTCGCTGGGTGCGCTTTACATCAGAAGCAATCAGCAGGATCGTGCAATCGGTGAATACCGCAAGCTCATCGCCCTGCGTCCCGACAACGCAACGCCCTATACGTTGATCGGAATGCTCGAGGACAGCAGAAAGAACTACGACGCTGCCATCGAGAATTACAAAAAGGCCCTCGAGAAAGATCCGAACGCAATCATTGCTGCCAACAACCTTGCCTGGCTCTACGCCGAAACAGGCAAAGGAAATCTCGACGAAGCAGTGCGATTGGCCCAGGGCGTGGTCCAAAAGAACCCGAACGTGGCCGGTTTCATCGACACGCTTGGCTGGGTTTACTACAAGAAGAGCTTGCACACCGCTGCTGTCGAGCAACTACGCAAAGCCGTAACGCTTAACGAAGCGGATGCGCGTAAACAAAACGTTTCGCCCAGTGCCAGCTATCACTACCACCTCGGAATGGCCCTGAAGGGTAAGGGAGATCGGGAAGAGTCGAGGCGTGAGCTCGAGACCGCGATCCGGCTGGCTGATAAATCCCCATTTGCAGATCTCGAAGACGCGAAGAAGGCATTGACCTCATTGTGAGCTCATTGTGAGATTGGTGCGCTTTGGTTGACTGACCATGAATAGGAGAGCGTTATGAGCGTTGATTTTAGACAACGAAAACCGAGTGAATACCTGAAAATTTTGCGACGCCGGAAATGGCTGCTGATCCTTCCTGTGATCGCCGTCACGGTTGCCGTCGGATATGTCGTCTACCGGCTGCCGGATGTCTACGAGTCGGAGACGCTCATCGTTGTCAGACCGTCAAACCTTCCCACTTCGGTTGTCACTACCGTGTCCGAGGATAGCCTGACGCGCCAGTTGACCAGCATTAACCAGGTGGTCACGAGCCGTAGTTCGCTTCAGCCGCTAGTCGAGAAATATGATCTGTACCGGGTAGAGCGAGGTCGTGGCGAGGCGATGGAAACCGTGATTGATACGATGCGGGACAACATCCGCGTCGCGGTCAACACCAGTCGTAACGACATCACCAACGGTTTCAATATTGCTTTCAGGTATCGCGATCCGAAGATCGCGCAGGCCATTACGGCGGAGCTCGCCAGCAAGTACATCAACGTGCAAACTGCCGACGTTGTGAACTCGAGCACGGCAGCAAAGACGTTTATCGACAATCAGGTGGCGCAGGCGCAGGAAGCGGTGGCCGCAGTTGATAAACAGCGCGTGGATTTCATGAGCCAGAACGTCGGAATTCTGCCGACTGAAGTTCAGTCGTTGTTCGCACAGCTCAACGGCCTGCGTGAGGAACAGAAAGCACTGATTGCGGAAGTCGGACGGTTACAGGATCGTCGCGCCGCCGCCGCAAACCAGTTAGTCCTGATCAAGCAGAGCCACGAACAACAGGTTGAAGAAGCGGCAACTAACATCACCGATCCCAAAACAACCCAGGGATGGTCCAACCTTGTTGGCCGCAGGGCCCAGCTCGAAGGCGAGCTCACGAGACTGCTACAGGAGTTGAAACCGAAGCATCCCGACGTGCTCGCGAAGCAGAAAGAGCTCGATCAAGTCAAAAATGAGATGGACCAACAGATCGCCGAATGGAAAGATAACATTAAGGCCAAACAGGACAAATACAGCAGGTCTCCCAATCTGACTGCCAGTGCCCTTGAGAATGACATCAAAGTTGCCGACGGTGAGATAAAGCGTCAGCAGACGGCGTTAGCTACCAACGAAAAAAACATTGGTGCTTTGGTTGAGCGCATCAATCACGTTCCAGGCGTTGAAGTAGCGCTGGGTGCGATTGAACGCGAGTATCAAACCAAGAAGACAGCGCTCGATCAACTTCTCACTCAACAGCAGAAAATTACCCTGAACAAGGACGCGGCTCAGCAGCAACAGGGTGAAGGAATCGAAGTGGTCGACGCCGCGAACCTGCCGTCGCAACCCGTTGCTCCGAAGCGCTTGTTGCTGTCAAGCATCGGCCTCGCAGCCGGTCTCGCTATCGGCCTGTTGCTCATCGGAATCTTTGAAGGACCGCGTTTGCTTACTATTCAAAACGCGGAAGACGCCAGACATTACACCGGTCTCCCAGTTCTCCTTTCCGTGCCGGAGTTGTTAACGCCCCAGGAAGCGCGTGCCGTGCCTCGTCGTCGCAGGTTGTTGCTTGCGGCCGGCGTGGTCGCCACGCTCGTGAGCATTCCGATGCTGGCCCTGGCGCTCAAGCTCACGCACGTTTTCGACTACCTGATGAAGGCATCGGGTCGTTCGTAAGGAGTTTGTCGCAGTAACCGGAGGTCCAAGAGAGTGTACGCAGAATTTTACGGTCTAAAAGAGTTGCCATTCGCGCTGACGCCCGACCCGCGCTTCATTTACTTCACTCCGTCGCACACGGAAGTGATGGCCAACCTGCACTACGGCATTGAAAGCGGCAAGGGACTCGTGGTGGTGACGGGTGAAGTAGGTACAGGAAAAACGACGATCCTGCGCTGGATGATGGAGCGTCTCGATCGAACAGTGCTAGTCGCTTATGTCTTCAATCCACGACTGTCAGTCCCGGAGTTTTACCAGCACGTATCGACGTTGCTGGATGTGCAGAAGTGGGAAACGAAATCAGAGTTGTTGCTCGAGCTCGGGCGCGCTTTGGAATCGCGTCACTCGCGCGGTCTGCGCACCGTGCTGATCGTCGACGAAGCGCAGGGGCTTTCTCCGCACGTGCTCGAAGAGATTCGTTTGCTTTCAAACTTTGAATCAAACACAGCCAAGCAGTTGCAGATCGTTTTGACTGGTCAACCCGAGTTGCGCGACGTTTTGAATAATCCGGACCTGCGCCAGTTGAAACAACGCATTGCACTTCGTTGCGTGATCAAACCGCTGCCGAACGTCGAAGAGACGGATCGTTACATTACGTCGCGATTGCTGGTGGCGGGCGCGGAACGTACCGACGTGTTTTCACCGGAAGCCGTCGATTACATTTTCCGTTGTTCGGAAGGCATTCCGCGAAACATAAACAATCTTTGTGACAATGCGCTCCTGGCAGGTTACGCCGCCGGCGACACGACAATCGGACGCTCAATCATCGAGGACGTGGCCGACACGTTCGACATGTTGCCACGCTCCGATCGCGGCCGCGGACAAGCCGGCGAGGAACGCGAAGCCCCCGCGCGAATTTTTACTTCCGCCGGCCGAGCCGAATTGTGGAACGCGGGAAAAACAAGCGGTGACACGGATTAGGATTCTAAACACCTGATTAGATGAGGTGATTCGATGGGAAGAGTTTTTGATGCAATGAGGCGACACAGCAGTAACACCGAGAAGACTGCTGCTCCGAAGAATACAGAAAATTCAACGCGCCGTAACGATAGCCCAGGCATTCCCGGGCTGCCGTCAGCCGGACAGATCGAAGAACAGATCTTGAGTGGTTCTTCAATTATGTCTGTTCCCGGCAAACCGGTGCGAAGCTCAGCGTCCACTGCGCACACTGCGGATGTACCCGGCGGGTCGGCACTCCCCGGCGGTATTGCTTCGCGTGATGCTGGGGCAACTTTGGACGCTGCCGGAGCGACGCGCGCCGGAGGATTCGTCACTTTCGACGTTTCTCCGTCGCGCGTCGAGCCTCATCTGATTGCGGTGAGCCAGCCGCGCTCTGCTTACACCGAGCAGTATCGCTCGTTGCGCACGAGAATTCTCGAAGCCGGCGAGCGTATGCAGATGCGTGCAATCGTCGTCACGAGCGCAGGCATCGCCGAAGGCAAAACGCTAACGGCCCTCAACCTCGCCTGGTTGCTGGCCCAAACTGAAGGCGTGCGCTGTCTCGTGATCGATAGCGATCTGCGCCGCCCATGCGCCACCGATTATCTCGGCATCGATGCCCAGGTTGGTCTCTCGGAAGTTCTCGGCGGACAACTGAATCTTGAAGACGCAATCGTTCGCCTCGAACCGGCGGGCCTCCACCTTCTACCCGGCGGCCGTCCTCGTGACGACGTTGCCGAGTTGCTTTCCGGCCCGAGCTACGGCCGTCTGCTGACGGAAGTGCGACGCATGTTTGACTTCATCATCATCGACGCGCCGCCGTTGGGGATTTTCACTGACGCAAACGTGCTCATGTCACGCGCTGACGGCGGACTTCTCGTCGTGCGCGCCGGCAAAACTCGTTACTCAGCCGTCGATAAGCTGCTGGAACAGATGCCGAAGGAACGGCTGCTCGGAGTGATCCTGAATCGCACCGACGACCAGCCGGATTCGGCCTCGCACTATTACCAGTATCGCTACTACAACCGTGAAAGTAAGAGCACTGAGGTGCAGCCTATGACGGCGGACAGAATCGAAGAGGAGGTTGCAGTCGTTAATTGAGAGCCTTTCGCCTCAACGGACGAATGACATTGCTGATCATCGCCGAGGCGGCGTTGGTTTACGGCGCGCTGATCTGTGCCGTGTACATTCGCTTCGGCCTGATTGATGGTCCCTTTGAGCTTCAGGAAAAGAATGGATTTTTGAAAGCCGCGTTGGCTGCCTTTGTCTGTCTCGCAGCTTTCTACCTTTTCGATCTTTACGATTTTCTGGTGATGCACGACCGGCGCGAGCTGGTGCTCCGCTTGATCCAGGCCCTCGGCCTCGCATGGATCGTGCTTGCGTTCTCGTTTTACACGTTTCCATCGTTGATGCTCGGTCGCGGCGTCTCGTTAATCGCGCTGCCAATCGCGCTCACGTTGATGGTTGCCTGGCGCGTGTCGATTCACTGGCTTCTGGGCCATCCGGACTTCGGTGAACGCATTTTGATCGTTGGTTCCGGCAATCTGGCCGTGGAAGTCGCGCGTGAAGTGTTGGACCGACCCGATGCGGGTTATCGCATTGTTGGCTTTGTAGGGACTGACTCCGAGTTGCTCGGCAAGAGTCTTATCAATCCGCGCGTGATCGGGTTGACCGAGCAGCTCGACGAGATAGTCAAACGCGAGAACATCGATCGCATCGTTGTGGCGATGGGAGAACGCCGCGGACAACTGCCGACGAACAAGTTGTTGAAGCTGAGTCTGGCGGGCGAGGTAAATATTGAAGAGGGCGCTTCATTCTACGAGCGCATCACCGGTCGCGTTTCTTTGAACATGCTTCGTCCTTCGTGGCTGATATTTGGCGGCCGGGGACGGCAAGCAAAGATTACGGAGGTCGCGCGCAACGTGGTCCATTGGCTGGTGGCACTCATTGGCGCAATTCTTTCGTTGCCTATCGTTCTGGTCACGGCGGTATTGATCAAGCTTGAATCGAAAGGCCCGGTTTTTTACAAGCAGGAACGAGTCGGGAAAAACGGGCGCACGTTTACGCTTACGAAATTTCGCTCGATGCGCGTGGATGCGGAAGAATCAGGTCCGGTTTGGGCCAGTAAAGGCGACACTCGTACGACGCGCGTGGGTCGCGTCATCCGCAAGATTCGCGTCGACGAGATTCCGCAGTTCTGGAATATTTTGCTGGGCCACATGAGCTTCGTCGGTCCCAGACCTGAGCGGCCGCATTTTGTGGCCCAACTAGCCGAGGAGATCCCGTTCTACGAGCAGCGGCATCTAATTGCACCCGGCCTGACGGGCTGGGCACAGATCAAGTATCCGTACGGCGCGTCAATCGAAGATGCGCGGCAGAAGCTTCAGTACGATCTTTTCTACATTAAGCACCATGGGTTGTTTCTTGATGCACTCATTATGTTTGAGACCATCAAGATAATTTTGTTTGGGCGTGGCGCCCAATGATCGGTTTGGAGGTTGAGATGAAAAACACGAGACGAATTGCGCTGATAGTCGCGACGCTGTTTGCTTTTTCCATCAGCATCGCTGCGCAGACGCAAAGTGATCCCCAAAAAGAAAGACCGCGGACCACTACGAACGAGCAGGACAAGAAAGCTCAGAAGACGCCGGTCAACGGCGACCGTCTGGAGCCGGACGATACTGCGCGCACTCCATCGGATGTGTCGCAGGACATCCAGGCGAATCGCACGGATCAGATGTCGGAAGAAGTGGCGATTTCGAATTACTACAACAACTTCTTCAATAACTATCGACTTGGTCCTGAAGACGTCATCTCGGTCGAAGTGTTTAATCAGCCGCGTTACTCGCGTGCCAACATCATCATCCCACCAAGCGGGCGCGTCTCTCTTTCGCTGATCAAAGGCGGAGTTTTCGTCAACGGAAAAACAGTTGACGAAGTGGCTGAGATCGTCAAGAAGAATTACGACGAGTACATCATCGATCCGCAGGTCACTGTCTCGCTCGAGAAGGCGACCTCGTATCGTTATAGCGTGCTCGGTGATGTGGGCCAGCCCGGCATTCGCCTCATGAATCACCGCATGACCGTCTCAGAGGCTATTGCCGAAGCAGGTGGTGTATTGAATACCGGCAACAAGAGCAACATCATCGTGCTAAGACAACAACCTAATGGCATTCGCGCACAGATTCGCGTAAACCTGTCGGCAATTTACAAAGGCAAAGCGCCTGACAACGTCTATCTCGCACCCGGCGATCAAGTACTCGTCCCTGGAAACAAGCTGAAGACATTGCAAACCATCATGAGCATGACTCCGCTGGCGAGCTTCGCCCGCGTCTTCGGCGCGCCAGTGCCGTAAACAGAGTGCGCCCACTTATGAGCAAAGCGCCCGCATCTCTCCTGTTTCTCTTGCTTGTCGCGTCGTCCACGTTTGCCCAAACGGGCACGTGGGCGCGCCAGCGCAGTGGAACAATGGCGTGGCTGCATGCAGTCTACTTTCTCGATCAAAATAGAGGTTGGGTAGTCGGCAGCAAGGGTTCGCTGCTCCAGACGCGTGACGGTGGTAACACATGGGCCGCGCGTGGTTCGTCGACTGACGATGTCGTGCGCGACATCTTCTTTATCGACGACCAAAACGGCTGGATGGTATGCGAAGTAAACGCCTACCAACTCAAGACAAAAGTAGAGCCGCGCGCTTACCTGATGAGAACCATCGACGGTGGCGAACACTGGAAACGGATCGAGATCAAAGGTTTCGACGTTGATTCAGTTTTGGTGCGCGCTGTTTTTAGCCGGAAGGGTCGTGGCTGGACGTTCGGTGACGCCGGCCAGATCTATACCACGCGCGACGCCGGCAATACGTGGACAGCCTTACATTCACCGACGCGACATCTGCTGCTTGGAGGAATCTTCGTCGACGACGATCGCGGCTGGCTCGTCGGCGCGGGCGCAACGATCATTCAAACCTCAGACGGCGGCGAAACGTGGTACCAATCAACACTTCCGCAAGTTGAAAAATCAACTCGCTTCACGGCGACCTCATTTGTCGACAATCGCAAGGGATGGGCAGTCGGTAGTGTAGGAAGCGTCTATCGCACTGACAACGGTGGTCGCACCTGGCAGCGACAGGACTCAACTGTCGACGTCGATCTGTTTGACGTGAAGTTTATCGACGCACTCGAAGGCTGGGCCGTCGGCGCTGAAGGAACAATCATTCACACAACTGACGGCGGCGAGCGTTGGACCACTGAGCGCAGTGGCACTCCGCATCCGCTCGAACGCGTGTTCTTCAGCGATCGGAATCATGGTTGGGCCGTGGGTTTTGGCGGCACGGTGGTGTCGTACCTGCGAAACGAAGCCTCAGCCACCAAGCAGTAAGATTTCTCCCGCAACGGCGCCACGTTTTTCTTCCGTTGCGCCGTTGCGCCGTTGCGGGAGAAAAGAAAGTCAAAAGCTATGCGAAAGATAGTTTTCTTCCTCATCGTTGTTTCGACGATGATCATCCAAACCCCGACGACCTCAGCTCAAACACAAACGCGTGCTCGCACAATCGCGGCCGAGCAGGACGTCGCCAACACTCCAGATCCCGTCGCGAGCTTGCGCGAGCAGATCGCGGGCGCTGCCAACGACCCCGAACGCCATCGTCTGCAACTGAAACTCGCCGATTTGCTTTTGACCACTCGACACCGCGCGGAAGCCATCGCCGAGTTGAACAAGATTGCCGCCTCGAATTCATTCGATCCGATTGGTTTCTACAATCTCGGCAACACGTTTGCTCGCTTAGGAGAGCCGGAGCCGGCGATTGCTGCGTATCGGACTGCGATCGAACAACGCAAGGGTCGATATTCGCGAGCCTATAACAACCTCGGCGTCTTGTTGTTGCGTACCGGCAGGTGGGACGAAGCACAGGAAGCTCTGCTGTCGGCGTTGCAGCTCGAAAGTTTTCGTTATGCGGAGGCGAGTTACAACCTGGGACGCGTTTACGCTGCGAAAGGTCAGAACGATCTGGCCGCACGCGAATGGCGTCGCGCTCTCGCGGTCGATCCGCAACACGATGCAGCGACTCAGGCACTTGCACGAGGGAGAACGGACGAGACAGTAATCGTCGCAGCAAAGCCTGCGAAATCGGCGGCGGGAACAGTAGTAAAGGCGTCACCTGAAAATACGCCGGCTACCTGGAAGCCGTTCGTAATTGATCAAGGGACTTACGACTTATTACAACGCGCGCGCTCAGCGTTTGAACGCGGCAAAATGCAGCAAGCGGTTGATAACTTTAATCGCGTGTTGAGCCGGCAGAATGGTTACTTTCCTCCCGCCAATATCGAGTTGAGTTCTGCGTTGCTCAGGCTTAACCGAATCGACGATGCATTTTCCAATCTTCTCGAAGTATCAAAACGCGATGGTGCTCGTTACCCGCTCAGTTACTACCACCTCGCTCGTCTGTATGAGATGAAGGGCGAGCTAAAGCTTGCCGAAGCTTCATTCGCACAAGCGGCGACGACGTACAAACCAACGAACGCGCAGTTTCTTCTCGACCTTAGCCGCGTGCGCGAGAAGCTTGGCGATTTCAAAGGCTCACTCGATGCGATGGAGACTTATCTGAAGTTGATGCAGGAGCATGGACAAAGACCGGCATGGTCCGACGAACGCATCGCCGACCTCCGATCGAAAGCCACCAGGCAGGATTAGCCACCAAAAGACACAAAATCACATATAATGAACGAGCTCTAACTACCCCCAATTGCCCAGGAGCTGAACTATGAAGGTTCGAGTTGTCCTCGCGATCGTTTTGACATTTGTATTCGCATCCATTGCTCGTTCGCAGGAACCGGCAGCGTCGCCGTCGCCTGCGCCTAAGCCCGCGATGAGTCGCGCGCAGAGTACGAAAATAATCATTGCCACCGAGAAGAAACTTTGGGAGGCGTGGAAGAATAAGAACATCAAGCTGTTCAAAGCCACACTCAGTGCCGACAGCGTGATGATCGGCGACACGGGCGTGGCCAATAAGGCAGAAGCAATCAAGGCTCTCGAAGCGCCGTGCGAAGTGAAGTCGTACGAGCTGAGCGATCTCAAAGTGACATTCCTGAACAGCAGCGCCGCGCTACTGACCTACAAGTCCACCCAGGACGCGTCTTGCGGAGGAACACAAGTGCCGGCAACCGTCTGGTCCAGCAGCGCCTATGTGCTGCGTGGCGGCAAATGGCTCGCCGCCTCTCATCAAGAGACACCCGCCAAGTAAGGCCACATAAGGCACAAAAGGCACATAAAGCACAAAAAGGAAATAGGACAGGTCCAAATCCTTTATGTGCTTTTTGTGTCTTATGTGCCTTTTGTGGCTACTCTTTGGGGCGCATGTGCGGGAAGAGGATGACGTCTCGGATGGAGGTCTTGTTCGTCAATAGCATGACGAGACGATCGACGCCGATGCCGATGCCGGCCGCGGGTGGCATGCCGTACGAGAGGGCGCGAATGTAGTCTTCGTCCATCAACATCGCCTCGTCGTCGCCGCGTTCACGTTGCTTCATCTGATCGCGAAAACGATCGTACTGTTCGGCCGGGTCGTTGAGTTCGGAGAACCCGTTCGCGACCTCCATGCCTGCGATGTACAACTCGAAGCGTTCCGCCACGTTCGGATTTGCCGGCGACGCCTTCGACAGCGGCGAAATCGGTTTGGGAAAGTCAGTAATGAAAACCGGCTGCACGAGGCTTGACTCGACGTGCGTTTCAAACAGTTCGACCACGTTGTCGTTTGTGATCCGATCCGGTTCGACGAAGCCAGTCAAACTCTCCTTCATTCCCACGCGTCGAAACAGCGCCCCGAAATCGAGTTCGTATTCGCCAAACTTCGCGTGCGTGTGGCCCAGCACGGTGAACACAACTGATCGCAGCAGGTTCTCGCAGAAGTCCATCATCTCGTTCACGTCGGCATAGGCCCAGTAAAACTCGAGCATCGTAAACTCGGGATTGTGACGCGTTGAGATTCCTTCGTTGCGAAAGTTGCGATTGAGCTCAAAAACTTTTTCGAAACCGCCGACGAGCAAACGTTTCAGATACAACTCAGGCGCGATGCGCGCGTAGAGATCGATGTCGAGCGTGTTGTGATGCGTCTTGAACGGCCGCGCCGCTGCGCCGGTGGCGAGCGGCGTCAACATCGGCGTTTCGACTTCGATGTAACCGTTGTCTTCAAGAATGCGACGCAGCTCGCGTACAGTCGCGGCTCGCCGCTCGAAAACTTCGCGCGACGTGAGCGATTCGTCCTGCTCGTGCTTCAGACTCCCGGCAATCAGATCGACGTAACGCTGTCGCTGTCGAATCTCCGGATCGTGAATGCCGTGCATCTTGTCGGGCAGCGGCAACATCGCCTTCGCCAGGAATTGCAGCTTCTGCACGTGCACCGAGAGCTCGCCGGTTTTAGTGACGAAGAGATATCCTTCAACGCCGATGAAGTCGCCGTGATCCAGTAACTGAAACAGCTCCCAGCCATCGACGTCGCCACCTTCGGCGCTGTTATGCACGCCCGTGATGTCGGCTTTGCGAATATAGATTTGCAGCCGCGAGATCCCGTCCGAGAGATGCACGAACGCAGCTTTGCCCATCACGCGCGGCGGCGATGCGATGCGGCCGGCAAGGCGAACGACAAACTTATTCAACTGCTCGTTGGCGTGGCCGAGCACCTCGGGCGACGGACGCTCGTCGGAAGCGACCGGCTCGAAACTGCGAAACTTCTCAACGATCGACGTGATCGTGTCCTCTTTTTCAGCATCGACCACTCGACTGCGCTCGAACTTGTTTGGATAGACGTTGCCGACGAGCGCGCGCAATCCGTCGAGATGCTCGCGCCGTGCCTGTGTTTGATCGTTATCTTCGAGAAACGGTATCGACATAAAAATGGCGATTATACAGACATCCGCCAAATCCTGTAATCTTTAACCAATGATCGAAAAGATTTTGAGCCCGGAGGAGATGCTTCGGGAGCGCCAACGTCTGCGCGCAGCCGGCAAGCGACTCGTTTTTACGAACGGAGTCTTTGACCTTTTGCACTTGGGCCATGTGCGTTACCTGGCTGCCGCGCGCGCGCTTGGCGACGCGCTCGTTGTCGCCATAAACAGTGATCGGACAGTTCGCGAGTTGAAAGGTCCGGATCGGCCGGTCTTCAACGAGGCAGAGCGTGCCGAGATACTCGCCGCGCTGCGCTCGGTCGATTACGTAACCGTCTTTGACAACATCTCCCCACGTAGTTTGATCACTGAACTCCTTCCGGACGTACTCGTGAAGGGTGGAGACTATCAACTCGATCAAATACACGGACGCGAAGAAGTCGAAGCCGCAGGAGGCAAAGTAATCTCGTTACCATTCGTCGAAGGCTCGTCAACCACTTCATTAATTGAAAAAATCCGTCTTCATCCGTGAAATCCGTGCCCTAGTTTTATGTTGTTAACACAGATCACCGACACACCCGAATACCAGAAATTGCTCGCCGACCTGCGATCCAATGCGCGTGTGATCTCGATCAGCGGTCTCGTCGCCGGCGCCGCGCGTGCACTCGCAGTTGCTGCGCTCCAGCGGGAAACAGGCAAAACGTTCGCAATCGTCGCGCAGTCGACTCGTGATCTCGAATCGTGGGAGCGCGATCTCGGTTTCTGGCATTCCGCATTCTCAGAACAGGAAGCCGACAACGAAATTCTTGTCCTGCCCGCTTCGGAAACGGATCCGTACGCCGGCACATCGCCGCACGCGCAAACACTCGAGCGACGCGCCCTCGCCCTCTGGCGACTCAGGCAACGCTCGGCGAAATTCGTCCTGCTAACCGCGCGTGCACTCGCACGTAAAACAGTGACTCCCGAAACGATCGCTAAGTCTGGAGTCATTTTACGACGCGATGAAGATCACTCTCCGGAAGAGCTCGTCGAAAAACTAATGGCCACAGGCTACATGCGCGAAGATCCAGTCGGCGCAGTCGGCGAGTTTTCAATGCGCGGCGGCATCGTCGACGTCTGGCCGCCCGGACGAGACGCGCCTGTGCGTCTGGAGTTCTTTGGCGACACGGTCGATTCCGTCCGCGAATTCGATCCAGAGAACCAACTCTCGACTGCACAACTAAGGTCCGTTGAAGTACCGCCGATGCACGAGTACGCCGTGAACGCGCTCGACTTTCAACTCTGGAGCGAGGCTGCGCGCGAGCGCTGGCACGACGAGCGTTACGCGCGCTCGTTGCGCGATCGCACGGCCTTCGCCGACGAAGGCGAGGCGTTTACTGGTTGGGAATGGCTGATTCCAATCATCAAAGACTGCACTTCGACTGTTTTCGATCACCTCGGCGATGCCGTCCTGGTGATCGACGAGCCAGGCGGTATCGAGTCGTACCTGAGTGAGTTCTACGAGAACGTGTCCGAGCGTTACCGGCAAATCGACGAAGCCGACGACATCGCGCTTGCGCCCGAGGAGCTCTTTCTTACCGCCGAAGAGTTGCGCCAGCTTGTTCACACGCACCAGCGCGTCGAACTGCGCACACTCGGTCGCACGGCGGCTGAAACTGATCTCGAGCTCGCTCTTGAAGCTGAGGCGCCGAAAGTTCAGCTCGGCCGAGTACGCGGCACACGCCAGCCGGTCTTCCTGTTTCCGGTGGTTGAGAGCGCGGTCGAAATTGAGTTGCAGGCACAATCAACCTTGCGTTATCACGGCCGCATCGCCGATCTCGCCGCTGAAGTGAAGCGCGCGGTCGAGGAAGCAAAGACGACGCTTTTCGTGATGCCGAGTCTTGGCGTGGCGGAAAGAATCGTCGAAATCCTCAACGAATACCAGATCGAAACCCGACTCGCATTCACCACCGAGAGTTCTGAGAGATATCAACCCGTTGTCGTAACTGTCGGCCGTCTCAGTGGTGGTTTTGAGCTGCCGCAATCGCGATTGGTAGTTCACGTCGAAGCCGACGTTTTTGACGAGACGGCGGACACGGTTGACCGACGTCCCGCCGGCGCTGATCGTCCGCAAAGGACTGACAAACGAAAACGCAAATCAAAGGCGGCCGCGTTTCTTTCTGACTTTCGCGATCTCAAGCCAAATGATTACGTGGTTCACATCGATCACGGTATCGCTCGGTTCGGCGGTTTACAGACTCTCGACCTTGGCCCACGCACCGGCGAGTTCATGCTGCTCTTCTACGCCGACGAAGCGAAGCTCTACGTTCCGGTCGAGCGTCTTGACCTCGTGCAACGTTACTCGAGCGCTGAAGGTCATCAACCGCAACTCGATCGCCTTGGTGGTCTCGGCTGGCAGAAGACAAAAGCCAAAGCCAAACGCGCCATGCGCGACATGGCCGACGAACTGCTGCGTCTCTACGCCGAACGGAAAATGGTGGGCGGCTACGCCTTCGCTGCCGACACGCCGTGGCAGCAGGAGTTTGAAGACGGCTTTCCTTTCGTGCTCACACCGGATCAGGAAACTGCGATCGAAGACGTGAAGAAAGACATGGAAGAACCCGTGCCGATGGACCGCTTGCTTTGCGGCGATGTTGGTTACGGCAAGACGGAAGTCGCGATGCGCGCTGCGTTCAAGTCAGTGATGGAAGGAAAGCAGGCGGCGATCTTAACGCCGACAACAGTGCTCGCTTATCAACACTACGACACGTTTCGCAATCGCTTTGCTCCGTTTCCAGTAAAAGTCGAATTGTTGTCGCGCTTTCGTTCGACGAAAGAACAGAAGGAAGTGGTGAAACGGATCGAGGCCGGCGAGGTCGATGTGATCATCGGTACGCACCGCATTCTTTCCAAGGATGTGACGTTCAAAGATCTCGGTCTCGTTGTGGTCGACGAAGAACAGCGCTTTGGCGTCGCACACAAAGAACGGCTCAAACATCTGAAGAAAAAAGTCGACGTGCTGACGCTGTCGGCGACACCGATCCCGCGCACGCTCAACATGTCGCTGAGCGGCATGCGCGACATGTCGCTGATCGAAACGCCACCTCGCGATCGTCTCGCGATTCAAACTCAAGTGGTTCAGTTTTCCGAGAGCGTAATCAAGTCGGCGATCGACCTCGAACTGTCGCGTGGCGGCCAGGTGTTCTTCATCCACAATCGCGTGGAGACGATCGAGACGATTGCAGCACTCGTGAAACGTCTGGTGCCGCAGGCACGGCTGGCTGTTGGTCACGGGCAGATGAACGAGAAGGAGATGGAGCGGGTAATGCTTGACTTCATCGACTACAAATATGACGTTCTGGTTGCGACCACTATCATCGAGAACGGCATAGACATCCCACGCGCAAACACCATCATCATAAATCGCGCCGATCACTACGGTCTTTCTCAGCTTTATCAATTACGCGGGCGTGTGGGGCGTTCGAGCCGCCGGGCTTACGCCTACCTGCTGATACCCAGTGAACAGGAGCTTTCACCCATTGCCCGTCGACGTTTAGCAGCCATTCGCGAGTTTTCTGATTTGGGCGCGGGATTTCGTATCGCGGCCCTCGACCTTGAACTGCGCGGCGCCGGCAACCTGCTTGGAGGCGAGCAATCGGGGCACATGGAAGCGCTTGGCTTCGATCTTTACACGCAGATGCTGGAGCGCACGGTCGCCGAAATGCAGGGCGAAGAGGTTGAAGATGAGACGAGCGTAACGCTCAATCTCGGCGTCGATGTCGCGATTCCTGACGAATACATTTCTGACATGGGACAGCGGTTGCGGACGTACAAGCGGGTTTCTTCCGCCCGTGACGAATCTACGTTGGCGAGTATTCGGACGGAAACTGAGGACCGTTATGGACGTATTCCAGTGTCAGTCGACCGGTTATTTGCATACGCGCGTTTGCGTCGTTTATCGGAAGAATTGGGGATAGTTTCGATCGATCGGACGCCCGACGGAGCGGCCATCAAGTTTAGTGAAAAAGCGCGTATTTCGCCCGAAAAACTGGGCGAATTCGTGACTGCGACCACCGGGGCAGTTTTTACGCCAAACGGTGTTTTACGACTGATCTTGACGGAAGATGAGCAGGACGAAGTGCTCGACATCGCTCGTGCCGTGTTGCTCCGGCTTCGCGCCAGCGATTAGAATTCCCAGTCCATCCCTGTGACCTGTGGATAAAAACCAATAGGAGTTTTAGTGTGAAAGTAAAATATCTTGCCGCTGTTGCTTTGATCCTTCTGACGTTTGGCGCTACGAGCGTCTTCGCACAGGAAGGCGAAACGGTTGTCGTTGACGAAGTAATCGCCCAGGTGAACGACGACGTCATCACGCTTTCGATGTTGAAGAAGGAGACCAAAGAGCGGATCGACGCGCTGAAACAGAGCGGCATGACCGAGCAGCAGGCGACTGAAGAAGTTAACAAGCGCCAGGCGGAACTGATCGCGACGCTCGTTAACGAGAAGCTGCTGTTGCAAAGAGGCAAAGAGCTCGATCTCGCCAACGACATCGAAGCCGAAGTTAACCGCCGCATGTTGCAGATTGCGAATGAGCAGGGAATCACGTCGATCGAAAAGCTTAATGACGCGATGCGTCAGAGCGGGCTGAACCCGGACGACGTTCGACGTACGATGCGCACGGAGATGATGAAGCAGGCCGTGTTGCAACAGGAAGTCGATCGGCGTGTTTATATGAGCCCCTCGACCGACGAAGTCAAGAAATACTATGACACGCACGCGGACAAGTTTCGCAAACCTGAAAGCGTGAAGCTCTCCGAGATCTATCTCAGTTTAGTCGGTAAGGATGAAACTGCGGTCAAGACGAAAGCGCTCGAACTGGTATCGCAGATTCGTGCCGGAGCTGATTTCGCAGCGCTGGCTGCGTCCAACTCTGAGCGCGAGAAAAACGGTCAGCGCACGTCGCCACAGGACAAAGGTTACGTGGGTGAGTTTGATGTGCCGAACCTGCGCGAGGATTTGCTGGCACAGTTGAAGGACGTGAAGGCTGGTGGCATCACCGATCCGATTCGCGTGACTGACGGTTATCAAATCCTGCGAGTTGACGAACGCATTCCCGCGGGAACGACGCCAGTTTTCAACGACAATCGCGTGCGTGAAGCGATGCTGACTGAGCGCCAGCCGAAGGAACGTGACGAGTATCTTCAGAAGCTGCGCAACGAAGCCTTTATCAAAGTCACTGATTCCTATCGCGCCAGCGTCGATCCGCTCTTGAAGATTGCCGCTCCCTCCGCAGCCAAAGGCAAAGAAAAGAGCGACGACAAGAAGTCGAAGAAGCCCTAGTGTTTTTGTTATTAATCTGCCTAATCAGCGTTTTTCCGTGGCAAACCCCGCCTGTGGAGAAGCCCCGCATCGTAGTCTACAAGCGAGAACGTAAACTCGAGTTCTATTCGGATAAAACTCTACTGAAGACTTATCGCGTCGGCCTCGGATTTAGTCCGGTCGCCGACAAGGTGCGCGAAGGTGACGGCGCGACGCCCGAAGGCGAGTTCTATGTCTTCGTTAAGAACAACAAGAGCGCTTATTACCTGTCGCTTGGCGTCAGCTATCCGAATGTCGAAGACGCCGATCGCGGTTTACGCGACGGCTTGATTTCGAAGGCGCAGCACGATGCGATCGTCGAAGCTAATCGGAAGAAGACTGCGCCGCCGCAGTACACGAAACTCGGCGGTTTGATCTACATTCACGGCAACGGCGCAAAGAGCGATTGGACATGGGGCTGCGTCGCGTTGGAGAATGCAGAGATGAAGGAGTTGTACGACGCAGTTTCAGTTGGAACGCCGGTGACGATAAAGCCTTGATGCCTGAGATTAAACCTTTCAAGATTCGCGATATCGAGATCAATCCGCCACTCGTGCTTTCGCCGATGGCGGGCGTGACGGACGTCTCTTTTCGACGTCTCTTGAAGCGGCGCGGTGGTGTAGGCCTGTCAGTTTCGGAGTTCATTTCTGTTGAAGGTTTGACGCGAAACAATCCGAAGTCGAAACGGCAGATGAGGTTTTACGAAGACGAGCGGCCGTTTGCGGTGCAGATCTTTGGCGGACAGGTTGAGCGGATGTGCATGGCCGCGGAGATGGCGCAGGAAGTTGGCGCCGACATCCTGGATGTGAATTGCGGCTGCCCGGCGCCGAAGGTGGTGAAGCACGGCGGCGGCTCGGGATTGCTCAAGGATCACAGCCGGCTTGCCGACATTCTCAAAGCACTCAAGAAGACGATTACGATCCCGCTCACGGTGAAGATTCGCGCCGGCTTCTACGACCACACCATCAACGCTGTCGACACCGCGAAGCTCGCGGAAGATTGCGGTGTTGAGCACATCGCCTTGCACGGTCGCACAAAAGAGCAGGGTTATCGTGGTCTCGCGAATTGGGATCTGGTGCGCCAGGTTAAAGAAGTGGTGCGCGTGCCGGTGTCGGGCAGTGGCGACGTCACGACGATTGAAGGTGCGTTTGCAAAGTTTCGCGAAACTGGTTGTGACGGTGTCTTGATCGGACGCGGTGCGATGGCCAATCCGTGGATCTTTCGCCAAATCGAAGACGCGATGCACGGCCGTCCGATCTTCGAACCGACGTTAGCCGACAAGCGCGCGATCCTGCACGAGTACTTCGACATGCTGCGCGAAGACATGCCTGAAACTCCGGCAATCAATCGCATGAAACAACTCGCGGGACAATTCACTCGCGGGCTTCAGGGCGGCGCGTTGTTCCGCACCTCGATCTATCACTCCCACACCGTCGAAGAAGTCCTCGATCGCATCGAGGAATATTTCACCGCCATCGAGACCGGCCTCCCCTACTACGGCGAAGCGGGCGCTCCAATCGAACCACAGTTAGACACGGAAATCACAGACTGCCACGCCTTCACTTCTTAATCCGTGCTTTCGATCCGCGTTTATCCGAGGTCCCCGTATCGAGATCAACCGGCGCCGGATAACCCTTCTTCGCCACCGAGCTGATATCAATCTCCGTCTCTTTCTTTACATCTTTCAGAGCCTTGAGAATTTCCGTGCGTTGTTGCTCCGAGAGATCTTCGAGCCTGACACCATTCGCTTCCAACACAGCCCGCAAATTTTCTTCGGTGTTCGAATCCTGCGCGTAGACGTCCTTGTAAATGTGTAGCTTCCCATCCTCTAAGACGATCGTTTCGTAACGCAGTTCGACCGGCACGATTTGATTGAGCTTGACCGTCTTCGTTTTCTCTTTGTCCTGCAAGTAGGACGCGACTGCGGTATCGGAAATCTCCGTCGTGTTGGAAGCTTTCGCTAACTGCGCCGCGAAGTCTTTGATCTGTGCATTCGTCAAACCAACACAGCCATGCGAAGCAAACTTCCCAATCTTCGCCGGAGACTTGCCGCCATGAATCAGCGACGGCAGTCCGATCGGGATCTTGATTGGGCCAAGCGGGTTGTCTTTGTCGCCGGCTTTTACAGTTTCACCAGCAGTCACATTCTTCATCTTGGCGACCCACGGAGAATCGGGCGGCGTCCACGTTGGATTAAAAATGATTTGTTGCGCCTTTCGTAAACCGAATGGCAGCGGAAACTCCGGATAACCAATGCCGACCTTATACGACTTCACGAGCGATCCATCCTGGAAGAGGTCCATGCGAAACGCCGGAATGTTGACGACGATGCGCGTGTCGGTTGGTACGGCGTTTGGTCCTTTCAGCATCTCGACCTTGCCGGTTGTCGCTTCTGGCTGATCTCCCGAATCTCCCTTGGACCAATAATCGTTCGCGAGCGACGCCAACTGTCTCGCTTTGTCGTCGCCGAGGATCTTGCGCAGTTCGTCTGACGCACGCGTACGAGCGTCTGTCGCGTTGCCGTCTGTGTCTTCAGCGTTGGTTTCCTGGAGTCGTGCGATCTCACCACTCGAAGCGTGTTTGAGCGAATCGATCTGTCCATCGGAGAGTTGTAGTTTCTGCTTCGCCTGGGCCACAAACTTCTCGTCACCGAGCAGTGCGTCGAGCAACGGCAGAGTTACCTGGACCGACGTCGTTTCCGGTGTTGCCACCGGTGAAGCGGACGGGCTGGGAGATGGTGTAGTTGTCACCACCGAAGTATTGGAGTTGTTTGACGGCGCAACACAACTCGTCAGCAAGCAGACAAGAAAAATGAGACTCAAATATCGCAGAAAACCATTCATTGTTGGCTCCTCTAACAGATTGATTCACAGTACGTGGAGCAACAGTCGTTCCAGCGACGCCGCATCATTTACAAGATTTTTCTGCACGATTTACGAACGGTGAGGTAGCTAACGCGGTCGGTTCTGTAGCAGCGGATACGGGTTGATATTGGTCCCTTCCCAGTATCGTTTCGGGTCCGTAACCAACGCGATCGAGAAGTGAAGATGGTAATTGCCGGCGCCGGCATTTCCGGTGTCGCCGACATACGCGATGACCTCGCCCTGCTTGACGATGCTTCCTTCAGTTAGACCATCCGCGTAGTGCGAAAGATGAGCGTAATAGAAGATGAGTTCCTGGTTGGAGCTGAGTTGATAGATCGTAGTGCCGCCACGGTCGCTTTGAAAGAGTTTCAGGATTTTGCCGTCGGTAGCAGCAAGAACAGGTGTTTCGGCAGGAGCAGCGATATCGATGGCGTCGTGCGTGCGGCCTTCGGATCGTGCGTCGGCGTATGTGTCGACTAACTGCTCCGGACGCACACCGGCTACCGGAATAATCAGGTTCACGCGGCCGACAAAGTTTGCGGGTTCGGGAGTCGGAGTTGGAGATTCTGACGGTGGAAGTGGAGTACCGATTGCGATCGGATCGCTGGGTGGAAGATCAACTGCTGGAAGCCGCGGTGTCGTTCGGTATGTACTCAGGATCGACACGATTGAGACGATCACGAGAAACACAACACAGAGCAAGATTCTCAGCTTCCACGGTCCCATGGAACGATAGGAAGTCAACTATCGTTCCAAACTATCCACAGATTACACAGATGTTCTGCGTAATCTGTGGATGGATTATCTGTCGAAGCCGAGCGGCAGGAGTGGCTGCGGTGTCGTGCCTTCGAAAAACCAACTCGCGCCGACGCGCAGCCGATGATGCCACGTTGGCAGGCGCGAAGTGTACAGCGCGAATCGCGCCTGTCGCGCGAGTGCGCCACCAAATGCCTTACCACCGGTTAGCACAGCGGCGCGTTCTGTTCCGAGGCTGATCGCTTCTCCCAACTCTTCGAAATGCTTCGTCTGCATTTCTTTTCCTTCCATGTATTTCTTGATGTTGTGAGCTGCGAGACTTGCTTGCTGGAAAGCAAGTTGTGCGGTGCCTGCGAGCGTGGGAGTCGCGTCGGGATAGACGGCAATATCGCCGAGTGCGAAGACGTTGACGTGGTGTTGTAACTGCAAATTTGGGTTGACCACAAGCAATCCGCGCTTAGTCTTCTCAGCGTCGAGATGCTCGATCAGTGGACTCATCTTTACGCCACCGGTCCAAACCACACCCGCAGTTTTCAGACTCTCGTGCTTGCCTTCGTGCTCGAAGGTAAGTTCATCCGATGTCACTTTCACTACGCGCGTTTGGGTGTGCACTTCAACATGCGACTGGCGGAGCGCATCTTCCACAAAGGTACGGATCTGATCGCCCATTCCCGGCACGACTCGATCGCCCATTTCGATGACCAGTACGCGTGGCTCACCCTGGAGCGCACGACGCTGGACCGCATCGTTCAGCAGGTCAGCCATCTTGGTGGAAAGCTCGCAGCCACTCGCGCCCGCGCCCACCACCGCAAACGTAAGTGCACTTCTGGCATCCTTTGGCGGCGCGTCGGGTGGAACGTGATCGAGCGCGGCCACCATCCGCTGTCGCAGGTTGTCGGCGTGCCGAAGCTTTCGGAAGGGCAGAGAAAACTCTTCCGCGCCTTCGACGCCGACGTAATTCGTCACCCCGCCGAGCGCCAGGACCAGCATGTCGTAGTTGAGGGTGTTGTCAGGGTTGGCGAGCGAAACGGTCTGGGCGGTGAGGTCGATTCCGGTGACCTCAGCCTTGACGAAATGCACATTACTCTCGAGTAACTCGTCGTAGCGTGGGGCAATGTGCCATGCCGCAACCTCCCCGCTCAAATACTCATAGAGCATGGGGGTAAACAGAAAATGGTCCTCATCGCTGACGAGCGTCACATCGGCCGAGCCCGCCAGATCGAGGGCCGTAAAAGTGCCCCCGAAGCCGCCTCCGAGTATCAGAATCTTTGCTTTTGACATTTGCCGCAATATAGCCACAAAAAGCCACAAAAGGAAATAGTTAGCCACAAAAAGGCACAAAAAGCACAAAACGGAGAACTCACTGATTTAGTGAGCGTGAATAGTCCCGCCAGGAACATTGAACGCCGTATCTGGCAAACCCTTTTCTTGTGCCTTATGTGCCTTTTTGTGGCTGATTCGCTCTACATTTGTGCCTTTTAGCGGCTCATGTTACATTGGCGTTGCTTTTTAACTTTAGCGGTTGCCGCTTTTAGCGGAGTTTACTGCGGTCGGGGAGGACCATTTAAGCAAGTGGCGTTAGCAAAACAAACCAAGGAACAGATAGTTACGGACTTCCGTACGCATGAGTCAGATACCGGTTCACCACAAGTCCAGGTCGCACTTCTAAGTAAGAGAATTAACGACCTCACTGAGCATTTCAAGACCCACAAAAAGGACAATCATTCGCGGCGCGGCCTGCTGAAAATGGTCTCGCAACGTCGTAGTCTGTTGGATTACCTAAAGCGCACCGATATTGAACGCTACCATGAAGTGGTAAATCGTTTGGGTCTGCGCCGATAGTTTAGAAACTGGAAGAGAGCTTCGAATCTCTGTTGAGTTAAAGCCCACGTCTATCGAAGAGCTTGTAGCAGTGCCGAACGTGACGGCGATTGACTGCAAACAAGCTGACGTGTACGGCCCAAAGCTTCGAGCAATAAGGCGGCATGAGCTTCACGGTTCAAGAGGCTCGTGCCGCCTTTTTCTGTAGCCCATTGCCTTACCCCGCATCACGTTGGCGGCCCAATTTCAGCAAGATTGCTTGCTCAAAACAGCGATGGCGCCCAAATGGTTGGCGACGCCCGCGACCTGAAATTGTTCAGGTTACGTTCGAAGGAGAACAAATATGTCAGAAAAGAAATACCTCAAAGAGTCAATCAAACTTGGCGATAAGGAGTTGACCGTTGAAACCGGCCGCGTTGCGAAACAAGCGGATGGCTCAGTCGTAATCCGGTACGGCGACACGATGTTGCTGGTCGCCGCCGTCAGTGCTCCTACGCCCCGAGAAGGTGTTGACTTCTTTCCGCTCACGGTCGAATACCGTGAATCAAACTACGCCGCGGGACGTATCCCCGGCAATTACTTTCGGCGTGAAGGCCGTCCTAATGAAAAGGAAGTGCTCACCAGCCGCTTGATCGATCGCCCCTGCCGCCCACTATTCGCTGAAGGTTTCCGAAACGAAACTCAGGTTATTGCGAGCGTGATTTCCGCCGACCCGGACAACAATCCGGATGTTATTGCTATCACGGGTGCTTCCTGCGCCCTTTATCTATCAGATATTCCTTTTTTGAATCCCATTGCAGGTGTGCGCATCGGGCTGATCGAAGGACGTTACATCGTCAACCCGACTTACGACGAAGTGCGAGAGTCGCGCTTGAATTTGATTGTTGCCGGAACTGAAGAAGCGATCGTGATGGTGGAAGCCGGATCCCAGGAAGTTTCGGAAGAGATCATGGTCGAAGCGCTGATGTTGGCCCACAAAGAGATCAACCGGCTCTGTCGCTGGCAAAAAGAGCTCTACAAAGCACTGGAGATTCAGAAGCGTGAAGTGACCCCAGTTGAGCTCAATGCGGAGATGGTCCGAGAGATCACTGAGAGACACAGCGAGCGACTCAGAGACGCGCTTGACACCACCGGCCAGGAAAAAAGGGCCAGCTATGCTGCTGTCGACGCGCTGAAGAAGGAAGTAGTTGAGTCGTATCCGGACGATCAGCCAGAGCAACGAGCGATGGCAAAACTGATCTTCGATCAACTCAAAGAAACGATTTTCCGCGACGACATTCTCAACAAGCGTCGCCGTCCGGATGGCAGAAGATTTTCCGAGATTCGCCCAATCACCTCCGAAGTTGGCTGGCTCCCACGCGTGCACGGTTCCGCCCTTTTCACGAGAGGTGAAACGCAGGCCCTCGTCTCGACCACTCTGGGAACGAAGGAAGACGAGCAGTTCATCGACGACCTCGAGAAGGGCGAAGTGAAACGCCGCTTCCTGCTGCATTACAACTTTCCGCAGTATTCGGTCGGCGAAGTCGGTCGCTTTGGATCGTCAAGCCGGCGCGAGATCGGACACGGCGCGCTCGCGCGACGCGCTCTCGAAACAGTACTGCCTGAGGACTCAGATTTCCCTTACACCATTCGCATTGT
Source organism: Pyrinomonadaceae bacterium (assembly GCA_036401595.1). Classification (GTDB taxonomy): domain Bacteria; phylum Acidobacteriota; class Blastocatellia; order Pyrinomonadales; family Pyrinomonadaceae; genus PSRF01. The sequence goes on from DASWUM010000037.1 coordinate 76,382, forward strand.
TTCAGACATCACCGAATCAAATGGTTCATCATCCATGGCGACAGTTTGTGGCGGAACGCTTTCGATGATGGATGCAGGTGTGCCGTTGAAAGCGCCGGTCGCGGGTGTGGCGATGGGACTCGTGATGGAAGGGAACAAGTACGCAATCCTGACTGACATCGCCGGCGCCGAGGATCACTACGGCGACATGGACTTCAAAGTCGCGGGAACGCGCAACGGAATCACTGCGTTGCAGATGGATATCAAGATCGCGGGCATCAACGCGCAGATCATGGCCGAGGCGCTGGAGCAGGCAAAGAAAGGCCGGCTCTACATTCTCGGCGCGATGGAAAAGACTCTCGCAGAACCGCGTGAACAGATTTCCGCGATCGCTCCGCGCATCATTCAAATCAAAATCAACCCCGATAAGATCCGCGACGTGATTGGACCAGGCGGCAAAATCATTCGCTCGCTCGTGGAAGAGACTGGCGCGAAGATCGATGTGTCCGACGACGGCACGATTTCGATTGCGACCGCAAGTGGCGAAGCAGCCGACGCCGCCGTGAATCGCATTCGTGGTCTAACTGCTGAAGCAGAGGTGGGCCAGACTTACCTCGGCACTGTCAATCGTATTGTCGACTTCGGCGCATTCGTCGAGATCTTCCCGGGCACTGACGGACTACTTCACATTTCGGAGATCGCGGATCGTCGTGTCAAAGACGTTCGTGACGAGCTGAAAGAAGGACAACAGATCCTCGTGAAGTGCATCGGACGCGAAGGCAACAAGATCAAGCTCTCGCGCAAAGCGGTGTTGAAAGACGAGAATCGCAAAGCCGAAGCCGCAAGCCAGAGCGATGGCGGTGGCAATCACAACGGCAACAGCGAGATGTAATTGGTGAGTAAGGACGCCTCCTTGGAGTGG
>DASWUM010000038.1:0-29187 GCA_036401595.1 Pyrinomonadaceae bacterium
GATGGAATAATCACGCAATGAGGTACGTGCTGTAGGGGCGGCCCTCCGGGGCCGCCCTTGGTTCAGACATGACTCATACTTTGACCAAACTCAATTTCGTATCTTGCGGCCATCCGGTAAAGGGTCTTCCGGTTAATGCCAAGAATCTCGGCGGTGCGTTTGCGATTGTTGCCGGTGGCATCGAGCACGTGGAGGATGTAGCGTCGCTCAATCTCGTCGAGATTCGGTAACCCAGAAAAAAGCTGATCGAGATCGTCTGCTGAGAGCGGAGGCGTTTCATGTGACGGCTGCAGACGAATTCGTGCCGGAAGATCCTCTACCGTAATCACACCGCCCTGGTTCAGAGTGATGGCGCGCTCGATCACGTTTTCCAGTTCCCGCACATTTCCCGGCCACGAGTACGCAGTGATGCATTGCATTGCTTTCTGATCCAGAGCGATTCCGGGCGCGGGACCGTGCTTTCGCAGGAAGTGCGCGACGAGCAGATGAATATCATCACGACGTTGTCGCAGCGGCGGCAGATGTAACTGGATGACGTTCAGACGATAGAGCAAGTCGCCTCGGAAAGCTCCGGCAGCGGCGAGTTTTTCGAGATCCGAATTACTCGCAGCGATCACGCGTGCCCCAACTTTGATCGGATCGTTACCACCGACCGGAACCACTTCACGCTCTTGCAGCACACGCAGCAACTTCACCTGCAAGCCGGCACTCGTCTCACTAATCTCGTCGAGAAACACAGTACCTTCGCCGGCCTGTTCAAAAATCCCGCGCTTGTTGGCAATCGCACCGGTGAAAGATCCTTTGACGTGTCCAAACAATTCCGACTCGAGCAATGTTTCGGTCAGCGCCCCGCAATTCACTGCTACAAAACGTTCAGCCGAGCGCGAGCCATGGTTGTGAATGGCGCTGGCGACCAGCTCTTTACCTGTTCCGGACTCACCCGTAATCAGCACCGCCGCGCGCGAGTCTGAAACACGCGCGATCATCTTGTAGATCTCGAGCATCGCCGGAGTGCGCCCGATCAGTCCCGAGCTTCGCTCATCCTCATCGAGCTCGGATGCGACTTGTTTGCCGGTTCCGTTCGTGAGTGCGCGCCGCACAATCGCAACCAGCTCGTCGATGTTGAAGGGTTTGCTGATGTAATCGAATGCCCCTTCTTTGACCGCCCGCACCGCCGTCTCGATCGATCCAAAAGCCGTCATCAACACGACCGGGATCGACGGATATTCACGACGCACGATTTCCAACAACGATAGTCCATCAAGCCGGGTCTTCATGCGAATATCGCTGAGCAAGAGATCCGGCGGTTGTTGGGCCACGGCTTCAAGCGCGGCCTCACCGCTATTCGCGAAAGCTGCGCCAAACCCTTCGCGCGCAAAAACCTCGCAAAGAAGTTCACAGGTGACTGCGTCGTCGTCGACGGTCAGGATTTGCGGGATCTTACGCGGCATCTGCACTCACTCCAACGAATTCCGCCGTCACAACCTTTGCTTCGACGACGGGTAGCACGACACGAAACTCCGCGCCGGTTTCAACTTCAATACAATCGATCTCTCCGCCGTGTTCGACGACAATCTCGCGCGCAATGGCGAGACCGAGACCGCTGCCGGATTTTTTGGTGGTCCACATCGGCTCGAAAAGGTGTGTCTTCGCTTCATCGGAAATGCCTGTTCCCGAGTCGATCAGCCGCACCTCGATCAGTCCCGATCCGGCAATATAGTTAGTAACAAACTTCATCTCGCCGCCGCCCGGCATCGCTTCGAGACTGTTGTTCACCAGATTGAGAAAAACCTGATGCAGGCTCTCACGGTCGGCGAGAACGTACGGCAATCCTTCGTCGAGTTGTTCCGACACGCGAATGTTGTGCGATTCGAAGATCGGTGCGACGAGGAGTAACAGTTCCTCGACAATCAGGTTGATGTCTGTCGGTTGCGGATGAATTGGTCGCCGGTGTGTCCGTTCGAGCAGACTCTTTACCGATTGCACGATCGTCGCGAGTTGGGTGTTGATGATCTTCAAACGTCGCTGCGTGTCGCCGCAACTCGGATGATTTCGCGCGAGTAGCTGCAGGTGGCCGTTGATGGCATTCAGGGGTGTTCCAATCTCGTGTGCGAGAGAAGCGGTTACCTGACCAATCGCGGCGAGTCGTTCGGCATGCGAGAGACGTTGCTGGGTGCGAATCAGGTTGCCGTTGGCGGCGCGCAACTCAGTCGTTGCGAGGTGAACTTTCTTCACCAGCTCGTTATTCAAGCTGCCAATCTGCCTCAACAACCCTTCGCGCTCCCGAGACTTGGACGCAATGTCGTCCATCATTTGATTAAAGCCGCGCGCAATGTCGCCCAGCTCGTCATCTCTGTGAACGGGTGAACGAGCTGAGAGATCACCTTTGCGAGCATGGGCCATCGTCAGTACGATTTCTTTCACCGGTTTGCGAAAGAAGTACACAAACAGCAGGTATAGCAGCAGCACTGACGCTACGACGGCGCCAAGCAATACGATGTTGTAATCGCGATGAAGCCGGCTGACGAGATTACGGTGGTAACTCTTTAACACGAGCGCCTTAATGAAGCCGCTGTGTTGGCCGTTGGCAACTGGTGTCGTAATCAGCCAGTACTGACCGTTGTTGCGATTGACTTCAGTTGCCGTGGCGGTTGTGGTTGCTGGTCCTTCGGAGTCCCACGCGGCCAGGAGATCGTTTGTGCCTGTTGCGGTCGTGGCGATCAAGCGCGGGACAGTCGGTTGGTTCTCATAAACGTCGATCTGTCTGAAGTCAGGTCGCGAGCTGACAACAACTTGCATCTCCTGCTGTAGATCTTCGAGATTTGAAAAGTAGTCGTACTGCGCGATTCGATTCCCGAGCGCCACGGTCTGGCTGACTGCGTTGTCGTAATGGTCTTTTTCGATCAGCGATCTAATTCTGCTACTGTGGAGGTACGATGACGCGAGCAGGATCAACGACATCGAACCCGCCACAAGTAGCAGAATCTTTTGCTGCAGATTTAACCGCAAGCGCATGCCACGGCCACGGCAAATTCGAAGCCACAAGAAAAGGCCACAAAAGGCACAAAAACCACAAAAGGCACAAAATGGAAATTCACTATGCTGAACTTCGTTTTGGCTCTGGAAATATTCTTTTTTGTGCTTTTTGTGGTTTTTGTGCCTTATGTGGCTAATTAGGGTCGAGGGGCAAAATGGCCACAGTGGCTTTATCGATCCCGTAGCGCTCGATCATGCGATAGAGCGTGCGGCGATCGATGCCGAGGATTTCGGCGGCGCGGGTGCGATTGTCGCCCGCGACTTCGAGAATGTAGAGCAGGTAACGTCGCTCGAGTTCGTCGAGTGCCGGTAGATCTTCGAAGAGGGCCGAGAGCGGCGAGCGTGCGGCCGAGCGCACCTGGGCCGATTGCAGTTTTTCCGGTAGGTCTTCAGGGTCGATCGCGTGGCCGCGTGCATGCAACACGGCGTACTCGATCGCCGATTCAAGCTCACGCACATTTCCGGGCCAGTTGTAAGCGACGAGTGTCCTGATCGTCTCTTCCGAGAGAGTCAACTGTTTGTGTCCTTCCCGGTCGAGCACGAGCGCGAGGAAGCGATCCGCCAGGAGCGGAATATCCGTGCGACGCTCTTTGAGCGAAGGCACGCGCAACGTAACCACACTCAGCCGGTAGTAGAGATCTTCGCGAAACTTTCCTGACTTAACGTCCTGTTCGAGGTTACGATTTGTGGCTGCCAGAATACGCGCATCAACCTCTGTCGCTTTCGATGCGCCCACTCGCCTGATCTCTCCCTCCTGCAACGCGCGCAGGAGTTTTACCTGAAACGCGGGACTCGTCTCGCCAACTTCGTCGAGAAAGAGCGTCCCCCCGGTAGCTTCTTCCCAGAGTCCTTTGCGATCTCCGACAGCACCCGTGAACGAGCCGCGCACATGACCAAAGAGCTCAGCTTCCAAAAGCGTTTCCGTAAGCGCGCCGCAGTTTACGGCCACGAATGGGCCGGTCGAACGCGTGCTGTGTTGATGAATCGATCGCGCTACTAATTCCTTTCCGGCGCCCGATTCACCGACGATCAGGATCGTCGACCGTGTGGGAGCAACACGCGCAATCTCTTTGTAGAGTCCGATCATAACCGGCGAACGTCCCACCAATCCGCCCTGTTCGTACGGCGCGGAAATCTGTTCTCCGCGACGTTCAGCATTCGGATTACTTCGATCCTGTTCGAGCGCGCGCCGTGCGATTGCGACAACTTCCTGCACCTTGAACGGTTTTGAAATGAAATCCCATGCGCCTTCGCGCGCCGCTTCCACTGCCGAATCGAGCGTGCCGAATCCGGTTACTAAAATGACCGGACACTGCGCACGCAGATCCTTCAACAGATCCAACCCGGATTGATTAGCCTCGAGGTTTACATCGCTAACAACCAGATCGATCTTCTCTTTTCCGGCGACGATGAACGCCTGCGAGGGACTAAGCGCAGTGTCGACGTGCCATCCCTCCGCACAAAAGATCTCACGCAGCAAGTCGCATGAATCCTGATCGTCGTCAACAACAAGAATGTTTTTCATCTAATGAATACCTACTTCCAACTCGGGCTCATGATCTTCAACTACTGCCGGCACGTCACTCGGAATCGCCGCGAATGCAAGGCGGAAGCGCGTGCCTTTCCCCAGCTCGCTCTCAACTTCGACTTTGCCACCGTGTTCGGAAACTATTTGACTGACGATCACGAGGCCGAGACCGGTGCCATGTCCTCGATCTTTCGTCGTGTAAAGCGGATCGAAGATGTGACTCATCACTTCCGGAGTCATACCCGTTCCGGTATCGATGAAGTCGACGAGGACGCGCTGTGTCTTACCGTGCTTGCCTTCGATCGCCGTCTGAATCTGGATCTCGCCGCCTTCGGGCATCGCATCGAGACTGTTGTTAAGCAGGTTCAGAAACAACTGCTGCAAGCGATCTGACGAACCGGCGATGAGCGGAAGATTGTCGGCAAAATTCTCGACGAGGTGGATGTTGCGTTTATCGAACGCGGGCGACATCGCGTCGCAGAGTTTCCGCAGCACTGAATTCAGATCGAGTGGCGCCAGCTCTGTTTCGAACCTCGTCTTATCGAGCATGCGGCGGACAATTCGTTCAATGCGTTCGATCTGAGCGCTGATAGTTCGTATCCGCGACTCAGCGTCGCGCGGATCGCGTTCCAGATCTGACTTCAGCAACTGCACGTGCCCGCTGATCAGATTGAGCGGTGTGCCGACTTCGTGCGCAAAGTGCGCAGCTGTTTGACCAGCCGCAGCGAGACGACCGAGCTCGTTCATACGCCGGTTGCTGCGCCAGAGCTCGAGGTTGGTCTCCTGAAGCTGTTGATTGCGTTTCTCGAGTTCAGTGGTGGCTTCGCGAACCAGATCGCGCAGGATGCCTTGCTCCGTCTCGAGTTGCGTGGTCAGTTGTAGTTGGCGAAACAGGAAATAGGTGCCGATCATCACGAGGGCAATCGCGATCAGCGACATCCAGATGACGCTCTTGAGATAGCGAAAGGCGACGGTCCAGATACTGTCGAAGTGCTGGACAATCTCGACTGCTCCGTTCGGTACACCATTCTGAAATATGATCGCGAACGCGCGATACAGCGACAGATTTGAATCCGACTGAAGCTCGTTGACGACGGTTGGCCCAGGGCCACGGCGCAGGATGTTCTTCGTGTCTTCGGGAATGGGAGTCGCTGGAGCGCTTCCTGCCGCCGCAGTCTTTTCCGTGAATTCGCCCTGTGAAAGTTGCCAGACGCGGACGCTGATTATGTTGGGTCGGGAGCCTTTGATTAGGTCGGCGGCGCGCGTCACCGCTTCGGGATCGCGTGACCCGATGTCGCTGATGTGTTGTGCGAGATCGCGCGCCTGGGTCTCGGCGAGAGTCTGGTCGTCGGTGCGCTCGATGTTGGCGATCGCCGCGCTGGTGACGACGAGGGCCGCGATCAGCATTACGACGATCAGCAACGAGCTCAGCAGCGTGGTCTTGGAATGAAGTCGAACTGTTCGCATCCTCACTTTCGACGTTCTTGGCAACGCCCGTTCCTTTGGCTCACAAAAGGCACAAATGTCTGGCTGATTGTTTTGCGCATTATGTGCCTCTTTGTGGCCATCCTTTGCCAACAATGCACAAGTAGATCGACATAATCTTTCAGTTTTTTGTGCTTCTTTAGGCTCTTCGCGATGTGGCGGTCTTGTCGTCACCGCAAACATGTCACAGCCGGACTGGCCCAATTTGGCCTCACAACGGCAATTTGGACCTGTTTACGGTTGGCATGCTCGTTGCGGAATGCAGATACAGGTCGGATGTCTTTTTTGAAAGGAAAATAAATTATGAAGAAACTCGTTTCATTTGTGCTGGGTGCCGTGGTGTTGTTCGGTGCGGCGACTCTCGGTCTGCAATCAGCTACTGCGAACGCCAAAGACAAGCACGATAAAAACTACTGGCGCCATCATCGCCGTCATCACCGCCATCGTCGCCATCGCATGAATCACTTGAGTTATTGATGGTGTCGGCAACATGCAACTGCAGCAAGCGAAACTCGATTCATGGGTCCGGCGTTACGGCACAAACTCAAGTTCGTATGTGCTGCTTGAAGGACCGAAGTCCTACTTCACGTCGCCTGGCGTGGATGGATTTATCGCCTACCAGGTGAGTGGCGGGGTCGCTTTGATCGCAGGCGATCCTGTCTGCGCTCCGCAGCAGGCACGCCGGCTCATTCACGATTTCACGAGTGTCGTGATGAAACCGGTTGGTGCGTATCAGGTTTCGCCGCTGATGTTAGAGGCATTCCGGCAGGAGGGTTTTGCGGACATCCAGATCGGTAAGGAAGCTGTTTTCGATCTGGACCGCTTCACCCTCGCCGGTGGAAAGATGGAACTCGTCCGTGCTGCCACCAACAAGGCACGACGCGAAGGACTCGTCGTCTCGGAACACGATCCCTTTGCTTTTGACGCAGAGTCAGTCAATGACGAGTTGCGTGAAATCTCCGCCGCATGGCTGAGATGCAAAGGGAATCAGGAACTCGGATTTGTACTCGGTTCAGTCGGCCTCGAACAGCCGTCTGCCAAGCGTTATTTCATCGCGCGTTCGGAAAACGGAACTGGACGGATCGAGGGCTTTATCGTTTGTGAGCCGATCTACGGGCGCAGTGGTTATTACCTCGACGTAACGCGACGCAGACTCGACTCTGTGCGCGGGACCATGGAACTTCTGACTGCCGAGATTATGCGCATTTTGCGCGAAGAAGGTTGCGAGATGGCCTCGATGGGACTGGCCCCACTCGCATTGCTGGACGATCCGGATCTGTTGGACCACCCGGTGCTCGCCCGGCTCATGCGCTTCGTCTACGAGCGTGTCAACCTTAGCTACGATTTCAAGTTGCTGTACCGGTACAAAGCCAAGTATCACCCACACACGTGGGAGCCGCGCTATTTCTGTTTCAATCAACGCCGCCTTTCGCTCAGCATGCTTTACGCTGTGGTTCAGGTTCGAAACGCGCTCAAGCTCGAGACGCTGATCGGGCGAAAAGGCTTTCCGGAAAAGATCAAGACATGGAAACACGCCGCGTCATTCATCATTGGATTCTGCTGGGCATGGCTTTCGTCGTCTTCATGACGTCGGCCGGTCGTGCGTCCGCTCAGGATCCGGATCATTATGATCCTGACGATGCAAAAACATGGGCCGACGTCGTCACTGAAGATCGCGACGTCGTAGTTCGAGGCGAACATTTCAGCGTTCACCTTTATCGTCCGCAGGGCGACAAGCCGGCGATACCGGCGATTTATGCGTGTGGCGACGGCGGCTGGCGCGGACTGGCGCCGCGCACGGCAGGTGAGCTGGCCCACATGGGCTTCGCCGTTGCAGGGATCGATTCGAAGATCTACTTGCGGGAGTTTTCGTCGGTCAAGAATCCATTGACGATTACACAACTCGCCCGCGATTACGCTGACGTTGCCGTGACGCTACGCAGTTATGCGAACGTTGATCGTGCGACGCCGGTTTATGTCTACGGTTGGTCACTCGGCGCTGGTTTCGCAATCGCAGTCGGCTCGGATGAACAGACACGCGCTAACTGGGCCGGCATCATTTCCATTGGTTTGCCGAAACAGAACCAGCTCGTCAGCGGACTCGGTGCAAATCATGCAAATCTGCACGCTGAGAGCAATGCGCTTTACGGATTTCGCAGTGAAGACGTGATGGGCCGGATTGCGCCGCTGCCGCTGGTCATGATTCAGAGCACATCTGATACTGCGAGCCCGCAGAAAGTTGGGAATGCGTTATTCGCGACGGCCAAAGATCCCAAGAAGTATGTGCTAATCAAGGCAAGTAATCACCGGTTTAGCGGCGCGCGCGAAGAGTTTTATACAGCGCTTGGTGACGCAGTGACGTGGATGCGAGCCACGGATAAACACGGAAAAAATGCGGATTAAAATACTGATTTTCGTGCTGGTTCTGATTTGCTGTGCGGCATCTGTGTCTGCAGTCAGATGGTATCGCGGATTTTATCACCACGTCACTCACGAAGAGTTGTCACACGAGGTGAAGCACTCGAGTTTTCAAGTGACGATTCGGAATGGTCCACCACTCGATCTGCAACTGTATCAGCAAGAGCATGCGACGAATCAACCACTCGTACTCTTCACGAGCGGAGATGGTGGTTGGAGTCCGTTTTGTGCCGACATTGCAGCGCACATTGCGGCGACCGGAATTACTGTTGTTGGGATCGACGTGAAGAGTTATCTCGTGAATTTTGCGACGCCGCAGAAACCCCTCTCACCGGAACAACTCACAAGCGACTACGACGAGATCGCGCGACTAGCTTTCGCACAACCAGGCATCGACGTTAAGACGCCCATCGTTCTTGCGGGTTGGTCCCTCGGCGCCGGTTACAGTGTGATCGTTGCATCGCAACCTGAGTTCAGTCTGCCGGTGAGCAAAGTCGTCGCCATCAGTTTGCCTTTGTATGGCGAGCTCGCGTGGAAACCAACCGATTCCATCATCTACTTCACCCACGGAACGCCGGGCGAAAAAGTTTTTGACGCTCGTCAGTATCTGAAGAAGCTGAAGCAGACGCCGATCGTTTTTCTTAACGCGACGGACGATAAGAACGCACCATTACACGAGGCACAGTCGCTCTATGAAGTGGCCCCGGGTGCAAAGCATTTCTATGCAGTGAAGGCCGGCGGTCATCACTTCGAAGGTGGTGAGAAAGAATTTTATGAAGATCTCGATCGCGGACTTTCACTTTCGCAAATAGCTGATAAAAGTAACAAGAACTTGCAAGAACGAGGAATGGCAACGGGCTAGTATGCCAGCGTTGTAACTTTAGACCTTCTTCATAGGCACAGGGTTGATAATCTAGCGAGGGGGGAACTTCCCTGTGTTTAGAGTGTGGGTGGACCGGATTAACGGGCTCCATGATGGTCCAACCCACACTCATTTTTTTTGCCACAAAGAAGCACATAAATAACAAAAGCTGATTTTGTGCCTTGTGTGGCAATAAGGTGACAAGGTTAGCAAACAGCTACAAGAAGAACGCAGTCGTCTTTCGTAACATCTCGTGAATGGACGAGCCCGTTACAGAAGATATTGCACCACCTGAAACCGCGGAGCCGCCTTCACGCAAACCGAGACGTAAGCCCTGGCTCATGCTCGTGCTGCTGCTGGTTGTCGGACTCACCGGTTTTCTCATTCTCCACAATCGACAAAAAGCAGTCGTAGCCGCCGCCAAAACGCCGCCGGCGCCACCCGCTGTTTCGATAACAACTGCCGTTGTGCAGCAGGGAAACATCGGCGTCTACATCAACGCGCTTGGTTCGGTTTCGCCTTTGTACACGGTGACTGTCAAGAGCCGCGTCGATGGCCAATTGATGAGCGTCAATTACCGCGAGGGGCAGATGGTCAAACAGGGTGACCTGCTCGCGGAGATCGATCCGCGTCCGTTTGAAGCGCAACTGGCCCAGGCAGAAGGTCAGTATCAACGCGACAAAGCGCTGCTCGAGAATGCGAACGTCGACCTTAATCGTTACCAGATTGCCTACAGCAAGAACGCGATTCCCAAACAACAACTCGACACGCAAGTCGCCACGGTCCATCAGTACGAAGGCATCGTCAAAATCGATCAGGCACAGATCGACAACGCCAAAGTTCAGCTTGCGTATTGCCGGATCACGTCGCCGATTACCGGTCGAGTCGGACTGCGCCTTGTAGATCCGGGCAACATCGTCCATGCCGCCGATACGACCGGCATGCTCGTTATCACTCAATTGCAACCGATCAACGTGCTCTTCAGCGTCGCCGAGGATTATCTGCCGCAGATCCGGCAACAGTTGCAACGCGGCAACCGGCTCACGGTCGATGCGTTTGACCGCAGCCAGCAAACAAAACTCTCGTCAGGCGCGCTGCTTACTTTCGATAACGAGATCGACACAACTACCGGGACGATTAAGCTCAAAGCAATTTTTCCAAACAACGACAGCGCGCTGTTTCCAAATCAATTCGTGAATGCACGGTTGCTGGTTACGACGCAGCGAGGAGTGTTGCTCATTCCGTCAGTCGCAATTCAGCGGAATGCGCAGGATTCGTTTGTCTACGTCGTAAAGCCGGACCAAACAGTCACGATGCAAAATGTTTCCGCGGGCACGACTGACGGGAATGTTACCGCGGTTGAAGGAGTGAATACCGGCGATGTGATTGCAGTCGATGGATTCGACAAGCTGCAAAACGGAATCAAGGTTGCGGTGCGTGGATCATCCGAGAACAGGAGAAACCGCACTTGAGTCCTTCTCGGCCGTTCATTCTGAGACCCGTGGCGACATCGTTGTTGATGGCGGCGATCCTGCTCGCGGGCATCGTTGCGTACCGGCAACTTCCCGTTTCGGCCTTGCCCGAAGTCGACTATCCGACGATTCAAGTGATCACGTTTTATCCGGGCGCGAGTCCTGACGTTGTCGCGTCGGCCGTCACTGCACCGCTCGAAAGACAATTCGGACAAGTGCCTGGTCTCAACCAGATGACGTCGTCGAGCTCGGGTGGCAGTTCGATCATCACGCTGCAATTTGCACTCGATCTCAATATCGATGTCGCTGAGCAGGAAGTGCAAGCCGCAATCAATGCCGCTTCAAACTTTCTTCCCAACGATCTGCCGGCGCCGCCGATCTACAGCAAGTCGAACCCGGCTGATGCGCCGGTGTTAACGCTCGCGCTGACTTCAAACTCAATTCCCTTAACGCAGGTTGAAGATCTTGCCGACACACGACTCGCGCAGAAGATCTCGCAGTTGCCCGGCGTCGGCCTCGTGAGTATCAGCGGCGGGCAAAAGCCTGCAGTGCGGATTCAGGCGAATCCGACTGCGCTCTCGTCGTACGGGCTAAGTCTCGAAGACGTCCGCACTGCGCTTCAACAGACGAGCGTGAACCAGGCCAAAGGCAACTTCGACGGACCACAGCAGTCGTATCAGATCGACGCCAACGATCAGATACTCTCCGACAAAGACTATCGCTCGATCATCGTCGCTTATCGCAACGGCGCGCCGATCGTCTTGTCGGACGTGGCCTCAGTTGTCAACGGCGCGGAAAACGTGAAACAGGCGGCGTGGATGAACAACGTGCCCGCCGTTATCGTCAACATTCAACGCCAACCCGGCGCGAACATCATTCAAGTCGTCGATCGCGTCAAGGCGTTGCTGCCGCAACTACAAACCACATTGCCGCCGGCGATTCAGGTTTCCGTACTTACCGATCGAACGGTAACCATTCGAGCGTCGGTTAAAGACGTGCAGTTCTCACTCATGTTGACCGTGGCGCTCGTCGTCATGGTGATCTTTCTGTTTCTCAGAAATGTTTCGGCGACGATCATTCCGAGCGTTGCAGTGCCGCTTTCTCTCGTCGGCACCCTCGCGGTGATGTATCTCGCCGGCTACAGCCTCAATAACCTGACACTAATGGCGCTCACGATCGCGACGGGTTTCGTCGTGGACGATGCGATCGTGATGATTGAGAACATCGTTCGCTATCTCGAGGAAGGCGAGAAGCCTTTGCAGGCCGCGTTGAAAGGCGCGGAGCAGATCGGCTTCACGATCGTTTCGCTCACGATCTCGCTGATCGCGGTGCTGATTCCGTTGTTGTTCATGGGCGACATTGTCGGACGTCTGTTCCGTGAGTTTGCGATCACCTTAAGTGTGACGATTCTCGTGTCGGCAGTCGTTTCACTCACGCTTACGCCGATGATGTGCTCGCGATTGCTGCGCCAACACACTGGTAACGAGCAGGGACGGTTTTATCGCGCTTCCGAGCGCGTGTTTGAGAAGGTGATTGAATTCTACGGCGCGACTTTGCGATGGGTGCTTAAGTTTCGCGTGATCACTTTGCTGGTTGCCGCGGGGACACTTGTACTTACCATCTGGCTCTACGTCGTCGTGCCCAAGGGTTTCTTCCCGGTACAGGATACCGGTGTTATTCAGGGAATCTCGGAAGCGTCGCAACGAATTTCGTTTCCCGCGATGGCCGAGAAGCAGCAGCAGTTGGCCCAGCTTATCCTCAAAGATCCGGCGGTTGACAGCCTCTCGTCGTTCATTGGCGTCGATGGCACCAACACAACGCTCAACAGCGGTCGTATTCTCATCAATCTAAAACCGCTCGACGAGCGGAAGATCAATGCCAGTGCGGTTATGAATCGCCTGCAAACGGCGCTCGCGCAGGTTGATGGCATCACGCTTTACATGCAGCCGGTCCAGGACTTGTCGGTGGAAGATCGAGTGAGCCGCACGCAGTATCAATACACGCTGGAGTCTCCCAATGCCGATGAGTTGAACACGTGGACCACCCATCTCGTCGCGAAATTGAAGTCACTGCCACAGCTTCTGGACGTCGCCACGGATCAGCAAACGGGCGCGGCTCAAACGACGCTTGTAATCGATCGCGTAACGGCTTCGCGTCTCGGGATCACGCCGCTCGCAATCGATCAGACACTTTACGACGCATTCGGACAGCGACAGGTCTCGACGCTTTTCACGCAGTCAAACCAGTATCACGTGATCCTGGAGGCGCTGCCGAACTTTCAAAACAATCCGTCTAAGTTGCAGGACATTTACGTTCGTTCCGCAAACGGCACTTCTGTGCCGCTCAGCACTTTCAGCCACTTTGAATCAGGAACTGCACCGTTGTCCGTGAACCGGCAGGGACAATTTCCGGTCGTCACGATCTCGTTCAACCTTGCGAGTGGAGCATCACTCGGCGACGCGACAACTGCGATCGAGAGCGCTGAAAAGGAACTGAACATGCCGGCCAGTGTTCAGGGCTCGTTCCAGGGCACGGCTCAGGCTTTCAAGAATTCACTAACGAACGAACCGATCCTGATTCTGGCGGCGATCATCACGGTCTACATCGTGCTCGGTGTTTTGTACGAAAGCTATATTCATCCACTCACGATTCTGTCGACGTTACCATCAGCGGGTGTCGGCGCCATTCTCGCGTTGCTGTTGTTTCGAACCGAACTCACGGTAGTCGCGATCATCGGCATCATCCTGCTCATCGGCATCGTGAAGAAGAACGCGATCATGATGATCGACTTCGCGCTCGACGCGGAGCGCAATCACGGCAAGCAGCCGGAAGACGCAATTTATGAAGCCTGTCTGCTGCGCTTTCGTCCGATCATGATGACGACGATGGCGGCGTTGCTTGGTGCTCTGCCGTTAGCGTTTGGAGCAGGAACGGGATCTGAGTTGCGACGACCGCTGGGAATAACTCTTGTCGGTGGTTTGATGGTGAGCCAATTGCTCACTTTGTACACGACGCCGGTGATCTATCTCTTCTTCGACGCAGCCGCAAAAAAGTTAGCGAGTCTTAGCCACAAAGAGGCACAAAATGCTCAGGAAATTTAAGAAAAATCATTATGCCTTTTGTGCTTTTTTGTGGCTACACGGGTGTACCTCATGAGTCTGTCGTCACCATTTATTCATAGACCCGTGGCGACGGTGCTCCTGACGGCGGCGATTGCGCTCGCCGGTGCGGTTGCGTTCAAGCTGCTGCCCGTTTCTCCATTACCGCAGATCGATTTTCCAACTATCTCAGTGCAAGCGAATCTGCCGGGTGCGAGTCCGGAGATCATGGCGTCATCTGTGGCAACTCCGTTGGAGCGTCAACTGGGCCACATCGCCGGCGTGACGGAAATGACGTCCGCGAGTTATCTCGGTTCGACCAGCGTGACGTTGCAGTTTGAGCTGAATCGAGACATCGACGCTGCGGCGCGAGACGTACAGGCGGCCATCAACGCGGCACGCGGCAATCTTCCGACCAACCTGCCGAACAATCCCACGTATCGGAAAGTGAATCCGGCCGACGCACCGATCATGATCGTGGCGCTTACGTCCAGTATTTACGATCAAGGCAAGCTTTACGACGCCGCGACGACCATTCTCCAGCAAAAGCTTTCGCAAATTCAGGGCGTGGGCCAGGTTGTTGTTGGTGGAAGCTCATTGCCTGCCGTGCGTGTCGACGTCAATCCGACGCAGCTCAATGCGACCGGCCTCGGTCTCGAAGACGTTCGCAACATGCTCTCGCAGCAAAATGCGAATATCGCAAAAGGACAACTCGCCAACAACACCACCACGGCCGACCTGGCGACGAACGATCAGCTTTTGAAAGCTGTCGATTACCGGCCGTTGATTGTTGGCTACAGCAATGGCGCGGCGATCAGATTGTCTGACATCGCCAACGTGCAGGACTCAGTCGAGAACCTTCGTTCCGCGGGACTCGCCAATGGAAACCCGTGCGCACTCGTGATCATCTTTCGCCAGCCAGGTGCGAATATCATCGACACCGTTGACGGCGTTCGTGCGGCACTGCCGGAATTGAAGGCATCGATTCCTTCGGCGATCGATCTCACCGTGGTAATGGACCAGACGACGACCATTCGCGCGTCAGTGAGAGACGTGGAACGCACGCTGATCGTATCAATTGGCCTCGTGATCCTCGTGGTCTTTGTCTTTCTGAGAAATCCACGCACGCTCATCATTCCGGCAGTCGTTGTACCCGTGTCTCTTATCGGCACTTTCGGCGTGATGTATCTCTGTCGCTACAGCCTCGACAATCTGTCGCTCATGGCGTTGACGATCTCGACCGGCTTTGTCGTCGACGACGCGATCGTCGTCATCGAAAACGTCACACGCCATCTCGAACAGGGCATGCGGCCGTTGGAAGCGGCACTACTCGGCGCGAAGGAGATCGGTTTCACCGTTCTTTCGATCAGCATTTCGCTCGTCGCGGTGTTCACGCCATTGCTGTTGATGGGCGGAATCGTCGGACGTTTGTTCCGCGAGTTTGCAGTGACACTTTCGGTTGCGATCCTCGTTTCGCTCGTCATCTCTTTAACGACGACGCCGATGATGTGTTCGCGACTGCTGAAAGAAAAGCCGGAACACGGGCGGCTCTATCGTGCGAGCGAACGAGTTTTTCAGTGGATCTTGAATTTGTACGAACGGAGTTTGATGTGGGTGCTGCGTCATCCATTGCCGATGTTGTTGCTACTGCTGATCACGATCGGCGTCAACATTTATCTGCTCGTGATCGTGCCGAAAGGGTTTTTCCCGCAGCAGGACACGGGCCGGCTCGCAGGCGGCATTCAAGGCGCGCAGGACTCATCGTTCACGGCGATGAGACAGCGCATGGCGCGCTTCGTCGACATCATCAAGGCAGATCCGGGCGTGGCGAATGTCGTTGCGTTCACCGGCAGCGGTGGCGGCACGACCACAAACACGGGACGAATGTTCATCGCACTGAAGCCGCTTCAGGAACGAAAGGTCAGTGCCGACGAGATCATTCGTCGCTTGAGACGGCAGCTCGCAACGGTTGAAGGCGCGTCCGTCTTTTTGCAGGCGACACAGGATCTGCGCGTCGGCGGTCGCGGTGGCAACGCGCAATATCAGTACACGATCCAGAGTGAGAACCTCGACGATCTTGTTAAGTGGGGACCAATGCTGCTGCAGGAGTTACGCAAAGTGCCGATCGTTACTGACGTTAACAGCGATCAGCAGAACAGCGGCTTGCAGGCATCGCTTGATTACGACCGCGCCACTGCCCAGCGGTTTGGAATCACGCCGGAGGACATTGACGCGACGCTTTACGACGCGTTTGGACAACGACAAGTTTCGACGATGTACACGCAGTTGAATCAGTATCACGTCGTAATGGAAGTTGAGCCGCAGTACTGGCAGAGTCCGGAAGGGTTGAAACAGATCTATCTTCATTCTTCGAGCGGCGGCGTGGTGCCGTTGAGTGCAGTTGCGCACTATGCGCCGGCGACTGCGCCTTTGGCGGTCAATCACCAGGGACAGTTTCCGGCAGTGACATTCTCTTTCAACCTCGCGCCTGGCGTTGCGCTCAGCGATGCGGTGCAGGCGATTAATCAAACGGAGCAGAGCATTGGGATGCCGGTGACGATTCACGGGAGTTTTGCCGGGACTGCGCAGGCATTTCAATCGTCGCTTGCGAGCGAGCCGTTTCTAATCGCGGCGGCGCTGGTGGCGGTCTACATCGTGCTCGGAATTCTTTATGAAAGTTACATCCATCCGATCACGATTTTGTCGACGTTACCGTCGGCGGGGGTTGGTGCGGTGCTGGCTTTGTTGTTGACGCACATGGATCTGAGCTTGATCGCGTTGATCGGCATCATTCTGTTGATTGGCATCGTGAAGAAGAACGCGATCATGATGATCGATTTTGCGCTCGCGGCGGAGCGCGGTGAAGGGAAGAGCTCGCGCGATGCGATCTTTCAGGCGTGCATGCTGCGCTTTCGTCCGATCCTGATGACGACGATGGCGGCTTTGCTTGGCGCGTTGCCGCTCGCGCTCGGAACCGGAACAGGCTCCGAGCTGCGCAGACCGTTGGGAGTTTCAATCATTGGCGGATTGCTTGTGAGCCAGATGCTCACGTTGTTTACGACGCCGGTTGTTTATCTGTATCTCGATCGCCTGCGTGTCTGGCTAAGCAAGCCACGGATTACACGGATAGCAGAGCCGGATAAAGAGGTAACGAGTGCCTAATCATTTTCAAATTGTTGGTGTCGCGCTGATCGCTCTCGTCGTGTTCAAGAGTTGTGACAAGGCGCCGAAGTATGCGAAGCCGTCGGTCGCCACGCCGCCGGCGTACAAAGAGATCGGGCCCGACATGTTCAAGGAGACAAACGACTGGAAATTTGCGCGACCGAGCGACAGTGTGATCCGAGGCAACTGGTGGGAGATGTTCAACGATCCGCAACTGAATAGTCTCGAGGAACAGCTAAACACGGCCAATCAGAACATCGCCCTCGCCGACGCAAACTTTCGCGTCGCGCGAGCGTTGGTTAAGGAGTCGCGTTCCCAATACTTCCCGACGGTAACGACCAGCCCGTCAATTATCGTCTCGCGAACATCTGGAGCAACCAGTTCCTCCAACTTTTCAGCGGGACGCCAGCACACTGCTTACACACTGCCGTTTGACGCAACGTGGGAGCCGGATTTCTGGGGACGCATCCGCAACACAGTTGTCGCGAGCGCTTCCGAAGCGCAGGCAACCGCGGCCGATTTGCAAAACGTGCGCTTGAGTGTTGAAGCCGAACTTGCGTTTGACTACTACCAGCTTCGTTCGCTCGACTCCGAGAAGCGCTTGCTTGACACGACGATCGCTGCGTATCAGGAACAACTCGAGCTCACGCGTGTTCGCTTTCAAACCGGCATTGCTTCGGATGAAGACGTGGCGCAGGCAGAGACGCAGTTGAAAACAACGGAAGCACAGGCGACTGATCTCGGTATCGCGCGCGCGCAGTTCGAACACGCCATTGCGGTACTGACCGGTCAACCGCCCGCAAACTTCTCGCTTCCGAATACGCCGGCAGATGCACAGCCGCCGGGGATTCCTGTCGGTTTGCCATCGCAACTGCTGGAGCGTCGTCCGGACATCGCTGCCGCGGAACGACGTGTTGCCGAAGCGAACGCGGAGATTGGCGTCACGAAGGCTGCGTTCTTCCCGTCGCTCACGCTGGGCCTGACTGGTGGACTCGAAAGCACGTCGATCGCGAGCTGGTTCACCTGGCCGGCGCGTTTCTTTTCACTTGGCCCAACGTTGAGTCAAACGCTTTTTGATAAAGGCAGGCGTAAGGCGGCTACAGAAGTGGCACGCGCGCAGTATGACGGAACGGTTGCGAGCTATCGCCAGACGGTGCTGACAGCATTTCAGGAAGTGGAAGATAACCTGGCAGCGTTACGCATTCTCTCTCGCGAGCTGGACCAACAGAATGAAGCCGTCGCCGCCTCGCAGCGCGCCCTTTCACTCGCGACGGAACGCTACAAATCCGGTATTGACAGTTATCTAAACGTCATTACCGCCCAGGCAACGCTTCTGAACAATCAACGCACCGCAGTGAACCTACAAATGCAACAGATGACTGCGAGCGTGGAGTTGATCAAAGCTCTCGGAGGCGGCTGGAACCAATCGCAGCTTCCGACACAAAAACAACTCAAGAAATAATGGGAAGCGTGAGTCGTCAGACTCACTTTTCCTTAACCCATCGCGACCAACTAACTCCGATCCCGTATTGCCAGTCGTAATTTGCACGTGGACCGGCGTATTCGATCGCGATAGCGAGATCTGCTTTCCGAAATCTTATTTCGTAGCCGCCAAAATCGCTGCCCAGGCCTTTGAGTTGTTTCTCGCCCTCAAGTATCCAGCCGTCCTGCTGAAGATGATCGACATAAAAACGTTTCACATCCTCGTACTGAGCGCTGGAGCGATAGTGTTTGCTAACCATAGCTTTGCCATAACCGGATGTGGTTTTGCTATATGTCTCCTGCATGCCTGGATAGGAAGGCATCCGCGTCCAAACGGACTTTACCTCTTCGAGTTTTTCGGCGTCTTCCTTTGACGACCAGCAACCTGAGCAAACCAACGCAATGAGCAAGACGCAAAAGCCAACCACAAACCTGTTCACGGTCAAATGCACTTCCTTAAAGTGTGATTGCATGTCCATTCCATCTTACAACACTTAATGATGAGAATGAGTTGACGGCTGATCACTCTCTTCATGACGGAATTGGATCTCGTAGAGTTGTGAGTAGAGGCCGCCGGTGGTGAGCAGCTTGTCATGCGTGCCGCGTTCGGCGATGGTGCCGTTCTCAATTACAAATATCACGTCGGCACGGCGGACGGTGGCGAGACGATGTGCGATGACGATGGTGGTCCTTCCGGACATCAATCTGGTTAATGCTTCGAACACGAGCTCTTCCGAAGCAGCGTCGAGGCCGGAGGTTGGTTCGTCGAGGATCAGGATTGGAGCATTGCGAATGATCGCGCGTGCGATGGCGATGCGTTGGCGTTGACCGCCCGACAATGTCACACCTTTCTCACCAACCATCGTGTCGTACTGCTGCGGCATGTTACGGATGAACTCATCGGCGTTTGCGAGCTCTGCCGCATGAAGGATCTCCGCGCGTGAAGCCTCGGGTCGCCCGTAGGCAATGTTCTGCCAGACTGTTGCCCGAAAGAGCAGTGTGTCCTGCAAGACAAAACTCATCTGACTTCGCAGCGATTTGATCTTGTAACTACGCACGTCGTTTCCATCGATCTTCACGACACCTTTCGTCGGATCGTAGAAACGACCTATGAGACTCGCGATCGTCGTCTTGCCGGCGCCTGTTGGACCAACCAGAGCCGCGAGTTGACCGGGCTCGACGCGCAGGTTGATGTCAGTCAGCGTGCGGTTGCGATCCTGGTAAGCGAAAGACACGTGATCGAATTCAATCTCGCCTCTGAAGTTCGGCGCAACGCGCGCGCCCGGCAGATTGCGGATCGTGTCTTCCGTCTCGATCACATCGTGGATGCGTTCATAACCGACCGCTGCTTTCGACATCGTATCGGTCATCTTCGACAGATCGCGCATCGGCTTGTACATCTTGCCGAGATAGAGCAGAAAGACGAGCAATGAGCCTGAGGTCATCTGGTTGCTGAGTACGAGGTTGACGCCGTACCAGAGCACAAGACACGTCCCGACCGCGACGATCACCTGGACCACCGGCGCCAGTTTCGCTTTCAGACTGCGCGCGCGCAGCGCTATCTCGACATTCTCCAGACTCTGCTGCGCCAGTCGCGCCTCTTCGTAATCCTCACGCGCAAACGCTTTCACGACGCGGATCGAATTGAGCACCTCGGCAACCACCGATACGACTTCGCCCTCTTTCTTTCGTAAGGCGCGAGACGCCTGCTTGATGCGGCGTGTGTAGGTGTAGACCACTATGAACAGAAACGGTGTTACTGAAAGCGCAATGAGAGTGAAGCGCCAGTTGAGATAAAACATCACCAGCAACATGCCGACGAGTGTCAGCACATTAACGATGATGCCGAGCAGTGCCTGCGAGATGAAGTCCTGAATAGAATCAATGTCAGCCGTCACAGTGCTGATGAGATCGCCGGTCGGTTTGTGGTCGTGATACGCGAGTGACAAACGCTGAATGTGATGATAGAGAACGCGCCGCAGATCGTGCATCACCCATGAACCCACGGAAGTGGTCAAATATTTTTCCAGGTAGGTACTGAGAGCGCCGGCAATGGCGATAACGATTACCGCAGCGACTGCAAAGTGAAGAATACCGAATTTGGTGAGACCGAAAGTTGGACCAACCACACCTGTCATCCACGACGGCAGATGCTTTGAGCCGAAGACGTAATCGAAGACGATCTTAAGCGGCCACGGCTCGAGCAGATCGGTGACGGCTTCACCCAGCACCGCAACAAACGCCAGCGCAAGCATGCCGCGATGAGGTCGCAGCAAGTAACTAAGCTTTACTTTTTTCTTTGCCAAGAATTAATTAGCCACAAAGCAGCACAAAATAATCTTTTTGTGCTTCTTTGTGGCATCACTTAAAGAGCCGCTCGGAAAGCTTTTGGTGTCGCGCCGGCCAGCCGGCGGAACGCCGTGGTGAAGTGACTTTGGCTGGAGAAGCCCGAACGCAGGGCAATCTCCGAGATTGGCATCTCCGTCTCCTCCAGCATCTTCTTCGCCCGCTCGATCCGGCGTTCCGCTATGTAATTCGTCGCAGTCATCCCCATCGACTGTTTGAAGGCTCGCGAAAAGTGGAAGTAACTCATGTGTACCGCCAGCGCCACAGCGCGCAGAGCCACACGTCCTTCCTCCTCATCTGAAAGGTGATGATCGATTAACGCGATCGCTTGTCGTAATTTGTGTGGCGCCATACCGCCGTGTCCGACGTGAACGTCCTTCAACGAGCTGTACTGTCTCGCGAGTTGGATCGCGAGTCCGGTTGCGAGCGAATCTGCGTAAAGCCGGCCCACAACGTTCGCTTCGTTCAACTCGTGCAAGAGCGACATCGCCACGTGACAGATGTGTTTATCTTTAAAACCGATTTGCGGTGTCAGACCAATCTCGCCGTTGGCGAAGTTCAAATCGCCGCCGGCCGAGCGCACAAAGAGCGGCCGCATATAGAGCAGCAGCATCGGTGGCAGCTCCGAACCTTCGGAGCGACAAACCCACGATGACCCCGCCGGAATGATCGCCGTCTCGCCGGAAAGCATTTTTCCTTCAAACCGGCGTTTGCCTGGATAAACATTGACGAAGAACGATCCTTCACCAAGGTTTTTCACGATGCAGTGGTCGTCTGAGGCGGGCATCACGACCTCTCTGGCACTGTGGCAAAAATGGATCGCCCGCACATTTTGCCAACCCGTTGAATCACTCGATCTCAGCACCGAGTCGGGATAGAGAACTGACAGATCGTTAGAACGCTTCGGAAACTCTGCTCGACTGTGTCCGGCTGATTTCGGCAGCGGATTCACCGGTCGAACAGGTAAAGGTTGATAGCTCAAAGTTCTTGCCGTTTGTAACATTGCCACTTCCTCTTCCTTTTAACTCTTGTCCAGACAGACGCTAATTGCTCCCAACAGCGAATCCTCGCTAAACGGTTTTTGCAGGAAGTCAATCGCGCCCGCCCGCAGGCCCCTGGCTCGCGCTTCTTTATCGTCATGGGCTGAGATGAAGACAATCGGAATGGAACGGCCCGCGGCACTCAGCCGCTCCTGAAGTTCAAGACCGCTCATCCCCTGCATCCGGACGTCTGTAATCAGGCAATTCGTCTGCAACAAGTAAGGTGAATTCAGGAACTCCTCTCCCGATTGGAACACCTCAGCCCGAAACCCCACCGAGTCGATCAGACTCTTGAGCGCGGTGCGCACTGACTCGTCGTCGTCAACAATTGAAATCAGCGGCATCTCAATAACTCCGCTCAGTGAACGCGTCGAATCGCTCGGTGCAGGTGTTCTCTTCATTGCATTTGGAGATTACGAGGAAAAGGAATGGAAAACTATTATACGGTCGTACACGTTACCTATACCTTGGTATAGGTTTGGCTACCAAGAAACACAAAAGTCACAAAAAAGACTCTTGAAATTTACGTTGCAGCTAATCTCTCAGACATGCGGACGAGGTCAGGTAAAGAATCGGCCTGCATCTTCTCCATCACCTGGCGGCGATGGAGTTTGACGGTGATTTCGCTGGTGCCGAGTTGGAGAGCAATCTGTTTGTTGAGCAGACCTTTTACGACGAGGCCAAAGACTTCCGTTTCGCGTGGCGTGAGTGATTCGTACCGAGTGCGGAGATCGGCGCTGTTTGCCTGCTCTGAACGTGCGTGACGATCGCGTTCGAGCGCCTGTTGAATCGCGTCGAGCAGATCCTGATCGCGAAACGGCTTGGTGAGAAACTCGACCGCACCGGCTTTCATCGCGCGCACTGACATTGGAATATCGCCGTGGCCGGTGATGAAGATGATCGGGATATGAATATTCGTTTCACTGAGATCGCGCTGGAGATCGAGACCGCTGAGTCCCGGCATGCGGACGTCGAGTATCAAACAAGCGGGAACGTCCGGCCGCTTACTTTGCAGAAACTCCTGGGCCGACGCAAACGTCTCGACGCTGAGTCCCACCGATCGTATGAGACTCTTCAACGCTTCACGAATTGATTCATCGTCGTCTATGACGAACACGATGGCAGCAGCGTCGTTGTTCACGTTTGACTCTCCGAACCGGTCGGCAAACTAAACTGGAAGACGGCTCCGTGTGGCGAGTTTGAGCTCGCCCACAGTTTTCCGCCGTGCGACTCGATAATAGTTCGACTAATTGCCAATCCCATTCCCATTCCATCCGGCTTGGTCGTAAAGAACGCATCGAAAACGCGCTCAAGGTTCGCTGCGTCAAGCCCCTCGCCGGAATCGCTCACCGCGATGACCACATGATCGGCATCGTCACTATCGGATCTAATGGACAACTCCCGTGGCGCGCCATTCTTGTTCTTCGCAATTGCTTCGAGGCCGTTGATGATTAGGTTCAGGATTACCTGCTGCAACTGAACTCGATCGCCGCGCACCTGTGGCAAGTCGTGCTTGAGCTGCTGTTTCAGGAAGACACGATTCCGCCGGGCTTCGTTCTGCGCGAGTGCAAACACCTCGACGATCAGTTCGTTAAGATCGACCAGGTCATTTCGCGGTGGCGATTTCTTTACAAGCGTGCGAATGCGCGAAATGACGGCGCTGGCACGGTAACTGTCTTTAATTATGCGTTCGACGGCCTGTCGTGCTTCACCGAAGTTTGGAGTCGCGCCGCCCATCCAACGCAAAGTGGCGTTTGCATTCGTAACTATCGCAGCCAGCGGCTGGTTTACTTCATGCGCAATCGACGCCGTCAATTCGCCGAGCGTCATGACGCGACTGACGTGCGCGAGTTCTGTCTGAACTTTCTGCAACGCTTCTTCCGCGCGTTTGCGTTCGGTAATGTCGTTGTTGGTTTCGAGTACGGCAACCGGGTTGCCATGCTCGTCTCGCTGAAGTGCCCAACGACTCGCGACAGTGACCACGCTGCCATCACGACGTGTATGGAGCAACTCGCCTTCCCAACGGCCGGTGCGAGTTAATTCAGCCTTGATCTCGGAGAGCGGCGCGGGGAAAGCAGTCTTATTAATGACGTGGGAAACCTGTCCGATTGCTTCTTCACGACTCCAGCCATAACGCTCTTCGGCGCCGCGGTTCCAGAACATGATGACGTCGTTCATGTCGCGGACAAAGACCGTGTCGTGCGTCAGATCCAGCAGGTTCGCGCGTTCGCGGAGTGTTTCGTTTGCTTGCCGGAGCTCGGCGGTTCGTTCCTGAACTCTCATTTCGAGTTCATCGCGTGCTTCCCGCAGTGCTTCCTCGGCGGATCTACGCTTGGTGCTCATCCAACTGGTCAGCAGCGCCAGAAGTCCAAACACAACCAGAAACGAAATCGGCTTCGGTCCAAGGCCAAGTGAGTAATAAGGCTCGACAAGGTAATAGTCGATCGCAAGTTCCGACAACACCACTGCGAGCAAGCCCGGTCCTCTTCCTCCAAACCACGCGCTGACGACGATCGCCGCGTAGAAAAGAGGAGTGATGTCGGTGTATTGCTCCAGCGCGCTGGTGATGAACAGAGCCGCTGCAACACTGACGACGGCGAGGACATAACGCCACACTTGTCTCAAACCTAAGTGCCCCTTTCGCTGGTTTACATCTTACCCGTCAATTCGCGTGCCAGCTAACAATCGCGTCTGAGCAATTCGTTTCTATTTTTAGCAAATCAGCGCAAGACCGTCACTCGACTCAGGAGCACGATATCCAAATATTTGGTTCAAAGGGGGACATCATATGCCAACGAGACTACTCGAGTTTCGTAGCTTGTTTAAAGCAGCCATAGCCATAGTGGCGCTCACTGGCGCGATCTCTGTTCAAGCTCAGGTTACGACCGGCACCGTGCGCGGCGAGGTGACAGATCAGACCGGGGCGGTGATACCGGGTGCAACCGTAACGATTACGGATCCGAAAACAAAAACTTCACAAACTGCCCAAAGCGGCAACGCAGGCGAATACCAATTTAACAATTTACCGGTTGGCACTTACGTCATAACCGTTCAACCTCCTTCGGCTTCAAACTTCAGCACGCTCACACTCAACGACGTGCGAGTGAAACTGAATGAGGTCACTGACGTCCCAACCGTCTTACAACCTGGAGAGGCAACTGCCTCAGTTACGGTTTCGGCGGGTGGCGCTGAACTGGTTGATTCAACTTCTCTCAATCTGGCTAAAGACTTCAACTCAAGACAAGTGGTAGATCTGGCACAAACAGGGCAGGGAGCCGGCATCTACAATCTCGCACTCATTTCAGCGAACGTTGTTAGCAGCGGCGGTGTTGGTTTGGGCACGGGCGGTTCAGTTGGTGGTCAACGGCCGCGCGACAATGATTTCATTGTTGATGGAATCGACAACAACGACAAGGCAGTTTCTGGCCCACAGATCTATATCTCCCCTGAATCAGTGGCCGAGTTCAATTTGCTGACAAATCAGGCGTCGGCAGAGTTCGCACGTTCAACCGGTGGGCAGTTCATCACCGTAACAAAATCAGGAGGCAACGACTTTCACGGTTCTGCTTTTGAATTCTTCCGTAACAAAGATCTGAACGCGCTCGACAATCTGCAAAAGCTGTCGGGCATTACACGCGACGAGAATCCGCGTTTCGATCAGAATCGCTACGGCTTCAACATTGGTGGTCCACTTTATATGCCGCGTTTCGGTGAGGGCGGACCGGCGACGTATCCGTGGAGCGGGAAGAACAAGCTGTTCTTCTTTTTCCAGTTTGAGCAGACAGGACTCGGGCAGGCGGCATCGCCGGGCAACGTCTCCGCTCCGACGGCGGAAGGCCTCGCGATACTTCAGGGACTCTCAGGTGTTTCAGCAACTAACCTGGCGGCTTTCAGACAATTTGTTCCGGTAGCGCCGACCAATAATGCGGGGACAATTCCGATCTGCGCGGTCCCACGCGACGCGTCCGGAAACTGTCCGAGCGCCAGCCAACTCGCCGTTCCAATCGGTAACATTTCGTTTGCGGCGCCGAATTTCCAAACCGACCGCAACATAGTCTTCAATCTCGATTACAACCAAAGCGCCAACACGGTGCATCACTCGCGTTTCATCTTCAATCGACAGCGCACCATCGATAATCTCGCGACTTTTCCGGAGTTTTTCGCGTTGATTCCAACTGACGGGCGGTTGTTTTCATACACGCTCGTTCACAACTTCACTCCGAAACTAACTAACGAAACACGACTGGCTTACCGGCGCTACGTGCAGCACATTCCGTCTCCGGACATCAGTTACCCGGGGCTGGATCAGTTTCCAAATATCGACCTTGACGATCTCGGTTTGTCAGTTGGACCAGATCAAAACGCGCCGCAATTCACAATCGAGAACAGCTACCAGATCGTGGATCAGGCGACCTACAACTTCGGGCGACATTCGCTGAAGTTTGGCGTCGACTGGCGCAACATAATTTCGCCGCAATCGTTCGTGCAACGTCAGCGTGGCGAGTACGAATATCCGAATCTCGACCTTTTCCTGCGCGATGTGCAGCCGAGTTTTGGCGAACGCACGGTCGGCGCGTCTCCGTACTACGGCAATCAACATCTTTTCTATGGATTTGTTCAGGACGACTGGAAAATCAAACCAAGATTCACGCTTAATCTTGGCCTGAATTACGTTTACCAGCAGGTGCCGTTCACGGCTCGGCTGCAAACGCTCAACTCGATTGCGGATGTTCCTGGTGTTCTGACGTTTGGCGAGCCAAAGGCGCAGACGAAGAATTTCGCGCCTCGATTCGGTCTCGCTTACGCGCCTGATTATCAAAGCGGGCTGTTGCACAAGATCTTTGGTGCGTCGGATCAAAGTTCGATCCGGGCCAGCTTTGCGATGGCGTACGACACGATCGTAGATAACCTCTACATCCTGTCGCTGCCGCCGCAGTTCAATCAGACGATTGACGTCGGCACAAACTTTCCCGGCACACCGCTGGTTACACCAAACTTTCTCGGAAGTGGTGGTATCCCGCCGACAGTTTCAGCCGGCGCAACTACCGATCCCGCCGCCGCACGCGCTGCTACTTCCGCGTGGATTCCCGATCAGCAGGTTCCATACTCGCTCTCGTGGAGTCTGACGTTCCAGCGGGAGTTTCACAAAGACTACGCGATTGAAGTGCGCTACCTCGGCAGTCGTGGTATTCACTTGCCGACGCAGAATCGTATCAACATCCAGAACCGCGTGTTTGATGGGCCAGGCGGTTCTCTGCCGACGTTCTTTTCAACTCCATCACAATCAACCATCGACAACTTACCGACAAGCCTGGCTGACATTCAGGACCGTTCCAACATTCTGCCGCAGTATTTAGCAGCCGGGTTCACCTCGCCGATTGCCGCATTTCTTGCGAATGGTAATTCGACTTATCACGCCGGATCGGCATCGCTTACGAGACGTTTGAGTAATGGTCTGCAACTCTCGGCGGCGTACACGTGGAGTCACTTGATTGACGACAGTACAGCCGAAGTTTTCAGCACCGTGCTTTCGCCGCGTCGCGTCCAGGATTTCCAGAACCTGACGCCGGAGAAGGCTGACTCAGCGCTCGATCGCAGGCAGAGATTTGTAGTTTCGACTCTCTACGATCTGCCGTTTTTCAAGAAGAGTTCAAATCATTTTGCACGATCGGTTTTCGGTGGAATCAGTATGGCAGCTACGCTGGCCTTTGAATCCGGTGAGAAAGCGACGGTGTTGAGTGGCATCGATTCGAATCTCAACGGCGATCCGGCACCCGATCGTGCAATCGTTAATCCTACGGGCACGGTAAACACGTCGAGTCTGGTGACGCCGTTGTTGAGAACTTGCCCGTCATTTGATGCAGACGGCAATTGCACGCTTTCTGATGAAGCGAGAATTGTTGGTTATCTGGCTAACAATCCAAACGCGCAATTCATTCAAGCGGGTTTGGGCGCGTTATCGAATGCCGGTCGCAACACATTGACGTTGCCGGGGATCAACAACCTCGACTTCTCGATTTTCAAAAACTTTGCGATTGGTGAAGGAAGTAAGAAGATCCAGCTACGAGCTGATTTCTATAACGCCTTCAACCACCCGCAATACGTACCGGGCTCGGTTGATGGAGTCGAGCCGATAGCGACAACCGGTGTCGCACAAATCAATACGGTGGGACAGGCTGACTTCGACGTAGCGTCGCATGTATTCAGCAGTCACCCGCGTGTGATCCAGTTGGCGTTACGGTTTGATTTTTAAGCCACAGAAAAAACGGATGAACACGGATCTGAAATCAGACCTGTGTTCATCCGTGTAAATCCGTGGCTAACTATTTAGTGGGTTTGTTTGTCTTGACCTTCTTCTGTCCCTCGCCTCTGCGCGGGGGTGCTTCTTTGTGCGGCGGTGCCGGCGGTTGTGCTGACGTGACTCCCTGGGGATCGCGTTCGCTACTGCTTGTTCCTTGATACTGCTTCACAGTTGCTATTCTCCTCTGAAAAATTGGAAGAGTTGAAATTCTCTTCAAGCATCATCCGCGCAACGATCATGCCGCGCGTGAATTCTCGTCTTTCGACACTCCCGCTCACCAAATGTGTGGCCTTTTTTCTTAGCCGAGAAAGAAAGCCTCAACTATAGCTCCTCGAATCCCGCGATGCTGTGGTCCATGCCGTGGCATGCCAATTCCTAGTTACGCGATGGGTGGGAAATTTTGATTCATCGAGGAGAAATCATGAGAAAGCTTTTCAGTGTTATCGCGATGGGATGTTTGCTGAGTTTGTCGCTGGTGGGCAGTGTGCATGCGCAACTGCCGGGGACCGAGATTCGCGCTTCAATTCCGTTTGACTTCACCGTAAGAGGAAAAACGCTTCCCGCGGGTGAGTACGAGATCTCGCGAGTCGGTGACGAACCGACCGATCTGCTGATGCGCAACGTCAACCAAAGACACGAGCATGTGGTGTTTAGTACGGAACCGGCGAACATACGCAGGATACCGAACCGGAACATTTTGGTTTTCAACCGTTACGGCGACAGCTACTTCCTGGAAGAGGTTGAGACTGCGGGCGAGGAAACTGGCCGCGAGTTGTCTCCTTCACATGCTGAACGCAATCTGCGACGTGACATGGCAATGAACCAGGTTCAACCGGAAACGGTGACGGTTGCATCGAATTAATTGTGGATTACTTATGTGCGATCGAACGTACTGTAGGGGCGGCCCTCCGTGGCCGCCCTCGGTTTTGATCGAGTCTGTATTAAGAGGTGCCATTA
>DASWUM010000039.1:0-99706 GCA_036401595.1 Pyrinomonadaceae bacterium
CCACGGAGGGCCGCCCCTACAGTACGTTCCGTGGTTCTTTGTCCGTCCATGATTCGTCTCCCAACCACGGTTCCTTAATTTTATTGACAAACTGCTCTGGCCTACATAAAGTGCTGGACGTTCAATTCTCTTGCTTATCAAGGTCAGGGAAGCCGCAATCCTCGCACGTCCCAGGTTTTGAACCGCAGATAAAGGAGGGCATCAATATGGCTCATACAGTTGAGGAATTACTCAACCTGACTGACGTTCAGCTCGACGAACTCTTCGCGCAAGGTACTGTCGGCGACATCCCGAACGGTCAGGCCAAAGGCACGGCCATCATCGCTAACGGCACAAAGTTCAGCGACGAAATCGCGCAGTTCGTCAACTTTTTTGCGTGGCAGGGAAAAACGTTCGACGCAGAAGAGGGCGTGCTCAGAAATCGCATCACTCACTTCGGCATCAACGCCATCATCGCAAAAGTATACAAAGGACCAAGCTGGTTCGATCAGAAGGACTGCATCGTTCTCGATTATTCAAAGACCTCTCTTGTGGCCCGCTGGATTCGAGATGAGATTCGACTCATCGATCCGAATTTCTATCTCGGACGCGTTTACTGGGGTGAGAAGCCGCTGATCCATTTTGCGCTCGAGTTCCCACCGCAGCAGTAATTCTGCTTACTGACATGACGTTTCAATCGAGTTTCATGGTGGTTGCACCGCTCGACGCCAAACGCACGGACGAGTTGCGGAGTCTACTCGCCACGATGAACCGTGTGCCGGGCATGGCAAATCCCGACAACGAGATCATCCCGTTTGGACGGCTGCCCGATTTGCATTTCGCACGCATCGTCGTCCTCGAGGATCAAACGCTCGACGACATCACCACAGCCTACGGCCTCCCACGCCGGAACTACCCGCTCTACCTCGCATTTCTCGCTGACTTTGATGGTGACGTCGATCGCTTTCGCAACCAGATGATCTCAATTGCCAGTAAAGGTCTGGAGCAGATTTTTTCTTTCTGCATTGACTTCAAGACTGGTATGGACATCGCCCGCTGGATGAAACAGCACGAGCATCGTCCGTCGACTATGTATATCAACTGGGTTGGGCGCACGATGCAGCAGATTCGCGAAGAGAACGCCTTGCGACACGTTGTGCAAACATTCGTCTTCAACAGTGGACCAAAGTTTGAAACAACTGCGCCGGAAGAGATCCGTCGTGCAATCAAAGGATTTGTCGCTAGTCAGCCGCTGAAGCTGACACCAATCGGAAAAATGCCGCTGTCGTGGCGAGTCAAAAACCTCGCGCATTTGATCTTTGTTCCGATCGTACTGTTGTTCCTGACGCCGCTGATTATTCTTTATCTGCCGTTTTTCGCATTCCAGTTGCGCCGGCGCGAAAAGAGCGACATGGAAATTGCTCCGCGGCCGACGGCTGAATACGTCAACAAGCTCGCCCGAATCGAGGACTACGACGTCACGAACCAGTTCACCGCGATGGGTAGCCTGAAACCGGGATTATTCCGCCGCTGGTTGCTCGTCTATCTCCTGTGGCTCATCGAATACACCACGCGTCACGTCTACACGCGCGGCCATCTTGCTCGCGTGCCCTCAATTCATTTTGCGCGCTGGGTCTTTATCGATAACAAGCAACGTCTCGTGTTTTGCAGTAACTACGATGGCAGTCTCGAATCGTATATGGACGACTTCATCAACAAAGTCGCTTTCGGGCTCAACGTAGTTTTCAGCAACGGAATTGGTTATCCCACGACGAACTGGCTCGTCTTTCAGGGCGCGAAGGACGAACAGAAGTTTAAATACTTCATCCGCCGGCACGAGCTGCCGACTGAAGTTTGGTACGACGGCCATACCGGTCTTACTAATTTCGATTTGAAACGCAATGCACTGATTCGGAGTGGACTGGAACAGCAATCGATGACGAACGCAGAAGCGAAGCAGTGGCTGCAACTGTTGTGACTTATGTCAAATGAAGTTGATTACGACGACGTTCAGGGTCTGGTGCGCTTTGCCTTTGGCAAGTTGGATGGAGCGTGCTTCTACCTTGTGCGCATAAAGGATGCGGGTGCGGCGCGCTCGTGGCTCGCGAATGCGCGCGTTACCAGTGCGCGCACGTTGTCGCCGCCGCCGGAGACCGCTTTGCAGGTCGGGTTTACTGTCGATGGTCTACGAGAGCTTGGTGTTCCGAAAGACGCGATTGACGGTTTTGCGCCGGAGTTTGTTGCCGGAATGGGGGAAGAAAACCGTGCGCGACGTCTCGGCGACGTTGGCGATAACGCGCCGGTAAAGTGGACTTGGGGATGGGGTGATCAAACACCTCATCTCGTGATCATGATGTACGGCAAGAAAGACGCTCTTGCGCAGGTCGAAGCAGAGTTCAAAGGTCCATCCTGGGATAGTGCTTTTCAAGAGTTGGAACGCCTCGGGACGGACGACCTCGGCGATGTCGAGCCGTTTGGTTTTGTGGACGGGATCAGCCAGCCAACGATCGATTGGGACGGGAAACGAAAGATCAAGGGCGATCAGTTTGTTTACAGCAATGTCGTCTCGCTCGGCGAGTTCCTGCTCGGATATTCGAATGAGTACAACGAATACACAGACCGTCCCGTCCTGGATCCAAAGAGTAAAGGTGCGGCGGACTTGCTGCCGGCGCTGGATCAGCCGCAGAAGAAAGATCTCGGCCGCAACGGTACGTATTTGGTGATGCGTCAGCTAGTGCAGAATGTGCGTGGCTTCTGGCAGTTTGCGGATGCGGCGGCGCACTCAAACCCGGAAGAGCGCATGCGTCTGGCCGAAGCCATGCTCGGTCGTAAGTTGGACGGCACGCCGCTCTTACCATTGCAGAATCAACCCATCGACGGCGTCGGCGCGACTAAAGAAGATCGTGATTACAATCAGTTTACTTTTGGAACTGATCCTGTAGGTGACCGTTGTCCGCTCGGATCGCACGTTCGCCGTGCCAATCCTCGCAACGCAGATTTCCCGAATCCTGTGACTGGAATGATCTCGCACTTCATTCAACTGCTCGGCTTCGGGCGCAAAGGTTTGCGTGACGATCTGATGTCGCCTACGCGTTTTCATCGTTTGGTGCGTCGAGGAAGAGAGTATGGTCCGGGCGTGTCGCCGCAGCAGGCGCTTCAACCGGGGCAGCCCGGCGAAGGCGAGAATGGACTTCATTTCATTTGTATCAATAGCAACATCGCGCGGCAGTTTGAGTTTGTGCAGGGCGCATGGCTGACCAGCACGAAGTTTGATGGCCTGAGTGAAGAGAGTGATCCGATGCTGGGAGATCGGGCGGCGGTCGCGGGCTGCCCGGAACCGAACACGTTTTCGCGCCCACGCGAGAGTGGTTTGCGGGAACGTTGCAGCGGTTTGCCACAGTTCGTTACGGTGCGCGGCGGTGCTTACTTCTTCCTGCCGAGCCTCAGAGCGTTGCGCTACTTCGCCACAATCGGATCTTAAACAATGCCACAAAAAGGGCCACAAAAAGCACATAAGGCACAAAAAGCACAAAACGTTCTTTTTGTGCCTTATGTGAATTTTGTGCTTTTTGTGGCTGGAGGTTGAACAATGGCATTAAAGTCTCGCCCTTTATTGATCGTTCTAGTCATTGTCCTTGCGGTGGTCGCCATCGGTTTCGTTGTGTACAGCAAACTCAAACCCGCTGGTCCAAAACCCGGTGAGGTCCTCGATGAGGCGCGCGTGGCGCAGCGTGCCGCGTCAACGTTTCCGGCTGCCGACGAAGATTACTTCCACGATATGGACGGCGGCGTTCAGTTAACGCCCGAAGAGATCAAAGGCCGCAACACGTGGATCGTTTGGACCGCCGGCAACGACCGCATGTGGGATAAGTTGGGTAACAAGAGTGCGGGGGCCCTCGACTTCATCAAGATACTTTCGTCCCATCCGAGCACGCCGAACCTCACTCGTGACAAGCGCTGGGAATATCTCGGCCTCGTCAACGATCCGTGTTTTGAAAAGGCGACTGGTCCGGATCCGAATCGCTTTGGTCTCTGGCTCGACAAGCGTCGCGCTGATTGTCCGCCCGACCCATTCGAGAACGAGCAAAAGTATCCGGGTGTCAAAGTCGGAGCGCGTGGAAAAAACATTCCGGCCGGGTCGTTCTATGGCTACGAAACCGGCATCGTCGGACTGCGACTGTTTCCCAACCCCGACTTCGACGAAGCCGCAGCACAACGCTGGAACGCTGAGAAGTACTACACCGACAAAAATTACTACTACTCGAAAGATCTAATTCGCCCGTATCGTGTCGGCATGTCGTGCGGCTTCTGTCACGTTGGCCCAAATCCTGTGAAGCCACCGGCCGATCCGGACAATCCGAAGTGGGAAAACCTGAGCTCCAACGTCGGCGCTCAGTATTTCTGGATCGATCGGATTTTTTACTGGGAAGCAGACGAGAGCAACTTCGTCTATCAACTCTTCCACACTTCGCGACCCGGAACCCTCGACACGTCGCTCGTCTCAACCGACAACATCAACAATCCACGCACGATGAATGCGATGTACATGCTCAGACCACGTCTGTTGCATGCACAGCGTTGGGGCAAGGAAACGCTCTTCGGCGGTGACAAAGACAACCGCCAGTTCAACGACTACCTCCAGGATGGACCGCTCACGAAGTTGTACGAAAAGCCCGACACGGTCTACACGCCCCGTGTTCTCAAAGACGGTTCGGATTCGGTCGGCGCCATGGGCGCGCTCAATCGTGTCTATATAAACATCGGGGTGTTCAGCGAAGAATGGCTGTTGCATTTCAACGCTCTAGTCGGCGGCAAACCGATCACGCCGATCACGATTGCCGACTCGCGCAAGAATTCGAGTTACTTCGAAGCCACAGAGAATCAAACCTTCAACATGGCGTTATTCTTTCTGAAGACTACGAATCCCCATTACTTGAAAGACGCGCCCGGTGGCTCCGCTTATCTCGCAGCCGATCAGGGACAACTAACACGCGGCAAGACCGTCTTCGCAGAGCGTTGCGCGCGTTGTCACTCCAGCAAAATACCGGAGGGCGCACCGGGTCTCGACGAAGGTCACGGCTGCAATGGAAAAGACTATTTGACCTGTTGGAACAAATACTGGGCGTGGACCAAGACCGACGAGTTCAAACAGAAGATGCGCGAGATGGTGCTCGCCGACGATTTTCTGACGGATAACTATCTCTCGACCGAGTTGCGTGTGCCTGTCACGTTGCTGCAAACAAATGCTTGCAGTCCGCTTGCGACCAACGCTCTCGGCGGAAACATCTGGGACAACTTCTCATCGCAGTCGTACAAAGATCTGCCGTCTGTCGGCACGATCACCTGGTACGATCCGCTGACTGGCGAGCCGCGTCAGTATCAAATGCCTGCGGGTGGTCGTGGTTATACGCGTCCACCGTCGCTGGTCAGTCTCTGGTCTACGGCACCGTACCTCTTGAACAACAGCGTCGGCGAGTTTCACGTGAGCCCGTCTGTCGATGAGCGAATGAAGTCATTTCAAAACTCGATCGAGCAGATGCTTTGGCCCGAGAAGCGCGACAAGGATCTTGTGCTTGGGGATAAGATTCCGGGCCGCATCGATCGCACCACTCAGCAGAGTTATCTGCGCGTCAGCTCCGGATACCTGCCTGATTTCCTGAAAGGTACGAGCGGATTTCTGTCGAAGTATTTCCCGTCGATCTTTGCGGATGAAGGAATCGAGATTGGGCCATTGCCGAAAGGAACTCCGGTCGGTTTGCTATCGAATCTCGACCTGTTCCGCGAGACTTCAGGACTCGGCGACCGCGCTCAACGAGATGCCGAAATCCTGAAACTGCTGCTTGATATCAAGCGGGCACTGAAGAGTCTGCCACAGGGAGCGTCTGACGCGCAGGCGACTGAAGTGTTGAAGCCACTCGTTGGACCGATGCTGGAATTCAGCAAGTGCCCGGATCTGATCGTGAATCGCGGCCACTATTTCGGCACCGACAAGTTCGCAGAAGAACCCGCGCTCAGCGATGAAGACAAGCGCGCGCTGATCGAATATTTGAAGACGTTGTAGCCACCAGACAAGCACAAAGGCGACTAACTATGAACTTTGATTGGCTGCTCAGAGGTTCCGGATCGACGACGGTAATTTTCTTCGTGCTAGTGGCTATTGCCGTCTGCACTCAACTTACAAAAACAACGGTGTCGCGGTCGCTGCCATTTGTTTTACGTGCCTTGCTCAAAGCCGCTCCGGCGTTGTTCCTGACTTATTTGTCGTGGTCGCTCGGACAAACTCACGCAGCGCTGCTGTTTCTGTTTTGCAGTCTCGGCGACATCCTCCTGGATTTGCCTGAAGACAAGGTGCCCCATGGGTTCCAACTTGGCGCGATCTCGTTTGCCGTGGGCCTCGTGTTCGTTTGTATTCTGAGTTATCACAATCCGCTTCCGGGACACCCGTTGATGCCTCTCGCAATAACCAACGTTGTGATTTCGATTTTTGTATTGCGCTGGGTGTTACCACGAATCAAAGGCGTCGAGCGAATTCTGGAAGTTGTCTATTTCGGAATGCTGATTGTGGCCAACATCTTCGCGTCGAGCTCGTTAGTTCCGGTCTTCCTGGGAAGCTCGTTGTGGTTCATGTCTGACCTGTCGATCGGTTTGGGAAGCAACGTTTCAGACGATCCCGTCAATAGTCTCGACACGCTGGGACTCTACGACCTCGGGCTCTATTTTCTTGCCATTGGCTTTCTAAATAGTTAACAAGAATATTTTTGACGCGGATGCACGCGGATCTCATTCGATCCGCGTGCTATATTCGTGGTCAATGCGCAGACGGGTTTTGTTGGTTCTCATTTTGTTGATAGCGGGTGTAGCGGCGTGGCGGATTATTCGTTTCACTTCCGAAAGACGCAATCGCCTCTTTCAATCGGCTAGCGATCTATCGAATCTGGCTGCCAATTCCGCGACGTATTCGTGGGACGCAGCAGTGGAGCAGGTTAAAGCTCCTCGCGCCGAGGAATTGGGCGGAGTTCTCGATGTTCCGCCTGAGCTCAAACATTACGAAGAGCGATACTGGTTTCTCGCTACTCAAGTCGCCGAAATTGAGAAATACAACGTTCACACGGTTCAGGATTATTTCGATCTTGCGGCCATGATCGAGCGTGGTGATTTGGTTCCACTTCCGGCTGTTACCGAAACCTACATCCTGCTCGGCGTCGGCCAACGCGCTGATGAAGATCCTTTCATAAAATTCGACGAAGAGAACAACGTTGTCAGCGCGAGTCCCGACGAATACCGGGCGATCCAAAAGCTTGCACAAAACTTCAACGGGCGCTCGTTCGATCTCGAGAATCCTTACGATCGTCACGTGCTGAAGATTAACATGCTCAGTACGATCAGACCGCAGGCGTTGAAGATCATCGAAGAGGTTGCAGCCGCGTATCACCAAAATTTCGATCGACCACTGCCGGTTAGTTCGTTGGTTAGACCGGAGCAATATCAGCACTCTTTGAGACGTGTGAACCGGAATGCCGTCACGATTGATACGCCGCCACATTCAACCGGTCTCGCCTTCGATATCGACTATCGCTACATGAGCGTTGCGGAACAAAACTTCCTCATGGAGCAGCTCGCCAAGATCAAGAATGAAGGGCGTATCGAGGTCATACGCGAGCGTAATGCGAACTATCATGTCTTCGCGTTTGTGAACGGAACGCGACCCAGCGACGATCTGGTCTCTGCCTCACTCGAAAAGGCCGGCGCACCGCCGCCCGAAGAAGCGAACCACACTGAAGCGAAGCCCGTGAAGACCAAGAGCAAAGCAGGGAAGAGGACGCCGAGGCCACGCGCGAAGGCCCGTGTTACGCGCAAGCGCCGACGTTAAAGTCAGATTATTTAAATGTTGCGACGTCGAACCGTGGGACGACTTTCAGGCATCTTTCTGTTTTGACGGTCTTCTCCGTCTTCGCAGACAAAGAGATTATGAAGAATTTTGTAATTATCGCCCTGTTTGTTTTCATCGCCGGTGTTGTGGCCTTTGCCGCGCACGGTAGTAGAGGTCAATCACGATCAAAGGCGGCTGGGCCTGTAAAGGCTACGCCAGCGGCTCGCATCACGGAAATCAGTGCTCCGAAAGCGTCGCGATTCACAGCGGCAGCCACCGAAAACGCGAGTCTCAGAAACGATCTCACCTGGACCTTTGGCGGAAAACAGCAGCGCGGCTGGTATCTGTATGATCTCTTGATCGGCGAAACCCTGAACGTTCATACCGACCCGATAACAACTACCTTCGCCGAGTCGCTGGCAACATGGAAGAAAAAGCATGGCTTGAATGCGAATGGTGTTCTTGATGAAGACGCTTTGATGGCGCTGGTGTCTCAGTGGCAGGGCAACCGGCTGAAGAACCGCGATTACGCAACTCCGGATCAGCTACTGACAGCTCCGCCGGCTGATTTCTTCGACCTATCCAGAGCTGAGGAACTGCGCCAGGTCGAGCGGACTACTTACGCTGCGTACAAGAAGATGATTGCTGCGGCGATTGCCGATTCGGCGCTAAAACTTTCACATACTGCGTCCGGCGAGCTCGCGCCAGGAGAGCAATACTTGAAGATCGTCTCTTCATTCCGTTCGCGCGAATATCAGGACAACTTGCGACGTCAGTCGCCAAACTCCGGCAGCGCCGGACTCGCAGTTAACAGCCCGCATTTCACCGGCCGTGCGCTCGATCTCTATGTCGGCGGCAGCCCGGTCGATACCAAAGATTCGAATCGCGCCATTCAGGTCAACACGCCCGTTTATCGCTGGCTCGTTCGCAACGCGGATCGCTTTGGTTTCCGTCCCTATTTCTACGAACCGTGGCACTGGGAATACGTTAAGTAGCCACAAAACGCACAAAAATAGTTAGTGCCGGTCGAGGAGTTCTGTATAATGAGGCTCTCTTAACGGACAGGATTCATGAACGGCGGTGTGTTTGATCATGAACTGCTTCACTAGTAGCTCCAGCGGGCCAGGTGATCGGACGGAGCTGAAGGCTGTTCTGATTGCGCTGTTGTCGACTGTTCTATTTATCGGCTTTCTCACCTTCGTCTTTCGGTTGGCTAAACGAGACAATATCGTAGTGTCGACTCACAGGCGATTCGTCGTAGCCGATCAAGCGCGTCCACCTCTCGTTGACGTTCCCGTGACGGAATCGACCGTCGAAACGCAGTTGCCGCCGCTACCGCCGGATGGAAACGAGCCGTATCGCTTTGTGCCCGCAGTTTTCAGCGGCATTGATTTTGGCAATCGATCGTACGGAACTTACACTTTTATAGATGGCAAACACATTGAGCTCGAGCTGGTGGCTGGCCAATTTCGACTATTCCTGGAGCAAAAGCATTATTTCAATATCCGCGACGTCTTTTACGCGGATGTAACGGGCGATTCGAAACCGGAGGCGATTGTCAGGCTTTCTCATCTTCGCTGTATCTACACGTGTGATGGCGCCGCGGATCTCTTCTACATTTACGCGCTCGACAAAGGTGTTCTCACGGAAATCTTCAATTACGAAACAGGTAACGCCGATTCCGGCTGTGGATTGAAGTCTTTCAAAGCCAGGAAACAACAAGTGTCTTTGGAGATGTTCGGCGAGTGCCCGAGCCTTGTAGACATTCCGCAGGCCGCGAAGTCAGTCGTAGTCGATCGAGTTACTCGATTGGAGTTTCGGTACGAGGGAGACCGTTTTGTTCAGCGTCGGAAACGAATTTTCCCGATAACCTCAGGCAGCGATGTGAATTACGGTACCGAGATCCAGATCGGAGATAATCCCGGAGTATATAGCGCCGTCAGTTCGGCGATCAATTAATCCGCCTCATTGCGCATAACGTAGGTACACGGTGCGCGTCTCCGAATAAAAATCGATTGCTTGTGGGCCTTGCTCGCGCATGCCGTAGCTCGACTCCTTTGTCCCGCCAAACGGAAGCTGATACTCAACTCCGGCCGTCGGCAGATTCACAGTGATCAAGCCGGCTTCGATCCTTTCGATAAACTGATGAACGCGCGTCAGATCTCTGGAAACAATCGACGCCGAAAGCCCAAAACGAACACCATTCGCAATCTCCATCGCGTTCTCGAAGTCTTCCGCGATCATCAGACCAAGCACTGGACCAAAGACTTCTTCCTGCGCGATGCGCATGTCTGGCGTCACACCCGCAAAAATTGTCGGTTCGATAAAGTATCCTTTGTCGTAGTCGCCGCCGGCTAGACGACTGCCGCCACACAGCAACTCCGCGCCTTCTTCTTTCGCGATCCGGATGTAGTCCAGATCGGTTTCGAGTTGATTTCCATCGACAGCCGGACCGATCTGAACACCTGGCTGCAATCCGTTTCCGACTTTTAATGCTCGTGTCTTCTCGATCAGCAGTTGGACCAGTGATTCGTAGATCGGACGCTCGATAATTGCTCGACTGCACGCCGTACACTTCTGTCCGGTTGAAAAGAAAGCGCCGTTGATCAGAATGTCGGCAGCGTAATTCAGATCCGAATCTTTCAGGACGATGGTTGGGTTTTTGCCACCCATTTCGAGTTGGACGCGTAGTTTTCTGTCTGAAACTTTGCGATAGAGCGCATCGCCAACCGAAGTCGAGCCCGTGAACGAGATGGCATTGATTGCGGCATTACTCGTTAATGCATCGCCAACCGAACCACCACTGCCAGTGATGTAGTTGATAACTCCTTTGGGAATACCGGCTTCGTGAAGCGCTTCGACGAGTCGAAACGAACTCAGCGGTGCAAGTGAAGCGGGTTTGATTACGACCGTATTTCCCGCGACCAATGCGGGTGCGATCTTCCAGGCCGGAATTGCCGAGGGAAAGTTCCATGGCGTGATCAAAGCAACAGTGCCGAGTGGTTTTCGGATCGTGTAACAGAGAACCTGGGGACGTTCTGACGGTACGTTGATACTGAATTGACGCGCGCCTTCGCCGCCGAAATAACGAAAGATATTGATTGCGCGGGTAACTTCACCGATTGCCTCGGGAAGTGTTTTTCCTTCTTCACGCGTCATCTCCTCGCCGAGTTGCGGCAACTTTTCCGCAAGCAGCTCGGCGGCCTTGAAAAGATACTCACCTCGTTTGGTGGCAGGCGTCGCAACCCACTGCTCCTGTGCCGCCACTGCGGCAGCACACGCGTCAGCCACATCCGCTTCGTTTGAAGATTGAAACGTCCCCACCACCTCGTCGATATTCGCCGGATTAATATTCGGAAACGTCTTTCCCGATCGGCTCTCCACAAACTCGCCATTTACATAGTTTCGAAACGCCTTCACTGAGATCTCCTTCTTCTTTATGTGCCTTTTGTGGCTTATTCTTTATCAAGCGCGTGTTGAAATCGAGGCGCAATCTCATCAAGCCATTTGTTCAGTTCTTCCTGTGAATAGTATTTCCCTTTAAGCATCACACCCACACGTTTCTGCGTGTTGGCGACGTCTTCGAGCGGATTGGCATCGAGCAGGACCAGATCGGCGCGCTTGTGCTTTTCGATCGTACCGGTCCTGTTAAGAGTTCCAAAGAAGAGCGCCGGATTGCGCGTCGCAGCTTCGAGCGCTGCATAATTCGAGAGTCCGGCGTCGCGTAGATCGACCATTTCGAGATGTAACGTGTAGCCGTATAACAGCAGCCATTCGGGCGTGTCGGAACCAGCCATCACGTGGCCGCCGGCGTCGTAGATCGCTTTAACGATCTTGTT
This sequence comes from Pyrinomonadaceae bacterium, assembly GCA_036401595.1. Classification (GTDB taxonomy): domain Bacteria; phylum Acidobacteriota; class Blastocatellia; order Pyrinomonadales; family Pyrinomonadaceae; genus PSRF01. Next base: position 11,689 of record DASWUM010000039.1, read on the forward strand.
TCTGATTGCGATGTACTTCTCGCGCTTTTCGATAGGCGCGGCTGTCGCGAGGTATCTCTTGCTCACCGCCATCCACTGATCGACAACCTTCTGCGGATAAAAACGAATATCAGGTTGAGTCTTGAACGACTCTTCCGATCTGCCTTTGCCGAAAGTGAACTTGAAGAGGTGTAAAGTCGGGGTTGAAAATGGATTTGCTACTACTGTCGCACGCGCGATTTCCGGGATCTTACTCTCGTCGATGTAGTCGATACTCTCCCAGTTCTTTGGATTGTAAAGATAGATGTCTGATACAGAGCCTTTGACGGGTGCAGACTCCGGCAGCAGCGCCTCGAGATACGAATCGAGATGTTCGATCTGCTGCTTTGCCTTCAACGCTCGTGCGAGACCGACAGAGCGACTATCGGCATGGCCCACAACGCGAATATTCTGTTTCAGGGCTTCATCGACGATTGCTTCGTAGACTTCAGGTTTCAGAAAAGTCGTGACCTTGATGAAGTCGTAGCCGTCTTTTCTTGATTTGATGACCGCCTCGCGTGCTTCAGCCTCCGTTGTCACAACGTACGCGTTACTTGATTTCCTGCCGGTGAATTGCGGGCTCGCGGCATAAATGGTGGGCGCGACAATTTCCTGATTCACACTCTTGCTGCGCAGCGTCAATTGCATCGGCGTGCCCGTCATCAGACGGATCGTCGTGACGCCGTGTGCAACCATGATTTTGAATTCGTCTTCGGCGAATCTTGCTGGAAACTCGTCGTCAGTGAAAAGATGGACGTGCATATCCGTCAGCCCGGGAATGAGGTACTTGCCGGCGCCGTCGATCTTTTGCGCGTCTTTCGGTACCTTGATTCGCTTCGCGTCACCGATCTGCGCAATCGTGCCGTTACGCACGATGACGGTTTGATGGGGCACGATGCGTTCCTTATCCATCGGGATCACGTTGACGTCTACGAATGCGACGACGGGGGCTGCTTGAATCACAAACGGCAGAGATAGCAGCAGGAGGCAGAGAAGAATAATCTTTCGGGTCATGGTCATGGCATCGTAAACCAATTCCGGTTTTGTTGACAGGATGTACAGGATGTTTCAGGATACAGGTCCACGGAGCAATTCTATGGACGACCCCGAGAAAACATTAATCCTGGAAGACACTGCCGAGAAAACGCAAAAGCTCCCACGTCTTGATACCGGCCCAATCAAAACCGATGTGGAGAAGAAGCAGGAAGACTTTCGTCGCGGTCAGAGTAAAATCCTGCACCGCATTGCGGCAAACGCGCCGCTGAGCGAGATTCTCGAGCGTCTGGTGTTACTGATCGAAGCGCAGTCGCCCGGCATGCTCTGTTCGGTGTTGCTGCTAAGTGACGACGGCGATCATGTTCGCCACGGCGCTGCGCCCAGTCTTCCGAAAGAATACGTAGCCGCAATCGACGGCGCCGCGATCGGACCAAAGCACGGATCGTGCGGCACTGCGATGTATCGTGGCGAACCGGTTGTTGTTACCGATATTGCTGTCGATCCACTCTGGGATGACTTCCGTGAGCTGGCGATGGGAAACGGCCTCCGCGCCTGCTGGTCGACGCCGATTCTTTCGGGCCGCGGCAAAGTTCTCGGCTCGTTTGCGATGTACTACAAGGAGCCGCGCACACCTACCGGCGACGAAGCAGATCTGACTGAAGTCGCAACGCGAATCGCAGGGCTGGCAATCGATCATCACGCCGCGAAAGAGATACTCGCGCGAACTCAGGCGCAACTCGCCCAGGCGTCGTACGCAGCCGATAAAGGCAAAGCAGCACTCTCGAGTACCGACGAAATCAGTCAACAACTCCAGGCGATGGTCGCCGTCGCAAAGCATTGCCTCGAGATGCTCGATGAGGATAAACCGGAGATTGCGAACTTTCGTGGGCCACTCACAAACATCGCCACGCACGGACGGCAGGCGCTCGAAGTCATTGCTCGAATTCGATCTTCGCAAAACTAATCCACAGATTCCACAGATTTCGATTTATTAATCTCCGTAATCTGCGGATAGGAGAAACTGCAAAATGAAGCTTTGCATGACCTCGATTCTGCTTATTGTCATCAACATTTGCACTCAAGCCCAACAAAAGCCTTGTCTGACAGCCTCGAAGTTTGGACCTGAAGATCAGATCGGCAATCTGAATTACGTCACGCCGGCCAAGACGCTCGCAGCGACGAAACTCGTGACCAAGGGCAAAACTTATCGCCTCGGGATCGAGACGAACAAAGACACGCCCGCATATCCGCCGCGCACGTTTGCTGTCACGATCGTTCAGCCCGGTCAAACGGCTGGCGGTTCGCTTGGCCCAACAAAAACAACCTATAACGACGACCTCATCAACGGTTGGGCCGGCATCGGCACGCAGCTCGACGGCCTGGGCCACATCGGCATCGACAGTCTTTATTACAACTGCAACAAGGCCGCCGATTTCGCCATGACGGATGGACTGAAGAAACTCGGCGTCGAGCATGTACCCGCGGTTGCAACGCGCGGTATCCTGCTCGACATGGCCGGCTACTTCAACACCGACATCGTCAAAGAGGGAACTGCGTTCAATCGCGCCGAGATCGAAGGCGCGATGAAGCGACAGGGTATCAAGGCGATCGAGAAAGGCGATGTCGTGCTGTTCTATACAGGTTGGCTCAAACTGCTCGGTAAAGACAACAAGCGTTATGCTGCCGCTGGACCAGGCCTCGGTCGCGATGGCGCGAAGTATCTTGCTTCGCTCGAAGTGGCGATTATCGGCTCCGACACGTGGGCGTTTGAGGCGCTTCCGTTTGAAAAAGACGCGGGAGTGTTTGAGGTCCATCAGATTTTGATTCCGCTCAACGGCATTCACATACTCGAAAATGCCAACACCGAAGAGATGGTCAAAGATCAGGCGTGGGAGTTTCTTTTCACGCTTGGCGCAGCGCGCATCACCGGCGGTGTGCAGTCGATTGTTAATCCTGTCGCCATCAGATAAGGGAGACGCTCGATGAAAGAATCACGCGGTGTTCGTGTTGCGAAGATTCTGGTTTTGCTGGCGACTGTTTCCGTTTGCAGCTTCGCGCAGGGTACGGCGGTAGATTACGACCGTGCTGGTCGTTTGAAAGCGAAGTATGAAGCGGCGGTTATCGATGTCTCCGGGCCCGCAACGTGGATTGGCAACACGCACCGGTTCTGGTACCGGAAACTGTCGCGTACCATGTATATCTACATGATCTTCGACGCCGACACGTCGCAGAAGAATGCCGCATTCGATCACGACAAGATTGCCGCGTCGCTTTCAAAACTCACCGGAAATACTTACAAAGCGCAGGATCTACAGTTAACGCAGTTGAGGTTCGACAATGGCGTGACGTCGTTCAACGCCAGCGTTGATGGTACTGCAGTCCGTTGCACGATCTCCGACTCTGTTTGTACGAAGACCGAGTTTCCGACACGGCCGCCTGGTCCTGTTAGATCGCCCGACAATAAATGGGAAGCGCTAATCATTAACTATAACCTCGTAATTCGTGGCGTCGACGCAAAGGATCCGATCGTGCTCAGCACAGACGGTTCAGAGGGGAATGCGTACAACGCGCGCTCGATCGTTTGGTCGCCTGACTCAACAAAGATCGCCGCCTATCGCGTGCGTCCTGGTTACAAGCGCGAGGTGCGTTACATCGAATCGTCGCCTGAAGATCAGGTGCAGCCAAAGTACACGTCGATCATTTATGCGAAGCCGGGCGACGTGCTCGATCTCGAGCAGCCGGTTTTGTTTGACATCGTAGCTCGCAAGCAAATCGCGATCGATAATGCTCTGTTTCCGAATCCATACGAGATCACCGATCCGGCGTGGCGAAAAGACAGCCAGGCGTTTACGTTTGAATACAACCAGCGTGGTCATCAGGTTTACCGCGTGATCGAAGTCAACGCTGCCGGCAAAGCACGTACGGTCATTTCGGACGAGCCTGCGACCTTCTTCAGTTATCGAAACGCAAACGGCAGTCTGGCCGATTCCGGTCGCCGGTATCGCTACGACGTCGGCGATGGCAGAGAAATCATCTGGATGTCAGAACGCGACGGCTGGAGTCATCTTTATCTTTACGACGGCATCACGGGCGCCGTGAAGAATCAGATCACTCGCGGTGAATGGGTCGTACGTGCTGTGCAGCGCGTTGATGAATCAAAGCGGCAGATCTGGTTCAGTGCCGGCGGCACACACGAAGGCAAAGATCCTTACTTTGCCTCGTACTATCGCATCAACTTCGACGGCTCCGGCCTGACTGAACTAACGCCGGCGGACGCAAATCACACTCTCAACTATTCGACTGACGGACAATTGTACGTGGACAATTATTCACGTCTTGATCTTCCGCCCGTGCTCGAGTTGCGCAAGACTGCTGACAACGCTCTTGTTTCAACAGTCGAAAGCAGCAACATCAATGATTTAACTAAAACCGAATGGCAAGCGCCCGAAGTCTTTACTGCGAAGGGTCGTGACGGCAAGACAGACATCTGGGGTGTGATCGTGCGACCGTCGAACTTCGATCCCTCGAAGAAGTATCCGGTGATTGAAAACATCTATGCCGGACCGCAGGGTTCCTTTGTACCGAAGTCGTTTCTTACGTATTCGAGCATGATGGCCCAGGCGGACATCGGTTTCGTCGTCGTGCAGATCGATGGGATGGGCACGTCAAATCGTTCGAAGGCGTTCCACGACGTGGCGTGGAAGAATCTTGGCGATGCAGGATTTCCCGACCGGATTCTGTGGCACAAAGCAGTGGCGGCGAAGTATCCGTGGTACGACATCTCACGAGTCGGCATCTACGGTGGCTCAGCCGGCGGACAAAACGCACTTGGCGGGTTGTTGTTTCATCCGGAGTTCTACAAAGTCGCTGTGTCGTATGCGGGCTGCCACGACAATCGCATGGATAAAATCTGGTGGAACGAGCAGTGGATGAGTTGGCCGATTGGACCGCAGTATTCTGCGTCGTCAAACGTCGATAACGCTTATCGACTGCAAGGTGAGTTGCTTTTGGTTGTCGGCGAGATGGATACGAATGTCGATCCGTCGTCGACGATGCAGGTTGTGCATCAGTTAATTAAGCACAACAAGAACTTCGATCTGCTCGTGATTCCGGGAGCGAATCACGGCGCCGGCCGCAGCGATCGTTACGCCACCTACGGCGATCACAAACGCTACGATTTCTTCGTACGCCACCTTCTCGGCGTAAATCCCCCACCCTGGAACCAAGCCGCCGCTAACGCGACACAATCCGCACAAGAATAAAACTTAGCGGAAACTGTCGGTGGCACGGATCAATGCGTCGGCGATGCCGGGTTCGGTGGCGGCGTGGCCGGCGTCGGGAATTATTTCGAGTTTTGCTTCGGGCCAGGCGCGATGTAGATCCCAGGCATTCATAAACGGACAGACCATATCGTAACGACCGTGTACGATCACTGCCGGAATGTCTCGAATGCGATCGATCTGCTCGATCAGATAATTGTCAGTCTCGAAGAACGAGTTGTTAATGAAGTAATGACACTCAATCCGTGCCAGCGCGATCGCCTTCTCAGGTTCGGTAAACTCGTCGATCATCTTCTGATCCGGCAGCAGCCTTAACGCGCTTCCTTCCCAGATGGACCATGCATGCGCCGCTTCCTGGCGAATGGCGGCATCGTCGCTTGTCAGACGTCGGTAATATGCTTCGACCATGTCGCCGCGCTCAGCCTCCGGAATGATTCGCACATACTGTTCCCACGTCTCGGGAAAGATTGCGCTTGCGCCCTGATTGTCTTCGTAAAACCAGCGAATCTCCTTAGGCCGGCATAGAAAGATGCCGCGCAGGACGAGCCCGGTCACTCTTTCGGGATGCTTCTCAGCATAAGCAAGCGCGAGCGTGCTCCCCCACGAACCGCCGAACACGAGCCACTTGTCTATTCCAAAATGTTCGCGGATCAGCTCGATGTCTGCGACCAAATGCCAGGTGGTGTTGTCTTCGAGTGATGCGTGTGGCGTGCTTCGCCCAGATCCGCGTTGTTCGAAGAGAATCACACGATATGCCTGCCTGTCGAAGAAGCGGCGGTAATCAGGGACGAGGCCTGCGCCTGGTCCACCATGCAGGAACACGACGGGCTTGCCGTTCGGATTGCCACACTGTTCGTAATAGAGGTCATGAACTGGAGAGACGCGGATGAATCCACTGTCGTACGGTTCGATTTCGTTATATAGGGTCCTCATGTCTGTCAATATAGTCTGGCCGCAAGAAAGCACAAAATGCACTGAATCAGTTTTTGTGCTTTAGGTGCTTTCTTGTGGCCACTGATGGTAACCACAGCTTGCGAATGTTGGTGCTAACGTGGGCGGCCGACATTGTTCTCCATATCCTTCGCGGCAACAAAAGGAGGCACTATGAGGCGCATCGTTCTTTGGATTGCTGCGATACTGATCACGTTCGCGATTGGACTCGGTGCAGATCGATTGTGGTGGCACTTCTTTGCGGCGCCGCCACCAGCACCGGCAGCTAAACCTCTCGTGGTCGACGCCCAGCCCGTGAGAGAAACAGTCTTTGTTTCGGTGCCTGCAGAACCGACGCCGGCTAAACCAACTTTGATTCTTGATTACGATCCGCTGAGTTTCCAGTTGTGGACCGTCTTCTACATCATGGGTCCGAAGCCAAAGGAGTTCGCTGACTTTGATTCGATCGAGGCAATGCTCAATCCAGAGGCGAACGACCCGGGCACACTCACGGTTCGCACACGGGAAGGAAATGAGTACGACATCGCAGAGGCAACTTTCGGTCTCGTGACTGAACAAAGGCTCTTTTTTGCAACTTTGAAATCAAACAACGGAGATTTCGAATATCGTTTCGACGGTGTATTCCTGCGAACAGACTTCGATGCAGTTGCAGGAAAGAACAAAGCCGTTCTTCGTGGCACGTTAACGAGGATGAAGAATGGTCGAACGATCACTCAGCATGAATTCACTTTCCGAACGGAATACATGGGTTGTTAACTTAAAGAAGCAGAAACTCTCGAACTCGCTCGAGCTCGGCGTCGAGTTCACGCTTGAACTTGCGATCGTCAGGTGCACTACCGCCGACAAAGCCGAGACGGTAATCAAGCGCATTATTCTTAATCGACAAATTGGCCCAGCCGATCACGCGGTCACGCCAGAGGAGCGGCATCGCGTAGTAACCCAGCTTGCGTTTGGCCGCCGGTGTGTAGGCTTCGAAGCGGTAGCTCCAGTTCCAGAATAGTTCAAAACGATCGCGATCGTGGACCACCGGATCGAAAGGCGCCAACTGCCGCACCACATCCTGTGTTCCGTGGCCCGCCGGGTCTTCATCGGAAGGCCAATACCAATCGACGTCTTCGATACGCGCGTGCGACAGTCGTTGTCGTGCGCGCGTTAAAGCAGACGGCAACTCTTTCTGCCACTGTGGCACAGCCCAGCGCAGTCGTCTCACATAGTAAGAAAGACTTGCACCCGGCAGCGGTGCATAAATGCGAACCAACACGTCGACAAGCGCATCGACACGTGTCCGGCGCTCAGCGGCACTGTGAGGAACAGGCGCATGTTTGTAAGCCGCGTAAATCCTAATGCCTTTTTCCCGACGTACAATGCGAAGCAGTCCCGCGTAATGCATCGCGTCGAGCAGGTGCGTGGTGGCGTTTGACGATCCGCCCCAGTAATTCGTGACTCGACCATGAGCAAAATGCTCGTCAACCTCACGCGGATGTACGACGCCACGTTCGTTTACAAACTCGAGCAGCAGCTTTGCCTTCTTCCGCTGTCCGGCCCGAAGCGACGAACTCGACCGCGGATGCATCAGCGTCTGAAGCGAGCGAGTGACGTAGCCGTAGTTAACAAAAAAGTCTTCTTCGATATCGAGAGTGGGATAACGACGTTCAAGTTCACCGGCGTGATACGACTTAACGCGATGTCGCAGGATGAGATCCTGCGCACGTGCCGGAGCGCGAATCGGATCGGCCTGGACGAAACCCATTTGTTGTAGAACGCGGTTGAGTGTTCCCGGCTTGGGAAAGTTTCGAGCTACTGTAAATCGTCGCAGGTCGTCAATGGTGATAACCATATGCTCGATCTGTAACCACAGATTACGCAGATCTGTTTAAAGAATCTGCGTAATCTGTGGATGAAATCTCAGTAGTGAATTACTGCGGTGAAGAAGTCATTAAAGTCAGAGACTGTGGTGCCTGGAGCTGCGCTGAGGACAAGCGTGTGTTGCACTCCGTACTTGAGTTGCACCGCGAAATATGCCGGGACTACGGCTCGATGGGTCGTCTGGGTGTTGGAAAAAATATTTGCCTGACCGAGCGTTTGGCCATCGAGTTGAACCTGGATGCCAATCAAGCTGTTGGCGGTCTGAGTCCAAACCGACCCGTTGATTTCCAGATAGCAGGGAGAGTCGCTGATTGCCTTAAAGTTAACGGTGATGGGTAACGGACCTTTTTGTTGAGCGATCAATTGAACTGCCATGTGTTCTTCCTTCCTTTTTTAAGACTCGAAACATTTGTAGAGCGTCGAGGAGTGTAATAGTGATTCAAATCTGTTTCTCGTAAAACCTGCTCAATGGATCCGGTTTGTAGTCACCGAAAGGTGAAATCAAACCGAAACCAGCGCGTTCGTAGAGACCGATCGCCGCGTGCTGATGAATGCCGGTCTCCAACCGCAGCACGTTGATGCCGTTACTACGCGTGAATTCAGTTAAGTGGTCGAGCATTAACTGAGCAAAGCCAAGTCCACGAAACTGCGGCCGAATGTACATGCGCTTGATCTCGCCATATTCAGTGCCGAAGAACTGCACGCCACCACACCCAATCGGAACACCGGCGCTGTCGCGAATGACAAAGAACGAGACACCCTGGCGCAGCAGCTTCTCCACACTGTAGCCGTGACGGCTTTCTGACGGGTAAAGCGGATCGAGGTGCGCTTCAAGCTCTGTAATAAGTGCTATGGCATCCTCACTGTCGGGACGTTCGAGTGAGATGACCGCTGCAGCAGACATGATAGCGACTGAGTTTAGACGGCCTCTGATTGCGAAGTGAAGTGAAACGCTTTCACTTTCAACGCCGGTAACAACGAAGAGCTGCCACCTTGGCCTTCAGAACTGCCGACGCGTTCCGGCTTGCCAATCATGTCGACGTTGCCTGGCGCAAGTAATTCCATCAGGCTCTGATTGAAACGGAAATTCTTGACCGGATATTGGATCTTGCCTTTCTCGATGTACCAGATGCCGTCGCGAGTCAGTCCGGTTTGTAATGCTGTTCGTGGATCGACACCGCGGATGTACCAGAAACGACCCAGCAGCAGACCACGATCCATCGACTTGATCATGTCGTCGATTGCGACGGGAGGTTGCGAGCTCTCCATGATGCTGTTCACTGGTCCAGGCGTAGGCTCTTTGCCTTTTTGCTTCGCCCAGAAGCGCGAATAGACGAGGTTCTCCAACACGCCATTGCGAACGAGCGTAATTCGCTGGGCCGGAATTCCGGCCTGGGCTGATTGCGAGCCCGGCAATTCCGGATGCCACGGATCGCTATAGACGTTAATGCGCTCGTCGAAGATCTTCTCACCGACCTTCGTTGTACCTCCGGGGAGTGAGAATGGACTGCGTCCCTCTTCAGCACTGCGTGCGTCAAAACTGAACGCAAAGAATCCCAGCAGGTCTGCGACTGCCTGCGGTTCGAGAATCACGGGATACGCGCCGGGCTCGAGCACTTGCGGATTCCGGGCTTCGAGCGCTTTGCGAATCGCTTCGTTCGCGACGCGTGCAGTGTCGAGTTTGCCGACGTCGAAGTGGTTGCGCAGAAAATATCCGGAGCTGGTTCCGTCAGGTGTTCGTGCAGTTGTTGCTAAACTAACCAGACTCGACTGTTCGTAGATGAAGTTTCCATTCTTTGTCGCTGAAGCACCTGCTGCGCCGCGCGCCTGGTGGAACCCCGCGCCTACCACTTTCGCCTTTTCACAAGCGGTGATTACGTCGTTGATTGTCTTTGCACGGCTGGTGACTGAGATGTTCGAAGTCGCCTCGACGTACCCGTTGACAGGCTTGTAAGTTTGCTGGCTAAGTGTTGGCATGTATTCGCGATCGACGGGCGAGATGCGCGCGAGCTCTTGGGCCTGAGCGACGGTGGCTTTGACTGACTCGTCGTCGATCTCGTTTGTCGAAGCTGCACCACGTTTGCTGCCGATCCACACCGTAACACCAACGCTCACGTTTTCGCGTGCGCCGCTCGTAGTGAACGCGTTCGAAGCGAAACGAAGGTGGCCGTAGTTTTCACTGGTGACACCGACAACCGCGTCATCAGCTTTCACGTAGCTCAGGAGCTTTTCACAGATTGCGCGTGCTTCTTTTTCAGTGAGCAGCATGCGGGATTCTCCTCAATTGTAGAACCTATGACTTTCGTGCCGTGTTCAGCACATTAACTTGCCGGAAGCGAGCGACGGGACAGCCGTGGCTGACGGCGTTCGACTGGCCCGGCTCACCTTTGCCGTCGTTGAAGCTGCCGCCAAGTTCGTATGTCGTTTGTCCGCCGAGGCCGTCGCATGAATTCCAGAAGTCTGTTGTCTTCGCTTGATAGGCAACGTCGCGCAACATCTCGCCGCGCTTTCCATTCTTGATTTCCCAGAACGTCTGGCCGCCAAACTGGAAGTTGTAGCGCTGCTGATCGATTGAATAGCTGCCATCGCCGTAAATCAGGATGCCGTTCTCCACACCGGCAATCAGATCCTCGAGCTTTGTGTTGTCGGGCCCGGGTTGGAGCGAGACATTGGGCATGCGTGGGAACGAGATGCTGCCCCAGCTATCGCCGTGATTACAGCCGTACGACTTTTTCTGACCTGTCATTGCCGCCAGGTCACGTGTGGTCTGCCAATCGACAAACATGCCGTCCTTGATCAGATGCCAGCGTTGACCGGGAACGCCTTCGTCGTCGTACCCGACTGTTGCTAAACCGGCAGGCTGCGTTCTGTCGGCGACAAAGTTCATGATCTTTGAAGCGAATTGCAGCTTGCCGAGTTTGTCCTGGGTGAGAAAACTCGTGCCGGCGTAGTTTGCTTCCATCCAGAGTGAACGATCGAGCTCGGTCGGATGGCCCACTGACTCGTGAATCGTCAGCCACAAGTGCGACGGATGCAGCACCAGATCGTATTTACCGGGCGTCACGGCTTTGGCGCTGAGCTTCATCACGGCTTCTTCGCCGGCCTGTTGTGCTTCTCGTTTCCAGTCGTGCCTTTCGAGGTACTCGTAGCCCATTTGCTGTGGTCCACCGAGCGCGCTGCGTGATTGGAAATCGCCGTTCGCGCGGTTTACGGCGGTTACTGTGAAACTCGGATTAGCACGAACGATGTATTGTTCGATACGAGAGCCGTCTGTCGAGGCGTAAAACTTCTGTTCGTTCACAAATCCCATGAACGAGTTAACGAAGTTGACGCCCTTCGTCTTCATCGCCGAATCGTTTAGCGAGAGGAGAAACTGGATCTTGTCGTCGATGGAGACATCAAACGGATCTCGGTCAAAAGTGCTCTTCCACGTCGTCGAGACTTTATCAACCGGAACCAGCGAGATGCGCTTACGCTGGTACACGGAATTCGCTTTCGCGATATCGACTGCCTGCTGCGTGATGCGGCGAACATCTTCCGGCGTGACACTGCGACTCGATGCGAAACCCCACGTGCCTTTGTAAAGCACGCGCACGCCAAAGCCGAAACTCTGCCCGCGCGAAACGTTTTGCACCTGCTGCTCGCGCGTTGCAATCGATTCGTTGCGATACCGATTGATGCGAATGTCGGCGTAAGTGACGCCGAGCTTGCGAGCGGTGTTGAGAGCGACATCAGCGAGCGCGTTCTTGTCGATGCCGTTTGCGGCAGCTTCTTCGGCGGCGGTGACGCTCGTAACCCAGGAGGGCAGGGAAGAGAGCGAGATAGCCCCGGCCGCAACCCCGGCCGACTTCATAAAGTCACGACGAGAGGTAGTCATTGTAACGCCTCGTTCGGATGGTGGAATTAAAGGACGGCGATGATCTAACGCGGTGAGGTCTGAAAAGTCAACGATTTTCGCTTATCCACAGATTACACAGATTCGATCAATAAATTCGAGGACGCTTTGGTGGACCCAACACAATCGACTGCGCCAACTTTAGCTGAGCCATCATGCGGATTTCAGATCTTTCGAATTGCGCCGCAATGCTCACGGCACGATCAAAATCGCACCAGGCAAAATACGGTGCGTCTCCGGAAATACTTGTGAGGAGACTACCAAGGTCGCCGTTAGCGGACATATTCCACTCGCCGCTTCGCACATAACGTGTGTCGAAGCCATCGAGCTTGACCGCGGCATCCACCAGCTCGTTGAGTTTCGGCATCAGCGACTCCATGATGGTAAAGCCTCGATCGTTTTTTTCCATGCAATAAAGTCCTGCGACGTAAGCCAGAGCGCGAAGTTGCTCGGCCGGCTGTTTGTGAATTTCAATCAGTTCAGTGGCTCGGTCCAGCAGTTTCAACGCCACTGTTCGATTGTTTGCGCCAATTCGAATGGCGGTCTTTGTCATAAAGTCGACACGTCGCCTGTCGTCGGTAAATTCGTCGATCTGCCGTTGAATCTTTTCCAGTTCGGCCTCACTCAGCGTGGCCGAGCTTTTTGCCAACTCGAGTTCTTTGAGCATGCGCTGTTTGACCTCGGGATTCTCGTCATACCCCTCCGCAATCTTTTGCGCGCGTTCCAGATCCTCATCACGTCGAGCGAGATTGAATGCACGCCAGTAAACTGTCTCTTTCAGCGGCGGATACTTCGCGGCCACTTGCAGGAGTGCAACATAGTCACGGACCGCTGCGAACTCGTCCACTTCCGCATAAATGTCTTGCCATGAACGACCGTCGGGTGCACGGTTGCCTTCGTACTCCGGGGCGAGGCTTTTGAGTCTGGCAGCACGCGGATCAACGCTTCCCAAGCGGGCCAGCACCGGTCCAATTTCGTTGCAGAAGTATTCTCCCGATGTTTCGGACGAATCCCGGTCGCACTTATTTGCGAGAGCCGCCTTCATAAGAATGTCGATCAGTTCTCGAAAGCCGGTCTCGTCAGCAAGCGGTGGTGTGAGCCGGACCAGAGAGCGGACAAAGCTCAGCATCCGGTAGTCCTGAACGAAGTTTGCTTTGCGAACTTTGTCGACGGTTTCCTTGTAGAGCGTCACTCCTTGTTCTCTATGTTTGCTTAGCAGTTGGCGCAGGAGCGGCAGGAAATCTTCGGAAGGCGACAGGGCGAGTGCAGCACGTCCGAGTTTGAGCGCGATATCGGGATTGCTGGCGGCGACTTGTTTGCCCAAACGCAACGTGAGTTCGCGTTCTTTTTCCCAGGCGCGCTGCGGCATTTGTTCGTATGACGGTTGAGTCGACTTCAGGAAGTCAAAAGCAAACTCGGGATCGTATTTGGCGATCCGCTCGATGGTGTCAGCACGCAGTTGCAGAAAGACGAGGAAGGTTATTGAGCTCTGCGAGTCGCTACGGTCAGGGGGTTGCAAGCCAACATTGAGATCCTGGCCCACGGCAACAAAAATCGCGCGAGCACGTCTTTCGTCATGTGGCCAAAGCGACCACGCGATGTTTGAGCCGATACGCGCTCGATTCTCGGCGGATTGTAGCGTGCCGATCTGTCCTGACAATGATTCAAGCAGATCGTACGCCTTCTCTTTTAAGGCGGTGTCACCGGCCTGAGCAAATAAGAGGGCGGGGTTGAGGAAGAGTATTGCGGTTAGGATCAAGACTTTAGGGCGGATCATCAAACCTCCGAGAATAAATCCGTCTTTATCCGTGTAATCCTGTGGCCCTACTGCGTCGGACGCAGTCGACCCATCACGATCGAATCCACGAACTCGCCGTCGCGCAGTGCATGTTGTCGCAACGTGCCTTCAACTTCAAAACCGAAGCGTTCGTACAGTCGAATGGCGGATTGGTTGTCGGCGTAGACTTCGAGTTCGAGTCGCGTGAGGTTGAGCCAGTTGTCTGCAAAATCCACGATCGCTTGCATGAGTGCTTTGCCGACCCCTTTACCTTGCCACTCGTGATGCACGCAAATTCCGATTGCTCCGGCATGACGGCGACGCGGACGGTTTGGAAACGTATCGACGCCGACCATGCCGACGATGCGGCCGTCGATAAGCCCGACAAGGTTGTAAACGCTATCAATGTTTTCGGTCAGGCGTCTGCGCCAATACTCACGCGACGGATAAGGTAGCTGCAGCGTTGCGGCGTACACCGCCGCGGCGGAGAAGATCTCATGCAGCGCATCGGCGTCATCCGGCTCAGCGCGACGAATTGTTAGACTTTCAACCGTCAAAGTTTGTTCAACTCTCCTCTGCGGGCCTTACTTCGTTGAATCATCCACCAGTAGAGCCAGATGATGATGCCGACAAAGCATAGTCCGCCGAGCCATGGGCCAAGTGGGAAGTCTTCCGCCACGAGTCCAATCGGTGCGTCTTTCGAAAGCCCGACGATGAGGCCGGCGTTGATGACGCCCCAGATACTCTCGCCGACAATCAATCCCGAAGCGACAAGAGTTCCGAGACGTTCGGCCCGATCGGGATTCCGTGAAGACTGGGCAAATTTTCCGTAGAAGTGAGAAATCACTGCGCCGACAACGACCGCAAACGTTGCTGACATCGGTAAGTAAATGCCGATACCCACGGCGAGTGGCGGAATGCGGATCTTGTTCATCGCACCGAGAGTGGTGTCGAGCAGAATGAGACCGACGCCGACGAGCGCGCCGATGCCGAGCATCTTCCATTGGAGACCACCGCCGATAACACCCTGAGCGAGCGCTGAGATCAGCGTGGCTTGGGGCGCAGGCAATGGGTTTGGGGCAACGACGCCGATGTTCGCAGCCCCCGCAAAACCATACGCCGTGGCGAGTAAGTTAAGAACAAACGGAATAACAGCCGCGCCCGCCGCCACACCGACGATCAGCGCGATCTGCTGTCGCATCGGCGAAGCACCAACGAGCTGGCCTGTTTTCAAATCCTGCAAGTTGTCATTCGAGATCGTCGCGCAGGCGAATACGATTGCCGTGATGAAAAGCGCAAATGCGACGAGCGCGGGTTGTGTCGCAGGCGTGGGAGAAACCGCAAGAATCAGGATCGAAGCGCACATCACTATCGACAAGATACCAACACCCGAGATGGGACTGTTTGAGGCGCCGATGAGTCCTGCCATGTAACCGCATATTCCCGCGATCAGGAAGCCGCCGAGCAACACGAACGGCACGGCGATGACTGTCAGCGTCACTGCATGCGGCGCGAGCGCGGTGGGACGAAGAAACGTAAATGCCAGATAGGCTGCAATCAAAAGACACACAGCCGTAAGAGCAAGGATCCATCCCGGAGATAGATCGCGGTCAAGATCATCTTTCATGTCTTTCGAGCGCGAGCTTGCCAGTGTGCTGACGAGTCCGCCTACAACCGGCTTTGCAAGTCTTGCGAGTGTGTAGATCGCAGCAATCGCAATCGCACCCGCGCCGATGAAACGAACTTGAGTGCGCCAGATTCCAAGCGTGTAAGCCGCCAGCGTCGCGCCTTCGGCCGGCGTATTCATCGACGTCAGAATCGGAACGGCAATGGCCCAGGCGATGATGAGTCCGGTCAACATCGCGATGCCGACTGACAAACCAACTAAATGGCCGGCGCCAACAAGCGCGAGTGAAAAAGCCACGTCATAGCCGCTCGATGCTGTCGCACCGAGTCGAAAGAATCCGGTCACTTGAGCCGCGGCGATGCGAGTCGCGGTCAGGATTGCCAAACCGGCAGACGCGCCCGAACCGAGAATCACGGCGATCAAACCTTCTCTCGCTTCTCCAGTGTCATCCTTCGTTTCACCACGCGTGCCGGAGCCGACTTTGAGAACCTCGGCAGCCGCGACGCCTTCCGGGTAAGGCAAATCCGAATTAGTTACGAGCGCACGCCGAAGGGGAATCGTGAACAACACCCCGAGAATGCCGCCGCTCAGACAGATCAGAAACGACTGCCAGAAAGGAAATCCTGTCCACCAGCCGACGATCACTAGTCCGGGCAGCACAAAGATGATTGCCGAGAGCGTGCCGGCAGCAGACGCGACCGTCTGAACAATATTGTTCTCGAGTATCGAAGAGTCTTTCACCACGCTCAGGATCGCCATCGAGATGACGGCTGCGGGAATTGACGATGCGAATGTAAGGCCCACCTTGAGTCCGAGGTAGACGTTAGCAGCGGTGAAGATCGTCGTAATGAGCGCGCCCAGAATCAGGCCGCGTATGGTCAGCTCTTTTGGTTTCATATTTGAAGTTCCCATTTGTGCTTTTGTGCCTCTTTGTGGCTGCTCTGTATCTAAGATCCTTTTCGGACAACTGTGAGTTTTACGGCTGACGGGTACTGCTTCGTATGGTGCACCTGGTTGTGCGCGATAACACCTTTCGACTCGTCGTAATTCCTGCCACCCGTATTCAGGTTTCGATCGAAGCGAGGAAAGTTGCTGCTCGATATTTCGATCCGGATTCGGTGTCCCGCTTCAAAGTAATTGCTGGTCACCATCGGTTGGAGCGTCACTTTGTACACTTTGCCGGGTTCCATCCAGACATTCGGCTTTTCGTAGCCATTGCGATAACGCATACGCTGGATCGTTTCGTCGAGATTGAATGCACGACCATCCGGATAGACATCGATAAGTTTGACTGTGAAGTCAGTGTCTCTTGCGTCTGAAGAAACAAATAGTGTGACTTCAATTGGACCGCTTACTTCAATGCCCTCGCGCAACGGCTCGGTGCTGTAGACGAGAATGTCAGGGCGCGTCTCATTCTTTCGCTGGTCCCACGAGCCCGCCGTGATCGCATTTCCGGTGCAGCAGACATTGCCGCCGAGTGATGGCACCGGATTCATCGGGTCGTAATCAAACTTGTCGGGAGTGTTTGTTGCTGGCGCTGCCTCGCTTAGCACGCCATCGCCGCTCGACGTGTTTGCCTTGCCGCCACTCGTGAGGAAGAAGTTCAATGGCTGCGCTCCAGCCGGCGGCCATGTGTCGGATGATTGCCACTTGTTGAGACCCATCGTGTAGTAACGCACACGCGGTGTTTTCTCGAGAATTCCGTTGCTCTCGCCTTTGAGGAAGTGATCGAACCAGGCATACGTCAACTCGTCGTAATTCAGACGCGCATCGCCGACACTGCGTTCTCCGACGACAGTATTTTCCGTGGCGCGTTTGAAGCTGCAGTGCAGTGTCGGCGCAATGACCGCGTATTGTTGATTTGCGACTTCCGGAGACGCGGTCTTGCGAACATGATTGAACGCTGCCAGGTTTGGACCAATTGAGACGTCGTACCACGACATGAACCAGAATCCGGGAATGTTGATTCTCATGTTGTCGTGCCACAAGCCGCCTTTGTACCAGGCCGAATCGTTTGGTTCGCGTTGAATCATTGCGCCGCCCGTGTCTACAGGCATGCGATCCGCGAAGATGCCGCGTGGTCCACCTGCTGCGGACATGATGTCTTTGACGGGAAGGTGAGCGAGCGCTTTGGCCCAATCGACCGGCGGCAACTGCGCGGCGAGATCGAATGCCTTCGAAGCCTGGATTAAATCTTCCTGCGACGTGTCTGGTGAAAACATCGGACGGACCTGGTTTTGCTGGCCGTAAAGCCAGGCGATAAACAACAGCTGTACCGCACCGCCGCGATACCAGTTGCCCTGTTCAAAGTATGGAGCGACACGTCCGACCCCGGCGCCGAAGCCTTGTGGGATCATCGTCGTGTATGCCGGGTTACCCTGAGCCGCGACCGCCAGTTGCCATTCTGCAGTCGAAGAGCAGCCGATCGTGCCGACTTTGCCGTTGGACCATGGCTGTTTCGAGATCCATGTGAATTCGTCGACGCCGTCCGTCAGTGGTGGACCAAGGATGTCGTAGTTACCCTCAGAGAAGAAGCGCCCGCGCTCGTTCATCTCCACAAATGCGTAACCGCGTTTGACAGCTTCAAGCTCAGTCGAGAGATCGCGCGGCACGCCATTACGCACGTCCCAGAAGTTGAAGTTATAAGGAGTGCGCACGAAGATCGTTGCATACTTCTTTGACGTGTCCTTCGGCCGGTAGACGTCGGTCGCCATTCGTTTGCCGTCACGCATCGGGATCATCAGTTTGCGTTCGACGATCGCGACTGACTGGAGTTCATTCTCGATCGCTCTGCGACGATCGAGCATTTCCGGTGTCGTTGTTGGACGACCCTGAGAATGAACTGGCTCGTCAGCGGGGATTTGAACGACGATGACGAAGGCGAGTATCGCCAGGATCAAGAGTGTTCTCTTGTGCATGCGTGCGGTCCTTTTCGGAGTGTAGGAAATCGAGTGCTTCGGAACGTGCTGTACTGGCGGCCATCTGTGGCCGCCCTTGCCGGCCATCAGTTGTTTCGATTACGCCAATTATCCAACAGCAAACGTTCTTTATCACTGTTGAGCCCAGCTTTCAATGTTTCATTTGACTGATTTGCCTGAAACCATGCGAGCGTGTCGCCAATCGTGTCACTCAACGGCCGAAATGTGAGTCCTTCCTCAACTGCCTTGCCAGGGTCGATGAACATAAAGCCTTTCAGGTGCGGGGCGGCTTCTTCCGGCAGCCACAGCGGCATTTCGCTCCACGATGCGACTTGTTGTTCCAACAGAAACTCTTCACTCGCCCAGACAAACCGAGCATCGCTCTGACTTGTACGCTTGCACTCGTCGAGCAGACCTTGCATGGTGAAGGTATTCGGCATGCCGTGAGTGTTGAAAGCGCCCGCTGCTTTGCGCTCAACCATCGCGATGGTCCACTCCGCCAGATCGCGCACGTCGATGAACTGGATGAAACGATCGGGACGGCCCGGCGCCAGCACGTCGCCACCCGCCTCTGTGCGCACGACCCAATAAGTGAAACGATCAGAGTAATCGTATGGCCCAACAATCAGTCCCGGTCGCAACACGAGTACGCGGCCCGGCATCACTTCTTCGGCCGCTTGCTCGCACAATGACTTTAGTCCGCCGTAGAGACGTCCGTAAGCAGGCTGTCCTGTTGTATCGATCGCGTTTGCTTCGTCCAGTTGCTCGCTCGTCAACGTCGCGAGCGGATAGTTCTCAGTGATCCCCGGAACACTGACATCCGCGTAAGCATTTTGACTGGAAACAAAAACGTACCGGTCGATTGAATCAGCTAAGAGTTCTGTTGCTGCTTTCACTGCACGCGGAAGATGGCCGCAGGTGTCGATTACTGCATCCCACCGGCGTCCCATTAGTTTGTGAATCTCAGTGTGACGATCTCCGACAATCGTTTCCACACCCGCGAGTGTTTCCGTGCCGCGATTGAAAAGCGTGACTTCGTGATTACGAGCGAGCGCCGATGTAACCAGGTGCCGGCCGAGAAATCGTGTACCGCCGATGATCAGGAGCTTCATAGTTATCGTTCGAGCCACATGACGTGAAGGTCGTCATCACCGTAGCTGCGAAGCGTGACGCGCCTGTTCTTCAACGATGCTTCCGGTTTTGACGGCAGATACTTAATCGGGTAAAGGCGGCCTGTGACCGTGTCGCCGAAGTAATCAAACGTCGTGTCCTTGTAAGTTCCGGGATACAGATATGCGATCGATGGTTTGCGATCCGGTTTGAACACGATTCTCAGCGATTCTTTTTCTCTTGTCACTGATTGAATGACGCCCTGTTTGCTCGATTTGGTTTGCTTGGTGATGAATTCCGTTGTGACGTGCTCAGTACTCGGATGGCTCAACCATTGAAAGGGAACTCGATCCAGCTTTTCCGTGCCCGTCCGCTCTCGTTCGAAACTAAAAAGATAGCGCCGGGCGAGAATCGGACGATCCAGGAGAGGCCGCAGTTCGCCAGACTGGTAACGCCACCATTGGCCCACCAGATACATCCCCCAGTCGCGTTTTCCTTTCGGATCTTTGTTTGAGATCCAACTCGTTGTGAGAATGTTTATTCGGCCGCCGCTCATTACGAAAGTGCCAAAGCTGCCGTATTCTTCGACGCTGAACGTCAACGGCGCCGTAAAGTGACGAAACTCAGTGTCGGGAAAGATGAAGATGGTCCAGTAATCGACACCGAGCCCGTTGCTGCTGCCATCATGATTTGCCACGATCAGTTCTGACTTCCGATCGTTATTGAGATCACCCGTTAAAACCTCGAAATCGGAAGTCTCCCCAAGAAATGTAGTGCCCGGCCACGTTCCGACAGCTTGACCATCTCTCTCAACTAGGAACGCATCTTTGTCGTCCGACAAAAGCTTGCAGATACGAATCTTGTTTTGCAGCGCAACACAATGCCCCTTGTCATATCCCGCCACGCTCGCCGCCACCGGCGCTCCAACCTTGATCAGCCTACCTGGTTGCGCGTAAGCGCCTCCGGCAAGTACAACGAACAGTGGGATGAATAGTCGACGCATGTTCCAATGAGACGAGACATTGTACAAGTTGTGATGGCGAGCGTTGAAGTGTCAGACCATGTGATAGATCTGCTCAACTGTGACCATGACCACCTCCTCAGAGAGGACCTCCGTAGCCGCTCGTTTCAATTCACCAACATATCCGGCAACCAGAGCAAAGTCGGTTGATGAAGCCAACGGCACATCTGAATAGATCAGATTGATTTGGTCTGGAACATGTCTACCGAATTGAGACAGGTAGCTGCCTTCGAGACCGCGCACAAGGGTGCAACCACCAAAGGCGTAGATGAATTCCTCTTC
The DNA here is from genome assembly GCA_036401595.1 of Pyrinomonadaceae bacterium. Classification (GTDB taxonomy): domain Bacteria; phylum Acidobacteriota; class Blastocatellia; order Pyrinomonadales; family Pyrinomonadaceae; genus PSRF01. Next base: position 32,430 of record DASWUM010000039.1, read on the forward strand.
AAATGATCGCAAAAGGTTGTCGTATGTTATGAGATGAGGATCGGGAAGATAAACTTCAACTCTTACTCGCTCGAGCAGTGGCAAGGAACCGCTCCTTTCGTTTGGAAAAGCTTTTCATTCGCTCTATCACCTCTTCTTTTGTGAGTTTCGCGCGGAGAGGGCGCTCAATCGTAGTTTTCGAAGTGCTAGTTTTGTCTTTCTTCATAACGCGATTATCTATGGAAAGTCCGGTATGTCAATAGAGCTTGCTCTACTGGCGACTTAGTTATCCGCTGAGGTGCATAACTTCCGGTCTCGGCGTTTCGGCGTGAATCAGTCTTGATGAGCCCGACGCGGTTCATTGCGAGCGGGATCTCACGGTTTTGCATGAACCAACGCCAGATGTTGCCGGTGCGGGCGTTTTCGGCGCTCAGGAGGATTATGCCGACGTTGATGCCGATGACGTCGGTGTCGACCCAACCGGTTTTGGGATTGAAGGCGTCGATGAAGCCGTACCTGCCGTAGATCTTCTCGCCATACTTGTCATGCATCGTCCGCAACGCGCGCGTGGCGAGTTCGGGCGTGAACATAACCGAACCCCCGGCCGCGGAAGGAACGAGCGTGCCGTCGATGTCAGGATCGCGTGGTGGACCACCCCAGGCGAGATATCCCTTTGCGCTGTCGGATGCGGTGATGCCCCACATGTCTGGCCCAAAGTCAGGAAAGTCATACCTGAGATTTATGCAGAACGCGCGATGGGCCAAGGTTGCGGAGACGGAATTCTGAAAATAGTCGATGCGGTCGCCTCGTGTTTCGCGACGGTTACGGAAATCAACCCAGGCATGTGAGTACTGGTGCATAAACAGCGGCACTCCGATGGTGGTGAAATAACTGTGACCTTCGTAGCGATATCGATCGCGCCACAACGCGTACCACGACTCAGGTGAGATCGAATACGAAGGCGAACCGATGGCAAGCAGGTAAAGAATCGTGTTCTCGCTGTAGGTGTCCCAACGCGCTTTTAGAAATCCTGACTCAGGCTTCCAGCCGTGTGACAAAAGACGTGGATGACCGTTGAGCATCCAGCGGAAATCGACGCGCTCGTAGATCCGGCTCGCCAGCCGCACGATTTCCGGATCATTTCGAAAACACTGTCGCACTGTCAGAACGCCAGCCAGCAATAGCGCAGTATCGATCGACGAGACTTCACTATTCCAACGTCGCTCACCAGTCGTCTTGTCGAGCCAGTGATAGAACCAGCCACGCTGCTGGTACGCGCGCGCGTCGAAGAAGCGCAACGTATTGCGGGTGCGCTCTCGTGCCTGCGACTCTGCGATCCATTTCCGATCTGCGGCGACGCAGAGAGACGTCAGACCAAAACCTGTAGCGGCGATACTGGCGACATTCTGATGACCGGCATCAAGGGGCTTTCCATCCATGCGCGCCCGATCGGGTACGAGCCCCGTATTCGGATCGGCTTGTTCCCAGAAATATTGAAAAGATCGTTTTTGAAGATCATCAAGAAAAGACTGCGCCTCAACAGTCGAACAAAGCCACAAAAAGACACATAAAACACAAAAAAACTGTTTTGTGAGTTGTGTGCCTTTTTGTGGGCGAACCAGCATTTAGTTTGGGGTTACTTCAAGTTTACCGTCAATAACATCGACTGAGTTAGAGCCGACCATAACACGGAATTCGCCGGGTTCAACGACGTAGCGCATTTCGCGATTCCAGAAGCCAAGATGTTCGGGTCCTAAAACAAACTCGACCTTTTTCTTCTCGCCAGGCTGCAACGAAATACGCTGAAAGCCTTTTAGCTCTTTGACCGGTCGCGTCATCGTCGCAACAACATCGCGGATGTAGAGTTGGACCACTTCATCGCCGGCGCGACGGCCAGTGTTTTCCACCTCCACCGACACAGTCACTTTTCCGCTCGCATTGATGCGCGGCGCACTGAGTTGCAGGTTCGAGATCTTGAATGTCGTGTAACTGAGCCCGTAGCCAAATGGGTAGAGCGGCGTCCAGGGAAGGTCGTAATACTTCGACGTGTACCTGTTCTCAGCTTCAGGCGGACGGCCGGTGTTCATGTGGTTGTAGTAGATCGGCACCTGGCCCACGCTGCGCGGGAACGTCACCGGCAGCTTGGCGCCGGGATTGACGTCGCCAAACAAGATATCGGCAATTGCATTACCCGACTCAGTGCCACCCATCCACGATTCAAGGATCGCGGGAGTGTTATTCACGATCCATCCGATCGAAAGCGGCCGCCCATTTACGAGCACCACAATAGTTGGCTTACCTGTGGCGTGGATCGCCTGGACGAGCTCCATCTGCCGGCCGGGAAGATCGAGCGAGGCTCGCGATGCGGCTTCGCCAACCATGTCGTGAGTCTCGCCGACAAAAACAATCGCTACATCGGACTGCTTTGCAACATTGACTGCCTCAGCAAAACCAGCAGTCGACTCGTCTTTGACTTCACAGCCCTTCGCGTAAAGAACTTTCGTTTGCGCCGACACCTTCGACTTGATTCCCGCCAGCGGTGTGACAGTGTTTTCTTCCTTGCCATCGCCTGACCACCAGCCGAGCGGAGCACGTCGTTCGTCGGCGAGTGGTCCAATGACTGCAACCGAGCCGATGTTCTTATTCAGTGGCAAAGTCTCGCGCTCGTTCTTCAGCAGCACCATCGATCGTCCCGCGATCTCACGAGCCAGCCGAATACTCTCCGCACGCAGCAAAGCATTCGCCTCGCGTGCTTCATCGGTGTACGGACGATCGAAGAGTCCCAGACGAAACTTGATCCGCAGAATCCTGCGCACCGCCTCGTCAATAGTCGCTTGTGAGATCTGATTCTGCTTCAGCAGTTGCGAGCCGAACTGGTTGTAACTGCGACTCACCATCTCCATGTCCACACCGGCATTGAGTGCGAGCGCCGCCGCCTGCTCTTCATTTCCGGCAACGCCGTGATTGATTAGCTCTTTAACAGAGGTGTAGTCGCTGACGACGAAACCATCAAACCCCCATTCTTTTCGCAGCACCTGTGTGAGCGTGAAAGGATTTGCACTCGCCGGCACGCCGTTGATGGCGTTGAACGAGCTCATGAGTGTGCCGACACCGGCATCGACCGCGGCTCTGAATGGCGGAAAGTAGATCTCGCGCAAAGTGTTCTCAGACAGATCGGTGGTGTTGTAGTCACGACCACCTTCAGCGTCGCCGTATGCAACCCAGTGTTTCGCACACGCGAGCACTTTGTCGGCCGCGCCGTAGTCATTGCCCTGGAATCCGCGCACGCGCGCACGCGCGAAAGCCGCACCAAGAAACGGATCTTCACCGGCGCCCTCAGTGATTCGTCCCCAACGCGGATCGCGTGCGATGTCGACCATCGGCGCGAACGTCCAACGCAGCCCGACGTTGTTCGCTTCCTGCGCCGCAACGGCAGCCGAGCGCTCGGCCAGCGCCGGATCCCAACTACTCGCCTCACCAAGCGGGATTGGAAAAATCGTGCGATAGCCGTGAATCACATCGAACCCAAAAAGCACCGGAATCTTCAAACGCGATTCATTCATGGCCACGCGCTGCACCTGATTGGTTCGTTGCGCGCCGCGAACATTGAGCGTCGAGCCCAGCAGTCCCTTACGAATCATGTCGAGATGCTCTGGACGAAAGTTCCCATTGCCTTCGCCGTCGAGTTGCTGGAACTGGCCCAACTTTTCCTCGAGGGTCATTTGCGCGAGCAGCGCGTTGACCCGTTGCTCGACGTTCGGAGCTATTTGGGAGTGTGTTGGAGCAGTCGAAAAGAGAAGGGAGCTAAGAACAAACAGCAGTAACGCTGCCAGGCGAAGGCTTTGTTTCATGTTTTGGCCGCAGATTGCACAGATTACACAGAGTCAATTTCGAACTCTGTGTAATCTGTGGATAGGTCTAAGTTAGAAGTTGAATCGCGCCTGGAATTCTACTACACGGCCGGCGAGTGCGCTTTGAGCCCTGCCGAAATCCGGACTGTCGATGTTCGGCGCGAAGAAGCCAAACGGCGCAAGATTCAGGTTGTTGAAGATGTTGAAGAAGTTTGCCTTAACTTCGAGAAACGATGCTTCACCCAGAAACGCGGGCAAACCAGTTCGCTTGCCAAGGCTCATATCGACGGCGAAGTATTTCGGACCGCGGAACGAATTACGTCCAATGCCGGGCAATAACAGTCCGTTTGGATTGTTTGGATCGAAGTAAAGCAATCCGCCGCCCGGAAAGTTTCCGCCGGGCCGAGTGAAGGCCTCATTGCTCGTGTCGTCAAGTGCGCCGCCAAAATATCTCGGTGGACGCGACGGGCAAACAAAGTTATTCGAGTTGGCGGAACGCACGCACTGACCCGTGTGTGGTGTCCACGGAAAACCGGTGTGTGCTGTGAGAATGCCGTCGAGCTGCCAACCACCAAGTGCCTTACCGACAAAATCGTGTCGACCGCGGAAGAGTGGCAGATCCCACAAACCCGAAATATTCAGGTTATGCCGGACGTCGAAATCGGATGGACCACGTTCCTGACGCAGATCCTGCGGAAACGTTTGATTGGTTTCCGCGCCCGGACCTTCGTTCGAAAGCGTGTCGATGCTCTTGGCCCAGCGATAAAGAATGTCAAACTGAACACCGCGAGTGAAACGACGCGTCAACCGTGCATTCATCGCGTTGTAGTTTGCATTCACATCGGGCGTCGGAATGAACACCGCAAACGCGAAATAGTTGTTTGGAATCGCGGGTTGCACGAAGAGTTGATTAACCAGCCGATACAGCTTGTGACTCGAACTGCCCTGGCCTCCGATCGTGGCGACGAGGTTGAACGGCAGCTTGTACTGGAAATCTAATGAATAAGCATAGACATAGGAGGTCGGCGAATTCTGTAGCGTTCCGTAGACTTCAACCGTCCGATTTGGCGGCGTGCCTGTCGCCGGATCAATGCCGACCGCAAGCGCCGGGTTCGCCGGATAGCTAAACGGTGAATTGCTGCTGCCCAACGCGTAAAGAATCTGTCCACCGGCGAACGGCGAACCAAAGTCAGTCGCAGCCGTACCGCAGCAGATGGCATAACGAGCAAAGAAAGGTGGATTGCCACGCGTGTTGGAGAAAACTACTTCCGGAGTGCGGTTGTAGTAGATTCCGGCTCCGCCGCGAATGACGAGTTTTTCTTCAAGGTTGTAGTACTTCGGGCTGTAGGCGAATCCGATGCGAGGCGCGAAGTTGTTCTTGTCTCCGCTGTAGAGCTGGCTCGTTGGTTCTACTCTCGATCCAGCCAGTCCGCCATTTGGTCCAAAGATAAAATTAGCAACTTTGTCGTCCTGCTCTTTCAGCACGCCGTAATATTCATAACGCAGACCCAAAGTCAGCGAGAGGTTTGGCCGTACTTTCCAATCGTCGCCGACGAAAACACCGTAGCTGTTCGAGCGGAAGTGACGCTGTGCGTCTGCTGGTCCACCCGTCACTGGATCGGCGTTGATCTGATAGAAGAGTGGTGCGTCGTTCGCGAAGTTAAAGAGACTGGCAAATGTGTACAGCGGACGAGAACCGCCGTTGAGGTTGTTGTCGTTGAACTCACGTCTGAATTCACCGCCGAATTTAAACCCGTGGTTGCCGTGCACATTGCTGACGACATCGCGAAACTCCATGGTCTTTTCCGAGAAGTCGCCGGGCGTTGTTTCAGCCTGATTCGCGCCGAAGCGAATGCGACCATCGCGCAATAAACTCTCAATCTCAACGCGCGGAATGCCGAAGTTTGTGTTCCTCGACGAATCAATCTCGTTGAAAGCAAACTTGGTCAGGTTGAAGCGAGCTTCGTTCAGGAGGGTCGGAGAAAACGTGCGGTTGTAGAGCAATGTGTAAGCACTGTTGTGTGGTTCGGTCGTAATGTCGCCTTGCGGACGCGCGCCGTTGCCCGAGTCACTGCCAATCTGGAAACCACGCGTGAGGTAGGTGCTGAAGGTTAACTGATTGAGGGAATTTGGCAGGAGGTCGAAACGACCGTTGAACTGCTTGGGTTTCCTGGAAGTAGGCGACGCGATTAAAACTTTTTGAATGTCAGGAATGCCATCGAGCCCACCGCCGCCCAGGTTTCCAAACGACACATATTGACCCAAACCGCCTGTGAGCGAACCAACGTCGAGTCCGCCACCAACTACCTGACACGGAATGCCGCCGTTGATGTCGCTGCACAGAGGCGTCAATACGCCGCTGATGCGCGGTTGAATACCGTCGCTCGCCAGGATCCGCGCACTGATTCCGCCTGGACGGGCGTTGATGACAGATTGGCGAAACTGCGGTGTCTCGACATAGGTGGTTACAGGTGTGGTTGAGTTCTCACGCAGTGCTTCGTAAGACAGGAAAAAGAACGCGCGATCGCGGAGGTTGTAAGTTGCCGGACCATTACCTTCACCAAACCGCGGCAGAATAACTGGACCACCGAGACTGCCACCAAACTGCCGGAAGAAGCGCTCGACTCTTTCAGTCCGTCCGCGACCAAAATCGTTTCGATACTTGTTGAATGCATTTAGTTTCGGACTGTCGTACTTAAGGAAGGCGCTGCCGTGGAAATCATTCGTTCCATTCTGCGAGACCACTTTGATCTGCGCGCCCGAGTTTCGACCATCTTCCGCTGAATAGGTTGTCGAAGAAACCTGAATCTCCTTCACAGATTCCTGATTCGGTGTGACAACAGCGGCGCCACCGTGACTGAGGCTGTTGACGCTCACGCCGTCAATCTGAAAATTGTTGGCCGAGACGCGCTGGCCGTTCGCGCTGATCTGAGGCTGGTTCTCAGTCTGAAAGATGGAATTACTCGAACCGCCGGGTCCGGGAGAATTCGGAAACGCCGCTGAATTACCGTTACCCGATCGCGATGCGTCGCCGAAGATGCCTGGAGTTAGCCGGATCAATTCATACGGATCACGACCGGCTTGCGGCAGTCGCTTCACCTCGTTGGTCGTGATTCCTTTCGAGACGTTGGCATTCTCGGTTTGCAGTTCGACGGCCGCCTCGTCGCTGATCACCACAGTAGCTGTGACTTCGCCGATCTCGAGAATCACATCCACGCCCTGAACTACTTCTGCGCTCACTGCAAGGTTCTGCGCCACACTCTTCTTGTAACCAGTCTTCTCGACCGTTAACTCGTATTTTCCCGGAGCCAGGCCAGTGATGCGATAGAAACCCTCCTGATTCGAGGTCGCTTCCTGACTCTTTCCGGTTTCGGTATCTTTAAGAACGACCTTCGCATCAGGTACGAGTGCGCCGGCGGAATCGGAGACCGTCCCTTGTACTCCGGCGCGAAACTGAGCATTAGCCGTAATCATTGCGCATAAAACAAAAAGACCGCACAGGCTCATGCGGACTAGCTTCGAGATAGTTGGCGACATTGCAAGGCCCCTCCCGAGGCCAAAAGTTTATTACAGGTTTTCGCAAAGAGATTGGAACGTCGGGGGAGACCGGGTAAAACTAAACCTGGACCATGCGAACAGTACAACGGCAAGGGTATTTTGTTTGTGCGCACCCTTTCACAAAAGTATTCTTTTTGTCGCGAGGATTTGACGGCGCGTTTACACTTCCAAAGAATCGACGTGTTTATGGAGGAAAATTCAAACTGGATTGAGGGACCAGACTCGCCGTCACTGGACGCCGGGCAAGTTCATGTGTGGCGAATTGGCCTCGATCAAGGTGATGAGCCCTTGAACCGTTTTCGACGGACGCTCGATCCGCACGAGGTCGATCGTGCCGAACGCTTCCGTTTTGAACGATTGCAGAGACACTTCGTGGCTAGCCGCGGGTTTTTGCGGTACGTGCTTGCGCGATATCTTTCGGTAAAGCCGGATGAGCTGAGATTCTCGTTTAACGATTACGGAAAACCGTCGTTGGCAGGCGAGGAGAGTTTGCAGTTCAACCTGTCGCATTCGCATGAGGTGGCGCTGTTGGCTGTGACGCGCGATGCGGCGGTGGGAGTTGATGTTGAGCACATTCGTGCAGACTTCGCGAGTGACGAGATTGCAAAGCGTTTCTTTTCACGGCTCGAGGTTGAGACGTTTAGCGCGTTACGGGATGATGAACGCGTGGCGGCGTTCTTTCGATGCTGGGCAAGGAAGGAGGCGTACATCAAAGCGATTGGAAAAGGGCTGTCGCAGTCGCTCGATCGTTTTGATGTCTCGCTCGCGCCAGATGAACCTGCGGCTTTGTTGCGTGCTGATGAAGACGATAGGGTGAAATGGACGATGACTGATATTGATGTTGGTTCGGATTACGCTTCGGCGCTCGCGGTTGAAGGTTATTATCCACAGATTACACAGGTTCTATTTAAGGAATGAATCACACACCTATACATGTAATGGATTCGATATCGTCAGCCACGGCTGAGATCGATCCGGTTTGCGGCATGAAGGTCGATCCGGAGAATGCCGCCGGGTCGTTCGAGTATCAGGGTAAGACTTATTACTTCTGTAGCACACACTGCCTGCACCGCTTCCGTGAAAACCCCGAGAGCTTCCTGAACAAAGCTCAGCAACAACCGATCGGAATCACGCGACGGCCGAAACCCGCTGCGCCAGATCAGAAATACACCTGTCCCATGCATCCGGAAATCATTCGCGATGGCCCAGGCAGTTGTCCGATCTGCGGCATGGCACTCGAACCCGTCACCGTCACTCTCGATCAGGGAGAAAATCCTGAACTGATCGACATGACGCGGCGATTCAGGATCGCAGTGGTGCTGACGATTCCGGTGTTTGCACTCGGAATGAGCGACCTGATTCCCGGTCAACCGCTACAGCAACTGGTATCGATGTCAGTGTTGCAATGGGTGCAATTGATACTCGCGTCGCCGGTGGTCCTGTGGGCTGGTTGGCCGTTCTTTGTGCGTGCATGGGAATCGATTGTGAATCGCAGTCCGAACATGTTCACGCTGATCGGACTCGGCGTTGGCGTTGGCTATCTGTTCAGTGTGATTGCAGTCGTCATGCCCGGAATCTTTCCGCACTCGTTTCGCCATGCCGATGGCAACGTGCCAGTTTATTTCGAAGCAGCGGCGGTGATCGTCACCCTCGTGCTGCTCGGCCAGGTGTTGGAATTGCGCGCGCGCAGTCAAACAGGTTCGGCGATCAAAGCATTGCTAGGTCTGGCTCCAAAGACTGCGCGTCGCATTGGCGCAAGCGGGCAGGAACTTGATGTTCCACTGGACGAGATACAGGTTGGCGATCGTCTGCGTGTTCGTCCGGGTGAAAGAGTTCCGGTTGACGGCGTCGTGCTCGAAGGTTTGAGTGCAGTGGACGAATCGATGATCACGGGTGAACCGATTCCGATCGAGAAACACGCGGGTGATCGAGTCGTCGGCGCCACCGTTAACGGCACGGGTTCCTTTGTGATGCGAGCCGAGCGTGTCGGCTCGGAAACGCTGCTGGCGCAGATCGTTCAAATGGTTGCGGAGGCGCAAAGGAGTCGCGCGCCGATCCAGAGACTCGCCGATGTCGTTTCCGGATATTTCGTTCCGGCGGTGGTGATAATCGCAGTTATTACTTTCATCGTTTGGAGTGTTTGGGGACCGGAGCCGCGGATGGCATACGGTCTCGTGAATGCTGTTGCGGTTTTGATCATCGCGTGTCCGTGTGCGCTGGGACTGGCAACGCCGATGTCGATCATGGTGGCGACCGGCAAGGCGGCACAGAATGGTGTGCTCTTCAGAAACGCCGAGGCGATCGAAGTTTTGCGAAAGGTTGATACGCTCGTTGTCGACAAGACCGGAACCTTGACTGAAGGCAAGCCGAAGATGGTGAGCGTCCTTACGAACGGAACGATTGACGAACCGACGTTGTTGCGGCTGGCAGCCAATTTGGAAAAGAACAGTGAGCATCCACTCGCTTCGGCGATCGTCGCGGGCGCGCGAGAGCGTGGTCTCGAAATCGGAGATGCGGCGCATTTCGAGTCGATCACGGGCAAGGGAGTCAAGGGAGAAATCGACGGCCATCGCGTCGCCGTGGGCAATCGTTCGCTGCTTGAGGATTTCAAGGTGGACGCCGCTGAACTGACGACGAAGGCAGAAGACTTGCGAGCCGATGGACAGACAATCATGTTTGTGGCCGTCAACGACAAGCCTGCGGGTTTGATTGGCGTTGCTGACCCGATCAAACAGACAACTCCGGATGCAATCAGACAGTTACACGCAGACGGTATTCGTATCGTGATGCTCACTGGCGACAGTCGTACGACTGCCGAAGCTGTCGCACGCAACCTCGGCATTGATGAAGTAGTCGCGGAAGTGTTGCCGGATCAGAAAGTCGATGTGGTGAAGAAGTTTCAGAATGCGGGCCGGATCGTCGCGATGGCTGGTGATGGAATCAACGATGCGCCCGCGCTTGCGATGGCTCACGTCGGCATCGCAATGGGCACCGGCACAGACGTCGCGATGAAGAGTGCGGATGTGACTCTCGTGAAAGGCGACCTCAACGGGATCGTTCGGGCGCGCGCCCTCAGTCGCGCGACGATGAGAAACATCAAACAGAATCTGTTCTTCGCATTTATCTACAACTCACTCGGCGTTCCGATAGCGGCGGGTGTTTTGTACCCGTTCTTCGGGATTCTATTGAGTCCGATGATTGCGGCGGCGGCGATGAGCTTCAGTTCTGTCTCTGTAATCGGAAACGCCTTACGGCTCAGACGCAATTAGCCACAGATAACACGGATAAAAAAATCGGATTTAAGATCAGTTCAATCGGTGGCTAAATAACTTGTTGCCTGAAGCGGTGAACATCACGCCGAGCACTTCGTCAGTCACGAAGCGTTCGTCGAGCTCTGAGATCCGGACTTCACGATCGGTTCTGCCGTTATTGATATTCACGCCGGCAAGACCATTACCATTCCCTAAATCGGTATAGAAATACATCCACTGCCCGCGTAGCGCCGCCAGTCGATCACGATGCCACAGAAAGCGCGACAAGCGTTCCAATTGACCTGCAGGATCGACACGTTTAGCGATGCCGAATCGCTTGAACCAGGGAGTGCGTCGATTGCGGTTGGTTAGTGTAGCAAGGCCTTGCAAGGAAAATGACGAACGCACGGTCATATATGGACCGCTAAAACGGAAGTAAAGCGATGCCGCGCGAGCTGCAATGGCCGCGATGGTCTTGAAAACACCGCGACCTGGCGACGTGTGTCGTGCGCGCCAGAGTTGACGACCATTCACCCGATCGAACGCCGCAATCTCCGACTGCCCTCCGATGACGATGTCGCCGCGTTCATTCAGCACGCCAAACGAAGCCCGCTCGATCTTGTGGGAAACGCGATTGAGTCGCTTGCCGCTTGTCGCATCGACAAAAATCAGATCGTCTCGATCCGCAATCGCGATCGTATTGCGATCCGGAAAAAGTAGATTAGTAATGCCTTTATCAGCGCCTTTGTAACGCCAAAGAACCTTTCCGTTGCGAACATCGATCGCGCTCACGCCATACGAACCCCGCTCAGTCGTCTCGCCGTCCTTTAGCCGCGTGAATTGGCCACCGGTACGCACGTAAAGTACATCGCCAACCAGAACCATCTCCGGCGTGAGGCCGAGATCCTTTGCCTCCCACTCCGTGTCGCCTGTTTGTCGCGAGATTGCTCTGACGCGGCCGCGTCCAGAGACGTAAATCGATCCTTCGCTGAAGATCGGCTCCGCTTCTGTAAGCGCAAGACCTTCTTCGTTGACGCGATACTTCTCACGCAGGCGTTCTTTGCCGCTGCGAGCGTCGAATGATGTGACGCCTTCGTAAAACGCGTACAGCCGGCCATCGACGAACACGGGTGGGTAATAATTGTCGAGTGTGTAATCGACCTCTTTGCCCTCGTCGTCAGGCCACCGCACCGGCATCATTTCGACTTCGCTGATTTCATACTTCCAGAGCTCGTTGCCGGTGGCGAGATCGAGCATGTGCAGAATGGGATGACGTTTGAACCCATCGCGGGCGCGATTCTTTGCGTCCTTCACGAGCACGACTGCGAGCAAATTCGCTGCGGGATCGACTGAGATCTGCATCACAGCACCTTTGATCTTCTCGCTGCGCCAGATCGAGTCGCCGGTCAGAATATCAACTGCTTCGACCCGCGCTTTGTCACCTTTTTCAAGATTCAACAGCAGCAGATCGGTGCCCGGAACGGGCGCCACATCGGTTTCGTCGAGCGACGTGTCTTTACGACGCCAGAGTGTGTCGCCAGTTGAAGCGTCAATCGCGTAGAGTGATTTTTCTGTGCCCGCCACTATCACGCCCATCTCGGTTTGTTGATAGAAGCGGATGTCTTTGTCGAGTTTTGCTGTCCACGATTGGGCGAACGCGGGAAGGGAAGAGAGCAACAACAAGAACAATGAAAGTACAACGGTACGACTAAACTTCATGCGACTAGGATAACTCAGATCTGTTATGCTTTGCCGCGAAATGATGAGGTTTCTTGCGACGTTTGTGTTGCTTCTTTTGACGGCCGTTTCGTTGTCGGCGCAGTCGACCGATCCGAATGCGCCGTCGCCGGTACGAAGCAATACGGTCACCGGCAGCATCGCCGCGCGCGATCTTGGAGACGCGCGATTGACGGATCATTACTACGCCTTAACCGGCATGCCGGGCGACGTACTGGTCACGATTCAAAGCCAAAATCTCAACGGTGACATCGACGTCTTTACTGTCACTTCCTTGCGGCCGTTACTGAAAGTCACACTCTATGCCGAGGTTTCGACGCCGGTAACAAAAGGGATCTACCTGCGCAAGCGAGAAAATCTGATCTTGCGCGTGGAAGCGCGCAGTCCGAATGATGATCAGGGAACGTATCGTATTTTCTTCGGTGGTACGTTTGCGCCGATCGTTGGTGGGCCTGACACCGCGGAAGAAGAAACACCTTCGACGCCGACGGAAACAGCACGAACTCCGGGAACGCGACGCGTTTCTTCAACCGGAGCGAGACTTCCGGAGCCAGAGCCAACACCTGTAACTGAAGTCGCAGCAGCGCCGACACCTGAACCAACACCCGAACCCACGCCCGAAGCGAAACCCGTCGAGACTCCTGAAGCTAAACCAGAAAAATCTCCGGAACGAGAACGACCAACGACAGCGCGAAACACTCGCGGCCGCAGACCGGCAACGAGGCGTCCGGCGCCGCGCGTTCGCGAGACACCAGCTCCCGTTGAAGAGCCCAAACCAAAACCTCCCGCTGAGCCTGAACCAGAAATTGGACCACGACTCGTGATCGAGACGAACGATGGAACGTTGATTAACCGGTCAATGAGTACCGTCAGGCGTGTGACAGTTGAGAATGGTCAGGTGGTTGTGGTGGGTAAGGACGGAAAGATCGATCGGATCCTGCTGATCAACGTCGTGCGCATGTCAATCTCGCCTTAAAATCCGTGTTATCTGTGGCTTATTTCCCCGACTTCAATCCCGCCAGCTTAGTTTTGAAATTCGGCAAATCCTCGGCATTCGGATCGACTTTCTCGAGTTGCGCGATCGCATCTTCTGCCGCTTTCGCATCGCCTTTCTCGAGTGTTGTCGCGGCGAGACCGGCAAGCACCATCACATCATCTGACTTCATCTTCAGTGCTGCTCGATACCACTTCTCAGCCTGATCGTAATGTCCTGCGTCGAGATTAACTAATCCGAGCGTGACGACAGTTTGATAATCGGTGGGGCGAAGCTGATTCGCCTTCAAGAGGTACTCAATCGACTGATCGTAGCGTTGAATCTGATAGTAAAGCTGCGCCGCCTTGATCTGCGCGTCGAAATTCTTCGGGTCGTTACGCGCTTTCTCGAGCGACGCAGTGACTTCCTGCTGCATCGCCTGCGGGTTTGGCGCGTTCTGTGAACCAACCGGCGGATGATCTGCGGGCATCCCTTGCGGCCCGACTGCCGACGCCTGTTGTTGCATCGCCTGCTTCTGGCTCATCGAGCTTGCGACCATGAAGCCCACGATGAACCCCAACAAAATTCCGATGATTGCGAAAAGAAGATTTTCTCTCGACATGATTTGTCTGGTTGTTACTTGCTCCCTGCCAGCGTCTTTGCTTCGTTGATACGATCGGTGATGGTTTGGGCCACGTCAGAACCGGGTGGAACTCTCTTCAGCACACGCTGCCAGTAATCGATCGCTTTCTTGTAATCCTTGGCCTGGAACGCAGCGCTGCCTGCTAGTTGCAGCGCCTTTGCGTTTTCAGGATCGACTTGCAAAGCGTGATTGATGAGTTCCGTTGGCTTGCCTTCAAGACTTCTCCCGCTCGCCATCGCGGTTGCGAATGCATACTCGGCCCACAGATCGGCATCTTTCGGCGACAACTCGGTGGCCTTGGCATAAGCGCCTGCCGATTCGCCGAACTTTTCCATCGAGCTGTAAGAGCGTGCCAGCATGGCCCAACCCTGCGCATCGTTTGGATTCGACTGCAGCTTCTGCGCCAGCTTCTCGACATTCGCTGCGATTTGTTCCTGCGAACGTTCGGCTGGTGCTGCTGGTGAAGTTGCGACCGGTGCTGAATTAACCGTCGCCGGATTCTCGATAAGGTTTGGTTCGCCGACTTTGACGTAAAAGATGATCGCGATCAGCGGGATGCCGAATCCGAGCACGTAAGCAGTGTTACGTGCGCTTACCGTGGCGGCAGCAGTCTTTTTCGAGCTGGTTTGCGCGGTGTCTTCGAGCAAGCGCCGTTCAATCTCGTCGCGATCCTGCGCGTACTGGTCTTCAGCGACAATGCCGTTTTGCAAATCAGCCTTGAGCTCTGAAAGTTGATCGCGATAGACGGCGATGTTGGCGTCACGGCGTTCGTCCTCGGCTTTAACTTCCGCCTCGTCGGAACGTTTCAATGCGGGCGGCAAGACGAACGCGAGCGCAATCACAATCATGAGCGCGCAGATTACCCAGAAAAGAATCACGTCGTCTCCTTTCCTGAGACAGTGGCGAGTAACTCTTCAGCACGACGGCGTTCGTCGGCGCTGAGCGGTTTCTCAACCAGCGCGTCGCCACGTTGCTTGATGTAACGGAAGAGCAAGTACAAGCCGCCAAGTAACAAAACAAAAGGTCCAAACCAGAGCAGATATGTCGTGAAGGTCACACGAGGTTTGTACAGGATAAAATCGCCATAGCGCTGCGTCAGGAAGGCAATGATCTCCTGGTCACTCTTGCCGGCTTTCATCTGTAACCGAATCTCGCGGCGTAAGTCTGCGGCCAGTCCGGCAGGCGAGTCAGCCAGTGTTTGGTTCTGACATTGGAGGCAACGAAGTTCTTTCGAAAGATTTGCAAGTCGCTGCTCGATCACAGGATCGTCACTCGGAACTTCTTCCTCCTGCACCTGTGCGATCACCAAGGACGCAAGCAGGCAGATCAGCAATAGCGAGACGAAACGCAAGCGAGTCATTTAGCTGTTCCCTGACGATTTAACTCCTGGACAACAGGCAGGATCTTTTCCGACCAAACGTCGGGCATCATTGGGCCAACATGTTTGTATCGTATGGTGCCATTCTGATCGATTATGTAAGTCTCGGGCGCGCCATAAACTCCGTAATCAATAGCGACACGTCCGTCGAGATCAACCGCGCTCGCGGTGTAAGGATCGCCTAACTCTTCAAGCCACGAGAGCGCGTCCTCGCGTCTGTCTTTGTAATTGAGCCCGTAAATCGGAACGACACCCGATTGCGCGTACTTGATCAGCCAGGGATGTTCTTCGCGACACGCGACACACCACGAAGCCCAAACATTCAGCAACCACACCTTTCCACGCATGTCTTCGTTAGAGATCGTTTTGTCAGCTTCCTTTAATTGCGGCAGGCGAAAAGCAGGGCCGGGCTTATTGATCAAGACTGATTTGAGCTCGTGTGGATCGCGGGTCAACCCAATCGCGAGAAAGACGGCGAGAACGAGAAACAAAACTAAAGGGATTAGATAACGGAGCATTGCTTTACTACAGATTATACGGATGAAGGCGGATTTGCTACGGAAGCGGCGACGGTGCTCGGGACTTCCGCGGGTTTCAATACCTGTTTGGCTTCGCGTTCTTTGCGTGCTGCGAGTGCGTATCGTCGATCGCTGAGTGCGAGACCGCCGCCAAGCGCCATCAGGACCGCCCCGCCCCAGATCCAGCCCACGAACGGTTTGTAATAAACGCGCACGCTCCACGCGCCGCCACCTACGGGCTCGCCTAATGAAATGTAGAGATGTCGAAAAATGCCGCTGTCGATGGCTGTCTCGGTCATGACGTTTCCACTGGCGGTGTAGTTTCGTTTCTCGGGATAGAGTCTCTCGATCTCTGCGCCGTTACGACTGACGATCATCTCTGCGCGGCCGGCAAAATAGTTTGGCCCATTAACATTTGTGACGCCATTGAACTGAAAGTCGTAGCCGCCGGCGTGAACGACGTCGCCACGCTGCATGCGCACGTCCTGTTCTGATTGGTAACCAGTGACGAGTGTTACGCCGATGATGAAGACCGCAATGCCGAGGTGTGCTACCTGCATGCCGTAGTAGCTGCGGCTCTGCGTCAGGAGTTTTTGAAAAGTAGTGAGTTGACCGGAAGTAACGCGAACGCGTTCGTAAAGGTTAACGACGATCGTGGTGACGATCCAGAAAGCAAGCATCAATCCCAAACTAACAAGGGCTTTCCACTGACCAAACACAAATGGCACAGTCAGAGCGGTGACAAGACTGATGACAAACGCCCAGCGTAATCTTGTTACCAGATCCGGAAGACTCGCTTTCTTCCAACGTGCGATCGGTCCAACGCCCATCAGAAACATTGCCGGCGCCATCAGCGGCACGAAGACGAGATTGAAGTATGGTGGACCAACTGAGAGCTTCGCGCCGCCGAGTGCGTCTACGATCAACGGGTAGAGTGTCCCCAAAAGGACAGACGCAGCGGCGACAGTCAACAGCACGTTGTTTGAGAGCAGCAACGACTCGCGTGAAACGACGTCGAATTTCCCACCCACGCCGACCTGTTTCGCACGGATGGCATAAAGCACTAACGAGCCGCCGATCACAATGAGAAGAAACGCCAAAATAAAAATGCCGCGTTTTGGATCGGTCGCAAACGCGTGCACCGACGTCAGCACACCGGAACGAACCAGAAATGTACCGAGCAGGCTGAGCGAAAACGCTGCGATTGCGAGCAGCACGGTCCAACTCTTGAAGCCGCCGCGTTTTTCAGTGACAGCAAGGGAGTGAATGAGAGCTGTACCCACCAGCCACGGCATGAACGAGGCGTTTTCAACCGGATCCCAGAACCACCAGCCGCCCCAACCGAGTTCGTAGTAAGCCCAGAAACTTCCCAGCGCGATACCGCAGGTTAGAAACATCCATGCGACTGTTGTCCAGGGCCTCGACCAGCGTGCCCAGGTTGCATCGAGCCTGCCACCGATCAACGCCGCAATCGCAAACGCGTAGGCGACTGAGAATCCGACGTAGCCCATGTAGAGCATCGGCGGATGCGCCACCATCGCCGGATCCTGTAGCAAGGGATTCAAGTCGCGACCGTCGATCGGCACCGGTGAAAGACGCGCGAACGGGTTTGACGTCAGCAGCATGAACAACAAAAAGCCCACGCTCACGATGCCCATCACGCTCAACACGCGCGCCACCATCACTTCCGGAAGATGTCTGCTGAAAAGCGAAACGGCCACCGTCCAGAGCGCCAGCATGAACGTCCAAAGAAGCAGTGAGCCTTCGTGTGAACCCCAGGTTGCGGCGAGACGATAGTGCAGCGGCAGTTGTGAATTGGAATTGGTCGCGACGTTGAGAACGGAGAAGTCGTTAGTGATAAACGAATAGCCCAGGCAGCAAAACGCGATCGTTACGAAGATGAACTGCGCCTGCCCGGTAGGTGCGGCGAGCGCGATCCACGTGCGATTGCCACGCGACGCTCCGATCAGCGGCAACGTAGCCTGCGTCAAAGCGAGCAGAAGGGCGACGATTAGTGCGAACTGACCTATTTCAGGAATCATTTAGCCACGGATTGAACGGATCGATTACGGATTAATTATCAACGATGCTCTTGGCGGCTTCGCGAGCGTATTTGGCTTTGTCGATTGCCTGTCCGGCCTCGGGAGGCATGTAGTTCTCGTCGTGTTTCGCCAAAACCTGATCTGCTTGAAACACGCCGTCGGCGCCAATTTTTCCCTGCGCCACGCAACCGCGGCCTTCCTTGAATAAATCAGGAAGGATGCCTTTGTAGACCACCGGCACGTTCGCCGCTGTATCCGTGACTATGAAACGCACGGTCAAGCCGTCGCTGTCGCGTTTCAGTGTACCTTCCTGAACCAAACCGCCAATGCGAAAGGTGCGATCGACGGGCGCCTCTTTTGCTGCCACTTGAGTCGGACTAAAGAAGAAGACGAGATTGTTACGGAAAGCATTCGCCACCAGGTAGGCCGCCACGCCGAGACCGGCGACTCCTACCAGGATAAAAGCGATCCTTTTATGACGTCGTTTCATTGACACTCCCTCTTACAACGGAAGCTCGAACGGAATTTGATGATTGCTGCTGCGTCAGCGCTTTCTTTCGTTGCTTCAAGCTGACGACTTCCCAAACGATAGCGATCAGGGAAACAAGATACGATCCCCAAACATAGAAGCCATAGCCACCTAAAGACAAGTCCGGCCAGTTCATGATTAGACTCCTACCTCAGCGAATCGAGAGGCATTTTGCTCTCGCTCAAGGATAATGCATCGCAAGCGAATCAGCACAACGGCCACAGAGTAAAACCAGCAGGCCGCCAGCATAATCAACAGCGCCGCCAGCATCGATCCTCTGATGGTTGGTTTTTGCAGAATGCGAATTGTGGCGCCCTGATGCAAAGTGTTCCACCACTGGACGGAGAAATAAATGATCGGAACATTGATAACGCCGACGAGCGCGAGTACGGCCCCCGCACGATCGGCGCGTCGCGGATCTTCAATCGACGCTTGAAGCGAGATGAATCCGATGTAAAGAAACATCAGGATCAATGTTGACGTCATGCGAGCGTCCCAAACCCACCATGTGCCCCACGTCGGTTTGCCCCAAAGCGCGCCGGTAATGAGGGAAAGCGCCGTGAACATCGCGCCCGTGACGGCAAGCGAAGATGCCATCATCGACGCGAGTCGTGCGTTGAAGGCCCAACCGACGCCCGCATAAATTGCCATCAGGACGTAGAGGAACATGCCCATCCACGCTGCGGGAACGTGAATGAAGATGATTCTGTAAGCATCGCCCTGCTGGAAGTCGGGTGGCGCGATAAAGAAACCGACGAAGAGTCCGGTCGCGAAGAGAAGTGCAGCCGGAATCTGGAACCACGGAATTATCTTTCCCGCGAGCGGGTAGAAAGTTGCGGGCGATGCGTATTTATAGACGTTCATGGCTCCCTTTATTCCAACGAAATCCTGAGCGCTGCCGCGGTGGCCCAGGGAGAGAAGAGCAACGACACGATTGCAAACGCTCCCAGTAATGAAAGATGTGCTGAAGGACTCGATCCCATGATGCTCGCTTCAACCGCGCCGGCGCCAAAGATCAATGCCGGAATGTAAAGCGGCAACACCAGGATCGAAATCAAAACGCCGCCACCACGAAGCCCGAGCGTCAATGCCGCTCCAATCGATCCAATCAAACTCAAAACCGGCGTGCCCAACAGTAAACTCGCAAACAAAATCCAAAGCGTCTCGCGTCTGAGATCGAATTGCACTCCCACGAGCGGCGCAATTAAGACGAGCGGCAGTTCCGCGACAATCCAGTGTGCAAGCGTCTTTCCGAGAACCACGAGAAACAGCGGCTGCGGCGTCAGTAACAACTGTTCCAGCGTGCCGTCCTGGTAGTCGTTCGCAAACAATCTGCCGAGCGAGAGCATCGACGCCAGCAATGCTGCAACCCAAACAACTCCCGGCGCAATCGTCCGCAACAACTGCATTTCGGGACCAATCCCGAGCGGAAACAAGCTGACGACGATCACAAAGAAGAAAACAGTCGAGAGCATGTCGGCGCGGCGACGCCACGCCAGCATCAAATCGCGCCAAACGATCCAGCGCAACATCGATAAGCTCGAAGGTGCGTTCACGTCGTGAGTTCGAGTCGTTTGGTGCGGCCTGCCGCCAACTCCAATTCCTGATGCGTTGCAACGATCGCGATGCCGCCGCCGTCCAGGTGGTTTTCAATCAAAGATCTAACGAGCGCAACTGCCGACTTGTCCAATGAGGTCAACACCTCATCAAGTAACCAGAGCTTTGTTTTGCACACAAGGAGTCGCGCGAGGGCAACTCGTCGCCGCTGCCCTTCTGACAAGAGTCGTGCCGGAAGTGACTCGCGACCGGCCAGGCCCATCTGCCCAAGTGCCTCGTGAGCCTGATCTTTGCTCACTTCAACGCCGTTCAAGGCATTTGTGATTCGCAAATTCTCGACGGCGCTCAGTTCATCTTTTATTCCGTGACGATGGCCTAAGTAAGTCACGGCGGCGACATATTCCTCACCGAGTGAGCGAATATTCGCACCCGACCAGGTCACTTCGCCTTCAGCGGGAGGGAGCAGTCCGCAAAGAATCCTCAATAAACTTGTTTTGCCACTTCCGTTCGGCCCGGTGAGCTGGACAAAAGTTCCTGCGGGCACGGCAAAGTCGAGTCCGCTAAAAAGCCTGCGATCTCCACGCACGCATCCGAGATTGCTAATCCCTAATATTGTCGTCGTCCTCTGCGGCTGATTGTAGCATTCAGACGCGGATTACACGGATTAGGTATCCACAGATTACGCAGATTCTTGCCTTAATCTGTGTAATCTGTGGTTAGGTCTTGGATCGTGGTTCGACCGGGCCGTTTGCTTTCAACCATTGCTGCCAACCACCTTGCAACACACGTACGCGTTTGAAGCCGCTGGCCTGGAGAATTTGGGCGGCGGCGATGCTCGACTCATCTTTAGGACACGCACAGTAGGTGATGATCTCTCGATCCTTCGGTAGATCTTTGAAGGGTGGAAACGCAAGCCGCGACTTCAGCTTTCGCAACTTGAAGTGAAGTGCGCCTTTCACCGTGTTATTGCTGTTTGCATAACCCTCAGAGCTGCGCACATCGATGATCGTGACCGGCTGATTGGCAGTAACTTTTGCCTTGAGCTCTTCAGCCGTGATCGTCTGGACGGCTGGATCGGTCTGCGCTTGCGCAGCGATTGCAGTGAAGCCGACGACGAGTGCGAGGATCCAGTATTTCCCAATGCTCATCTCAATTCTCCTTTATCTCATCGCGCGTGGTTTATGAAACGCGCCGGGAGGAGTCTCTGCGCCTGTAAACGTCTTCGGGTCATACCATGAATACGTAGCCGACGCATAGTAAAGATATCCCTGCGAGCCCTGCACCGTTTCTCCGATCAAATCGCCTTGCGGGCGCGGTAATTTTCGGCCGCTATTTGCAGTCACGAATTCCTGGCCGGTGTGAACTTTGAGATCGTTGCCGACGACATTCTTCAAGACGAAGGTCTGCGTTGCTTCCGGATCGCGCCAGTCGTTTGCACCGTAGCCGTGGATCACGGCGAGCAATGTCTCATCTTTCTCGATGCGCGACGCGATGCGCGGATCGCGTTTCGAGCGTGGATCGCGCACCAGCCATGGCGGCAATTCCTGATTCATAAGATCGAGTTTTGCGGGTTTCACGATCACCGCAAGATCCTGCGAGCCGTCGCCATTAAAATCTCCGGCGAGAAAGTTCGGATTGTAGTTTGTATCGACGACTGCGGCATCTTTGAAGACTCTTTTCACGGCATCCTGGACTTCGGATGTCTTCGCGGCTGCGGGAGCAGTCAGTCGCACTGGCGTCGATTCCGGCGAAGGCTGATAAGCCAGTGGCGCCTGCTCCGCAAGCGGACCTCTGGATGACGAACACGCGGAAAGCGTGAATAACAAAACTGTAAACAAACAAGCTGAGCACAGTCTCATGTTCAATTTCCTCTCAAGAATGTCGCGGCAGATTGGAACTTCCACGTCGCATGCATTCTGCTCCGGAGGAGCAGGATGTTTATAGTCGCCCGTTGCCCACACGTGGTTCGCTCCGTAGGAGCGATATGTTTGCGACGACACATAGCGCTCCGCTCGAGCGCCAATGGGGATAATGAAAAAGCTATAAACATCGTGCTCCTAACGGAGCACACGCTGAAGGAAACCGAAGCCCGCCGAAAAAATTCAGCGAGCTTCGGGGATAGTGCCGCGTCAATTCGTCTGTCGGAACATCATAGCGACAGCACGAATGCAATGAGATCGTTCCGCTGCGCGGCAGTTAAGGAATTGAAATTATTCCTCGCTGTCGTTGCCTGTCCGGCGTGCAGTTGAATCGAATCGAAAATAGTTACATTCAGGCCCTCATGCATGAGCCTGTTGCGGGCTCGAATGCCCCATAGCGGCGGCGTTCGTATTTGATTTGCAGATCCTTGCCCGGCGTTCTGAACAATACCATCGCCCGTGCCGACATTGTGTAGCGCAAAATCGCTGAACGGGTGAATGATCTTGTTGCCTAGAGCTGCCGGCACCAGGAATGCTCCGCCATTGATGGAGGTTCCGGGAGCTGCAGTCGTGAAATTTCGGGTATGGCAAACCGCGCAGCCGACGGCATTGAACAGCGAATCGCCACGTGTCGCAGCCGCCGGAATCGGATTCTGACGACCAGGAGCGCGTGTTGCTGCCATGAAATCGGCGAACGCAAGGACGTCGTCGCCATCATCTTCCGGATCCGCAACCGGATCGAAAGGTGACGGGAACGTAACGTTGATCACGCCTTCTGCAGTGCTGGCCGGATTCTCGTGTGTTCCCGCATCAGCGGCACTGGAACTACGACCGCCGAAACCATCAAACGGGTTGGTGATGCCCATTTCATTGAGATAGGCATCGCCGGCAAACGAGACCAGACTCGCGTGTTGGGCTTTCCATCCGAACCGGCCGATACGAAGCGTGTTATTTGCTTCGGTCACCGGTACGTTGGAAAGAGTGCCACGTTGCGCTGCCGGCTGGGCAGCGACGTTATTCGTAAGTGTTTGGTTGGCAATGCACTCGATGAAACCATCGCCAAGGGTACTGAGCGTAACGCGGAATGCTTTAACGGTTTCAGCCGTGGAGATGTGCTCCACGATGTCCGAATCCGTCGCTCGCGCATGGACCAGTTGTCCGCCTGGTGCATCGACGAAGGCGCCGTTTACCAGGTGGCCGGCTCTGAATTCCATTTGCTGGCCGAATGCTCCAACGTCAACTGACTGGTGGCATTCAACACACCCCACATCGTTGTAGGTTGGTCCAAGACCATCTTCAATGTTTTCACGTTCCGAGAAGATGAACTTGTTATCTTCGAACCTGCCGTTTCCGCGCGCGGTGGGCGCAACAGGTTCAGCTACGCAGTCGTCGATCGGTGTTCCCAGTGCGCCGAAACCGTTGAACAGGTCATCGGTTTTGGCATCCATGTCGGTGGTGAGAGCTTCGGTTGCAGCTTGACCGGCGACAGGCTGGGGTTCGCTCAGGGGTAAGAAGAGCGCGACCGCGAACAAGACTAGAGTTAGGATAGGTAGAACTTTCCTCATTGAACTTTGACCTCCTAGGAGCTACAAACAAACGGGTTGCGAGACAAAACCTACAGCTTACCCGTCGGTAAACTGCACAGTTCTGCTTAGGTTTATGGAACCCTGCTTGACTTGGACTAAAGAGGCAGCTCAAGTCTTAGGGGGGTATGACCAGAGTTAATGAGTCCCCTCACGCAAGAAGAAACCAAGGACTAGCCCTAGTTGTGAGAGAGAGGGCAGAGGCGCGGACTCTGCTCGAATAGTAAATCGAATTAGCTGGGCCTGACTGATTTTGCAAGTCGGGAGTTGCGGCACTCTATGCCCCTTTTCGGGCAATGTCAAGAAATTTGTATCCGCAGATTACAGAGAATATTGAAATCGGGTAAGCTGTCTAATTCGTGGATAGAAACAACCGCAAAAATTACCCATTCACCGCAATCGTAGGGCAGGAAGAGATGAAGCTCGCCCTGCTTTTGAATGTCGTCGATCCGCTGATCGGCGGGGTTTTGATCATGGGCCACCGGGGCACAGGGAAATCGACTGCCGTGCGAGCGCTCGCTGATTTGCTGCCGCAGATCTCGGTCGTCTCGGGATGTCCTTATAACTGCGACCCCGAAGACAAGCGCAATCTGTGTGACCAGTGTCGACAGGACCGCAAACGTGGGTCGGAGTCGCGCGCTGTGCCTGTCGTCGAGCTACCGTTAGGAGCCACCGAAGATCGCGTTTGTGGAACGATTGATATTGAGCGTGCACTTTCGGCCGGCAGAAAAGTCTTCGATCCCGGCCTCCTGGCGCGTGCGAATCGAGGCTTTCTTTATATCGACGAAGTAAACCTGCTCGAAGATCATTTGGTCGATCTGTTACTGGACGTTGCGGTCACGGGTGTGAACAAGGTCGAGCGCGAAGGAATCTCCGTTGAGCACCCGGCGAGTTTTGTGTTGATTGGCTCGGGAAATCCGGAAGAAGGCGAGCTTAGACCACAGCTACTCGATCGCTTCGGGTTGCACGCTGAAGTCGTCACCGAGAACTATTTGCGGAATCGAGTTGATATCGTCGAGCGCCGGGAACGTTACGATCGAGAGCGAGACGCTTTCTGCAAATCTTACGACGCCGATCAGGAACAACTGCGAAAACGGGTCACGCGAGCGCGAGCGAACCTCGCGAAGATAAATCTGGAGCGCGCAGTGCTCGAGAAGATCGCGCAACTCTGCGCGGATCTCAAAGTCGATGGTCATCGCGGCGAGCTGACCATCATGCGCGCTGCGAGGGCGTTGGCCGCATTCGAGGGCCGGAAGGCGGTCACTGAAGAACATGTGAAACGCGTTTCGGCGATGGCGCTGCGACACCGTTTGCGCCGCGACGCATTGGATGAAACTGCGACCAGCGAACAGGTGCAACAGGCAGTCGAGGAAGTGTTTCCAAACACGGCGCCGCCGCAACCTCCCAGCGGGAATGGCGGCGAAA
Source organism: Pyrinomonadaceae bacterium (assembly GCA_036401595.1). Taxonomy (GTDB): domain Bacteria; phylum Acidobacteriota; class Blastocatellia; order Pyrinomonadales; family Pyrinomonadaceae; genus PSRF01. The sequence continues at coordinate 57,373 of DASWUM010000039.1, forward strand.
CGCAGAACCGCGATCAGCCCGGCAAGGTGAACACAGATCCACCGCGACAACGTCGTACCGCATCCGGAAGTACCGCGAGACCAAATGAAGTCGATGTCTTGTCGCCACCGGCGGTTGAAAAGAAATCCGCCGAGATGCGACTTGACGAACACATCAAAGCCGAGCGCGGAGAAAAATCGCGTTCACAGAGTGGTCGCACGAGTGGAGCGAAAGCAGCGTTGACGCAAAGACGCGGCCGATACACGCGTGCGGTGACATTCAGAAACGCAGGCGCTCGGATTGCACTCGACGCCACTTTGCGAGCGCTTGTCGGGCTCGATGCTTCGTTACGCGAACGAAAGCCGGCGGCTATAGATCCAGAAGCGCTTCGCTACAAGCTGCTGAAGCACAAACAGGGCAGGCTGTTTGTATTTGCCATCGACGCCTCCGGAAGCATGGCTGCAAATCGAATCGCGCGCGCGAAGAGCACGATTCTCAAGTTGCTCCGCAAGTCGTACCTGAATCGCGACAGCGTCGCGATCGTTTCGTTTCACGGCACGACTGCGAACCTTGATCTACCGCCGTCGCGAAGTATTCTGCGCGCGCGCCGTGTGCTCGACTCGCTTCGCATGGGTGGCAGCACGCCGCTCGGTTTAGGACTGGTGACGACGATTGAGTTGTTGGAGCTGGTAAAAAACAAATTTGGCGAGACAGTCGTGCTCCTGTTTACCGACGGCCGTTCGAATGTGCCACTCAGACGTGGCGGTCTGAACTTGCGCGCGTTTCGACAGGTGAAGATCGAGTCAGAGTTACGTGAATTGACAGTGGCCCTGAAGAGAACGAAAGCTCGCGTCGTCGTGGTAGACACACAGAAGGAGTTTGAATCCACCGAGGAAACTCGCCGGCTGGCGTGGATCCTGCGCGCAGGATTCGTAAAAATCGCGCCGGCAAATCCTTAAAATCCGTGGTTAATAATCCAGACAACGAGCGCGACGCGAAAGTGTTCGCGCTTTACGAGCAGTTAGTCGAGATCGAACAGCGATTGATCCCGACGGGTCTGCACGTCTTTGGCCGCGCTTCGTCGGCGGGTGAGAAAACAGATCTGTTGAAAATGATCGCGTCGTTCGATCGACCCGAAGCGGGTACGCGTGCGCTTCCCGATGATTTGATCGATGAAGCCGTGCGCACGTTCGTCGCAGATGGATCTGACGACGCAGTTGCTTTTATGGAAACGAACGGCGTAGACGCGGAAACAACGCGTCCGGTTTTTGCTCTCCTCGAGACAGTTACCACAAAGCTGCAAACGAATAGCGAGATCGATTCTCTCGTGCGCGCGCTCCGTGGTGAGTTCATCGAACCTGGACCAGGCGCCGACATCATTCAGAATCCCGACATTCTTCCAACCGGCCGAAACACTCACGCGCTCAATCCGTACGCCGTTCCTTCCGCGGTCGCGTTTGCGCGCAGTGAAGCCGTCGCAAATAGTCTCCTCGATCGTTATAAGCAGGAAAACGGACGCTACCCGGAAGCCATGGCGCTCGTGCTCTGGGGCCTCGACAACATCAAGACGCAGGGTGAAGGTGTGGCCCAGGCGTTGTGGCTGCTCGGCACACGGCCGTGTAGAGACGCTTTAAATAGGACTACAAGCGTCGAAGTCATACCGCTCAGCGAACTGGGCCGCCCACGAATCGACGTCGTGATGACGGTGTCGGGAATCTTTCGCGATCTGTTTAGTCCGACGGTCCAACTGCTCGACAAGGCCGTGCGTCTGGTTGCACAGCTCGACGAGCCTTTGGAATTGAATTACGTTCGGAAACACGTCTTTCAACAGGTCGAGCAGGATGCCTGTGATATGGATGAAGCGGCCATGCGTGTCTTCTCAAATGCGCCCGGCAATTACGGCACGAATGTGAATTTCATGGTGATGGATTCGCAGTGGGAACGCGAAGACACGCTTGGAGATCTCTTTGTGACACGCAAGTGTTTCGCATACGGACGCGATTCGAAGGGCCGGGCAATTGAGGGTAGGGAAGCGCGGCTTGCGATGGACCGTGCGCTTTCGCGTGTTGAGGCGACGTACCAGAACATCGATACGTTTGAGATCGGGCTAACCGATGTGGACCATTACTTTGAATATCTCGGTGGTGTGTCGAAAGCAGTTGAGCAGCGTGCGAAAGCGCGGCCGGCGATTTACCTGTCTGACAGTTTGTCGCGTGACACGAAGATCAGATCCCTCGAAGAGACCGTGCGTTTGGAGACACGCGCCAAGACGCTCAATCCGAAGTGGTATGAGGGGATGCTGAAACACGGGTTCAGAGGCGTGGCGGAGATTGAGAATCACGTTTCGAATACTTTCGGATGGAGCGCGACGGCGGATGCGGTTGACGATTGGATTTACTCGGAAGTGGCGAACACCTTTTTGTTTGATGAGACGATGCTCGAGCGACTCCGCGATTTGAATCCGCACTCGGCGCACTCGTTGACGCAGAGACTGTTGGAGGCGAATGGGCGCGGGTATTGGGATGTTGATGAGAGCGTGCTGGAACGGTTGCGAGAGATCAGCAGAAATCTTGAGGACCAGTTAGAGGGAGTTGTTTAGCCGCGGATAATACGGATTGAAGATCACGGTTTTATATGTTGGGTCGAGTTTGTTGGCGCCGCTAAGGAACGCGGAGCGCGAGATCAATCGTGTGCACAAGCTCGGATTGCGTGTTGCGGCATACAACTTCGGATCGCCGTTTAGCGATCGTGAGTGGGACGATGTTGAGGAAGATCTTAAGGACGCGAATGTTGTTTTTGTGATCCACGTAATGGATGGCGAGAACGCTACGCGACTTGTTGCTGCGCTAGAGACATACAAGCATCACGATGCCGTAGTTGTCATCAACTGTATGCCGGAGTTGATGCGTCGAACCCGACTGGGGCGGCTCGATATCTCGACATTCGGCAAAGGCGGCGGGTTATTGAAGTCTGTTGGGTCGTGGGTCGGTACGCAGGCAAAGCGCGGTAAGTCGAGTCGTAATCACGGTCAGTATCTCAAACTGGTCGATCGGCTTCCCGGCATGCTCAAGTTTGTGCCGACTGCGGGTGCACTCACCGATGCAAAGCATTATCTCTATCTCTTCTGCTATTTCCTCCAACCGACGCCGGCGAACATCCAATCGATGCTGCTCTACTCGCTGGTCCACTACGTCCGCGACGAGCGATTGAAGAAGATTCGTGTTCCGAAACTTGAGCATCAGCCCTCAGTGGCGATTTATCACCCGGCGGCGCCGACGTTGTTTCAAACGTTTGCTGAGTATCGGAAGTGGTATTCGAGGCCGTTGAACTCCGACGCTACGATCGGTCTCTTATTAATGCGGCCACAAGTCATCAGCAAAACAACAAAGCATTACGACGCGCTCATACACTCAATCGAAGCTGAAGGACTGAGCGTAATTCCCGCGATCGCCACGTTGATGGATAACCGCGAAGCCGTTTCGAAGTTTTTTGTCGAGCCGGAGAAGACGAAGTCGCGCGTCAGTCAGATCGTGTCGTTGACTGGTTTCAGTTTTGTTGGTGGGCCGGCAATGAACGACAGCGCCGCAGCGTCGGAGTTTCTGCGTGAGCTGAATATTCCATATCGTTCGGCGGTTAGTCTCGATACGCAAACAATCGAAGCGTGGACTGATTCGCAGACCGGACTTAACCCGGTTCAGGCGGGGATGCAGATCGCGATACCGGAGATCGACGGTGCAACGGAGCCGTTTGTTTATGGCGGCATTCCGAGTCGCGGACAAGAACCCGTCCCACTCGACGATCGCTGCACGCGATTAGCAAGGCGGCTGCGACACTGGAATGAGTTACAGAACTCGCCGCGCGATGAGGTCAAACTCGCGATCGTGCTGTTCTGCTTTCCGCCAAACAAGGGAAACATCGGCACCGCTGCGGACCTCGATGTATTTCCGGGTGTGTTCGACGTCTTAAAGCGACTTTCCGACGAAGGTTATCGAGTCGAGGTACCCGAATCGCCAGACGCACTGCGCCGGAAACTGATCGAAGGCAACTCCGAAGGGTTCGGCGCTGCCGCAAACGTCGCTTATCGAATGAACGTCCAGGAATACCGGCGACTCTGTCCTTATATCAGAGACGTGGAAAACGATTGGGGAACCGCGCCAGGGTCGATCAACTCGTTTGGGAATGAATTGTTAATTCAGGGACTCAGGCTGGGGAATGTCTTCATCGGCGTGCAACCGACATTTGGCTTCGAAGGTGATCCGATGCGCATGATGATGGCACGCGGTGGCTCGCCGCATCATGGCTTCATGGCGTTCTATACTTACATCTCGAAAGTATTTAATGCCGCCGGCATCATTCACTTCGGCACTCACGGCGCCCTCGAGTTCATGCCCGGCAAACAAATCGGACTCTCGAGTGACTGCTGGCCCGACAGGTTGATCGACGAGCTTCCAAACTTCTACATCTACAGTGTCAACAATCCGTCTGAAGGCTCAATCGCAAAACGACGCTCCTACGCGGAGCTGATCTCGTACCTAACCCCGCCAATCGAAAATGCCGGTCTCTACAAAGAGCTCGCCGGTCTCAAGGATCTCGTTATGGCTTATCGCCAATCCACAAACGAATCCGAAAAGATGAGACTCTTCGAATCCATCGAAGCGCTCCAGCAAGAAGCACATTTCTAAATCCGTGTTTTTAATCCGTGTAATCTGTGGCTAAACTCCGCCGGGTCCACGCGATGTATAAACGTCTCAACACCGTTAATCGAAATAACGGGAATGTCATACTTATATTTCTTGAGCAACTCTTCATCAGATTCAATATTGATCTCTTCCAAAACAAACTGGTGGTTGCACCCTGCGCTCATGATCGCAGCCTTTGCTTCGTCGCAAAGATGGCAACCCGGTCGTGAATAAATGACTACGTGCGCTTTCGACATCGGGTAGTACCCTAATTTGGATCGCTGTTGGACTGTTCGCCCTCAATCTTTTTGTTTTCTTTCTCTTGGGGTGCGGGTGCGTTCTCAATCGATATGTCATCCTGCATGGGCGGCAGGGCTTCACTGTGGATGCCGTTCGGCGTTTGGTCGGTAGTGATTACGTCCGGGGGGTGCGGCTCCAGTTTCAGGCGAGCAGCTCCGGTGGTTATGACTGTTGTCAGTCCCGTATCGAAATCGCTAGGAAGAAACTGCGGAACACCCTTGGGCCTATTTTCCAGCGGGTAATACCTATAGGAAAAATCTTTTCGTGGAGCCCAACGCGGCTTGTAATAGCCGGACACTGTAACCCGACCACCTTTCCGGTTCATCTCTTTGAGTTGTTCTTCTGTAATAGGGCCGCCCCAAGGCACGAAATAACTCTCTTCCTGCCCGGCGTGTATGGTCACAACGTTTTCCCCAGTCTTCTTAGCAAGGGGAGCGTCGATTGGGCGTGGATGCCCAACACTCACCCTCAGATGAAGTCTTACGCCATTAGCGTCGGTTGCCCCTTCGTTTTTAATCCAAACGATAAAGATTGGTTCTTTTCCCGCCTCAAGGTTCTCAGCCCTAACGTCCATGACGCGCAGGCGCGGCTTGAAGGATACACCCATCACGCGCAACTGGCCGCCGTAGATCAAGGCTTGGACTACAACTGCCGTGAAGACCAGTCCGTTGAACGCTTGTTGGGCGATAAACGAATTTCTTTCAGCGGGCAACGCGAAATCCCAAGACCAGCGAATTATCAACCATCGCAGATACAACAACCATGCGAACAACAGGGGCCACAACAACAAAGACCACCTTTGAGAAAGGAAATAAAAGACACGCTCAAGTTTGCCGGGTGTCTCATTGTCAGCATCTTTCTTATTTACCATTGCTTCAAGCCTCTAATTCTAGGCGAGAAATTGTAACACAAAAAGTCTTGACGGCGAAGACAAAGTGTAATACATTATCTCCACGTTGAGGAGATAGCGCAAATGGCGAACGTGCTTCCCAAAGACAAGCAAATCGCGGTTATCAGCGCGTTGGCTGAAGGTTGCAGCATCCGTGCAATCTCACGCATCACGGGCATTCACCAAAACACGATTTGCCGTTTGGGTGTTCGGATTGGAAAAGGCTGCGCGAAGTTACTGGACGTAAAGATGCGCGATCTGACTTGTCACTTCTTGCAGTTCGATGAGATTTGGGGATTCATCGGCAAGAAAGAAAAGCCCCTTAGCATCGGCGACGATCCGACTATGGGAGATGTTTGGACGTTCTGCGCTATCGACTCCGAAACAAAACTCGTTCCCTCTTTCAAATGCGGCAAGCGAACGAAGCATACAGCGAACGCCTTTGTTACTGACGTTGCCTCACGTTTGAAGAATCGTCCACAGATTTTCAGCGATGGTCTACGCGCTTATGTCGAAGCCGTAGAAAATGCTTTTGGAATGGACGTTGACTTTGGGATGATCATTAAGAACTACGGCGCAGTTAGGGTGAGCACCATCAGGAGCGGCGCTACAGTGCGCCCGAAGTTACGAGTATGCAGAAGATGGTAGTCATGGGCTATCCCGAAACGGATCTCATTTCAAATAGCCACGTTGAACGGCTGAACGGAATCACGCGCCTGCACATGCGTCGGTTAACTCGCCTTACCTATGCGTTCAGCAAAAAGTTGGAAAACTTCGAGGCGGCTGTGGCGCTACACTTCGCGTATTACAATCTCGTTCGCTCGCACAAGACGATCAGAATGGCGCCCGCGATGGCGGCAGGGATTGAATGAAACTTTTGGACGGTCGAAGACTTGATTGTGGCGGCATCGTGAGTTACATCGAAGAACTAGAAGACGTGATCCGCAAGCTACACGGCGCAGAGCCAACACACCTTCAGATTGTGCCGATCAAAGAAGAATTCCAGGGACAGACGGTTTGGGAAGGCGAGGTTGAAGTGTTCGATCTGGAAGGTCACCCAAAAACGGATCGCGTCTATGCGTGGGCGCATGACACCGAAGACGCAGGCCACCCACGAAGACACGTTACCGTGTTGCACATACCGCCCGCCACAAGCCCACGCAAAGCCGTACAGGCGTCGATTGTAGGCGACTACAGGGAGCAAAAGGGCCATGCCGAAAGCTAAGAACATGGGAAGGCCAAAACTGCCGAAGGGGCACGCGAAAGGGAAGATTGTCCCGGTGCGGTTGAATGACGAAGAACTAAAGATATTCACTAAGGCGGCTGATGCCAGCGAGCATAAAACGCTTTCCAGTTGGATACGTCACACTCTAAGGGAAGCGGCGACAAGGTGAGCGTTGTCGCCAGAATGCGGGTTAGAATTCCAAGTCCAGTTCGTCGTCAATGATCACTTCAACGCGCACTCCTGCGACGCGGGAGTAAGCGAGTAGGACCACAATTGGCGGTTCGTTTTTGTTTAATTCGTACTTTGAAATGTAGGGGTAGTAGTCTCGAACATTCAGGGCTCAGCCAATTCGGAGTGGGAGAGAGCGAGCGCCTCACGGATGCGCAGGAGCTTCGCGGCTAGGTGTTTCGGTCGTGGTCTTGGGTATCCCATAGTTTTACTCCAGCAAGCCAAGCTTGCGCAGTTCATCTTCTTGTTCGGTTGAGAGATTGCCCGCGACTGCTCGTAGATAAAACTTGCGGGCGATCTCCCGATAGCGCGTATCTGAAAAGCGCGTATGCGGCATCAGGCATTCAATGGCGCGATCTAATCCGGCTAATGCCTCAACCGCGCCTCGTCGCCCTGTTCTATGAGTTTGGTTACACCGTGTAAGTGTTGAGCGAGAACGAACGCGAGGTCTGGAAATTGAGCTTAAGGTTGAAAAGCGATTCGCCAGTCTTCATGGTCGAGCGGCAGGCTTTCGCCCGTGGTACGATTGTTCTGCATGGTCGATTCCTCTCTCTTAAGCGGGTTAGGATTCGGTTCTGTAGGGCTGGAAAGTGCGCAAACACTTGTCAGCCCGCGCCGTTTGTGGGCGCATCGTACCACCTGATTTGAGAGTTGTTTTTAGAAGATGAGTGAGGATTTCAAATTAGGGCACTACCCGACATCGATACTTCTTGCCAGCCAATCAGGAAATTATGTATAAATACTGCCGCCGACCATATTAATATATTGTTTTGTTAGGTGCGGCAGCTCTTCATGTTTAAGCAAATAATTCGATTTACTGCGCAGAGAGGAATCCCTGTCCAAGGCGGGATTGTATAATTAACTCTCTGTTAGTACAGTCGAAGTGTACCCACGGAAGTTCGCAACACCTGGCAATTCGGAACTGATTTGACGGAGGTCTGGTCTTGGATAGTCAAGCCGATCAATTGTCTGCCCCGAGTGTAGGTACTCCCGCACGTCCTGCGGCTCCGGCAAAGCCTGCATCTGCCGCCGCGGTCGTGGAAGCGAGTTCCGACCCTCCGGTGAACAAGATGCGACGACGGATCGTCTGGACCGCTGTCGCCACTGCACTCACGACTTTCTTTCTGATGTTTGTGCGGTTCTTCCTGCCGCGCTCGATTCTCGAGCCTTCCAGCATTTTTCGCATTGGCGCCCCTGCTGATTATGCCATCGGTGTGGATACCAAGTGGCAACAGCAATACCGAATCTGGGTGACCAGAACTTCAGATCGACTGTTCGTGATCTATGCGCGCTGCACGCATCTCGGTTGTACTCCTGACTGGAAGGCGAGTGAAAACAAATTCAAGTGTCCGTGCCATGGCAGTGGTTACGATAGCGAGGGAATCAACTTCGAGGGTCCCGCACCGCGCCCGATGGACCGTGCGAAAGTGACACTCGACGCGGAAGGACAGATCCAAGTGGACGTCGGCACGCTTTACGAGTGGCCCAAGGGCGAGAAGAGCGAGTTCGACGATGATGGCGCATTCATTAGAGTTTGAGCCACGGATGAGCACGGAAAAAGACGGATATGGCAGATAGTCCTGATCCAAAAGAGACAAAACAGATCACTTCGGGCGACGAAGACAGCCGTAGTCTGATCGATAAAGTTAAGCAGACCGGCGGATCACTGGCTGAACGCGCGAAGGAAGAGGCGAAAGACTATAAGGATCCGCAGGAGACGCAGCTTTGGAAGTCGATCTTTCGCGTGTCTCACGATCGCTCCGATCCGCGTAACCGATCGCTCGCAATCCTTTCAAACGTCTTTCTGCACCTGCATCCGGCGAAAATCAATCGCGATGCAGTGCGTTATCCGTTTACGTGGGGCATGGGTGGAATCACGTTCTACCTGTTTATCGTGCTTACGTTTACCGGGGTGTTGCTGATGTTCTACTACCACCCCACCAAGCTCGACGCATTCCGCGACATTCTTTATCTCGAGCACGACGTCCCGTTTGGAAAGCTCCTGCGCAACATGCACCGCTGGGCCGCGCACTTGATGGTGATCACGACCTGGCTGCACATGTTTCGCGTCGTGTTAACAGGTTCGTACAAGAAACCGCGCGAGTTCAACTGGTGTGTGGGCGTTGTTCTACTCGTACTGACGCTGCTGTTGTCGTTTACCGGATATCTTTTGCCTGACGATCAACTCGGTTTCTGGGCGGTAACGGTTGGAACAAACATGGCGCGCGCGACGCCGATGCTGGGACACGAAGGTCCGTTTGGTCCACAACTCGGCTTGACCGCATATAACGACGTGCGATTCGGTTTGCTCGGCGGGTCGATTGTGGACTCAAACGCGCTCTTACGTTCTTACATCTGGCATTGCATCGGTATTCCCCTCGTGGCGTCGATCTTTATGGCCGTGCACTTCTGGCGTATTCGTAAGGACGGAGGCATCTCCGGCCCGGCGCCGGTCGTGCTCGAGTCAGAGATGAAAGCAGTAGCTAAGAAGAAATAGCCAGTATGCGAAGATTCATAAACAAATGGACACTTCTCGTTCTCGGCGTTCTGATCGTTGGGATCTGGGCCATCAATGTCCATGATTGGCATCAACTCTGGATCATCTCGTCGGCGCCCGATAACATTCCGATCGTCGCGATGCTTTTCCTGGTGCCTTTCTTCACGTGGATGGGTGTCAGGCAGGCAGTTGCAAACGATCGTCTCATAGACGAACTCGAAGCAGATCCGAAAACGGCGAAGACGCATCATCGCAAAGTGGAACCGTGGCGGCCAGGTTGGGCGCGGGAGCTTCATGTTTGGCCCTACCTTGTCCGAATTGAGTTTCTCGCCACCGTGATCGTCACGGTGGTTCTTTTTGTCTGGTCGATCACGCTCAACGCTCCGCTTGAAGAGCCGGCTAATCCGAACCTGACGATGAATCCGTCGAAAGCGCCGTGGTACTTCCTCGGTTTGCAGGAGATGCTGGTTTACTTCGATCCGTGGATCGCGGGCGTCGTGATGCCGTCGATCATTATGGTCGGATTGATGGTCTTTCCGTACGTCGATTCAAATCCACTCGGCAACGGTTACTACACGCTCAAGCAGCGACGTTTCGCGCTCTGGATGTTTGGTGCGGGCTTCTTGATGTGGATCGTGTTGATTGTGATCGGAACGTTTATTCGTGGTCCGGGTTGGATCTGGTTCTGGCCGGGACAAACGTGGGATCACAACGCGGTAGTGTTCGACAAGAACGTCGACCTGCACGACATGATTGCCACCAGCTCAATTGGCAAAGCGCTGCATCTCGGGTTCCTCGCTGCGAATCCCGGGAAGTTCATTTTTGGGTTGATCGTGGTCAGTGGGTTCTATCTCGTAGGAGCGCTGCTTTTCCACTGGCTGATGACCGTCGATTTTAAGAAGATCCGGTGGCCGAAATCCTGGGGCCTGAGTGGTCTTCACGATGCGTTGTTTCCGAAGAACGAATTCGAACAGAAGATTCTTTCGCGAACGAGTCTGCTCCAGTATCTGACATTTCAATTTTTTGCCGTAAGCGTGCTGCTGGCGTTACCGGTGAAGCTTATTTTGCGTTTGGCTTTGACGATTAAGTATGTGTGGGTAACTCCATGGTTCAACATATAGGTAGCGTGGAGGGAAGATCATAGTGGCTGATGCACCAGAGCCTCGCGAGTCGTTGATCAAGAGGGAAGCCGATTTACCGGCACACGATCCGATTGCTAGTCGCTCGACGAGCGGCTGGATGCTGTTTGCTGCGTTGCTGATGACGATCTCGATTGCGTGGGCCCTTTACGACGAAGCGTTCGGCCAACGGCCGTGGAAGGGAATGCAGCGGGAATTCGTCAGCCGTTACACGAAGTATCTCGATAGCATTAAAGCGGACGCCGGAAAGAGCGAAGCGGAGATCAAGGAAAGCCCTGAGTATGTGCAGCTAGCCGACGCCGAAAAGGCCGCTCGTGACGAGGTACAACCCGCGATTGCCGAGATCGATAAAACAGTAGCTTCGGCCCAGAGGAAGCTCGACGCGATTACGGACACCTTCCAAAACCAGCGCGGTAAGCTCACCGTCATCAACTACAACGTCGAAATTTCCGAGGGTAAAGCAAAACAAAAATACCGTGACCAGGCTGAAGCAAAAAGACAGGAACGAGTTACTGTCGAGATCCCAACTGACGACGGCCAGTCAACCGAAAAGAAGCCGTTAAATTACGGCGAGCTCGAGACGCTTTACAACACACTCCGCGACCAGAAATCGGAAGCTCTCGCTAAGAAAGCCGAGCTGTTGAAGACGCCTTCTGAGCTGGGCAAGAAAAAAGACGACTATCTGCGTAATCACTCGATCAGTCTTGGGCCAACCGCCATCGACGGTTTGAAAACCAAGATGGCCAATTATGACTACTCGATTCTTGGTCACCAGATCAGCGTCAACTCCTACAACATCGTCGATCGTTGTGAGGTCTGCCACGCCGGCATCCGTGAACCACTCGAGTTGACTCCGGCGAGTATGGTCGGTTCAGGCGGAAAAGAAGACTCGTTCTCGCGTGCTTTTGTCAGCCATCCGAACAAGGACATTCTCCAGATACACAATCCCGAGAAGTTTGGTTGTGCCAGTTGTCACTGGGGTAACGGCCGTGCGACGACGAGCGAAGTGAAAGGTCACGGGCGTCATCGGTTCTGGCTCTGGCCCATGTTTGAAAAAGAAAACACAGAGGCCGGCTGCCAGCAGTGTCACGCGCGCGATCGCGTCACGCAGGGTGCGGAAACCTTGAACCTTGGCCGCGACCTGTTTGCACAGCGTGGTTGCATGGGTTGCCATCGATACGAAGGCTTCGATCGTGAGACAGATTCTTTAGCGGCGGCGCGACAACAGCGAGGCCAGCTCGAAGATCAGATTACCGCGAATGAGAAACAGATCCTGACCGACACGAAAACGTCGGAGTCAGATAAAACCGCAGTGGAAGACGTGCCGAAGATCCTAGCCCACGCCGAGAGTCTGCGGGTGACGAACAGTCTGCTGGCCGCGCGTATCGACCAGATGAAACTGCAGGAGCGTTATCTCCTTCAGGATGTGAAGAAGGTTGGACCAAACCTCAAGGATGTTCGAGTCAAGTTGCGCAAAGAATGGGTGCCGGTGTGGTTACATGACCCGCAGGCGTTTCGACCCGACACGAAGATGCCGGTCTTCTGGCGTTTCGGCACCTTGCCGGAAGATGCCCCCGGTGCCCACATGCGCGATAAGGACGGCGAGGAACAGATTCAGGCCATCGCCGCTTATCTCTGGCAGGAAAGTTTCGATTCCAAACTGCCGGCACAACAGAAAGGCGACGCAGGACACGGTAAGCAGCTTTTTGAAAGCCGTGGCTGTCTCGCATGTCACTCGATCGGTGAAGAGGGCAGCAAGATTGGTGGTCACTTTGCCGCCAACCTCCAGCGCGTCGGCGAGAAAGCAAACTTCGATTACATCGTGCGCTGGATTCACAATCCACGCGAACGAGTCGCGCCTTATTGTCCGAAGCACAAGCGCGATCTGACGGCCGAAGATTACGCGAAGAAAGGTTTGCCGTTCGTGTTCGACACCGAACTGCATTCTCGCTGTCCGGAAGACGGCGCTGAGTTGCAGGTGCAGAACATGACGGTGATGCCAAACTTCCGTCTCTCCGAACAGGATGCGCGTGACATCGCCACTTATCTCTTCTCCCTCTCGTCGCCGCCGGATTATGCGGCGTCGTCGTACATGGACGATGCGGCCTTGAAAGATAAGGGCAAGGCACTGATCAAGCAGTATGGTTGTGCGGGTTGTCACGAGATCAAAGGCTTCGAAGATGAGCAGCGCATCGGCAAAGAGTTGACGGTAGAAGGTGCGACTCCGATCGAACGTCTCGACTTCGCGCTGCAAACAAAACACGCGGAAGAAGGACTCGAACCGATCGAGCTGCTAAAGAAGGAAAGAGAAGAGAAGAAACTCGATGAGAAGCCGTGGTACAACCACAAGGGCTTCTTCACACACAAGATCACGCAGCCTTCGATTTACGACGAGGGTAAAGAAAAAGATCAGAAAGATCGACTGCGCATGCCGCAGCCGTACATGCCGCCGGAGTGGCGCAACGCGCTCACCACGTTCCTGCTTGGCAGTGTCGGTGCTGAAGGCGCCAACGTTCCCGGATCGCTTTTCTACAATCCGCAGGATCAACGTCGCCAGGATATTCAAAACGGCTGGTGGGTGATCAAGAAGTACAACTGTCAGGGTTGTCACCAGCTTCAGATCGGACAGCGCTCGGTAGTTATGGACCTGCCGTTCTACCAGTCGCCTGAAGGCAAAGATCTGCTGCCGCCGCGTTTGACGAGTGAAGGCGCGCGCGTCGATCCGGCGTGGTTGTTGAGGTTCCTGCACGATCCGTCGTTGAGTGGTGAGAAATCGCCGGATCAAGCGAAACAGATCGCGGCGTTGCCGTCGCCGAGTCCGCAGGCTGCCCCACAGCCGGGCGCTAGTCCGGCAGCAAATAATCAATCGGGGCATTTGTTGCCGCAGCCCGGATTGGATCGCAATGGTGTGCGTCCGTATTTGCAGTTCCGCATGCCGACGTTCAACTTCTCGCCGAACGAGTTGCAGGTGCTGGTGCGATTCTTCATGGCAATGTCAGGTCAGCAGGATCCGTACATCAAGGAGCCGCTGCCGCCGTTGACGGCACAGGAGCGATTGCTAGCTCGGCAGTTGTTTACGTCGGGAACGCCGTGTCTGAAGTGTCACATCACCGGAGATCCGGGACATGATGCGAAGGCAATTGCGCCAAACTTCCTTTTGGCGTCTGAGCGTTTGAAACCCGATTGGACGTTCCGCTGGCTGCTCGACCCGGCGCAGATCAGTCCGGGAACGGCGATGCCGAGCGGGTTGTTCCGCAAGGATGGTGAGCATTGGGTTGCAAACCTGCCGACGCTGCCGCCTGCTGCTACGGGTTACGACGACGATCACGCACGGCTGCTGGTTCGTTACATGTTCCTGATGAATTCAGATGAACAGCGACAGTTGCTGGCGACTGGTCCTGTTACGCCTGCTGCGGCTGCTCCGGCGACACAGCATCACGCGAGTTCGAAGCGTAAGCGAGCAAGGTTTAGTCATGTACGAACGCGCCGCAATGCAGCATTAGGCCGCAAAGTGGCTTTAGTTCTGCGGAACGTACTGTAGGGGCGGCCCTCCGTGGCCGCCCTTGGTTTGGATCATGTCTGTCGCAAATGACTCGTATTGCAATCCGAGGGCGGCCACGGAGGGCCGCCCCTACAATCGAACCTTAACGGGTTAAATGCACGTTCCGTGTAAACACGGCTTCCGTGCTACAGTTAATGCGCAAGTTATCTTAGTTTGGAGGAGTTGATCATGAATAAGCAGACAAAAGTCTGGCTTGTGTTATCGATTGCACTGTCTTTGCTAGCGCTGGGCTCTGCATGCAGCAAGAGTGGTACTGATACGAATGGTAAAGGACCGACGAATGCTTCGGCCGATGCTCCGCCTTACACCGGCGCAACCGGCACCATCGCCGGTGTGATCTCATTCAACGGAACGCCGCCGGCGCCGAAGAAGATCGACACGACAGCCGATCCGGTCTGCGGCCAAAAGAGTCCGAATCTGTCGACCGACGACACGTTGGTTAAGGACGGTAAGCTCGCGAATACTTTCGTCTACATCAAAGACGGTACAGTCGATGGTGGCAAGAAGATTGGTGAATACAGCTGGCCAACTCCGACAACGGAAGTCAAGCTGGATCAGAATGGCTGCCATTACGCTCCGCACGTGTTGGGCGTAATGGTCAATCAGAAACTCATGATCACCAACAGCGATGCGACGCAGCACAACATCCACCCGACACCAAAACTGAACACCGAGTGGAATCAGACGCAGGCGAATGGCGCACCGCCAATCGAGAAGAGCTTCGCACGGGCAGAAGTTCTCATCCCGGTGAAATGCAATCAGCATCCGTGGATGAAAGCCTACATCGGCGTGCTGAAGCACCCGCTGTTTGCAGTGAGCGCTGAAAACGGCGCGTTTGAAATCAAAGGCGTGCCGCCGGGTAAGTACACGGTTGTTGCATGGAGAGAAGGCCAGGTTCCTGAAGAGCAAACAATGGAAGTCACCGTAACCGCCAGTGCTCCAGGTAAGGCTGACTTTGCGTTCCCGAAAGCGGGAGCAGCTACCAGCTCGACGAAGCCTTCGTTACAGATGCTGCCCGCGATCGAATTCCCGATGATGGGCAAACACTAGGGTATTAAGCCACGGATGACACGGATAGAAATTCGGGATTGTATCTGTGTCATCCGTGGTTAACTGAATTAGCCAAGTGATGAACCGGGCTCTGAATCGCTTCGCCATTCTCGTCGCTTGCGCGACGTTTTTCTTGATCATCGCTGGAGCGCTTGTCACCAGTAACGATGCTGGACTGGCGACGCCTGACTGGCCGCTTTCAAATGGACAGGTCTTTCCGAAGATGGTCGGAAACCTGTTTTGGGAACACGGTCACCGGATGGTTGCGACTACCGTCGGCCTGCTGACGATAGCTCTCATGGTCTACATTCTCGCGAGAGAGACGCGATCGTGGGTTCGCAAACTCAGCATCTTCGCACTGTGTGCAGTGGTTGCTCAGGGCTTACTCGGCGGACTGACCGTGAAGTTGATGTTGCCGCTGGCAGTATCCAGTGCACATGCAACACTCGCACAGCTTTTCTTTTGCACGACTGTGAGTCTCGCGGTTTTTACTTCGCGAGGTTGGATGGATGCGAGGCCACTGGCTGAAGAGAAGGGGAGCTTTCCGCTCCGTTACCTATGCACCGCCGCACTCGTGACGATCTTTTTGCAATTAATACTCGGAGCTACGTTGCGTCACTCAGCTACCTGGGATCGACATCTGCCGACGGAGTTAATACTGGCGCACATCGGCGGAGCAATCGCAGTGACGCTGATGCTTGGAACGGCGGCTTTGACTGTTTTGCGACGTCACCCGGAGCAGCGATTTCTGACGCGTCCGGCGAGAATTGCGCTGGCGCTACTGGTGATTCAACTGGGGCTGGGTATCGCTGCGTACATGACGCGACTGGCATCGCCGGGCGATCCGCAGCCGCTCAATCCGATGATCGCGATCACCGTCGCTCACGTGGCGTGTGGCGCGCTGGTGTTCGTGACGACGATTGTTTTGACTTTGCGCACTTATCGAGTCTTACCTGCGCGTGACGAAGTGCTCCATGGGAGCACGATGTTTATAGAACCGCGGTTCTAAAGATTTATGGCGCTCCAACGGAGCGCGATGTTGGCTAATGTACATGCCGCTCCTATGGAGCGGGAACGTGGAGGATGCAACGGCTATAAACCTTTTGCTCCTCCGGAGCAAAGACCAGGATCTAAGCAGGTTTATTTGATGGAAGAGTTTGCTATCGATTTACGAAGTTCGGCGGTTGACGTTGTCGAGCGGACGCGCTTGTCGTTCCGTGAGCGCGTCGCTGCGTATGTCGAACTGACGAAACCGCGTATCACGTTTCTGATCGTGCTGACGTCCGCGGCGGGATTCGCACTTGCTTCGCGAAGCGGCATTGACTACGTCGCGCTCTTTCGTGCGTTGTTAGGCATTGGACTTTTATCTTCCGGAATCGCAACGCTCAACCAGTACGCTGAACGCGATCTCGACGGCTTGATGCGTCGCACGGCAACGCGGCCTCTGCCGTCAGGCAAACTGGCGCCATGGGAAGCGCTCGCTTTCGGAGCGGGCATTACGATCCTGGCTGAGATCTACCTGCTTGTGCTTGTGAATCCCTTGACGGCGCTACTTGGCCTGACAGTAATCGCGGGCTACGTGTTCGCGTACACACCGCTAAAAACGCGCACATCATTATCAACGCTCGTCGGAGCTTTTCCCGGCGCTGTGCCGCCACTGATCGGATGGACCGCAGCACGCGGCTCGATCAGTCTCGAGGGCTGGGTACTTTTTGCAATTCTATTTCTCTGGCAGTTCCCACATTTTCTCGCCATCGCCTGGATGTATCGCGAAGACTACGGCCGCGCGGGCATCCTGATGCTGCCGGTCGTCGAGCCAGACGGCAAAGTAACTGCACAACAGATCGTCGTCTACACGTTGATGCTGTTGCCGGTAAGCCTGCTGCCGACGGTGATGGGAATGTCGGGACAAATCTACTTCTTCGGAGCAATCGTGCTCGGACTGCTATTTCTCTACAGCAGTCTTCGCGCGGCATTTTCGATGTCACGGCAACACGCGCGTCGCTTGTTGCTGGCGTCAGTACTCTACTTGCCGCTGCTGTTTATTTTAATGGTGTTGAATAGTTAGACCGCAGATAACGCAGATAAAACAGATCTGAATCAAAAGGAGATGTAACCGATGGGACGAGTTCTTGCGGTTATTATCTGGACTATCACCCTGCTGTCAGTGCTGCTGTTTGTAGCCGGTAAGTGGTGGTTTCCGGAGGCTATTTCCGAGCACGCTCCAGCCCTCGATCGCCAGTTTTTGATCACGATACTGGTTGTCGGTATTTCCTTCACCGCGGCCCAAATTGGTCTCGGCTGGATGGTCTGGAAATATCGCGACACTGGTTCGAGCAGCGATCGTGCAACTTACTCCCACGGTAGCAATCGTCTCGAAGTGGTTTGGACGGTGATTACTGCAATCGTTTTCATCTCGTTGGGAGTGATGGGCCAGAGTGTTTGGGCTTCGTTGAGACTGCACGACGCGCCGGCCGGTTCGTATTCGGTCGAAGTCGTCGCGCAGCAGTTTCAGTGGAACTTCCATTACGCCGGCAAGGACGGCAAGCCCGGACGTACCGATCCGAAGTTCATCGACGACGGCACTCTCAACTTCATCGGTCTCGACGCGACGGATCCCGCTGGTGCGGATGATGCCGTGACCTCGGCGCTTGCGATTCCCGTTAATCGTCCAGTTGAGCTGCGTCTGCGTTCGAAAGACGTCATTCACAACTTCTGGGTACCACAACTGCGCTTCAAACAGGATCTTGTTCCCGGTATGGAGATCAAGGTTCACTTCACCGCGAACAGAGTCGGGAAGTACGAACTGGCGTGCGCAGAGTTGTGCGGGCAGCTTCACTTCAAGATGAAGAGTTACATGCTCGTGCTTCCGGAAGAAGAGATCCAGCAGCTACAGGGCCTGGCGCAGGAACAATTCCAGGCGAAGATGGCTGAGCTGCTGAATAAGTATCCGCTACCGACATATAAGTAATAGGTCCCGTTTGGACCTGTCTGCAGAACACGACGAGGAGACAACAGATGTCAGCTGAGACTCACGAGGGCGTGCACCGGCACCCGGCACCGACGAGCTTCATCCGCAAGTACATCTTTAGTATTGACCACAAGGTCATTGGCATCCAGTACATCATGCTCGCGCTCGCGGCGGTGGTGGTCGGTATGACGATGTCGCTGCTGATGCGACTGAACTTGTCGTGGCCCGGTACCAGTTGGCCCATTCTGGAAACACTGTTTCCGACGGGCGCGCCGGGCGGGGTCATGACGCCAGAGTTTTACCTGTCGCTGGTGACGATGCACGGCACGATCATGGTGTTCTTCGTGCTGACAACTGCGCCACAGGGCGGCTTCGGAAACTACTTCCTTCCGATCCAGATCGGCGCCGAAGACATGGCTTTCCCGGTGCTGAACATGTTGTCGTTCTGGGTCACGCTCGTGGGCTTCATCGTCATTCTGCTCGCCATCTTTGTGGAAGGTAACGCATCCCTCGGACAGGCGTTCTCTGCTCTTGGGCCATCATTCGCCGGCGGCAGCGGCACGGTTGGACCAATCGGCGGCTGGACCGGCTATGCGCCATTGAGTGCGCTCGGCAAGATTGCCGGGCCCGGTCAGGGCGCCGGTATGAATCTTTGGGTGATCAGTATCGCGATCTTCTGCGTCGGCTCGTTGTTGGGCGCGCTGAACTTCATCACTACGCTGCTGAACATGCGCACCAAAGGCATGACGCTGATGCGTATGCCGTTGACCTGCTGGGCCTGGTTCACGACTGCAGTCCTCGCTCTCCTTTCGTTTCCGGTGCTTCTCGGCGGCGGCATTCTGTTGCTGCTCGATCGCATTGCCGGAACGAGTTTCTTTATTCCGAGTGGTCTCTACGTTAGCGGTTTACTTTCCGGATCGAATCCAAACTTCCCGCTGCACACTGGTGGTTCGCCCATTCTCTGGCAGCACCTGTTCTGGTTCTTTGGCCATCCCGAAGTTTATATCGCGATCCTGCCGGGCATGGGCGCGACGTCGCACATTCTCGCGACCTTCGCACGCAAGCCTGTCTTTGGTTATCGCGCGATGGTGTTTGCAATCTTCGCGATCGGATTGCTTGGGTTCTTCGTGTGGGGCCACCACATGTTTATTAGTGGTATGAGTCCGTATTCGGCAATCGCGTTTTCGGTTTTGACGTTGTCGATTGGCGTGCCGTCCGCGGTGAAGACCTTTAACTGGCTGGGCACGTTGTGGGGCTCTCGTATTCGCTTCACGACGGCGATGCTTTTCGCGCTCGGCTTTGTTTCGTTATTCGTCGCCGGCGGTATCACGGGACTAATCCTGGGCCAGAGCTCACTCGACCTGGCGATGCACGACACTTACATCGTCACTGCGCACTTCCATCTCGTGATGGGTGTGGCATCAATCTTCGGTATGTTCGCGGCGCTTTACTTCTGGTTCCCGAAGATGTTTGGACGAATGATGAATGAAGGTCTCGGCAGAATTCACTTCTGGATCACGTTCATCGGCGTCTACACGATCTTTGTGCCGATGCACATCATGGGAATCGTTGGTATGCCGCGTCGCTATTCGAGTTTTGGCGAGTATGAATTCTTGAAGACACTGCATCCACTTGTGCTCCTGGTTTCAGTAGCGGCAGTGATCACAATCCTGGCGCAGGTCATCTTTTACTTCAACGTGTTCTGGAGCATCTTCAAAGGCAAGAAGGCTTCAGATAATCCGTGGGAAGCAACGACGCTCGAGTGGACTACATCGACGCCGCCGCCACACGACAACTTCGCCGGGGTGTTGCCGACGGTTTATCACGGTCCATACGAGTTTGCGGTTCCGGGAGCGCCGAACGATTTCATAATGCAGACTGATGCAGGGGCCGAAGTGCCGGACGGGCATGGCCACAATGGTAACAAGCACTAAGAAAGTAACGAACAAGGGGATCGGTTCAGGCGGAAATTTTCCCGGACCGAACGGTAAGAAGCCAGGCGGGAATGGATTTCACGGCGGCGGCGATGGAGATCGGAAACGGAAGTTCTCGCCCGCCAGTTATCGCATCACGATGTGGATGGTGCTGGCCGCGATCGTGATGATGTTTGGAGCTCTTTCGGCGGCGTACGCGTACCTAATACTCTCCGCAGAGCACCAAACGCCGGTTCGAATGCCGCGCATGTTCTTTGTGAGTACGGGGCTGATCCTCGTGAGTAGTGTGACGTTCCAGCAGGCTAAAAGATCTTTGCAACAGGATCGCGCGCGTGCATACCTGAGATGGTTGCTGGCGACACTTGGGCTCGGAATCGGCTTTCTCGCGTCGCAGCTTGTCGGCTGGCGCGAGCTTGCAAGAGCCGGTGTTTATTTCTCGGGTCATCCGCGCAGCACGTTCTTTTATCTGGCGACGGCGTTACATGGAGCCCACCTCCTCGGTGGCATTGGTTTGGTGCTTTACCTCGTCATCAGACGACTCAGACCGCTTTGGCAACTGCACGCGGAAAAGAACACTGCGTGGACCAGGGTTGTCGGGCTCTACTGGCACGCGATGGATGGGATTTGGATTTGGCTATTTGTTCTTTTGCTGATCTTCAAATAAGCCACAGATAACACGGATTTTAAAAACGGATTTTATGAATACAGCAATAAAAACTAACGACGGGCTTGGATCGCGGTATCGCATCGGGATGTGGGTGACGCTGGCTTCGATTGCGATGTTCTTTACGTCGCTCAGCAGCGCCTACGTCGTGCGTTCCGGTGTCATGATCGACTGGTTCCCGATTGCCGTGCCGCGCGTGATGTTTGGGAGCACGGCGTTGATTTTGCTCAGCAGCGTGTCGATTGAGATTGCACGAAGAAAGCTCAAGCAGAACATAACCGGCGGTTACTCGCGATATCTGTTGCTAACGACTGCTCTCGGCCTCGGCTTCCTGGTTTCTCAGTTCATCGCCTGGCGACAACTGGCAGGGCAGGGAATCTATCTCGCGAGCAATCCTTACAGCTCGTTCTTTTACCTGCTGACCGGCGCGCACGCTGTGCACCTCGCCGGTGGGTTACTCGCGCTCGGTTTGTTGTGGTTACGTTCGCGGAAGCAATTGGGACGGCAGGCGACTGCCGATGCCGTTTCGATTTACTGGCATTTCATGGACGCTCTTTGGATCTACCTATTCCTACTCCTATTCCTTTGGAGGTGACAGGGTGAGCACTGAAGCACAGGCGGGACATTTCCCGGCAGTGGATTGGGAAGGCGGGACCTTTCCTTATCGCGTGGGCCATCGCAAGTTGGGAATGTGGCTGTTTATCGTTTCCGACTCGCTGACGTTTTCGGCGCTGCTGATTGGCTACAGCTATCTGCGCGCGTCAAACGTCTGGCCGACTCCATTTCCTTTCTACCCAAGTATTGTCTTTTCGTCGGTGATGACGTTCTGCCTGCTGTCGTCGAGTTTGACGATGGTGTTTGGCGTGTCGGCATCGAGCAAAGGCGACAAAGCGAAAGCGAGGAAGTGGATACTGGCGACGATCTTCTTCGGACTCGCGTTCATCATCCTCCACTTGATCGAGTGGAATCACCTGATTCACGAAGGACTGCGGCCGTTCTATTTGCCCGAACACTGGGTGCAGGCTTTCACGACTACTGACGGCGTTCCACCTTCGCCACTGTTTGGCGCCACCTTCTTCGCAATTACCGGACTGCACATGTTCCACGTCGCTACCGGCGCCATCTACCTGGCAGTCGTTGCGGCTCGCGTGAACAAACTCAACCATGAAGACGTCGAGATCAGCGGCCTTTACTGGCACTTCGTCGACCTCGTCTGGATGTTTGTGTTCCCGCTGATTTACATCATGTCAGTGGATGTTGGCCATCACAGCGGTTTGTAAAGGCGGAGGAGAACCCAAATGACTGCACAAGCACACGCTGAAGAACATTTCGCCGGTAGTAACAAACTGTTCATCTCGATCTGGGGTTGGCTCGTCGCGTTGACACTTGTCGAGATCTTCCTCGCTTACAAGCCAATGCCGATCCACCTCATGCTGATCGTGCTGCTGGGACTGTCGATTATTAAAGCAGCGCTAATCGTGGCGTATTTCATGCACTTGAAGTATGAACGGCTGAGCCTGATTCTCACGATCGTGCCAATGCTCCTCGTTTGTATTATGCTGTTGTTTGTGTTTTTCCCTGATAGTTTTCGCTCGGCCGGGCTACGCTACAAGTTCAAGGAGGAACCGCCCGTTGCGCCGGCGCCGGTGGAGGAGCCGTAATGAAGTCGAATTGGTGGCGAGTATTGGTTTTGGTCGTTGTGGCAGTTGCGGTTGTGCTGTTGGCTAACGGTTATGCCGACGCGCAATGCTCGATGTGCCGCACGGCCCTGACGAGTGCCAGCAACCCGAAATTTCTTCGCTACTTCAACATCGGCGTCCTCGTGTTGCTGGCGCCTCCGGTCGCGATCTTCTGTTCGATCTTCGTAGCGCTAAAAAAATATAGAAGCCACGGATGAGTGACAATAACCCTTTAGCACTCGATGTCGAGAAACGCACGACGAGGGGACGTGTTTGTCCGCGATGCGGCGGCAAGATCATTCCCTCAGATCGCGCTGTGTATCAGTCGGGCGCGGATCCGACGGGTTCGTTTCCATTGTGGACCTGCGAACGATGCGGGTATGAGGAAATAGGCGAGCGCCGAAAGCCGGCTGGAAAAGCGAAGCACTAGTCTAATCAAATCTGATGCGCAAAGAACTCGGACTCCTGAACATAATCTGCATCGTCGTCGCGCTCGGTTTTGTATTGATGGCGATCGTTAGCGTCATCTCTTCGGGCGACTTTCTTACCACCGACAATCTATTCATCATCACGGTGAGCCTCTTGATGGCCCTCATGTTTGCCGTCAACCCGTTGCTTTATCTCAAGTCAGAAGGTCGTTTGCCTTTGCCGGGTGTGAAGAAGTCGATCACCGCGCCTGCCGGTGGCGGTGACTGGGGCCAAATCAAATCACAGCAGGCGCCGCCGCTACTGGACGCCAAAGGCCGCGCCATGCCACCTGACGTGCGCGCCATCGTCTCTCAAATGGATAGCCACAAAGAGGCACAGAAGACACCAAATGTGGTTTAGAGATGTCTGAATACATCTCTTATCTGCCGCACCTGAATGCGTGTCTGAATGGAACCAGCGCGATCCTGTTGTTTTCGGGTTATCGATTTATCAAGGCGCACAATGTTGCCGCACATCGCGCCTGTCAGGTTTCGGCGTTGGTAGTCTCGATACTCTTTCTCACGTCGTATCTCACTTATCACTACTTTCACGGCACCACACGTTTTCAGGGTACCGGCATCGCCCGACCTGTTTACTTCACGATCCTGACAAGTCACACGATTCTCGCGATCGTGATTGTTCCACTCGTTGCGATTACCTTTTACCGCGCCATTCGCGGTGACTTTGCGCGACATCGCCGCATCGCGCGCATCACGCTGCCGCTCTGGCTGTACGTGTCGATCACGGGCGTGGTCGTTTATCTTATGCTTTACCAGATTTATCCTTCCTGACACGTGTAGTCCATGGCTGTTCCCGGTTCAAAACCAATTCTGTTTCTGGCGATCCTTTTTGTGGCGGCGACGTTTCTTGCCTGGTACTTCTCATGGTTTGGACGTGAGTTGTCGGATGCCGACATTTCGAAGTATCTGGCGGATGAAAAGAACCCGCGCCACGTCCAGCACGCTCTTTTACAGATTCAACAGCGCATGGAACGCGGAGATACAAGTGCGAAAAACTGGTATCCGCAAGTCGTTACGCTAAGTGGTAATCCGGAAACTGAGTTTCGTCTGACGGTAGCGTGGTTAATGGGCTTTGACAACAAATCACAGGAGTTCCACGACGCGCTTGTGAAATTACTGCGCGATCCGGAACCGATCGTTCGTCGCAATGCCGCGCTCGCACTCGTTAGATTTGAAGACAGCAGTGGCAGGGAAGAGCTGGTTTCGATGCTCAAGCCTTACGTATTGAAAGCGCCGGTGGAGGGCGTGGTTGCGAGCAGCATGCATGAAGGTTCTACAGTCGGACGGCGTACGCCGCTGGCAAGGATCGAGCAGCCGGATGGGAAAATAGCTGAACTGCGTTCACCATTACCCGGACGAGTCAACAAGATCTTTAAATCGAATGGCTCGCAGGTTTCGCGAGACGAAGACTTGATTAGTCTGAATTCGGATGAAGAGACTGTTTGGGAAGCACTGCGTGCGCTGGCGATTGTCGGTACGAAAGACGATTTACCCGTGATCCAAACCTATATGGAATCCGGCTCCGGACGCGTCAAGGAACAAGCACAACTTACTCTAAAAGCAATTAACCACAGATCAAACGGATAAAAATCCGGATTTCATCCGTGTCATCCGCGGCTGGATTTAGGCAGGAGGTGCAGGCGGTGCGTCGGGTAAAGTGATCCCGTGCACAGCTTCCCAGTCGTCAGTCGGAACCATCTCGATTGCATCCCACGGACAACCATCGAGAAACGCTCCATCAGGACCTTTGCTGGTGCACTTCTGACAACCGATACACAGATACGGATCAACCTCGATTCGGCCAAACGGAGCGTGGTCTTCGTCGGGTACCCAGAACATGCATGCCTCGATCGGACAATACTCAATACATGCGGGTGACCCGGAGCAGCCGGTGCAACAATCGGTCGTAATCGCAAGTATGCGCGGCCGCTTTTTACGAGTTGCCTTTCCGTCGCCCTCCGACATAGGCCAATGTTTTTCCACGATATCGAACATCCGCTAACCCTCGCGTTTTATTGGTTGATCGTGCTTCGACTCTAACATAGCTTTGCGGAATTCCTCAACGATTTGTGTCGACGACTTTCTGAGCCGTTTGCGGAATGGCACTAGCTTGGAAAATGCAGGTGGATAACAACATTGGGAGGAAACAAATGCAGGTAATCACTGGAGTATTCAAATCAGAAAATAACGCCGAAGCCGCTGTCAATCAGTTAAGAAAACTCGGAATTCCCGACAAACGAATCGGAGTTGTCAGGCCGGGCAACCGTCCGGAACGACTCGAAGCGGGCGTGCCGGTCACTGACACTGAAGAACCGGGAATGGGCCGCGCGATGGGTGCTGCGGTCGGAGGCGCAATGGGCGCCGCCGGCGGTGCTACCGCAGGTCTCGCCGTCGCCAGTCTCATCGTGCCGGGAATTGGTCCATTGATCGCCTTTGGAATGGTTGGCGCAGGATTGGTGGGTATTCTGGGAGCCGCTGCAGGTTCGGCAGTCGGCGACGGGATCGAAGAAGAGTTGGGTGAAGGTATTCCTCACGAAGACATCTATCTTTATGAAAACGCGTTGCGAAACGGGCATTCTGTGGTCCTCGCATATGCAGAGGACGACGATCAGGCGCGCAAAGCTGCTAAGGCTATGAACGATACTGGCGCGGAGGATCTCGACAGTTTGCGTAAAAACAGCAAACACGGTGCTTGACAGACCGTTTCAGGCCGGGTATGAACGCGGGTCAGATCATCGTTCCAGAGTGGAGACTCGCTAGGGCTTGAAGGACTTTCTACTTAACGCTGCCGTCTTGATCGTCATCCTGGGCGGCAGCGCATTTATTACCAGTTGGTTTGCGCGAACGATGTACGTTCGCTGCACAGCATGCGGCACTCTTAATGCGCGCCGGCGCTCGGAGTGCCGCTCGTGTAGTACTACTCTTTGAGCGCTTATCCACAGATTACACAGATTGATTAATAGAATCTGTGTAATCTGTGGATAAAGAACCTCAATTCACGACAACATCATGACAACACCAATACCGCCTGAATGGCGCACGCACGCCGAAAGCACGGACTATCGCGAAACACCCAACTACGACGATACGATCGCCTTTGCACGGCGGCTGGCCCACGCGTCGTCAATCATCGAGTACGAAGGTTTTGGTTTCAGCGGGCAGGGTAGGGAATTACCGTTAATCATCGCCTCCGAAACACAAACCTTTACAGCCGCAGCTGCAAAGACCGAAGGCAAAGCAGTGGTCCTGATCCAGGCGTGTATTCACTCGGGCGAACCCGACGGTAAAGACGCCGGTTTTGCGCTTCTACGCGATATCGCGATCACACAAACCGTCACCGGAATTCTGAACAACGCCGTGCTGCTCTTTATTCCGATTTACAACACCGACGGTCACGAAAGATCGAGTCCGTACAATCGCATCAATCAGAACGGTCCGGTTGATATGGGCTGGCGTACCACCAGCACTTATCAGAACCTCAATCGCGATTACATGAAAGCCGACACGCCCGAAACACGTGCGTGGCTGAATCTCTGGCATCAATGGCAACCGGACCTGTTTATCGATTGCCACGTCACCGACGGCGCAGACTATCGCTGCAACATCACCTTTCATCACGAACATCACGACGGTGTCGACGGCGCAGTGCTCGCGTGGGAACGAGACGTCTTTGACGACAAGGTGGCATCTGCAACTGAAGCTGCCGGCAACGTGATCTCCTGGTATCTCGAGTTCATCGACAATCGCGAGCTCGAACTCGGCACGCGAGACTTCAACGGATCGCCGCGTTTCTCAACCGGTTATGTACCGCTGCGAAATCGTCCGGGCATCCTGATCGAAACTCACATGCTCAAGGACTACCGCTCGCGTGTCATCGGTACTTACGATTTCTTGAAAGCTGCGCTCGTGGAAGTCAATCGCGATCCGGAACGACTGCGCACGATTGGACGCGAAGCAGACGAGCGCACAATCGCTGCCGCAAAGACTTACGATCCGGATGCGCGATTTCCCCTCGACTTTGAGTTGACTGACGAAGCGACGCCGTTTGCATTGAAGGCGTTCAGCTATGAGACAGAACAAAGCGACGTGTCGGGCGATCTGCGCGTAATCTACGGCCGTGAGCCGCTCGATCTGACTGTGCCGATTTATCAAACCCTTCGCGTCACAAAGGCCGTTGCGCCGCCGCTCTATTACATCGTGCCGGCGCAGTGGAAGGAAATCATCAGCGTGCTAAAGGCACACGGCGCGCAGATGAAGACACTCGCTGCCTTTACGTCACTCGAAGTTGAAAGTTATCGCTTCACCAACGTGAACTGGCCGCGTGATCCATTCGAAGGCAGACACATGCCTCACTTCGATGTGGAGCAAACTGTCGAGACGAGAATCTTTCCGCCTGGCTCGGCCGTTGTGCCGGTGGGTCAGAAGTTAGGACGAGTGATCTTGAATCTGCTTGAGCCGCACGCGCCTGATTCTCTGGCACGATGGGGCTTATTCAACGCCATCTTCGAAGAGAAGGAGTACGCCGAGCACTACGTGCTTGAAGACCTTGCTCGAGAGATGATGGCAAACGATCCCACGCTGGAGCACGAGTTCAGACAAAGACTCGCGCAGGATGCGGAATTTGCCGCCAGCCCAGCGGAGCGCTTGCGATTCTTCTACAAACGTTCACCCTACTGGGATCCGCAAATGAATCTTTATCCAGTAGGGCGAATCATTCGTGATTTCGATCTACCCCTTGTGTGAATCGTTACGCCCGACGAGTCGTCGCTGGCCGCAAGACTGTCGGGCGTCGAGCAGGGCAAACAGTGTGTAAGTTTGCCTTTTATACGACCGTCCGTCGGCCTCCGATAATGTTGATAAGCAGCACCACCAGCGCCAGCACGAGTAAGATATGAATAAACCCGCCAACCGTGTAGCTACTTACAACGCCGAGTAACCACAGCACCAAAAGAATTACAAAAATCGTCCAAAGCATTTCTTCTTCCTCCTTTTGTCGACCACGCCCAAGTTTCGTTGGTACAAAAGCAATCGATGTCGTTTTAGCAACGAGTGTGCCGTTTTGGTTTTAGGGCTTTTTGGAGGGAATCGGGGATTATTGCGTACGAAAATCTAACAGTTATTAACCACGGATGATACGGATCTCGGAGCCACGGATTGATCCGCGATCATCTGTTCTCAAGATCTGTTGAATCTGTGTTAAAGTTGTTCCGGCTTTTCGAGGTGCGGGTCCTTCCTTTGAAGTTCCGTCGCTTTACCCCCGATTCTTTGGTTTTCTATCTTGTTCGCTGGCCGGCCGGAGGTTCGCTCCGCCGGACAATTTGGAGGTTTGTTTATGCCCACCCCCAGCCCACGGGTATCGGTTCGAACACGGAAAGTTGCCATCGCCGGCCTGTCAGTCATCATTCTTTCCCTAATAGTCGCGGTCACAGTCGCGATTTACCAGTGGCAACTATCCCCAATTCAAAAGATTAACTACTCGCAGCTCTATACGCTTGCGGAAACAGGCGGCGCAGTTTCGCTCTCAGTCGAGGGCGAGACGCTGACTGTCAGCAAAGCGGATGGCACGCGCGTCGAAGCTACCGTTACGGGCGAAACCACTCAGCATGAAGTGGTGCAGCTTTTCCGGAAGAACAACGTGCCCGTTGAATTCCGGCCGTTGCAGCCAGGACCGCTCTCGACGATTGTCAGTTGGGTCCTGCCTATTCTGACGCTTGGCCTCATCGGATTTGCGAGTTGGCGAGTCTATTCGAGCATGAGTGGACGTGGTTCGTTTGAGTTGGAGAATCACAACGGGAAGCAGGATGTCGGTTTTGACGATGTGGCTGGAGTTGATGAGGCACGCGCAGAGCTGACCGAGACGATCGAGTTTCTGCGCAATCCGGAACGATTCAGCCGTCTTGGCGGCCGTGTTCCGCGTGGCATTTTGCTTTACGGACCTCCGGGAACGGGCAAGACGCTGCTCGCCAGGGCTGCGGCGAAAGAAGCGGGTGTGGCATTCCTGTCGGCGTCAGGTTCCAGCTTTCAGGAGAAGTTTGCGGGGCTGGGCGCAGCCCGTGTGCGACATCTTTTCGCGAAGGGAAGAAAGCTCTCGCCTTGCATTATCTTCATCGACGAGATTGACGCTCTCGGACGACAGCGTGGACGCGGCGGTGATTCCGCCTCTGCCGATCAGGATCAGACGTTGAACCAGTTGCTGGTTGAGATGGATGGGTTCGATCAGTCGAGTGCGGTTGTTGTGATTGCATCGACGAACCGGCCGGATATTCTCGATAAGGCACTCACGCGTCCCGGACGTTTCGATCGAGAGATCGCGGTTAACCTCGCCGATGTTTCCGGACGTGAAGCGATCCTCAAAGTTCATGCACGTAATTTGAAACTGGAAGACGGACTCGACCTGCAATGGATCGCGCGCGGCACTCCGGGTTTTTCCGGAGCAGAGCTAGCGAACCTTATGAACGAGGCCGCGATTGCGGCTACTCGTGATGAAGCTGCAGCCGTTGCTCGCAAGCACGTCGAGATTGCGCGTGACCGCATTTTGATGGGCGCCGAACGGCAGGGCTTCATGATGGACGATGATGAGCGTTATGCGACCGCGGTGCACGAAGCTGGTCACGTGGCGGTCGGGCTAGCGGTTGAGAATGGCGATCCAATCCACAAGGTGTCGATTCTGCCGCGTGGACGAGCGTTGGGTGTGACGCAGTCGCTGCCTGAGCGAGATCGGTTTATGAAGAAGCGCGAGTATCTCGAAGATCAGATCGCGTTGTTGCTTGGCGGCCGTGCTGCGGAGCAGGTGCTGCTCTCGACGATGACTGCCGGCGCTTCAAACGATATCGAGCGCGCGGTTGAGATCGCGAGGCGGATGGTGAGTGAGTTTGGCATGAGCCGTCTCGGGCCAATCCACCTCGGGCAGGCGGACCAGCAACGTAGCCAGAGTTTGCTCGATAAGGTTGAAGAAGCGACGAATGAATTGATCAACGAGCAACTCGAGCGTGCTTGCCGAATCGTGACTGCGGAGCAGGAATCGATCGGCCGCCTGGTTGAACTCCTGATGGAGCGCGACACGCTCGATGCGGAGGAAATCGCAGGCTGCTTCAATACTCAAAGCGTGCGTGCAGCCTAGATAAGCCACAAAAGGCACATAAAGCACAAAAGGCACAAAATAATTCCGGGTTGCTTTTGTGCTTTATGTGCCTTTTGTGCTTTTTTGTGGCTAACAATTCCGACGCCCGCGAAGATAAGAATTGCAGCGACACCTGTCCGCCAGCTTAGGTGCTCACCTAACAATAATGGCGCGACCCCGAATGCAATTAGCGGTTGCAGGTAGATGTAGACTGCGACCGTGCTCGGTGGGACCTTCGTCAATGCCGAGGCATTGAGGTAGTAAGCACCGACGGTCGGAAAGATGATAATCAAGGCGACGATCAGCCACACACCCGCGCTAATCGCGCTCAAGCTCTCCTGCTGTAGTGAATAAACCCCGAGCGGAATAGTAATCACCGATCCAACCAGAAAGATCCAAGTGATCACGTTCAACGCACCGTAGCGCTTAAACAGATCCTTCGAAATCACGATGTACACTGCGTAGAGCAGGGAGTTGGCGATCAGCAAAACATTCCCGACCGTAGTTTGCGGGGACAAGTCTGCGCGTGTCGGATTGACGAGATAAACAACCCCGGCCGCAGCCAGCATGATCCCGATCAAACGACGCGATGACAGCCTGTCATAGCGAAACAAGATACTTACAAAGAGCGTGAACACCGGAATGGTCGTGCTCAGCAGCGTCGCGTTGATAACAGTTGTTAACGACAGACCCTTGACGTAGAGCAACTGGTTACCAACGATCCCGATCATGCTGCACGTGATCAGTAGCCCAATGTCTTTGGCGGGCATGCGGAATAATGGCGAGAGTTTGCGCTGCAGGAGCGCGAACAGCAAAGCAGCACCCGTAAGCCTGCACGAAACCAGGCTTACAGACGACATCGATCGCAAAACGATCTTGCCGAAGATGGGCCAGGTGCCAAAGAGGATTTGGACGGCTACGAGCGCCAGGTGAGGAGCAATGGCGGACCGGGATTCTCGAGTCAGTGTCATCCGCGTCAGTTAGTGGTTCACACTAGAAGGTACAGCGGATTCTCCAGAATCTTTTTGAATGTCTGCAGGAATTTTGCTCCGGTAGCGCCGTCGATGATGCGATGATCGCACGACATCGTGACGCGCATCATCTGCCGGATCACGATCTCATTGTCACGCACAACTGGTTTCGGCGTCATCGCGCCGATGGCGAGTATGCCGCCTTCCGGCGGATTGATGACGGCGGTGAACTCGTCGATACCAAACATACCGAGGTTGCTGATCGAAAAGGTCGCGCCTGTGTACTCTTCCGGCTTCAACTTCCGCGAACGCGCACGTTCTGCCAATTCTCGAACTTCGCCGGCAATCTGACTGAGTGATTTTTGATCCGCAGCGCGAACAACAGGCGTGATGAGTCCATCCTCGATCGCGACTGCGACGCCGATGTCGGCGTGTTCGTAATACCTGACGATCTTCTCCTGGAACGACGCATTAACTTGCGGATGCTGCATCAGCGCCGCCGCCGTCACCTTGATGATGATGTCGTTGATGCTGATCTTGAGATCGGGATCGAGGGCATTGATGCCACGACGCATTTCGGCCGCGCGATCCATCTCGATGTCGGTTGTGAGAAAGAAATGAGGTATCGGACCGAGAGATGTAACGAGACGCTTCGCAATAACTTTCCGGATCTCTGTGGCCGGCTCGTCTCGATACGCTGAAGCGCCGAACCGTGCTGTTTCAACGAGACGCGGATAACTCGGCGCAGCCTCTGCTTTTGGCTGGCTCAACGCCGCTTCGATGTCCTTCTTGATGATGCGTCCGCCGGGACCACTGCCCTGGAGCGAACGGAGATCGATGCCTGCTTCTGCCGCCATGCGTGCGGCGAGCGGCGAGACGATCATGCGACCGGTGGAGGCGGTCTGTGGTGGATGACCGTTATCGACGGTCGGCTGTGGCTGAGCGCTTACCGCTGCTGCCTTGGCTTGTGGCGCAGGCGTAGGTTGCTCTGCCGGCTTCTCCGGCTCAGGCTTCTTCTGTGCTTCCTGTTTCGGAGCTGCTGGTGCTTCAGCCAAAACAGATGCGATGTCTTCGTTTGGCTCGCCGATAACGGCGATCAGTTGTCCGAGTGGCGCCGCCTCTCCTTCGCCGATCAGGATCTTGCGCAGGACACCGTTTGCGAGCGCCTGCATCTCCATCGTCGCTTTGTCAGTGTCGATCTCGGCGAGCGGCTCGCCCATGGAGACTTTGTCTCCCTCTTTTTTCAACCACCGCGAGATCTGTCCCTCCTCCATCGTAGGGGAGAGCTTCGGCATGATTACCTTCGTCGCCATAATCTGTGCAATCTGTGGATAGGGTTCAGTCTAAATAAGCAACTTCTCGAACGGCCGCGATAATACGATTCACATCAGGTATCGCCAGGTCTTCAAGATTCTTCGCATAAGGCATCGGCACATCTGCGCCGGAGACGCGCTTCACTGGAGCGTCGAGATAGTCGAACGCCTTCTCCATGATCTCCGCGGTGATCTCCGCGCCGACACCGCAGATCGGATGCGATTCTTCCGCCACGACGACGCGATTCGTTTTCTTCACTGACTCAATGATCGTGCCGATGTCGAGTGGACGAATAGTTCGTGGGTCAATGACTTCACACGAAACGCCTTGCTGTTCGAGTTGTGCTGCCGCTTTCAACGCTATCGGAACCATCAGCGAACGCGCCACGATCGTAACGTCTTTCCCTTCGCGTTTCACATCTGCGACGCCGAGTGGAATCGTGAAATCCGGATCGTCGGGAACTTCGCCTTTGTTGCCGTACATCCGCTCCTGTTCAATGAACACAACCGGATCGTCGTCGCGAATCGCAGACTTCAGCAGCCCTTTGGCGTCAGCAGGTGTAGAAGGCATGACAACCTTCAAGCCAGGAAAGTACGCATACCACGACTCGATCGCCTGCGAGTGTTGCGACGAGACCTGGAATGCAGAACCGCCGGGACCACGAAATACGATCGGGATGTTGAACTGGCCGCCGGACATGTAAAGCATCTTCGCGGCGGAGTTGATTATTTGATCGGTGGCAAGGATCGAAAAGTTGAAAGTCATGAACTCGACGACGGGTCTCAGGCCGGCCATTGCTGCACCTACGCCGAGTCCGGCAAAGCCGAGCTCAGTGATGGGCGTGTCGATAACTCGCTTGCCGCCAAATTCGTGGAACAGTCCCTTGGTAACTTTGTAGGCGCCGTCGTACTCGGCGACTTCCTCGCCCATCAGGAAAACTTTTTCATCGCGGGCCAACTCTTCGCGGAGGGCCTGATTAAGTGCTTCGCGGATCGTGATTGTTGCCATGATTCTTATTTGCGGCCCGGTTCGATTGGGTTAGCGTAGACGTCTGTGTACAGTTCCGAAGGATCCGGTAGCGGGCTCTCATCGGCGAAACGCAACGAGTCTTCGACCTCTTCACGTACTTTGTGGTCGATGTCGTCGAGCGTCTTCTGGTCCGCAATCTTTGCTTCGAGCAGGGTGGCAGAAAACAGTTTGATGGGATCGCGTTCCTGATACTTCTCGATTTCCGCTCGCGTGCGATAGTTGCCGGGGTCAGACATCGAGTGGCCCATAAAGCGATAAGTGCGAATCTCGAGCAGCGTCGGCAGGTAATCCTTCCGCGCGCGTTCAACTGCACGCACCGTCGCTTCACGAACTGCCAGCACGTCCATGCCGTCGACAAACTCCGACGCCATTTCGTAAGCGCAGGCTTTCTTCGAGATGTCGTGCAGTGACATTGCACGGGCAAGAGAAGTGCCCATGCCGTACTGATTGTTCTCGCAGATGTAAATGCACGGCAGCTTCCAGAGTTGGGCCATGTTGAGCGACTCGTGGAACGCACCCTGATTCACGGCCGCTTCGCCGAAGTAGCAGAGGGTCACTTGATCCGTGCCCTGGTACTTGGTGGCGAAGGCTGTTCCGGTTGCGAGTGGAATCTGGCCGCCGACAATCGCATGACCGCCAAGAAAGCCGAGGCTCTTGTCGAACATGTGCATCGAGCCGCCTTTGCCTTTTGAGCAGCCGGTGGCTTTGCCAAAGAGCTCGGCCATGATTGAACGGGCCGTCATGCCTTTGGCGAGAGCGAGACCGTGTTCGCGATAGCTCGCCAGCACGTAGTCGTCTTTTCTGATCGCAGAAATGGTGCCGACGCCGACGGCTTCCTGGCCGATGTAAAGGTGGCAGAAGCCACCGATCTTACCGGCGACGTAAACCTCTGCCGACTTCTCTTCGAAGCGACGGATCAGAATCATCTGCCGGTAGAGTTCGATTAGTTGATCGACCTTGAGCCCGCTGCTATTGACTCGGTCCTTCTGGTGTTCCTTGGCCTCGTCTCTTTCCTGTTTAAGCAGCTTGGGATCCACATCTGGGGGTGCGATTGTTTGTTTGCTCATAAAACGTCGGATTATGCCACAAAAAGAGTTAGCCACAAAAAGGGCCACAAAAGACACATAAAGCACAAAAAGCACAAAACGGATTTCTGCAAATCTCTTTTGTGCCTTTTGTGCTTTATGTGCCTTTTGTGGCTCAGGTCATCATGTCGATGGAGCTGAGGGTGGCGCCGGCGACTGTGAGAACAGTTTTGCGTCCGTTCTTGTCGTGCTGCATGCGGCGGGCGGCGGCGCTCAGGAGTTCTTCGGAGGTTTCGCCGTCGTCAGGGAAGCAGGCAACGCCGAGACTGACTCCGAGACCGACCATCGTGCCCGTGCGCACGGAGAACAATTGCTCTTCAACCGCATTTCGCATTCTCTCGCTGATTGCTACTGCCATCTTGCTCGAGGCCATTGGCATGATTGCGACGAATTCGTCTCCGGCGTAGCGCGTAAGAATATCCATCTGCCTCAGTTCGCGCCGAACGACTCCCGCGACACTGGCCAGCAACCGGTCGCCAATCGAGTGGCCGTACTGGTCGTTCACGATCTTGAAGTCGTCGATATCCATACAGACAACGGCGAGTGGTTCTCTGTTCATGCGCTGACACTCGGCGAGTCGCTGTTCCATCATCATGTAGAAACCGCGCGCGTTCGGCAGCTCTGTCAAAGGATCGACGAGCGCACTCTCGCGGGTTTTTTCGTAAGTCAAAGCATTGTTTAGAGCGCTCGAAGCGTGTTGGCAAACTGACTCGAGCAGACGAACGTGTTCGGTGCTGTATGAAGTGCGGCTCTGCGAGTACAACGAGATTGCGCCAAACGCGCCGTCCTCACGCTGTAACGGTGAAACCAGCACGCCGCGAAAACGTTTCACTACTTCATCCGGAATACCAATCATGTCCAGATCCGCCGAAGCGTTGCACATCGATCGTGAATTCGCGATCACCCAGCCGGTAATCCCGTCGCCGATGTTGATGCGCCGTCGCTTGAACAATTCAACTTCTTCACCGACAACGTGCGCTGCTATCGCTTTACCTGTCGGATTATCAACCAGGTAAATCACGCACGTGTCGAACGGCACGATCGCGCGCAACTTGTTTGCGACGAGCGTCACCGTGTCGCTGAGATTGAGCGACGAACCGATCGTCTGTGCGATCTCGTGGAGCGCAAAAACCTCACGTTGCGCTTCACTGATGGATCGGAACGGCGAGACTTCTTCAGCAACGCCCAGAAAGTCAGGCGCCAGACCGGCATCCGGTTTTGTGCTTGTCTGCGTGTCAATCGAATGACTCGAAGCGACTTGCTCCTTGATATCCTGCAAGTCGATCATCCGATCAAATTCTTCCACGTGCTGGATAAAGGTATCGACAACCCGCGGATCGAAAGCGCTACCAACCATGCTGCGCAAAAGCGCGAGCGACTCCTCGCGTTTCATCCCTTTGCGGTACGGACGATCGCAACGCGTCGCATCGTAAAAATCGACTACGGAAATAATTCGGGCGACGAGTGGAATTCCTTCGCCTTTGAGACCTTTCGGATAGCCGCTGCCATCCCACTTCTCGTGGTGATATCGAACGATGTCCTCGACCGGGTAAGGGAAGTTGACGCGTTTGAGGATGTCGCCGCCGACGACCGGGTGAATCTTCATCTTCGCGAATTCGGCTTCGGTGAGCTTGCCTGGTTTGTTGAGGATGTATTCTGGTACGGCGAGTTTGCCGATGTCGTGTAACAACGCACCTGCATGCAATGCGCGCAATTCGTTTTCAGAGACTTTGAAGAGCCGGCCCATCTGCTGGGCGTAGATCTGTGTGCGGCGCACGTGACCGTGAGTCGTTTGGTCTTTCGCGTCGATCGCGATTGCCAGCGACTCGATCGTGTTCATGTGAATGTTCGCCATCTCTTCCGCGTGCTGGCGTCGTTCAGTTTCGGCATGCCGAATTTCTTCAAGTCGTCGCTCGTTGAAGCGATAGAGCAGGTAGACGAGCGCGGAGATGAGCAAACCCAGAACTGCGTATGCAAGACTCTTATTGAAAAACGCGGCGTAGAAAAGTACGGCCGAAGCGGCGCCGGCGAGCTTTGTCGTGAGTGTCCAGACGACTGTATCGGGAGTCGGGATGAGCGTGAATTTGCCGGCTTCGAAACTGATGCACCATGCAGTAGCGATCGTGCTCAATGCGTATTGGAGCGTTGCGAGGACGAGGAGTGGAATGAGAAAGACGTTGAGCGGCAGTGCGCCTTGAATTGGTCCATCGATCTGTCCGGCAAAGAGTGTAATCAGAGCTCCGTAGAATGAGGCAGCTACGAACGTCGAGACGACGGCCATACCAGTCTTGAGCAACACTTCACGATTGGTTGCGATCCGGTACGTGGAGACGAACGCGACGAGAGCGGCGAGCAAGACTGCTGGACCAGTGGCGTTTGACGGCGGAACGGCGTAGAGCATGACGGCCAGGAGGACAAACGAGTCGGCAATTGACTCTCGACTTCGGAGAATGCCGTCATGACTGGTGACGCGAACGGTGAGCGGGCTCGAAGCTATCGTGAGGAGGATTAATAACAGCCATGAGCCGATGCCGACGTCGGTGAAAAGGGCCAGGTCAACGGTGGTGATGACCGCTGACAAAAGCAAAACAGCACTCACGACAGAGATTCCTGTCATGAGCGCGGTGCTCCTCCAGTTGGTTTTCTGCATTGCTGGGGCTCGATCCTTCCGAGAACAGGAAACGTCTAACGAAAGTTGTGGATTGGTTTTGCGCGCTTGGTATGGTGCCAACATTGTTTGGCACGAGGGTAAATATAGCTGTGACAGCGCGTTGCCGTCAAGAGGAACTCCTTGGAGTGCGGTGACTTGTCACCGCTTTGGTAAGACTACTAAAGCGCCAACAAGTTGGCGCACTCCAAGGAGGGGCTAAAGTTGTGCTGCGAGGGCACTTACGTCGGTTACGGGTTGCTGGCAGGTGAAGTGCTCACAGACGTATGCCGTTGCGCGACTATTCAGCAGCGGCCGATTTTCGAGTAGCGGAGTGATTTGGGCGGCCTCAGAGTCATCCGTGAAGCCTGGCGCGACGACCTTGTTGGGAATGTATTTTCGCCAGGTTTCGGCCAGCAGGGGATTGATATCCTCCCGATCTTTCCCGACGATTGCCACTTCCTTGGGCGTCGAGAGGAGAAAATCAGCAGCGGAGAGCGCGTAGCCGAAGCCGGACGGATACCGACGCGTCTGATCCCCGACTTCACGAAGAAGTGCCGTCGCGAGGTTGCGATAGTTCTCACGACCGGTAAGCGTTGCCAGTCTTAGCAAGACGATTGCTGCAACCGAATTACCCGACGGCGTCGCGTTATCGAAGTAATCCTTCGAACGTACGATCAAGCTCTCATGACTCTTCCCGGTGAAGAAAAACCCACCGCTCTCATCATCCCAGAACTCTTCAATCATCCGATCCGTAAGCGCCAAGGCTTCCTTGAGCCAACGTGATTCTCCAGTCGTCTCAAAAAGCGTCACGAGACCTTCACTGAGAAACGCATAATCCTCCAGATAGGCATTAAACTTTGCACGCCCGTCTTTCCATGTGCGCAACAACTTTCCATCTTCGCTCAGGTTCGCGAGAACAAACTCTGCATTCCGTCGAGCCGCGTCAGTGTAATCGGGACGATTCAAAATCACGCCGGCTTCGGCGAAGCTCGCCAACATGAGACCGTTCCAGGCAGTAAGTATCTTTTCATCGCGGTCGGGCTTGATGCGAGTCTCGCGCAACTCAAACAGTTTGCGCCGGCTTTCCTCGATCGCAGTGTCTAGCTCCGCTTCAGACATTCCCTGTGCCTTGGCGATATCTTCTTTTGATCGCGTGACGTTCGGGATATTCTTGCCTTCAAAGTTTCCTGCCGCAGTGATGTTGTAATAAGCCGAGAAAACCGCCGCATCCTTTTCACCCAGTGCTTGTCGGATCTCTTCAATATCCCAGACGAAGAACTTTCCTTCGTGACCTTCTGAATCGGCATCCTGCGTTGAATAGAAACCCCCGCCGGCATGAGTCATTTCACGAAGAACATAGTCAAGAATGCCTGCGACCGTTTCTCGTGCCGACTGTTCGCCGCTCACCTGGAAATAATGAAGATAGAGTCTCGAAAGCAGCGCGTTGTCGTAGAGCATCTTCTCAAAATGTGGTACGAGCCACTTGGCGTCGGTTGAATAACGATGAAATCCACCGCCGATCTGATCGTAAATGCCGCCATTCGCCATTTTGCTGCAGGTGAACTTCACCATCTCGAGCGCTTCGCGATTGCCTGTGCGAACGTAAGTCCGCAGCAAGAACTCCAGCGTCATCGCAGGCGGAAACTTCGGCGCGCCGCCAAAACCACCGTTGACCGAGTCGTAGTTTCTGACGATGCCGACATAAGCTGCGTCGAGTAGCTCAGTCTCGATCGGGTGATCGGAACCGCCAGTCTCACTCAAACGCTGCAGTTCGGTAATTAGCGTAGACCCGGTCTCACGAATTTCATCCTGTCGCTCGCTATACGCTTCAGCCACGTCGATCAGAACTCTCGGAAAACCCGGCATGTTGTAACGATCCTGTGGCGGAAAATACGTGCCGCCATAAAAAGGAACTGCTTCAGGTGTCAGAAACACAGTCATCGGCCAGCCGCCGTGATGAGTCATCATCTGCACAGCATTCATGTAGATCTGATCGAGGTCTGGTCGCTCTTCGCGATCGACCTTGATATTGACGAAGTTCTCGTTCATCAGCTTCGCGATCTCTTCGTCTTCGAACGACTCATGGGCCATCACGTGGCACCAGTGACAGGCCGAGTAACCGATGCTTAACAGGATCGGCTTGTTCTCGCGTCGCGCAATTTCGAACGCTTCGTCGCCCCATGGATGCCAATCGACGGGATTGTGTGCGTGTTGCAGGAGATAAGGACTGGTTTCGTTTATCAAATGGTTCGGCATAGCCACAGATTACACAGATTACGGCGATTGCTCCAATCTGCAAGATCTGTGTAATCTGTGAACATGGAACGCGAAACTCTGGAGTTTGATGTTGTTTTTGTAGGTGCAGGCCCGGCCAATCTCAGCGGCGCGCTCCACCTCGCACGACTCGTCAAACAAGACAAATCCCTCGGCGACATTGAAATCGCGGTGATCGAAAAAGGATCGACCGTCGGCTCACATATACTCTCCGGCGCGGTGATGGACCCGAAAGCGCTGCGCGAACTGATTCCTGATTTTGAAGAACAGGGTGCGCCGCTTGAATCACCGGTGAAGGAAGATCATTTCCTCTATCTCACCGCGAAGTTTGCGCTGCGTTCGCCAATCACACCGCCGCCGTTGAAGAATCACGGTTATTTTATCGTTTCACTCAACCGTCTGACGGCCTGGTTAGGTGAAAAATGTGAAGAGGCGGGCGTCAATATTTTTCCGGAGTTTCCCGGCGCCGACCTGTTGTACGACGAGAACGATCGAGTGGTTGGCGTTCGCACCGGCGACAAAGGTATCGATAAGGAAGGTAAACGCAAAGCCAACTACGAGCCCGGCGTCGATCTGCGTGCGAAAGTGACCGTCCTCGGTGAAGGACCGCGTGGCTCACTAACAAAGCAACTCATAGAGCGTTTGGGACTCGACGAAGGCTGTGATCCGCAGGTCTACAGTCTCGGGGTGAAAGAGTTGTGGGAGTTGCCTGACGATCGTTATCCGACCGGACGCGTCACGCACACACTCGGCTTTCCTTCCGACACCTCGACGTACGGCGGCGGTTGGATCTACGGAATGCAGAATCGCGTCTTGAATATCGGTTACGTGACGGGTCTCGATTACAAAGATCCCCTGATCGATCCGCACGCCGAATTTCAACGCTTCAAGACTCATCCATACGTCGCGCGTCTGCTCGAAGGTGGCAAGATGATCCGGTACGGCGCGAAGACCGTCACTGCGGGAGGCTACTTTGCAATTCCACGCATGTACGCTGACGGCGTGCTCTTAGCCGGAGACTGTGCGGGTCTCTTGAATCCACAACGATTGAAAGGCATTCACTCTGCGATCAAGAGCGGCATGCTGGCGGCGGAAGTAATCTTCGACGCTTTGAAGGCGCAGGATTTTTCTGCAAACAAACTGGAGCGTTACGAAGATCTGCTAAACGAGAGCTGGATCATGCCGGAGCTGCACAAGGTGAGAAACTTTCACTCCGGCTTCAGACACGGTCGCTGGCTGGCGCTGATCAATACCGGCTTGCAATTCTTCCTGGGCGGACGCGCGTGGGGACTCTTCGACCGAGACCACGCATGTCCCGGTCACGAAGAGATGCAGAAGCTCTCAGCTTACGGTTATCGCGGCGACAAGCTCGAACAGCGCTATACCGATCTGCGTTTCGACGGCAAGCTGACTTTCAACAAAGTCACCGACGTCTATCACGCCGCGGTGGGTCACGACGAAGACCAGCCCGCACATCTGCACGTACTCG
The DNA here is from genome assembly GCA_036401595.1 of Pyrinomonadaceae bacterium. Lineage (GTDB taxonomy): Bacteria > Acidobacteriota > Blastocatellia > Pyrinomonadales > Pyrinomonadaceae > PSRF01. The sequence goes on from DASWUM010000039.1 coordinate 98,589, forward strand.
ACACCAATATCTGCTCGACCCGTTGTGCCGAAGAGTATGGCAACCCGTGCCAGCGATTTTGTCCGGCGGCTGTTTACGAAATGGTTGACGACGGTGGAAACGGAAAGCGACGGCTGCAGATTAACTTCTCAAACTGCGTGCACTGCAAGACCTGCGACATCATGGACCCGTACCAGATCATCAACTGGGTAACCCCAGAAGGCGGTGGTGGTCCGGATTACAAAGGCATGTAACCACAGATTGGACGGATTTTTAAAAACAGATCTGCGCAGATCTGGATTTTAGAGATCCCGTCTGATCCGTGGCCCTAAGCGGCGGGGTTCTTGCCATCGGGCTTGATATCAAAGTGCACGCGGCCGCGCATCACTTCTTCCAAAGCAATTCGCGTCGGCTTGTGCTTCTGCGGATCGATCTCGATCCTGGGGTTCGCGCCGCGCTGTAATTGCTTGCTGCGCTTTGCTGCGAGGATAATCAGACGGTACTTCGAATCAACTTCCTGGCCATTTGTTGCTTCAACTTCACTATCAACTAACTCTGGCGGTGTAGGCACTCGATTGCTCCTTCAGTGTATCTATCTATGGTTGAAATTTTTGAATCACTTCGCGGACGAGTCCTTCCTGGCGCATGCAACGGGCCCGCTCGGCGTAAATAATGGATGCCAGCTGTCCGGCGGCCCTGTCTATCTCGTCGTTGATGATTACGTAATCAAAAGCCGAATATTGTTCTAACTCTTCCGGCGCATTTCGCAAGCGAACCTCAATCTCCTCTGGTGAGTCGGTTCCTCTCGCGATTAATCGTTGCTTCAGGACCTCGTATGACGGCGGCAGAATAAATACGCTGACTGAATCCATCAGCAACTGCCGTACACTCGCCGCACCCTGTACGTCGACTTCGAGAATAATGTCCGAGCCGGCGCCTGTCTCTTCGATGATCTGCCGTCGCGAAGTCCCGTAAAAGTTACCGTGTACGCAGGCCCATTCGAGAAACTCGCCCGCAGTCACCATTTCATCGAAGGTTTCGCGACTTACAAAAAAATACTCGCGGCCATGGACTTCACTCTGCCGTGGCGCACGAGTGGTGAACGACACAGAATAGCTAAGATTTTCCACACAATCCAG
>DASWUM010000040.1:0-43051 GCA_036401595.1 Pyrinomonadaceae bacterium
GCCCCTGTGTCGAACTCTTTCCTTCGCCGACATGAAGACAAGTCAGAGGTAAGCACAATGTTCTCGCTTAACAGTCGTTACTTCAACATGCCCGTAACCAAGATCGAGACGCCCGACGGCCGCAAGATCGTCTACGTGCGACGTCGCTTCGTGCCGCCGCCGGAACGTTTCGAGCTGCTGCTGGAGCACGTCGTCACGCAGGGCGATCGTCTCGACAACATCGCGACGCAGTATCTCGGCGATCCGGAACAGTTCTGGCGTCTCTGCGATTCGAATGGAGCGATTCGACCCGAAGAGTTGACCGAAATCATCGGCCGTCGTTTGCGGATCACTCTGCCGGAGGGAATACCCGGAACACCCAATGCTTAAAGGCGTCTATCTCACATTGATGGTTGGACCAGTCGTGCCGATACCGGTGCCGAAGCCGGTGCTCGATGCGTTAACCGAGGTCCAGGTGACGACTGCCGCCGGTACGCCAAGCGGGTTCTCGTTGAGCTTCACACTCAGCAATCGCTCTCCGTTACACACGCTGTTCCTCATCGCCGGTGCACAGACACCGCTGCTGCGCGTGATCATCATCGTGACGATCAATGGTCAAGCAAACGTCCTGATGGACGGCGTGATGACCAATCAACAAGTTAGTCCGGGAAGCAAACCCGGCGAATCGGTCCTTACGATCACGGGTGAAGATCTGACGAAGGTGATGTCGCTGATCGACTTCACCGGCATTCCTTATCCGTGCATGCCGCCGGAAGCGCGCGTCGCTCTCATCATCGCGAAGTATGCAATGTTCGGCATGATCCCGATGGTGATTCCGTCACTCTTTACGGACATACCGATTCCGGTCGAACGAATTCCGATTCACCAGGGCAAAGATCTTGAATATATCCAAGGACTCGCCGACGACGTTGGCTACGTCTTCTATATCGATCCTGGACCAGCGCCGGGTACGAACGTCGCTTACTGGGGACCGGAGATCAAGATCGGCGTACCGCAGCCGGCGTTGAACTACGACATGGATGCGCACACGAACGTCGAGTCGCTCAGTTTCACCTTTGACGGCAGCAACAGCACGATTCCGATCGTCTTCATTCACAACTCGCTGACCAAAGTCCCGATCCCGATTCCGATTCCGAATCTCAATCCGCTGCAACCGCCGTTGGGAGCGATACCGGCGCCGATCACGAACGTCACGATCCTGAAAGACACGGCGAAGATGTCGCCGATGGCTGCGATCGGAAAAGGACTCGCAGTCGCTTCGCGTTCCGCCGACGCGGTGACTGGTAGTGGATCGCTCGACGTAGTGCGTTACAAGCGTTTGTTAAAAGCACGACAGCTTGTCGGTGTGCGTGGCGTCGGCACTGCATTCGACGGCTTGTATTACGTGAAGAGTGTTACCACCACTCTCAAGCAAGGTGAGATCAAACAGAGTTTTCAACTGACGAGGAACGGCCTCGTTTCAATTACGCCAAAGGTTCCAGCATGAGCAACGGTCAAAAGTTTTACGGCAAATATCGCGGCACGGTTATCAACAACCTCGATCCGCTTCAACTCGGACGGCTACAGGTTGATGTGCCGGACGTCGCCGGCCTCATTCCTTCGAGTTGGGCCATGCCGTGTTTTCCATTCACGGGCAAACAGATGGGCGCGTACATGATCCCGCAAATCGGCACTGGTATCTGGGTGGAATTCGAGCAGGGAAATCCTGATTACCCGATCTGGAGCGGTTGCTGGTACGGGCTCGCTGCGGAAGTTCCGGCGCTCGCGCTGGCGGGGAATCCGGCGAGTCCGAATGTCGTGTTCCAAACGGGACTGCAGAACACGCTGGTGATCAGCGATCTGCCTGGTCCAACCGGCGGGATCATGCTGAAGAGCACAACGGGGGCGACGCTGATCGTTAACGACACAGGGATTTACATTCAGAACGGAAAAGGCGCGTCGATCGTGATGGTTGGACCATCCGTCACCATCAACAACGGCGCATTTACGGTGATCTGATTTTTGAACACAAGAGACACAAAGAACACAGAAAGGGATAGCTAATGCCGGGGTTTCTACTGCATTTGGGGGCGACGGTGCTTTGTTCGCATGGCGGGCAGGCGCAGCCGACTGTCGTTAACCCGCGTGTGCTCGTCATGGGTCAGCCAACCGTAACGCTCGCCGCGCCGTACCTCGTCGCCGGTTGCGCAATGCCGCCGCCGCCAGGTGGCAATGGCCCATGCGTAACGGCGCAGTTCGTAAGCTCCGCGGTGCGCATCACTTCAAACGGCCAGCCGCTGCTCTTGCTCGACAGCCAGGCGATCTGCGCTCCGACTGGCACGCCCTTGATCATCGCAGCAACGCAAACTCGTGTAACCGGGACGTGAAGAGACAATGAACGTCGATTTTCCTTACAGCTTTGGCGATCGTGGCCGCACGTCGCAGACGAGCGACGACGAACACATTCGCGACATGATCGAGCAGGTGTTGTTTACCGCGCCCGGCGAACGCGTCAACCGGCCCGACTTCGGTTGCGGTTTGCTGCGCCTCGTCTTCGCTCCGAACAGCGACGAGCTCGCCGCGGCTACACAATTTCTCGTGCAAGCCTCGCTGCAGCAGTGGCTCGGAGATCTGATCGAAGTCAACGACGTGCAGGTGACCAGCTCAGACGCGAGCCTGCTGGTTGAAGTGCAGTACACGGTGCGCCGGACGCAGCAACAACAGTTGGCCCAGTTCAGTCGCGGAGGTACGTTGCAATGATCTACTTCTGCTGTGACGACACCAAACGACGCAACGCCGTGAAAGCGCACCCGACGCTGAACGGCATCGACTTCCTCGAAGTGCTCGACGATCACGACGATCCGTTTTCGGAACGGCAACGAACCCTGTTTGTTCATTTCATCGACAAGGACACGGTTGAAGGTCGCCAGAGCCTGGCGGACTTGTTCTCGCAGTTGCGAGCTGAGAATGTGCGGATTGAAGGTGGCGAGCGCATCCGCGATATTTTCGTCACCAGCATCAGCACGAGTGTTTCGTCACCACCGACAAGTCCGCCAGGCCCTGCGAATGTGTTGACTGTTCGCGTTTCGAAAGCCGGCGATTTCTCGCCGTACACGCTGCGTTTTGTGAAAGACGCAACTGTTGACGAGCCGCCCGACGGTTTGGACAAGGTGCTGTCAGCCGTCAGTTTTTCATTCAAAGTCGCTTGTCCGAGTCCGTTCGACTGCCAAACGCCACGCGTTTGTGCCGACGAACGAAAGACGCCACCGGAAATCGATTACCTCGCCAAAGACTACGCCAGCTTCCGCCAACTCATGCTCGATCGCATGGCCGTGCTCGCGCCGGATTGGAAGGAACGCACTCCTGCGGATCTCGGCATCACGCTCGTCGAATTACTGGCGTATGTCGGCGACTATCTCAGCTATCAACAGGACGCGGTCGCCACCGAAGCATACTTCAACACTGCGCGCCGCAGGTCGTCAGTGCGCCGTCATGCGCGGCTGGTCGATTATCCGATGCACGACGGTCGCAATGCGCGCGCGTGGGTGCAGGTGCGCGTTGAGGCTAACGACGTTACCTTGCGCGAAGGCACGCAAATCTTCACCAGAGTTCCGAAGCTCAACACGAGGATTGGACCACCAATCAATACTTCACCGCCGACACCGTCTGCCGAGTACGAAGAGGCGATGAATCACAAGCCGGTGGTGTTTGAAACCGTTGCCGAAGCTCGTCTTCATCAGGCGAACAACGAGATGCGCTTTTACACGTGGGGCGACGAGCGCTGCTGCCTGCCAAAAGGAGCAACACGCGCGACGTTGTTGATGAGTAATGAAAACGGACTCGTCAATCTCACTCCGGGCGACGTGCTGATCTTCGTCGAGCAAAGAAATCCTGAGAACGGTCTCGAGGACGAAGCCGATCCAAGTCACCGGCACGCCGTGAAGTTAACGGAAGTCAGACCGGGAACCGATCCTCTCTTCCAGGAACCGATCAGCAATCAGGATCTGCGCATCGTCGACATCGAGTGGGCGGCAGCTGATGCGTTGCCGTTTGCGTTGTGTCTCTGGGACATAACGCTCGACGACGGTTCGAAAAGACCCGCAAGCGTAGCGATGGGAAATATCGTGCTCGCCGATCACGGGCAGACGGTTGCAAATGAACCATTGCCCACCGTGCCGAAGAACAATGTCGCGCTGACAAAGGTGCAACCGCAAAGCACGAACTCCTGCAAAGATCGAGTGATCGTGACGACGGCGCCGCGTTACCGCCCACGCTTGAAGCTTTCACCTGTCACGCAACAAGCGCCTTTCGATCCGGCTAATCCACCGGCATCGGCAGCTTCGACGATGACTCTCTCGATGCGCGATCCGCGGCGACTGCCGTCGGCGCGAGTGAGTTTGCACGAGCGTGGCGTCGAAGGTGATTGGCTGGCCAGACGCGAATTGCTCAACAGTGGTCCAGTAGACAAAGCGTTCGTCGCGGAAGTTGAGACAGACGGCGCGACTTATCTGCGCTTCGGTGACGGTCAACTCGGTCTGCGTCCCGCATCCGGTACGGATCTGCTCGCGACTTATCGCGTCGGGAACGGCACTGCGGGAAACGTCGGCGCCAACACTCTCTTCCACATCGTCACCGCCGAAGCAGTCGCAGAAAACGGAGTCACAAACTTTCTGCCGGCACGTGGTGGCGTCAATCCGGAGACGATCGAAGAAGTGCGACAACGCGCGCCGAGCGCATTCCGCCAGCAGGAACGCGCCGTCACGCCGCCTGACTACCAGGAAATCGCAACACGGCCGGACGTTGCCGAAGCGTGCGATCTCGACGTGCAACGCGCGGCCGCGACACAGCGTTGGACTGGAAGTTGGTACACGATGTTTCTCACCATCGATCGATTGAAGGGTCGCGACGTTAACGATGCTTTCGAAACGAAGCTACGTCGTTGCATGGAGCGATTTCGCATGGCCGGCGAGGATCTGGAAGTTGATGGACCACACTATGTGCCGCTGGAAATCGTGATGGGTGTTTGCGTGAAGTCCGGTTACTTCTTCAGCGATGTGGCGCGCGAGCTGCTCGACGTCTTCAGTAATCGCGCGCTGCCCGACGGCCGGCTCGGCGTCTTTCATCCTGACAACTTCAGTTTTGGTCAACCAGTGTTTCTCAGTTCACTGATCGCGTTGGCGCAGAACGTAACCGGCGTCGAATCGGTGAATGTGAAGAAGTTTCAACGGCAGGGAATCGATACCAACGAGGCGATTCTCAGCGGCAGTTTGAATCTCGGCCGTCTCGAGATCGCGCGGCTCGACAACGATCGCAACTTCCCGGAACGAGGCGTTTTTACCCTTGAACGAGGCTGACAATGATTTCAGCGGTTGATGCCACTACAAACTTAAACGACTGCGGTTGCTGCGAAGGTATCTCGCCCGAAACGCCGCTGGCCGTCTTTAATCGACCGGGTCTCTCGGCGATTCTTTATCGCGTCGGGACACAGGCTGAGTTTAAGGAAACATTGATCGCGCGTTTGTCGGATTCAAACCAGCCGGCGCTGCGTGCTCTCACGACGCGCGACGACGACGACTTCACGATCGCTCTCCTCGATGCGTGGTCCACGGTCGGCGACGTTCTGACGTTCTACCAGGAACGAATCGCAAATGAGTCGTACCTGCGCACAGCGACAGAGCGCTTCTCAGTTCTCGAGCTCGCACGTCTGATTAATTACCAGCTCAGACCCGGTGTCGCGGCGAGCACGTACGTCGCCTTCTCTCTCGAAGAAGCTAAAGGCGCGTTGGGCCAGGCTCTCGCAATTGGGACCACCGCCACGCTCGCACCCGAAAGAGTTCCGCCAGTCATTATCGCGGTCGGCACGAAGGTCCAAAGCATTCCCGGTCCGGGTGAAGAAGCGCAGACGTTCGAGACTGTCGAAGAGATCGAAGCTCACGTTACCTGGAACGCGATCAAACCGCGTCTGACGCAGCCGCAGACGATCAGCACCGACATGGAGATCGTCTTCTTCAAGGGAACGAACAACAACTTAAAGACAGGCGAGCGAATACTGATCGTTGACGAGGCAAAGAACTTCAAGATCAACATCATTCAGAAGATAACTCTCGACGACAAAGCAAACACGACACGCGTTGACTTCAACACCACGCCGCCACCGCTTCCGAACTTCACTCGGCCCGGAAACTTGAGCGTTGGCTTCGTCAGTAATGTTCAAGCACAGGTTCTTTCCAACGCCAACTCGTTCCAGATTCTTTCGCAATCGTGGAGCGCTCAGAATCTATTCGCGCTGAGCCAGATTCAGGGTTGGAACCTTAACGAGCTCGCTGCAAACATCACACATCACCAGTCGGTCCCGTCGCTGCTGACCAACGCCGGCGTTTTTGCGTTCCGGCAACAGGCCGGAATCTTTGGTCACAATGCTCCTTATTACAAGAGCCTGCTGAACGCACAATCGAATCCGCTTTATCCGCACTCGTGGGATCCTTCGTTTGAAGTCTGGAAGAATCCGCTTAGCTCGGAAACCTCTCCGCCGGCTCCGACTTACTACACCGACGCCGACATCTACCTCGAGCGAAATCTTGCAAACGTAACGAAGGATACGTGGGCGGTTTTGGAACTCGCGGGAGGAGCCGCCACGAAGCGAGAGCTCTTCATGGTTACTGATGTCAAAGAGTCGTCGCTGACTGCTTTTGGCATCAGTGGCAAGTCGACTGGTCTCAGGTTGGCGAAATCAGACGGCACCGTGCTCGACAGCACCAACAAATCCGCAGATTTCGTCGTCCGCAAGACAAACGTTCTCATTCAGAGCGAGAAGATGGAGTTGGCCGAAATACCGATTCCCGGCGCTATTAATCCACAATCAGTCGTCACTGATGGCATCACTCTCGATGGTCCATATCTCGATCTCAAGCCGGGACAACGAATCATCATCAGCGGCGAACGCAGCGATCTCGAAGGTGTGTTTGCCAGCGAATCGCTCGTGCTGAAAGAAGTGGTCCTCGAGGCAGGCTTCACCGTCATTACGTTCACTTCCGTGCTCGTCAACAGCTATGTGCGCAATACGGTAATCATCAACGCGAACATTGCCCTCGCAACTCACGGTGAAACAGTGACTGAGACTTTGGGTGGTGGTGATGCGAGCCAGTCGTTCCAGCGGTTCGTGTTGAAGCAACCACCAGTCACATACGTCACCGATGCGAATCCGACTGGCGCGCTTTCGACACTCGAGATACGCGTCAACGACATTCTCTGGCACGAAGTGCCCGACTTCTTCGGTCATGGTCCAAACGACCGCATTTACATCACGAGACTCTCCGATGACGGTAAGACGACCGTGATCTTTGGCAACGGCGAAACAGGCGCGCGGCTGCCGACCGGACAGGAGAATGTCAAAGCGAAGTATCGCAAAGGCATCGGTTCTAAGGGACTGGTTAAAGCCAACCAGCTCACACAACTGATGACAAGGCCACTCGGCGTCAAAGGTGTCACCAACCCCAATGCCGCAAGTGGCGCTGCCGATCCGGAGAAACTCGCGGATGCACGACGCAACGCGCCACTCACGATCCTGACGCTCGGCCGCATCGTTTCGCTTCAGGATTATCAGGACTTTGCCCGCGCGTTCAGCGGTATCGACAAAGCCCTCGCGACGCCGGTTCAGGTCGGCGAGAAGAAGGGCGTGTTTGTGACGATTGCCGGCACTAAAGGCGCTGCGGTTACGAGTGACAGCTTTCTCTTCTCAAGCCTGTTAACGGCGATTGAAAACGCGGGCGACACGGTTGTGCCGTTCATCGTGAAGTCGTATCAACCGCGCTTCTTCCGCTTGTCGGCACAGGTAAAACTCGATCCCGAGTTTCTGCCTGACAAAGTGTTGGCGCAGATCGAGCAGGAGCTTCGCGATCGCTTCTCGTTTGACGCGCGAGATTTTGGCCAGCCGGTCCATCGCAGTGAGGTTGTCGCACTGATCCAGGGCGTGCAGGGAGTTGTGTCAGTCAACGTCAAGCAGTTTTACCGTTCGGATGAGAATCCGACGACGCATCTGCATCTGGTTGCGGCAGTGCCGGCGGCCGGCGGACAGGATCTAACACCGGCGGAAATCCTGATGCTCGATCCGCAGCCGCTCACCTTCGAGGTGTTGAAATGAGTTTCGACGCAAACAGATTTTATGAACTGCTGCCCTCGGTGTATCGCATTCGCGACGCCGAGCTGGCCGAACAGGCCGAGCTGCTCTCCGGCGAGCCGCAGGATGGACCACTCAGAGCGCTTCTCAGCGTGATCGCAGAACAAGCGGCAGTGCTTGAGGAAGATCTCGATCAACTCTACGACGATCAGTTCATCGAGACATGTGCGGAATGGGTTGTTCCTTACATTGGCGATCTCGTCAGCGCGCGTCGCGTGTTTGTCTTTCCGGGCGCACGATTCACCGAACGTGCTTTCGTCGCCAACACGATGGCATATCGCCGTCGCAAAGGCACCGCGTCGATGCTGGAGCAGCTTGCGCGCGACGTGACCGGATGGAATGCAAATGTCGTCGAATACTTTCAACTGCTCGCGACGACGCAGTACATGAATCACATTCGACTTGAGAACGAATCGATGGCTGAGATTCGTTACTCGGAACCGATGGAGTTTGTTTCGACGCCGTTCGACAAACTCGCGCACACCGCCGACGTGCGTCGCATTGCTTCGCGACGCGGCAAGTACAACATTCCGAACATCGGCATCTTTTTGTGGCGCATCAACAGCTACTCGATCAGCAACAGCCCGGCGTTTCGACTCGACGACCGCCGCTATTTCTTCGACGCCCTCGGCCGCGACATTCAGCTGTACAACAAGCCAGAAACTGAGTCTGAGATCACGCATCTGGCCGAACCGATCAACGTTTCGATGCCGATCACGCGGCGCGTGCTCGATCGTCGTCTCGATAGCTATTACGGAGTCGACGGCGATGTGGAATTCGATCAGATGAAGAGCATTCTGCTCAACGTCGACGGCCAGTTTGTGTTGACCGATCCGCACACGGTTCATAGTCCGCCGGTGCACAAGCTGTCGGAGCTAATCCAGGTTTGCGATCTAAGTGACTTGACTGACGGATCAGGTGGCTGGGCGCATCAACCGGCCGATCGCATCTCGATCGATCCGGTGCTCGGCCGTATCGCGTTCCCAACCAATCAGCCTGCGCCGCAGCGCGTCAGAGTTAGTTATCACTACGGCTTCAGCACCGAAATGGGCGGCGGCGAATACAGTCGAGCTTCGACATTCAGCAAGCTGGAGACGATCGTCAGAGTGCCGACGGACGCTGCCGATCTCGATGCTGGAATCGCCGAATTGCTCAACCGTCTGAATAACAATCCTGACCTTGACGGCGGTGTGGTTGAGCTTGAAAGACCAACCACTCCGGAGACGAGTGATTACCACGATCTAACTACGAACATTGTCATCCCGGCAGCGAAGACAATCGAGATTCGCGCGGCAGATCAATATCGGCCTGTAGTTCGTTTGACTGGCGACCTGTCGATAAGCAGCGGCGGTGAAGGACAGTTGTTACTCAACGGACTGCTGATCTCCGGCGGTTTGCTGCGTTTGCCTGCAAATAGCGAGATGCGCCAGCTCCGGCTGGTCCACTCGACGCTTGTGCCTGGTACGGGCGCGCAAAACACCAGTCCGCCTTCGACTGTTCGTTTGCCGAGTCTGCTGGTCGAATCGCCGGACGTCTCGATCGAGTTTGAGTCGTGCATCAGTGGCGCAATCGGCGCAGTCGACGGCGCTCATGTTTTCATTCGCAACAGCATCGTCGATGCAGGCGCTGAAACTCATCTCGCCTATGGTGACGTTTCACTCTTCAACACGAATTCGCCGCCCAGTCCAAATTCGTTCGAACAGTCAGGCGCGCCACTTCAGATCGTCAACAGCACGATCATCGGCAAGGTCAGCACGCTGACGATGGAGCTCGCGTCAAACACGATCTTCTTCGCTGAGCTGGACGAGAACGATCCGTGGCCGTCGCCTATTTATGCCGAACGTCTACAAGCTGGTTGCGTCCGCTTTTCTTATGTGCCCCCGGGTTCGAGGCTGCCGCGTTTGTATCGTTGCCAGCCTGCCGATCCCGCAGATGCCGCACGCGTGCGACCGATCTTTACGTCGCTGCGTTACGGCGATGCTGGTTACTGTCAACTAAGTCAGCTATGTGCAGTGGAGATTCGTGAGGGTGCCGACGACCAGGCAGAAATGGGCGCATTTCACGACCTGTATCAACCACAGCGCGAAGCAAACCTCAACTCCAGTCTCGGTGAATACCTGCGCTTTGGACTTGAGGCCGGAGTTTTCTTCGCGAGTTAGCCCCACACGGAATGGAGGAACATCATGCCAGGTGATTACAGCCGCAGATTATTTCGTCGAGGAAAACATTACAGCGGCGTACTCATGCAACAGGGAAGAGTGCAGCTCGATGCCGATTTCAACGAGCAGTTGGACATCGGCTTGTACCGCACCGAAACTGAAGCGATCGACGTTATCGGGCGATGTGGAGTGCCGCGTCACAACGGCGGCTTTCTCATCGGCGCTGGTCCCAACAATCAGGATCTCACGATCTCCGCGGGCCGCATTTATGTTGACGGCTTGCTGTGTGAGTTGGAGAGTGGGAGCAGTTACGTCACTCAGCCTCACCTGCCTAATCCGGATAATACATCGCCGGTAACGAGTCCGCCGGCGAGTCCGCCGAATCGAAGGCTGAGTCTTCAGGACGGGCGTTACATCGTTTATCTCGACGCGTGGCAGCAGGAACGTTCGGCGCTCGACGATCCTTTGATCCGCGAAGTGGCGTTGGGTGGACCGGACACGACGGCGAGATTGCAAAACATTTGGCAGGTGAAATTGCTGCGACTTACTCGCGACGTGCCTGCGAGCAGTCCGCCGGTTGGCAACTTCACTTGTCGCACGCAGTTTCCAGAGTATGTTGACCTGACTGCTCCGAGCACCGGAACACTCAACGCGCAAACGGCGCCGCCGCAACCGGAGGAAGATCCGTGTCTGCTGCCGCCGACCAGTGGCTATAGCCGTCTCGAAAACCAGTTGTACCGGATCGAAATTCAGAACGGTGGCACGCTCACGGGACAAGGTGGACCGGTAACGTTCAAGTGGTCGCGCGACAATGCGTCCGTGCAAACGTCAGTGATCAGCATCGCCGATGATGTCGCAACTGTGCAGGACACTGGTCGCGACGAGTTGTTGAGCTTCAGCAATAATCAGTGGGTGGAGCTGTACGACGAAGAGTCGACCTTGAAAGCAGCGCCGCGTGCTTTGGTCCAAATCGATAAGGTCCAACCGGCGACACGTGAGATCACTTTCAAGTCTTCACTCGCGTCTTTTTCAAATCGCTTACCAGGTTTGAAGCTGCGACGCTGGGATCAAAGCGACAATGCAAATCAAAACGGTTTGCAAGCGACGCCGAACCAGTGGATCGATGTTGAAGCGGGAGTGCAGGTGAGTTTTTCACCCGGCACTTATCGCCCGGGTGATTACTGGTTGATACCTGCGCGTACTGCCACCCGCGAGATCGAGTGGCCGCCGTTCCGGATTCCAAACACACAGCCCGAGCAGCAACCGCCGCGTGGCGTGCGTCATCACTTCTGCCGTCTCGCACTGCTCGAAGTTGTGAACGGGCAGCTGCGTTTACGTGATTGCCGCCAGATTTTCCCGCCGTTGACTGAGCTCGTGGATTTCTTCTACGTCGGCGGCGCGGGTCAGCAAGCGGCGGTTGGCGACAGACTGCCGTGCCCGCTCGAAGTCGGCGTGACCAATGGACGGCTTCCAGTTGCCGGAGCGCGCGTCAGGTTTACGGTGCCACAGGCTGGCGGAACTCTGTTCGCCGGCGGCAATAGTGGCACAACCCTTATCGTCGAAAGTGATGCAGACGGTGTTGCCGCAGTGCAATGGCAGCTAGGTCAATTGACTGCGTCTCAACGTTGCTTGCGAGTTGAAGCAACGTTGCTCGATGAAGATGGGACCGAGTTTGCTCCGTCACTTCACTTCAACGCTAACATCACGACTGGCGCCGAAGAACCCGGGATCACCGTACGCCAGATCGTCACTCCTGACGACAACAATCCATTGCGTAACGACACTCTCGTCGCGGTAACCAGACTGCGCCGAGGCATTCTGATAACTTGCGATCAACCGATCGCGCCAAACATCGGTGGCAATTCGCCGGATCCTGCTTCATTCCGCGAGACTGCGGTAGAAGCCAAGCCGACGTGTTACGTGACGCTTGATTTGCCGTGGCCGATTGGTGCTGACACTAACCTCTGGGACACAAACTCGATCTTTGGTTTTCAACCGATTGTTCTCGCCGCCCGCGTCGCGGTTAACGACAGGCAGATTCTCTGGAATCTGACTCGCGAGACGCAGGCATGGTTACAAAATACCTTGTTCACCGTTTTGCGACGTCAACAGATTGTCGATCGTGTGCTATGTCGTCTCACGCTCAAGGGCAATTTCATCTTTGCACCGAACAACGCGAATTTGAATCTTGACGGCGAGGCTTTTGGACGTCCGCGCGGCGACGATCGGATCGATTTGCAATTGCCGAGTGGCGACAATCGTCGCGGCGGCGATCTCGAGATGTGGTTCTGGTTGACACCTGCGGAAGTTCCGCCGGTGACTGGCCTGAACCTGACGGCAACGGTCACTCCTGCGCCTGCTGGAACAGCACTCGGTACCATTCGCGGCACGTTAGTCGACAGCAACGGAGCAGTTGTACCCGGAACAGTGATTAACCTGTTCGGTCAAATCGGTACGCGCACAGTCACGACTGATGCTTCGGGAGTTTTCACGTTCCCGAATCTGCCGCGCGGTACGTACCGGGTCAGCGTTCAGGTTGGCAATCTCACCGCGGAGCAGAACCTGATTGTTACTTAATCGGTGGTTTTTATCCGTCTCATCCGTGGCTTATGTCTGACTTGTCCGAGCCGCTCGTTTCCTGCGTAATGCCAACCGCGGATCGCCGGCGCTTCGTGCCGCTCGCGATCCGCAATTTCCAGGCGCAGGATTACCCGCACAAGGAACTCGTCATCGTTGATGACGGACGCGAGAGTGTGGCCGATCTCATACCGGCAGATCCTTCGATTCGTTATGTACGTCTCACCGGCAGGCGATCGCTCGGAGCGAAACGTAACGAATGTGTTGAAGCGGCGCGCGGCGATCTCATCATGCACTGGGACGACGACGACTGGATGGCCGCGCATCGCATCAGTTATCAGGTCGAGGCGTTGCTGCAAGAGAATGCGGAAGTTTGCGGACTCGAACGCATGCTCTTTTATCACGTCGATAAAGACGAGGTGTGGCTGTATCAGTATCCCGACCGGCAGTGTCCGTGGCTGGCCGGCGGATCGCTGCTCTACACGCGCGAATTCTGGCGACGCTCGCCGTTTCCGAACATTCAGGTTGCGTCTGACACGCGCTTTGTTTGGGATCGGCCGATGGATCGTCGCGTGGCGGTGAGTGATTACCAGTTTTACGTGGCGATGGTCCATTCGCAAAACACGAGTCCGAAAGTTTTTACGAGTCCTTACTGGACGCGCTCTGACGCCGATTTGAAGTCGCTGATGGGACGAGATTTGGTTGTTTACCAGACGCTCAATCACGTGCCCGTTGCACCCGAGCCGTTGCCGAACAAGAGGTCCGATGTCGTGGAAGATGAAGTCAAGACTTACAGTATTCTAATGGTGGTCCATAACGCGCTCGAGATGACGCGCTTGTCGACGCTTGAAACTTTGCGTCGCATTGCGGGGCAGGATGCGCGCCTTGTTGTGGTCGACAATGCGTCGAACGACGGCACCGAACAGTGGTTGAAGTTACTGGCGCAGCGTGGCGATATCGATTTGATTCGCAGTGAAACGAATCTTGGGCATGGTCCGGCACTCGAGCTCGCACGCAGCCGGACGCGTTCGCCTTATCTCGTGGCGCTTGATAGCGATGCGTTTCCTTTGTGTGACGGTTGGTTGGATGAGTTGCGGGCGCGTTTGAACGACGAAGTGAAGGTTGCTGGCATCCTGCATCATCGCGATTATGTGCATCCGTCGTGTCTGCTGATCGCACGCGAGACTCTCGACGAGTTGAAGCTCACGTTTCTGAATGAAAAAGATCAGCCGAGCCAGTTCGACGTTGCCGAGCGGATCAGTCATGAAGTGAAGCGGCGCGGTTTCAGTATTGCCGGTCTGAAGCGAACGGGCGCGCAACGACGTGGCAGCGTTTCCGAGCCTGTGTATCTCGGATCGGAGTACGAAGGTGTCGTCTATCACCAGTGGTACACGACGCGCGCCGCGACAGCGCCCGGTATGCCTGTCGATGACGTCACTCGTGAATCAATAGACACGTCGCTGGCGGAGCTGTTTCAAAAGTATGAGGCGCAGCCACGCCGTGTGACGGTGGTGATGGGAATTCGGTGCGATCCCGACGAGCCGGAACGTCTGGCGAATGCGAAGATTTGCTTGCAGGCGCTCAATGTGCAGACGTTGCCGCGTTGGCGCTATCGCATTGTCGTCGTCGAACAGGATGAAACGTCGCGTCTCGAGCGTGAGCTCGCGCCCTTCGCTGACAAGTACGTCTTCGCCTACAACCCTGGGCCATACAATCGTGGGTGGGCGTTCAATATCGGCGCGGCGACGGCGAGTGACGAAGTTCTGTTGCTGATCGATGCAGACCTGCTCGTGGCTCCCGATTTTCTGGAGCGTGGCTTGGCTGAATTCGAAAAAGGAAAACGTGCGCTGTTGCCGTACACCGAGGTTCTATATCTCGACGCAAACTCGACAGCGGAGGCGATTCGGAATTACGTTGCGTCGCCGTCGCGCGCGCTTGAGCCCAATGGTTACAAGGGTCGGCTGTTTTCCACGTCGCAGGGTGGCTGTATCTGGGTCGAGTCAAATCTCTATCGTGAGATTGGTGGTCATGACGAGCGGTTCCGCGGCTGGGGAAGAGAAGATCGAGAGTTCTGGGATCGCCTCAGTCGAGTCACGCGGATCGAACAGGTACGTGGGCGGCAGCTTCATCTTTATCACACGCGTCCAGCAGAGGAGGATAGCTGGGCCACGGCTAATCAGGACTTGTACTACCGTCTCGCCGCCGCTCCAGAAACTCATGCGTCGCGAAAGATTGGCAGTCTCGAACTCTATCGCGCTGAAGCAAGACCTGCTGCGGAGCGAAAAGATCGGCGCGACTGGGAGAACTGGTTTCGCTGGTCGCCGAATCGAATCAAGCGCATCGTGCAGGATGAGCATTTGCGAGCGCGCTCGCAAAGTAATCGTTCCGCGCTCGCTGATCTGGTCGTTAGTCTGGGAGACAATTTACTCGACGTGGGCTGTGGGCCGGGTGCGTTGTGGCAACACTTTGAAAACTACCGTCCGGGTTTCTCGTGGATGGGAGTTGACGTCACCGAAGCGATGGCTGGCGTGGCCCACGGACTCGCACCGCATGTCGCGATTGCCGTTACGGATGCCGGCAAGTTGCCGTTCGTTGATAAGAGTTTTGAAGTGGTGCTGTTGCGACACGTGCTCGAACATTTGCCGCAATGGTTGATGCAACAGGCGCTCGGCGAAGCGATGCGTGTGGCACGCCGGGCAGTAGTCGTCGATTTCTATATTCCGACCACGACTACAAAGGCGAGTTCGACTGAGCGGGTTGGAGACAATTTTCTCGAAACACGTTGGGCTGCGTCTGACGTTAAGGAACCAATCGCTGCGGCTGGCTGGTCCGTCGAGGCGCGCTTGAATCTTAAGAACGGCGGCGAGATCGATGAGATTTGGATTGTCGCACCACCGGTTGGGACGAGTGAAGAGTTAGGCAGTCAGCCGCGGGTCAGCATCATCATGCCGACGTATCGCCGGTCGCACACGCTCTTCCGAACCGTGGAGAGTATTCGCGCGCAGACCTATCAAAACTGGGAGCTGATCATTATCGACAATGACGGATCGGCAGACTATCGCTTCAACGATCCGCGCATCAGCGTCCACGATCACTCCGAACGTCCGAGTGCCAGTTACGCGCGCAACAAGGGTGTTGACTACGCGCGCGGTGAGTTTGTTTGCTTCTTTGACGACGACGATTTTATGTTTCCGAATTACCTCGAAGCGTTTGTGAAGGCCTTCGAAGAAAATCCGGAAGTGAAGATGGTGCGGTGCGGCATGGTCGTCACGGCCGGCAAGATCAACTACAGCTACGCGACGCCCGAATGCTGCGTACGACGCGAGTTTGTCATCCCCTCGTGGTCCAACGGTCCCGCCCACGACCAGCATTACTTCAAATCAATCGTGGCCACTCACGGCTGGTCCACCACCCAGGGCGACATCCTGGTCCTCAACGAACCCCTCTGCCACGCCAACTGCGACCCCCGCGGCGGCCTCCGCAGCGGCCGCTTGTGAGCTCGATACCCGCTTTTACGATCAAGATCAAGATCCTGATTGGATGGGTCAGCACCATCCGCGGACGGTACTGACCCCGACCAAGCACGCGCCAATCTACTACGGTAATCGGCTGAGCTTCAGGATCTGAAGCAATTTGTCAGTGTCGAACGTGAAACCAAAGTTAGCGCGTACATGATCTTCCTTGATGAGTTCAGTGGCGTTAGCATAGGTCACGGAAAAGGGAAGCGAGATGCCGGCCATTATGGGGACTTCAAGCTTGAACTGAGCCACGCCGATGTCTGCTTTCACATTCGGCCGACCGCGATTTTCGAATAGCCGTTGATAGCGACCGGAGAACGCAAATGTGATGCGGCTCTGATCATCTGCTTCCGAGCGAAAAGGACTGCGACCTGCGGTTCCTTCGAATGAAAGCGCCGCGGAAAAATCTCTGAGGCTCTTTTGGTTTAAGGCAGCGTTGGGTTTGTGATAGAGAGAAACCCCGGCGTTGGCAATGATGCTTAGACCCTCAGTATCCTCCAATTTTGTGTCGTCCTTCGATTCCATCATCTTCTTCTGAAACAACAATCTCAGCACCGAATAATCAGAGGCAGTTGGATCTCGCTTGTTGTTATACGCGAAGGTGAGCACCGGTTTGTAACTCAACGCCTTGAGTCCATCTTCGAATTCCTTGATTGCCGCCTCTTTGGCGTCGAGTGCTGCCTTGTAGGCAGGAATGGTCTCATTGATAAGTCTCTTTCTTGTGGTTTCGTCAACTCTGAACGTGCCTGACCTCACTTGATCGAAGATGTCTGTCTTCACCTGACATAAGATCATTTTTGCGATCTGATTCATCTTCTGATCGCGACTGAGTTCGCTATCAGGACGCTTCAGGAGGTCGTTCACCGGCACAGTGAATGTCGCAGTGAGAAAACGATCTTCTATCTCTCTTCGTTGGGCTGCGAGTGCCCCATCGCGTTGAAATTGATCGCTCAACTCCTTAGTCAATACCAGATCGGGTGCGGCGAACCGTCCGCTCACCTTCTGCCAGATAGCCTCCGCCGACCGTGAGCGATCGGATTGATCCCCAGTGATACGCGCGCGTAGCGACCATTCTGAAAGTTGATTGCGACGTGCATTCGCCAATACATTGTCGTTGTTGTCGATCTTGAAATTTGCTGATACGCCAAGTCGCGAGAGATACCCATATTTACTGTAAGTCGTCGAGTTATCTCCTGACGCTGCCGCCACAATCATGTAGGGCGACGAGCTTAGCGTCAGCGTGGTGCCATTCACTTCCTGTTGAATTGCGCCGTGTTCGACGGCGAATCCCAGCAACTCTGCAAAGCCGGGCTTCTCGGCAGCAGTGGTCGATCCTTCTGCGGTTGCCGACGCGCCCACCTGCTTGTCGGTTCGCTGTGTTTCCTGTTTCAGACGCGCGAGGTCGATTCTGTTAATCATGTCGCGACGTTGTGCGTCCGCGTCGACGGCATCAACTGAGACCGCGTGCGCAGTAGCAAAGAACAGAATTGGAAAGAACTGAGAAGTAACTTCAGTTGGGTCGTTGCGATCGACGATTTGGAACGCAGCGGCGTTAACCGTCTCAATCAGCGCCGGCGGTGCATTCGGGTAACAGTCTGCCTGGGTCAACTGCGGTGCCGGTGGCGCGGCGGCAGTGGTTCGTGCCGGCGCCGTTGTGGTGGAGATGTTTGCAGGTGTTGCAGGTTGTGATCCACCGGCCCCCTCCAGCGACATCGTCGCAGCAGTCACCGGAATTGATGTTTCAGTTCCATTTACTGTTTTTAACTCAGACTCGAGATCTCGAATTGACTTGTCGATGAGTTGGTTGTCGTCAGGGTTGAGAGCCTTGCCGGCGGCCTCGCGATACTCGCGCAGAGCCTGAATTTTTCCCTGCAATGCTGCGACCAACTGTCGCTGTCGTTCCCGCAATGCTCGAGCATTGATTTGTTTGACTTCACTCGTGGTGCCCGGGCGTTTTTGAATTTCCGTCAGCAACGCGATCTGTTCTTTGAGTTCTTTGACTGGATCTTGTTGCGCGTTGATGTTGAGCGGCATGGAGCTCAATAGGCTCGTCGTTAGCAACAGTATCAAGCCTGTTCTGAAGCGTTTGGATGCACCGATACCCGTCAGGCGGGCCGTTACAATCGAGGGGATTCTAGTGAACATGATTAACCTCTTTGCAGTCTGGACCGAACGAAGCTTTGGGGAGTTACACACAACGAAACTCTAGGCTGCGGCTCTTGCTGGGATCGATTTTCTTAATGTCAGAGCCCGTAAATCGCGCACCGCCACCGCTTCCGCTAACGAATATCTGGAAGACTGCGTCGTTGGGGGCCGTGGGCGGAAAGTGACAACTGACCATGCCGAAATGATCGAAGCCTGGGCCAACTGTGACCGGGAAGCGCCAAGTGAGGGGGACGACGCCCGCCACTGGATTCTTCATCTGGCCGTCGATGGACAACACGGCGAAATTTCCGACTTTGGTGGCTTCAATCTCGACGGTTACGTTTTCGCCTTGATTGACGATGTAGATGGAACGGGTAATCTGCTGCATATCGGGCCTCCGGTTTTGGTGTTGGCTGAGAAATGCCTTACACCTAGCAATGCAGATTCCCGCGAAAACGTTTCGGAGGGTGGGTGGCGGAGGTGGTTGAGTTCGGGTGCGGTTGAGAATGTTGGCGGATTTGCAGCTACCGAATAACTGCGTGTTACACTCGCCACTCGTTTTGGCCAGGTGGATTCGCTAGAATCCGACGTCACTCAAATTGTGCCCCTGTAGCTCAACGGTTAGAGCAGCAGACTCATAATCTGTTGGTTCGGGGTTCGAATCCCTGCGGGGGCACCAAATAACTTTTAGTATTTAGGAATTGAGGTCAGAGTCGTTGATCTCTATCGCTTGCCAGATCGACTGCTTCTTCAAGGGCAACGTTATTTGAATACTCGTTAGAACCCCGGGGTAGGCTTCCTCCAGTAGTCGTATCAATCGGGACAGGTAACTAAGCATAAAGCCTGCACCATCTCTGGCTTCGTCAAAATTTTCAGGATTTATTTGAGGCTGGATGTGAATGGTCCCATCAAGAGCGACAGCCTGATATACAAGGCTTCCGATTTTCTGAAAGCGTCTCGTGTCCATCAGAGGCAGTCCAACACCAATTGCAACTACTTCATCTTCGAGGAACTCAATCTCGTTCATGATCTCGCTGCGGAACTTTTCTACGCCGGCTCTTAGTTCGCGGTCCAGTCTCTTTGCCATCCCCTCGATTTCTCTAATAGCTTGAGACGACATGCCGGGTCGGTAAGCTGGTGGAAGCGAAGTCGATGAAAAGACGCTGGAACGGCGAAACCGTCGGAGTTTAGTAAAGTGCCTTATGGCGCCAATGATTAGATCGTGCGCATAGTTGCAGCCTGCGATACAGATCTCTGGATTTCCCTTACTTAAAGCTACTTCGCTATCGCGAAGCCATTCCCTAAGATCATTGTTAGCTACGAGGTCCCAGATTTGAAGTCTTGAAAAATTGAGTCCGTAAACGTTTTCGAAAACAGTTGAAAACATTACCTGAACAGCAGCAAAATATCGCTCTGTCTCCGATTGGCTCGGTTGCGTCCCGGAATGTTGGACCAGATTTCGAAGTGCATGCAGGTTGGCAATCTCACGAGTCTCCGGAAGGGAACCCTTATTTGCTGCCCTCGCAGCTCTGGCTGCATTTCCCCATAAGGTTTTCCGAGCGATGTCTTCGCTTCCCTTTGTCTCGTTAACGGTAAAATCTGGATCCAGGTTCAAAACAATATTATTGAGCAGGAGTTCAACGGCAAGATCCAGAAGCACGATAGCCTTCGTTAGGGATAGAGCATCGCTTCGGCCAGATAAAGCCAGAGAGTCTTCGTATAGCTGTTTTACCAAAATCAGCTGCTGTTGATTTCGCATCATGCGGATCTCGTTGTTCCGGAGATTAGACTTTAGACCGAAGTCCACATCCGTGCACTGTGGTTCTTAACTGTGTCGGTCGGCGATTATTGATATTCAACAATGCCAGTGATGCGCTGGATCTTGCAAGAATTGTGGAGTGCTGATGTCGAGACTTACTTAAACACTAGCTCTAGGCGAGCCAGATCTCCCGTGAAACGTTGATCTGGGTGCAGATTACTGACTAACAATGTAGACTGTTGTAATGATCCAACCCGAAGAACTTGTCGGTGAGGAATGGGCTGCGTGGTATCGCTTATCACCAGTCGAGCGCTGGCGCGAATCGGAAAAACTCTGGACCGTTTACTTCCACCTTGGTGGCTCGCTTGACACGCAACCCGATACTCAAAGTCCTTTCTTCGATTCGAGCGCACCGTGTACGCGCCCTGCTAATGGGCGGCCAGGCATGCGTATTCTACGGCGCAGCCGAGTTTAGCCGTGATACGGATCTTGCCATTCTTGCGAACTCAGAAAATCTCGCCAAACTCAAAAACGCGCTGAAAGATTTGCAGGCCACCCTAATAGCTGTACCACCATTTGAGGCAAAGTACCTGCGCAGAGGACACGCCGTGCATTTCCAAAGTCACCACCCCGAGGCTTTGGGTATGAGGATCGATGTCATGACCAAAATGCGCGGCGTCGATTCTTTCCCCAAACTTTGGGCTCGACGCACCACTCTATCTATGGATGACGGCAGGATAGAATTAATGTCGCTGCCCGACTTGGTCCAAGCCAAGAAAACACAGCGCGACAAGGATTGGCCAATGGTACGTAGACTCATCGAAGTCAACTACTTTTCAAACCGTGAGAATTCCAGTCGGGAACAAATTAGTTTCTGGTTCCTCGAACTGCGGACGCCCGATCTGCTAATTGAATTAGCACAAAGACAAGGACGAATACCGGCTCAATTGCTTCGTAAGCGTCCACTTCTGGAACTTGCTGTAACGTTCAGTAAATCTTCATTGGCAGCCGCACTTCTGGAAGAAGAGCAGAGGGAACGTGAAGCTGATCGGCAATATTGGGCGCCACTCAAGAAGGAACTCGAAGGTCTCCGACACTCGCGCGTATCTTCGGCAAAGCGTTGAATGCCTCGCAATACAACTAATGCTTTGGTGTGCCAATTGTGTGCCAACTTAGCGAAACTCAGTTAGCTTCAGCCGCACAGAGAAACAAAGTTGAAGCTCAACCGTAAACAAATCCAGCATCAGCGATACGCAACCAGACGCATCAGAAGATACGTTGCGAGACTCATAATCTGTTGGTTCGGGGTTCGAATCCCTGCGGGGGCACCAAATCGTTTTTAGACACAAAAAGGCACAAAAGCACAAAGAGGAAAAGCCAAACTGTTTATGTGCTTCTTGTGCCTTTTTGTGGCGCCGTTGTCTACGGACAGTCGGTATTCAGTTTTTCCACTTTGAACGAGCGGACAGGACTCCATGGTCCCCACACACCGAGCACCTTTGCGCGCACCATCCAGCGCCAGCCGGTCAGATTAGAATTGATGATGTAATCGCTTGGCGCGCTTGTGTGGTGGTATTCCGACGTCATAAGGATAGTCTTGTTAATGACGGGCAGGGCAGGATTCCTCCAGACTTTGAGGTGATAAAGAGTGGTAGGAGCTATGCTTGGTTTGTCGCTCCAGTCGAAGTCCCAGGTAATCCCATTCGGAGTACCTTTGCAGCCGTTGTCCATCACGGCACCGGCGGCAGGTGAAAGCAAAATGGGTGGGGTGGGCGGTGGTGGCGGCGCTGACGACACAACCGGCGTCAAGGCCGATGCCAGGAGAAGCGCGGAGACGAGCGAAAGAGCTTTGACGTGAAGATGAATAGTCATATTGGCGACCTCCGTCGTTGGGAAGAGAGTTGGACGATCTACCTGGCATGATACACCTTTCCGGCCCAAAGCTTTGTAGTATGTAAAAAGCAAAGGCGACTTCTGATTTTAAGAATCAGTAAAGTCGCCTTGCTCCGCTTTGAGATACTCATCACAAACTCGAGCTCATAGCGCAACGTTGCTTGCGATCGTTGACCCAGTTTTGCTGAATCAGGTAATCGCGTCCTCCCAGCTTCAGGTTGGCCCTCGCGCCGCTAGCGGTTTGGTAGGTTGGTCCAAATTGGCCGGCACACTTGGCCGCATTCTCCAATCCATACCTGTCAAACCACGCACCGCCTGTCGGGTTTGTGATCACCCTGCTCAGCAATTGAGCAATCGTTGTTGCCATTGCATCCGCAGCCAGATCGTTGTTGGGAGTTGGTAACTGAGTTGCACCGGAGAAGAACTGCGGCGCTGCCACACTCGGACAACGGTTTGGATTTCCGAGGAATGCATATTGGAACTGCGATCCCAACGCCTCACCAGTACCGTGATGCGGAAGCGCTGCAGGCACACAGAAGCCAGTTGCTGTAGAACTCACGTCTTGCGATGCCACTACAACATAGATTCCGCCCGGATCCTGGGGCAGTCCATTGCTGGTGATTTTATCTTCGACGATGTCCGCAATGTCTAACGCCGTCAGTTCAATACCATGCGAATACCGATCGACAACTGAACCGCCATAGAGAATCGCACCACTGGGTGCTTGACCACTGCCATTCGGATACATTGCATTAATCTGGAAGTATGGTGATCCGCCCACATTCGAAAGAAAGTCAGTTAAAATTGCTTGAGTTGTAGCACTGCTGGTATTGCCGCAAGTTTCGTCCCAGCATCCATACCATATTAAGTACACGCCAGGGGTTCCCGTTATGATTGGTCCAGCGTGGTAAAGGATCTTGCTTTCGGTCTTCCCGCCGCCGGCGCTCTGGCCGGCCTGTGGGTTTTGGGCAAAGGCTGGCAACCACGAGAGAGCAGCGGTCACAGCCAGCATTGGAAGTATAGATTTGATCTTTTTTCTTCTCATTTTAAGTCTCCCTTCATCTGCATGTGGCTGCGATCCGGGTTTCATCACACCCAGATTTATTTTTTGGCACGGGTTGACGTCTTGATGTCTCGGTTGGACCAAAGGCGAGCCGTTACGTGAGGAGATTCTCTGCTCGCAAGGCGTTTGCTAATTCAACTGATGTATCGGCGAGCCACATTATGCATTGTTCCGGATTGACATTAATTCCCGCATCCGCGAGGTTCACAAACGCGGGTGGGACCCACGCAACAAGGTATTCGGTGTCAAAGGAGTCCACGTTGGGTTGGTCGTCCTGCAAGTAGTCAACCCATGTATCCCAGGCGGGGATATTGTGGACGTCAAAAAATCCGGCAGTTTCGTGTTCGGCTGTTCCGCACGCTAAATCGAAATTGGGGAAGTAAACGAGGAGACGGCCACCGCCGAGCGCAGTTGGTATCGTTGCGTTTCTAATATCTGATCCGCCGTATAGTTCCCTGGCGTGAACTACTGTCCTGACGGCCGACGAACGACTTGCCTCCAATAGGTGCGGACGCAGTTCGGGTGTGCGAAGTGAGGTTGCCGGACTTGCGATATCAGCGCGGGGGGCACACCAGAAAATGGTTTGCGCTAAGCGATTCTTAAACTGTTCGAGTGTCAGCGTATCCATTGACTAGTTCGAAGGGAACGTCACCTGATCTCGCGAATCTGCGCTGCTCCATCCAAAGTGAAGAGGAGTTGCCCTGTAGTGGTCCATATCCTGGTGGTGGTTTCGTCTGCCGTTGCGATCAGATCGCTACTGGACCTAAAGGCGATCGCGAAGACCTGACTGTGATGTCCTGCTAACTTTGCCTTGAGCTTGAACTTGTTATCGGCGTTGAGGTTCGCTGGCGCGGCCTGACTGAATACAATTGTCTGAACGCACCAGGAGATGCTGATGAGAATACAGGTGAAGACTATGGAGAATCTTTTCATTACACTACGAGTAATGAGTTTGGTCGCCTCCGTGGAGGCAGGCTTGAGTTTACTATCAAGTGTTCATGATGGCCTACGGGTTGTGACTCTTGGTGAGGCTTCACAACCGTAGCGGGCAGTTTGAAGTATGTCTCACGCAAAGGCGCAAAGTCGCTACGAAAGACGCAAAGAAAATCAGATTTCTCTTTGCTGTCTTTACGTCTTTGCGTGAAACATAATCTAAACTGACCCACTACCGGAAACACACATGTTATTGACCATTACCAGCACTCACGCTCCAGCGACAGACCTGGGATATCTGCTCCACAAGAACCCGGCGAAGGTGCAGTCGTTTCCACTTTCCTTTGGACAGGCGCACGTCTTCTATCCGGAAGCTACCAATGAGCGTTGCACTGCGGCTCTGCTTCTGGATGTTGATCCGGTTGGCCTGGTGCGCAATCGACGCGGCCCATCAGGTGACGGTGGCACACTCGATCAATACGTCAACGATCGCCCATACGTCGCGTCTTCATTCATCAGTGTGGCGATCGCTCGAGTGTTCGGAAGCGCACTGGCAGGCCGCAGTAAAGGCCGTCCTGAACTGACGGAAATTCCGATGCCGTTGGCGGCGAAGATTTCGGTTCTTCCATGTCGCGGTGGTGAAGAATTCCTTCGCCGACTGTTTGAGCCATTGGGTTATGAAGTCGTCGCCAAAGGTCATGAACTGGACGAGAAGTTTCCCGAGTGGGGAGCAAGCTCTTATTACACCGTAGAGCTTCGAGGCCACGTTCGACTGCAGGATTTGTTGACTCACATTTATGTGCTTATTCCGGTGCTCGACAACGAAAAGCATTACTGGGTGGGCGACGATGAGGTTGAGAAGCTGCTGCGTCATGGAAGCGGTTGGCTTTCTGCGCATCCGGAAAAGGAACAAATCACGAATCGCTATCTCAAACACAGACGTGACCTCGCTCGCGAGGCACTGGCCCGGCTCGTCGATGAAGAGTCGCCCGATCCTGACGTAGCTCAGAAAGTTCATAACACTGAGGAAGAGGCGATCGAAAGACCCCTGAACTTGAATGAGCAACGAATCAACGCGGTTATTGCGGCGCTCAAGAGTTGTGGCGCCAAGCGCGTGGTCGATCTCGGTTGCGGTGAAGGCAAATTGCTTCGCGCGTTGCTTCAGGATCGAAGCATCGATGAGATAGTCGGACTCGACGTCTCGTACCGCGCTCTTCAGATCGCCCAGGACCGATTGCGCTTGGAACGTATGCCGGATCGTCAGCGAGAGCGATTGAAACTCATGCAAGGTTCGCTGATGTACCGAGACAAACGGCTTGAAGGTTACGACGCCGCGACAGCAGTTGAAGTCATCGAGCATTTGGATCCGCCGCGTCTGAGTGCATTCGAACGAGTGTTGTTCGAGTTTGCGAAGCCCGCAGCCGTGGTTCTGACTACGCCCAACGTCGAATACAACACGCGTTTCGAAACTCTGCCCGCGGGAAAAATGCGTCACAAGGACCATCGTTTTGAATGGACGCGTGAGCAGTTCAGAGACTGGTCGGAAGGAATCGCAAGGCAGCACGGGTATGACGTGAGGTTTTTACCAGTCGGGCCGGAAGACGCAACGGTCGGCGCACCAACGCAGATGGCCGTCTTCAATTTGATCCGGAGTTAGAGGAAGGTTTACTTGAGTAAGACTGTAACAATTCCAGAGTTGGCACTGGTGGTACTCGTCGGTCCGTCGGGCTCGGGGAAGTCTACGTTTTCGCGAAAGCATTTCAAATCAACGGAAGTCCTGTCATCAGATTTTTGTCGTGGATTGGTTTCTGACGACGAGAACGATCAGGCAGCGACCAATGCTGCTTTTGAGGTCTTGCACTTTATCGCCTCCAATCGGCTCAAGGCCGGAAAACTCACCGTTGTTGATGCGACCAATGTTCAGGTAGAGGCGCGCAAGCCCCTCGTCGCCTTGGCGCGGGAATATCACGTCATACCTGTGGCGATTGTTTTCAATCTCTCGGAGAGACTTTGCCAGGATCGAAATCGTGACCGCGCCGATCGCAATTTTGGGCCACACGTAATTCGGCAACAGAGTCAACAATTGCGCCGATCAATTCGCAACCTGAAGCGCGAAGGCTTTCGACACGTCTTCGAATTCTCGACGCCGGAAGAGATTGAAGACGTGGTCATCGAGCGCCAGCCGCTCTGGAATAATCTGAAGCATGTGCATGGGCCGTTCGACATCATCGGCGACATTCACGGATGTTTTGACGAGCTACATTCGCTGTTGTTGAAGCTCGGATATCAGATTACCGAAGTGAATGGCGACGCCTCCTCAAGCCATTACGAAGCAAAGCATCCTGAGGGCCGCAAAGTGATCTTTCTCGGAGATCTTGTGGACCGCGGACCGAGAATTCCTGATGTGCTGCGACTGGCGATGAGCATGGTCGAAACCAGCTCGGCATTGTGTGTGCCTGGTAATCATGACATCAAACTGATGCGCAAGCTGAACGGCAGAGACGTGCGCATTACACACGGGCTCGCAGAATCCCTGCAACAACTCGATCAGGAACCAGTGGGGTTGCGGCAAGAGGTCGCCGCTTTTGTCGATAAGCTGGTCAGTCATTACGTGCTTGATGACGGACGGCTCGTGGTGGCCCATGCTGGATTGAAAGAGGAGTTGCAGGGGCGTGGCTCCGGAAAGGTGCGCGACTTTGCGCTGTTCGGAGAGACAACCGGCGAAACCGATGAGTTTGGTCTGCCCGTGCGCTACAACTGGGCCGCAGAATATCGCGGCAAAGCAATGGTCGTCTATGGACACACCCCCGTGCCGGAACCTGAATGGCTGAATCGCACCATCTGCATCGATACGGGTTGCGTCTTTGGCGGGAAGCTGACTGCGCTTCGTTATCCCGAGAAGGAGTTGGTCTCAGTCTCGGCGTTGCAAACCTACTATGAGCCAGCCAAGCCTTTTCTTTCCGAGGAGGAACAAGCACCTTCCCTGACTGCTCAACAAAAATACGACGACGTGCTCGACATCGAAGACGTTATCGGGAAGCGAATTATCTCAACGCGTTTGCACCGCACCGTTACGATTCGAGAAGAAAATAGTATTGCCGCGTTGGAGGTCATGAGTCGCTTTGCCTCGAATCCGAAGTGGTTGATCTATCTACCTCCGACAATGTCTCCGTCTGAGACGAGCCAGTCGCCCGACTTACTCGAGCATCCGGCTGAAGCCTTTTCTTACTACCGGCATCAGGGAATTGCCAAAGTCGTCTGTGAAGAGAAGCACATGGGCTCGCGGGCGGTCGTAGTGGTGTGCCGCGATGAAGATGCGGCGCGACAACGATTCGGCGTTGTTGGTGAGGGGCCAGGTATCTGCTTCACCCGCACCGGTCGACGCTTCTTCGAAGATCGGCAATTGGAAACTGAGTTCATCCGAAGAGTCCAAACTGGAATCTCGGGCGCAGGTTTTTGGGATGAGTTTGAGACTGACTGGCTCTGTCTCGACTGCGAGTTGATGCCCTGGTCAGCGAAAGCGCAGGAGCTCCTGCGACAACAGTACGCCGCCGTTGGCGCAGCCGCGCGCGCCTCACTTCCAGACGCCGTCGCTGCTCTTGAGCAAGCAGCGATCTCAGTGAGCGATGTTGGTCCGCTTCTGGAGCGGTATCGAGCGCGCGAGCGAGCGGCGGAAAAGTACACAGATGCATATCGCCGATATTGTTGGCCCGTTCACTCGC
Organism: Pyrinomonadaceae bacterium; assembly: GCA_036401595.1. Taxonomy (GTDB): domain Bacteria; phylum Acidobacteriota; class Blastocatellia; order Pyrinomonadales; family Pyrinomonadaceae; genus PSRF01. Next base: position 27,925 of record DASWUM010000040.1, read on the forward strand.
TCGTCGATTTGAAGCTGGCGCCGTTTCATTTGCTCGCGACCGAAGGAAAGGTCCATGTGGACAAAGATCACATCTGGCACATGGCAACACTCAGGAAACTTTGTGACGTCGACGAAGCGTTGCTGCTGGCGACAGCACATATCGTTATTGACGTTACCGATCCGGCAAGCGAGGAAGCAGGCATTCGCTGGTGGGAAGAACTAACTGGCCGTGGTGGCGAAGGTATGGTGGTGAAGCCACTAGACTTCGTCGCGCGAGGGCAGCGTGGTTTGGTTCAGCCGGCCGTGAAGTGCCGTGGACCCGAGTACCTGCGGATAATCTACGGGCCAGAATATACCGCTCCCGAAAATCTCGAACGTCTCCGTCAACGAGGATTGTCGGCTAAGCGTTCACTGGCACTGCGAGAGTTTGCTTTGGGATTGGAAGGACTGGAGCGATTTGTTCAGCGCGAGCCTCTGCGGCGTGTGCATGAATGTGTCTTTGGTGTGTTGGCGCTCGAGAGCGAGCCGGTCGATCCGCGACTCTGAGCCTAAGTCATAACGCCGAAGGCGTTCGCCAACCCCAGCCCAGGGTTGGAGCGAAACGCGACAACCCTGGGTAATGGTCAAGCAGTCTCTTCAACCCTGTAAGGGTTCGCCTCGAGATAAACCCTTTCAGGGTTATTATTTCCTTTATTTGCTTTCCCAGGGTACTCGCTACGCTCGAACCCTGGGCTGGGGTTAGCGAACGCCTTCGACGTTTTCAAGCTGAACCGCCCTACCGTCTCGACAAAAAGTACTTGGCATCGCAAAGTAGAATGTGGTATTTATCGTCTCATGAGGTTGGCGGGGCTGAGTTCGATGGTACTCGGAGCGTTGGTAGCGCTCGTTTGGTCCTATTCGTGTCTCAGCTTTGTGGCTCGTTTGAAGACGAGACTTCGACTACGCAGCGGCTACACGCGCAAGCTGTTCCACGTGCTGATCTTCACTTCAGCCGTGTTTGTTCAGTTTCTGGGCGGGTTTTGGGCCGTATGCGTGTTTGGCTTGATGGTGTCGCTCGTCGTCGCGCTAGCCATCCTGCGTGGTCCGGGTGATCGGTTGTTCGAGGCGCTCGCGCGCGAACAGGATCGCCCGCATCGGACTTACTACATCGTCGTCTCTTACTTCGCCACGCTGATCGGAGGCATGGCCAGCAACCTGATCTTTGGTCCACTCGCGGTGATGGGATATCTGGTAGGTGGCCTCGGCGATGCTGCCGGCGAGCCGGCCGGAGTGCGGTGGGGCAAGCATCGTTACTCTGTTTCTAATGGCGTCTCCAAAACGTTCGAAGGTTCATTCGCGGTACTTGCTGTTTCTCTGATTGCTCTCTCGATCGGAGTGGCAATCACACCGCAACTTCACTTCAATTCCCAATCACTCATCGTGCTTCCCGCAATCGCAATTGTGTGCACTCTGGTTGAGGCGTTTTCACCGCGAGGTTGGGACAACGTGCCGATGCAGATCGTTCCAACCGTGCTTTCAGCGATGCTGTTGTCGAAATGAAAGGCTTCTTGTCATCTCAGGAGATGGTTATGCGCGAACTCTTGAACCCTACCGACATTAAAAGATTGATCGTGGTATCGCTACTGGTGTTCTGGTGCGCCTGCATGGTCGCCGTGCGCATCGATCGAACAGGCTCGAGTTACTACATTTTTCTGCTCGACAATCTTTTACTCGCTGGGATACCACTGTTTTTTAGCACGGCTCTACGGATCGCAGTTCAACGGCGACTGCATTGGATCATACGGCTCGCATTCTTCAGTTTGTGGCTACTCTTTCTGCCGAACGCGCCTTACATCCTCACGGACATACTGCACCTAACTCGCGCGTCTCACGCTCCTGCCTGGTACGATCTCGCCCTCTTGCTTTCGTGTTCCGGAACAGGTTTGCTTCTGGGATACCTGTCACTCATCGATGTGCAAACGATAGTGGCGCGCAGCTTTGGTCCTGCGTGGAGCTGGATCTTCGCCATGGTGTCACTGGTGCTGAGTGGATTTGCGATCTATCTCGGCCGGTTCCTGCGTTGGAACAGTTGGGACGTCCTGATCGATCCGGCGCGTGTGTTTGGAATAGTGGGCGCTGCCACGCATCCGATGGCCCATACACAAGCAGTCTCAGTGACACTGATCTTTGGCGGTATCCTGACGCTCGGATACATCACTTTGCGAGTCTTGCTGGCTCAACCTGAACATTCCTGAGCAAGACTCTTTCGATCTCACAACGCAGTGATTCGATGTCGCCGCAATCTATTTCAACAACACCCTTCAGGCGTCCGAGGCCGCATTCTTTCGAAGCGATTACGGGCACGCCACGCGCAACGGCTTCGAGAAGTCTGCGCGGTTGATGCTCCACAACTGCCGGTAGTACCACCGCCGTTGCATCGATAAGCCAATCGACGCCAGGAGTGGTTCGCTTCACCCGAAAGCCGTTCCAAAAATTAGTGTCTTCGAGAATTGGACCACAGACAGTTATTTGTACGTCCAAATTTCGAAGAGCAGCTCGCAACTCATAGGCTCCTTTTCTGCCGACAGTTGTGGCCGGGAAGACGAGGTTGGCGATGGGACCAGCAGATGACGCTCGCTTGGCGTGTTGCTTCGGTATGCACCAATCGAGCAATACAGTCTTGTGTGGATAGTGAGCCGCAATCTCGGAATGTGGAGTGATGATTTTGCGGGCGTGGCGCAGTGCTTCGGTCTCCATTTCGATTAATCCGCGAGCGGCGCGGAAGTCGTGGAGCGTTGGACTCTCGGGATGCATCGCGGCAGCTTTGTCTAATCGACTTTGCAGGATCGCGAGCGGAAGTGAGGTCATCAAGACATCGAAAGTTCGACCACCCAGATGTCCGTCACGCCAAAGGTAGGGAAGAAACTGTTGCATCGTGGTGATGTGAGTGACGTCGTAATCCAACTGCGCAGCGTATCGTTGCGCGAGGTTCTCGTTGGCGGTCAACAGGGCTCGCTGTCTGATCGCTCCGTGTGAAGCGAGTCGTCTGCTCTCGATGGATCGTCGCAATACGAACAGACTGTTCTGTTTGACGGTTTCGAATCCCTCGGTGGTCCAGCGATAGTTCACTTTGCCAAATCGCTTGCCGTCCACCGGAATGCAGAGGAGGTCCGCTGCCTGCTTCGTCGCAGCCATGTAGCGGTCAAACTCGGGCCAATATTCATCAACCAGGTATGCGGTGCGTCCCGCATAACTGCGACTCGCAGACGATCCGATGTGACGAAAACAACCGTGTGCTTCGCAGGTGAAACAGTTGTTTAGGTTGTCGTGTTGCACTGCTGACGTGGCCGAGCTCCGCAAGCTCGAGCGAGCGCCGACTTCGCTTCTGAACCGGACGATCAGCTCGTCAGAGGTCAATTCCGCTTCGATACGAAACGCGTGAGTAGACTTGAATCGTAAATCGACGTAGTTCCAGAACACGGTTGCGTCGCGTCCGATTTCAGCCAGCGAACCCGGGACGACTCGGCTATGCGCGTGTCGTTCGACTATTTGAAGATCGGCTTGCAGCGCTGCATCGAAGAGTGCGTTAGACAGTTGGCACAGACCACCGCCGATAGTCAGGATCAGACAACCCTCACGAAGTTCACGGCCCGGCACGTAGCCTTTGCGACGACTAGTGCGACCTAGTTGTTTCCAAAAACTGAATACGTCTCCGGCTCGCAGTTCCACGCCGTTTAGTCGCCGAATGGCTACTCGCAGATTCTGGATTTTTCCCGAAACGAAAAGCGTCTCCTGGTCGTCGTCGTTCGTTCGTAATGGCGTTCGCGACTCGGCGATAATGGGATGACCAATCAGCCGATCTCCGAACGGTGCTTGTTTAGCTTCATTAATTGAGAACTCGCGGGCAGTTCTTCTCATTTGCAGCACCGTGGCTTTACTGCGAAACAAGAGAGCGGCCGCAATGCGGGCCGTTGGATTGATGTGGTGTGGTTCTTGAAGTTCGGTTGTTTTCATCGTGGTGCACTGGGATTTCCAGGCACCTTGATGAATAACTCGTGCAGTCAGCGCGGTAAGCAGTCGCTACCACACGCTACGGCCGTGGTTTTCCACATCACACGGTGAGGTCTGGCAGTTCAACCGGTGCTATCACCTAACCGAGAAACGTCCTTCGACGAAGCTTGTGGTTGTAGCGTCGGCAGTGCCGGTGAATCCCGGTTGTTTGCCGCCAATCGTTACCTTGAATTCGCCGGGCTCGACTACTGCACGACCGTCGTTGGTGATCACAGTAAGCTGGCGTGGATCAATGGTGAACGTGATAACGCGGCGTTCGCCTGGCTTCAGATGTACTCGCTCGACGCCTGCGAGAGATCGAATCGGCACTCGCACCGAAGCTTCCAGATCAGTCAAGTAGAGTTGGACCACCTCGTCGCCTTCACGAGTGCCTGCGTTCTCAACCGTCGCGCTCACCGTCACTTTATCTGTCGCAGAAATACTCGGTGATGAGACGTTGAGAGCCGAATACTTGAATCTCGTGTAGCTCAAGCCGTGGCCGAACGGATAGAGTGGTTCGCCTTTGAAGAAACGGTAAGTGCGTCCGTCCATGAAGTAATTTTCAAACGGCGGCAACTGATCCACCGATTTGTAGAACGTAACCGGCAGCCGTCCGGCCGGGTTGTAATCGCCGAAGAGCGTTTCGGCAATCGCGGCGCCGCCTTCTTCTCCCGGATACCACGCCTGCACGATCGCGGGGACGTGCTCGTTGGCCCAGTTAACGGCCAGCGCGCTTCCCGACAGCAAAACGACTACAATTGGTTTACCAGTGGCGACGACTGCTTCAAGCAAGCCCTGCTGCCGCGCCGGTAATTTGATGTCCACGCGATCTCCGCCGAGGAACCCGGGCTCGCGTACATTCATCTCCTCACCCTCGAGACGTGACGAGAGTCCGAGAACCAGCACGACAGTCTCGGCTTGTTTCGCGACCGCGACTGCCTCTTCGTAAGGCGATTTAGGATCGACAAGAGGAGGTTGCCACACGAGCCGCGCCACTGCGCCGATCTTGCTCTCGTAATATTCCATCTTGATGTCGTAGCTCTTGCCGGCTTCAAGTGTGACTTCGCCGGTAATCGTCGCCGGGGCATGATCGGTCCAATCTTCAGTGATCAGCTTGCCATCGAGATACACGCGCACGCCATCGTCTGCAATTGCGCCGAAGCGATACTTGCCGCTCTTCGCCGGCACGAGTTTGCCGGTCCAGCGAGCAGAAAAATCATCGGCCGGAATACCCGGCGCCGGACCCTCCATGCCCCAGTCGTAATTCACTTCCCGCTCGATCCGCGTTACAACTGGCGCACCCGCGAGCGTCTTGTTTGAGAAGTACTCAGCTTTCAGACCTTTTTCGCCGTTTGGTCCACTCAAAGCAGAAGCCGGCACCGGCACTGCCATAACTTCCGTCAGCGCGGCGCCAACAGCATGCAGCACTTTTGTCTTCGACGAGACGAGGTTGCGAATGCCGGCCAATGGCGTGGTGGCGCGCGACGGCTGACCGTTGTAGTTACCGAGTAACACCGGCACGTCATCAGCATTTGGACCAATGACGGCGATCGACTTCAGATCTTTACGAAGCGGCAACACGTTGTTGTCGTTCTTCAAGAGCACGATCGATTCACGCGCAGCCTGAAGCGCGAGCTGACGGTGTGCGGTTGAATCGTTTGTCGAAAACGGAATCTTCGCGTAAGGCACAAGCTCCGGCGGATCGAACATTCCGAGCCGAAAGCGCGCCTCAAACAATCGTTTCACGGCGAGATCGATCTCGGCTTCTGAAATCAAGCCCTGCTTCACCGCGCTCACGAGCGATTTGTAACTGTCGCCACACTCCAGATCAGTTCCTCTTTTCACAGCGATCGCCGACGCTTCTTCGGCAGTCTTCGAGAAATTGTGACGTTTGTAGATGTCGTCGATCGCGCCGCAATCAGACACAACGTAGCCATCGAAGCCCCACTCTTTGCGTAACAAGTCGCCGAGCAGTCGCGTGTTTGCGCAACACGGCTCGCCATTCGTGCGGTTATAGGCGCACATCACGGACGCAGCGTGAGCCTCCATCACCGTCGCGCGAAAAGCCGGCAGGTATGTCTCGAGCAGATCGCGTTCTGTCGCTGCTGCATCAAATCGATGACGCTCGGGTTCCGGACCGGAATGAACGGCGTAGTGCTTTGGAGTTGAAACAACTTTCAGATACTTCGGATCGTCGCCCTGGAGTCCTTTAACGAAGGCGACACCGAGACGGCTGGTGAGGTACGGATCTTCGCCGTAAGTTTCCTGTCCGCGACCCCAGCGTGGATCGCGAAAGATGTTGATGTTTGGCGACCAAAAGGTGAGACCGTAAAACCGATTGTAGTTGCTACGCCGTTGCGCTTCGTGATACTTGGCCCGCGCCTCGTCGGAGATCACGTTGCCGATGCGATTGACGAGTGGCGGATCGAAGGTTGCGCCGAGTCCGATCGCCTGCGGAAAGACAGTGGCAACGCCTGAAAACGCGACGCCGTGCAAAGCTTCGTTCCACCAGTCGTACTGAGGAATGCCGAGCCGCGGAATTGCGGGCGCAGCGTTCATCATCTGCGAGACTTTCTCTTCGAGCGTCATGCGCGAGATCAGATCGTTGACGCGCTGGTCGAGGGGCAGCTTCGGGTTGAAGTACGGCGCACCGAGATCTGGTTTTGGTTCCTGTGTGGTTGCCGGAGAACCGGTGGCGATCAGGCACAAGGTGACTACGAGCACACAAAAACCTACGCGGCGTAGGGACATAAGTTGCTCCTCATTGAGTTGTTGGTAGCACAGCGAACTGGCCACAAAAAAGCACATAAAGGACAAAAAGGAAAGCACTCATTGTTTTTGTTGGAATCGGATAAGATTGTTTTATCCGTTTTTCCGGCTCAAGGAGAACATATGATTCCTCTCAGACGCCTGACTTCGTTGCTCCTGATCGTTAGCCTGTTCGCATCTGTATTTCATGGACCACTACGGGTGGTCGCAAAGGCCAACGTTACGACGGACGAAGAACTTGGCTTGCAGTTCCGACTGAGTCATGGCGTCGCTCAACCCGAGAAACGCAACGCGACAAAACCGGCGCAGACAAGTGAACTGTCGCAGAGTGAGATCGCGAGCGTGCTGCAACGTCTGCCGCCGATTAAGGTCGAGTCAGGCAGCGTTCAGGAGTTTGCGATGCGTGATCGCACGCTCCCGCCCCCACGCACCGGCAACACGATCGAGAATCCTTTTCCCGCTGCGACGACCGCTGCTAGCGAGCCAGTGACGTCTGGTCCTCTCGAAGTGGTGCGCTATTCACCCGAAGGCGCAGTGCCGATGGCGCCTGAGTTGAGCATTTCGTTCTCCAGACCAATGGTCGCACTGACTTCGCAGGAAGATGCCGCAACGAACGTCCCCGTAAAACTCAACCCGCAACCGCCCGGCAAATGGCGTTGGCTGGGAACAAGGACACTCATCTTTGATCCCGTTGAAAGATTTCCGATGGCGACGACGTACATCGTGACTGTGCCCGCGGGGACTCGCGCCGCAAATGGCAGCCAGCTCGGCGCCGAAAAAATCTGGAGCTTTACTACTCCTGCACCGAGCGTGAAGACGACGTTTCCAGCCGCTAATAACCCGCAGCCGCGCGATGCCTTGATGTTTGTCGAATTCGATCAGCGTATCGATCCCGCCGCCGCCTTGCGTGCGATCCGAGTTACCAGCGGCAGTCGTGTTCTCTCAACGCGCTTGGCAACTGCCGACGAAGTGCAACAGGCAATGGCTCGCGACAAAGAAAAAACGTCCGCTCTGCGTGAGGCAGCAAACGGCCGGTGGCTGGCATTTCGCGCGATCGATCCAAAGACTGGTAAATCTGATCTCGCTCTTCCCGCAGCCTCTCAAATCAAAGTCTCAATCGTTTCCGGTACACCTTCAGCAGAAGGCCCAAATCTTACCCAAAAGTCGCATGAGTTTACATTCAGCACATTCGGCCCGCTGAAAGTTACTACGCACGGCTGTAACGCAAGCAGTAGCTGCGATCCGCCCGATTCATTTGAGATTGAATTCAACAACGATCTCCCTGGCGACTTCGACAAAACCAAGATCAAAGTCGAACCGGAACTACCTGAGATGGAAACATCTATCTACGGTTCCAGTTTGCTAATTGAAGGCGTGAAGAGAGGAAATACCACTTATCGCGTAACTCTCGACAAATCGATCAAGGACAAATTCAACCAGGCATTGGGTCGAACCGCGACTCTCACTTTCAGGGTTGGGCCAAGCGCGAAAAAATACATTGGTCCTGATGAATTCGTGGTTATGGACCCCGCCGCGCCAACACGTTGTTCGGTGTTCACAGTCAACTACATCCGGTTCAACGTTCGCATTTACTCAGTGACACCGTACGACTGGCCTAAATGGATGGCATATCAAAAGGCGCGCGAAGCCTCGGAAAAAAGCACGACTCCGCCCGGGCGCCTCGTCGTTTCTAAAACGATTCCCATACGGAAAGCGCCGAACGACATTGTCGACACCACAATCGATTTGAGTCCGGCTCTTACGAACGGTCGCGGTCAACTGATCCTCGTCATCGAGCCTTCCGACGGAACTCCTGCTAACAAAGATGACGAACCGGAAATCAGCGAATCATGGATCCAGGTCACCGGTATCGGACTGGATGCATTCGTAGACCACACTGACCTCGTCGGCTGGGTTACATCACTCAAGGACGGTACTCCGTTGAGCAATGTCGAAGTGACGCTTTGGCCCAACGAGGCGGAAGCAAGGTCCGGCGCCGACGGGTTCGCGCGCGTTGCTCTGAAATCTTCTAACGCCACTGGGCCGAGTTTCATGATCGCACGTCGTGGTGATGACGTCGCGATCCTGCCTGATAACACATCGTACTGGAGCGATGATTCCGAAGGGTGGGCACGACGGCCAGCCACCGACTCCCTGAGTTGGTTTGTTTTTGACGATCGCAAGATGTATCAGCCGGGTGAAGAGGTGCACCTCAAGGGTTGGCTGCGAAGAATTGACGGCGGAAAGGCGGGTGACACTGGCGCCTTGAATGGCGCCGCAACAAAAGTGTCGTATGTCCTGAACGATTCGCGCGGTAACCATGTAAAGACCGGCGACGTTAGCGTGAACGCGTTGGGTGGGTTTGATTTCGCATTCAAGCTTCCTGACAACTTCAACCTTGGTTACACGTCCTTGAAGTTGCAAGCCGTGAGTTCACTCGAAGGCAGCGCCTATCTTCACTACTTTCAGGTGCAGGAATTTCGCCGGCCGGAATTTGAAGTTGAGGCGAAGGTTGAAAGTGATGGGCCATTCTTCGTCGGCGCCGGCGCAGATATTTCAGTGAACGCGGCTTATTACGCCGGCGGTGGTCTGCCAAACGCGCCGGTTAACTGGCACGTCACCGCCACGCAGGCTCAATTCACACCGCCAAATCGAAGCAATTACAACTTTGGTCGCTGGGAATCGTGGTGGCGCTCGCGCAGTTATGGAGGATACTCCTCGGAAACTTTCAACGGTGTAACTGACGCAGGTGGGAAGCATCGCCTTCATATTGATTTCGATCGGGTGAATCCCGCGCGTCCTTACACCGTCGATGCATCCGCCAGTGTTTCAGATGTCAACCGCCAAACATGGCGCTCCAGCACAACTCTCCTCGTTCACCCTGCAGATCTCTACGTTGGTTTGAAGAGCGACAAAGAGTTCCTTGAGCCGAATCAATCGCTGACGGTTGAGGGAATCGTTACCGATCTGGACGGGAACCTGGTTGCAGGACGCGCGATAAAAATGGTCGCCACGCGTTTGAGCTGGCGCTACGAAAAAGATGACTGGGTCGAAGTTGAAAACGATCCGCAGGAGTGTGAGATCCGCTCGTCCACAAACGTCGCATCGTGCACGTTCCGTCCGAAAGAGGGTGGCGAGTATCGCGTTAAAGCAACCATTTACGACGATCGCAAACGCCGGAATGAGAGTGAGGTCGAGTTCTGGGTCTCAGGGTCAAAGTCAGTTTTGGGGCCAGACATGGAAGAGGGAGAAGTCAAACTGATTTCCGATCGCAAGGAATACAAGCCGGGTGATACGGCTCAGATTCTGGTGCAGGCTCCGTTTTATCCCGCTGAAGGTGTCTTGAGCGTGCAGCGTTCCGGGCTCGTGAAGCTGGAACGATTTCGGATGGACCAACCGACGACTACCTTGCGAGTTCCGATCGAAGCAGGCTGGACTCCAAATGTGTGGGTGGAGGTTGATCTGGTCGGGGAAACCGAACGCGATTATTCGAACAACAACAAGCGTCTTCCGAAACAGCCGGCCTACGCCGGGGGGAGCTTGAAACTCTCGATACCGCCGTTTGATCGGCGTCTCACAGTCGCGGCGACGCCGCGCGACAAGGCACTCGAGCCGGGTGGTGAAACGAGTGTGAGCGTGGAAGTAAGAGACGCGGCGGGAGCTCCGGTTGCGGGAAGTGAGGTTGCAGTTGTCGTCGTGGACGAAGCCGTGCTGGCGCTCACTCAATACAAACTCGCGGATCCAGTCGCAGCGTTTTATCCAGAAAGGCGCGCCGGCGTTGACGACCTGCATCTGCGAGAAAATGTGTGGCTATCGACATTCGTAGACAGCCTTGATGGAGGCGGCCCTCCAGGCGGCGGCGGCGGAGGGGTTAATCCTGCCGAGGTTCCGCACGTGGTGCGCGGAATGATAACTAGCATCCCACCGCCGCCGCCGAACGCGCCGCCATCGATGGACTCAGGAAGTGCTTCCGAGCCGATTCGTGTGCGGCAGGATTTCAATGCGCTCGCAGTCTTTGTACCCGCAGTTCCAACCGGCACAAACGGCCGCGCAGAAGTAAAGGTGAAACTGCCGGACAATCTTACGCGCTATCGTGTGATGGCAGTTGCAGTAGCCGGCGGCAAACAGTTTGGCTCGGGCGAATCGTCCATCACCGCTCGAGTGCCGTTGATGGTGCGGCCTTCCGCGCCTCGTTTTCTGAACTTCGGAGACACGTTTGAGTTTCCGGTTGTGGTCCAGAATCAAACTGAGGCAGCGATGGCGGTTGACTTGACGCTTCGTGCCAGCAACGCCCGGTTGTCAGGATCGACGACGCCGGTCGCAGTATCAGGTAGACGTGTGACAGTGCCTGCCAACGATCGGGTAGAGGTTCGCATTCCCGTCTCAACCGCAAACGCAGGAACTGCGCGGTTTCAAGTTGCTGCAGTCTCCGGACGTTGGACCGATGCGGCCGAAGTCTCTTTGCCGGTTTGGACTCCTGCAACAACCGAGAGCTTTGCCACCTACGGAGAAATCGATCAAGGGGCGATCAGCCAACCGGTAAAAGCACCAGCCGCAGTCTTCAAAGAATTCGGCGGCCTCGAAATCGAAGCGTCGTCAACTCAGTTACAACAACTCACCGACGCATTTCTCTATCTGCAAAACTATCCGTACGAGTGTTCCGAACAACTCGCCTCGCGCATTCTTTCGATAGCGGCGTTGCGCGACGTGCTGCATGCATTCGACAGCAAAGGTCCATCGCAGGCCGAACTCGAGGCCGCTGTGAATCGCGACCTCAAACGTCTTGAGGGAATACAAAACGAGGATGGCGGATTTGGTTTCTGGGAACGCGGCGATAAGGCGTGGCCATTCTTGAGCATCCACGTTGCTCATGCGCTCGCGCGCGCCAAGGAGAAAGGTTTTCCCGTTCCGCAGACGATGTATGAACGCTCACGGGATTACCTGCGAAACATTGAATTCCGGATTCCGTCTGATTACGGTCTTGAAGCCAAACGAGGCTTGATCGCTTATGCACTCTACGTTCGTACACAGATGGGCGACCGCGATCTCAAAGAGACGCGCAAGTTCATGTCTAACGTGCGGCTGGAGAATCTTTCTTTGGAGTCGCTCGGTTGGTTGCTTGCAGTGTTGACCGGCGATGACGACTCGCGTATCGAAGTCGAAGCGCTTCGTAACAACCTCAGGAATCGAGTGACCGAAACCGCAGGCACGGCACACTTCGTTTCTTCGTACCACGACAACGATCATCTGTTGTTGAATTCAGATCGCCGTGCCGATGCAGTCGTTCTCGAAGCGCTCATCGCGGACCAGCCGGCGAACGATCTCATTCCGAAGATCGTACGCGGATTGCTGGCCCATCGCACTCAGGGACGCTGGTCGAGTACGCAGGAAAACGTCTTTGTACTTCTCGCGCTCGATCGTTACTTCAAGACTTACGAAAAAGTCACGCCTGACTTTGTCGCGCGCGTGTGGCTGGGCAACGCTTATGCGGGTGAACAGTCGTTCAAGGGAAGGTCGGTAGATCGTCAGAGAGTGAATGTGCCGATGCGTTATCTGGCTGACGGCGATGCGCAACAGGATCTGGTGATCAGTAAAGCCGGTGAGGGTCGGCTCTATTATCGATTGGCGATGAGTTATGTCCCGCTGAGTCTCAACGTCAATAGTGCTGATTATGGTTTTGCTGTCGAGCGCGCTTATGAGGCGATTGACGATCCTGAAGATGTGCGGCGTGACGCGGATGGCACGTGGCGGATCAAGGCCGGTGCGCTGGTACGAGTGCGGATGACGATGGTGGCTCCAACGCGCCGCTATCACGTGGCCCTCGTCGATTACTTACCGGCTGGCTTTGAATCGTTGAATCCGGAGTTAGCGACGACTGAGCCTGTTGCGGAGGATAAGAAAGATACTGTCGATCAGGGCGCGAGCTGGTGGTTATGGCGTCGAGTTTGGTTCGACCATCAGAACTTGCGCAACGAGCGATCCGAGGCTTTCACCACGCTGTTGTGGGGTGGCGTTTACAACTACAGTTACGTCGCGCGTGCGACCACACCCGGCCTGTTCGTTGTTCCGGCTGCAAAGGCCGAAGAGATGTATCACCCCGAGACTTTTGGGCGCAGCAAGAGCGATCGCGTCCATATCGAGTGATTACAACGTATTACTGAGCCACGGATAACACGGATTTAGAACGGATAATCCGTACTCAATCAGTTTGATCCGTGGCTCTGAAACCTATCTGCCAGTCGCATCGTTTTAACCAACATGTTAATGGCAGATACCATGTCGATCTTTTTTGTGATCCTGGGAATGCTGCTCGCGTTTTCAGGGCTCTGGCTGTTGTGTCGTGGTCTTTGGCCGCAAGCCGTCGAAGCGGCGGCCGCGCGTTGCGCAAAACGCGTCTGGCCCTACTTTCTCGCCGGAATTCCTTTAACACTCGTGATGCTCGTGCTGGCTCGCGCGCTCTTTGCGCTTGGACCAGTCGGCAAGTTCGCGGCCGTTGCAGTCGTGTGCTTCTACATGCTTCAGGCGCACACGGGCGTCTCCGGCCTTGCAACTGCGATAGGCAGACGACTGCCGTCACCACTTGACGAACACAGTCCCTGGCGCGCCACTCTGCGCGGCGGAATCGCTCTCGAGTTGACCTATCTGCTTCCGATCCTTGGCTGGTTTGTCGTGCTTCCCGCGTCGATGATCATCGGCACCGGCGCGGTCAACGTGGCGCTACTTTCCAGACTGAGGATTCAAGCTCAACCAGCGCTCGTTCAACAGGCCACTGATTGATGTTCACTTCGTGTCATGAACTCAACACGACGAGCATTGTTGAAGGCAATTGGTTTGACGGGAGCTACGTTGCCGTTCACCGGTTGCGAGCGTCTGATCAGCAGTCTGACGCAGCAGTTGGGCCAATCGATTCCTGAGCATCTGACTCTTCCAAATTCGTACGAGATCGATCCTTCATTTCACCTTCTATCACGTGCTGCTTATGGTCCGTGGCCCGGCGATCTCGACCGCGTACGCGAGCTGGGTTCCGAAAGATGGATTGAGGAACAACTAAATCCGGAAAGTATCGACGATACCTGCTGCGATCTACGCGCGCGCCGTTTCGAGACGATCTGGCATGATCCGGGAACTTGTTACGAGTACAAGAAGCCCGTCTTGCGTGAAGAGATCACGCGCCACACTCTGTTGCGCGCGGTTTACAGCAAACGCCAGTTGTTCGAGGTGATGGTTGGTTTCTGGACCGATCACCTGAACATCAACCTCGAGAAAGGCGACTGCATTTATCTCAAACCCGCAGACGACCGTCTCGTCATTCGGGCCCACGCTCTCGGAAACTTTAAGGACTTGATTCGTGCTTCCGCCACTTCGCCCGCGATGCTTGTGTACCTTGATGGAAAAGAGAATCAGAAAAAAGATCCCGCGGATGTGCCGAATGAGAACTACGCGCGCGAGTTGCTGGAGCTGCACACGCTCGGAGTCGATGGCGGTTACACGCAAACGGATGTTTACGAAGCAGCGCGGAGTTTGACCGGCTGGCGGTTGCGCACGCGTTGGCAGAAGGGAACTGTCTACTTTGAGCCGACGCTGCATGATGACGGAGAGAAGCGTGTGCTGGGACAGATCATTCCTGCCGGCGGCGGCGCGTCGGATGTAGATCGAGTGGTCCAAATTGCTTGCAACCATCCGTCCACTGCAAACCATATCGCGACCAAACTTGTGCGTCGCTTCGTTTCGGAAGATCCTCCGGCTGCGCTCGTGGCGCGTGTGGCGAACGTTTTCACGGCAACCGGCGGCGACATCGAGTCGATGCTGCGTGTTGTTTTTACGTCAGACGAGTTTAAGTTGAACAGCGGCGTTAAGTTCAAACGTCCGTTTCAATTCATCGTGAGTTGCCTGCGTGCGCTGGCTGCAGACACGCACGCGCATCAGCCTTTGGTTGAATATCTGCTGCGGATGGGCCAGGGGCCGTTTCAATATCCGACTCCGGATGGCTATCCCGATCGAGCCGCGCCGTGGCTGAGCACTTTGTTATGGCGCTGGAACTTCGCATTTAGTGCGGCTGCAAATCAACTGCCGACGGTGACCGTACCGCTTGAACAGCTTGCGCAGGCGATTGGTGGCGCGTTTCAACCGGAACAATTGATGTCGTATTTCGTTGGTCGCAAAGTCTCGCAAACGGAGCTTTGGGCGATTCGGGATTACCGGACGAGTAACGATGCCAACTACCACGCCGAGATGGCAGCACTCGTGCTCGCGTCGCCGGCATTTCAGAGGTGTTGATTCTAAGCACTCGGAACGTACTGTAGGGGCGGCCCTCCGTGGCCGCCCTTGGTTTGGCACAGCTCGATTTC
>DASWUM010000041.1:0-15143 GCA_036401595.1 Pyrinomonadaceae bacterium
GGCCCCGCCCCTGTGTGACCCTGTCTCATGCGCGCCGGTGAAATGTACGGTTTGGGCGATGTTATAATCACGCGCATGGATAAGATCCAGCTATACGGTTACGTCGCTTGTGCCGCGGGGGCGGCAGCGTTCATCACCGCCTTACTGCCTCAGGACAAGATGGACCAGGTCACTGCCTTCATGCACAAGTACTTCGGCAAGAAAGATGCGAAATCCGATGAGCGCGTGTCGCCCCGGTTACAGCTAATTGTATTCGGCCTGTTCTTCATGTTTATCGGGCTCATGATGTCGGGGTTAATTCGACGGTAGATCTACACCATCGTCTCATCAAGGTTGCACCAGTCCTGCTCGTTGGAAAAGAGGTGTTGTATGCGAATCGCCTGTCTGTCGATTTTGATCGTGTTCGTTTGTGTATCCCCGGCGTTTGGACAAAGAGATGCGCCAGTTTGGGAATCGTATCTGCCGAGGATTTCCATCTACTCTGACGACAATAGTGGACGTCCTTCGATAACAGTCGATTTCGTGTTTAAGAAAAACGGTGGGCCACATGAGCATACCGAGCATCAGGCCTACATCCTCGTCTATTTGAAAAAGGACGAAGAACAAATATTAAAACTGACCGCAGATCCTGAGCTAACAAAGAAAAAGAACGAGAAGACCAAATCGTTTCTCGACGTACTGGTCGAGAAGAAACTCGTCGTGACTCTTGACTCGCAAGTTGCGCCGATCAATCGAAGCTTGGGCGCTCGATATGAAGATGTTAGGGGAACCGCCAAACGAACAGGCGCCGAAAGCATCACTGAATTCGGTTTTCCCTTTAAGTTTACTTTCGCTAACGACGCGTTGTTCAAGGCGGTCCAGCAGTTGGGGAACTTTAATATTAAGAGCGTGGACGTGGCCGGGAGTTCCACGTGGTTCGAGGACAGGTTCAAGCTGATGGTTTTGGTTCCGGTAAACGACTCTGCCCTGGCGAACAAGGTCACCGCAAAACTTCATGAGATGTACGACTTCGCGAGTCTGATGAACTTCGAGACCTCGCTGCTCTATTTCAGGCCTCTGCCGTATGAGTTCGCGTTTAAGAAGTATGGAGAGGATCGGTTATTGATTTACATAAACTGACGGGGGACGCCATGGCTACTGCCAGACTGGATAAAATAATCGAAGAAGTCAGAAAATTGACGCCCGAGGACAGGCGCCGCCTCCTTGAGCATCTCGAACAGTATGAAGAGTCGACGACGTCTAAGACATCCGTGCGCCAGGGCGGAACTCTTCAGGGGACTGTAGGCTATTTGGCTCCTGAATTCGATGCTCCTCAGGATGAAAACAGAAAATACGATCGCCTGTTGGACCAGGTCGGGGAGCCTACGTTTGAATTCCTGGAAGACGGCGCGAATGACTCGCGGGGGAAAGCCTGATTTCGCGAAACCCGACATAGACTGCCACGAGCAAGTCAAACCCAATGCATCCGCCGATATACCAGTGAGGAACGAAGTGGGTTGAATAGTCGTGCAGGCAGGCGTCCCAAAGTGGATGTAGAGCCCAGCCCGCTGCCAGCCACCAGCCGGATTTTCTTAAACCCAGCCACGCGAAAACTGCGTAGATCGGAACGCCCGCGAGCTCAGTCAGTATCCACCCGAGCGAACTGCTAAACAGTCCAAGTCCAACGTAAATCAACGCCGTAACTACCAAACCAATCGCAAGCGATCGCTTCTCTCTTGTGTAAGTACGGCTTCGTCTGACAATCAGGATAAAACCGACTGCCAAAAACATTCCGATAACGATTTCGATTAGTGTTTGCATCAGCAGTCAATTAACTTAGCAGGAACCTGATTCCGAGCCAAAGTGATCGGTACCACTTGCCCTGCTGTGGATCCTTGGCTTATATCGCTCTTTCGCATTTAATGAGAATAGCGCTTATGTTTAAAGAACCCTTCGAGACTCAAGCGATCACGGCGACAATCCTGTGCCCGTCGTGCAACGAGACGCTCTTATTCGGCGACACCAAGTGCCGTTTCTGCCAAACGACGATAGATCAACGTTATGCGAAAGAAAGCGCAGAGGCTCAGGTGTTCGTCACCAACGCGGTCAAATCGGCGAACCTCATCCGCACGTTGCGATATCTTCTTTACATTTTGCTCGCAATAACAGTGTTCTCGTTTTTCTTCGATCCGACTAACCTGCGAGTGCTTTTGTTATTCTCGGTTTTGACTCTCAGTGGCCCAATTGGATGGCTGCGCAAGTACCGCCATGCTTCCGATCATCCCGAAGTTGTTAAGGCGGCAAAAGACGTGCGAATCGAGTTGTACTTATGGCTCGTCGGAATCGCATTACAGACAACTGCTTTGTTGGTTTCGTTGTTCTATCGCTAACCCCTCACCTTCCTATCCACAGATTACACAGATTGGAGTAGCACGCCTGTAACAAGACCCGCTGAAAGCATGGTCGCACAAAAAAGCGACGCTTCTGTGACCGTGGTGAACTCGCCGCGGCATAACCTCCTTGATCCCAGTATTAATTAAGGAGTTTACGTATGACGCAGACGAAAAAAGCAAAGGAACAAACGATGCGCGCGATCGCTCTCGATCGCTTTGGTGGTCCGGAAACACTAAAGGTACAAACTGTGCCAATCCCCGAACCAGGTGCAGACGAGATTCTGATTCACGTCGAGAGCGCCGGCGTGGGTGCATGGGATCCATTCGAACGCGAAGGCGGGTTCGTGGAAGTGCTCGGCATTTCACCCAAGTTTCCCTATGTGTTGGGAACCGACGGAGCAGGCACCGTCGCCGCAGTGGGCGAGAATGTGAAAGAGATTAAGGAAGGCGATCGCGTGTACGCCGCGGAACTCGGAAACCAGAAAGGTGGTTTCTATGCCGAGTACGCGGTCGTCAAAGCAGAAAACGCTGCGGTCATTCCGAGCGGCCTCAGTATGGAGCAGGCAGCCGTGTTACCGAGTGATGGATTTACCGCACTAAGTGGTCTCGAAGGAGTGCTCCGCCTTCAACCAGACGAGTCAGTAATGATCTTCGGCGCCAGCGGTGGCATCGGGCACCTTGCGGTCCAACTCGCGAAGCGTTTGGGCGCGCGCGTGTTTGCGGTGGCTTCAGGCGAAGACGGAGTTGGCTTTGTCAAACGTCTCGGTGCGGATGCAGCAGTCGACGGTCGCAGCGACAAAGTGTTGGATGTGGCCCGCGAATTTGCACCCGATGGCATCGACACCGCGCTCGTCACCGCCGGTGGTGAAGCAACTAATCGCGCGCTTTCGGCGATTCGAGATGGTGGCCGGATTGCGCATCCAAACGGCGTCATGCCGGAACCTAAAGCACGCGATGGCGTAAGCGTCGACGCGTACGATGGCGAAGGCGGCCGCGAGGCAGTTAATCGATTGAATGAACTGATCCAGGCTGGTCCATTCGAAGTGCACGTCCACCGCGTCTTTCCACTCGAGCAAGCGGCTCAGGCACAGGCGGCGCTCGAAGAACATCACCTCGGCAAGATTGCGTTGCGTGTTGGTTAGTTGGCTACAGATGAACGCGGATGAACGCAGATTAGCGTCCATCCGCGTTTTTAGTTGAAAATGTCTGAGATGAACGCTACCTTTCACACTCGTGGATGCGGTTGCTCCCCCGATTCAAACCTGCCCGAATTGCAGCACCTCGCTGCTTGGAAGTCACTGTCACGAGTGCGGCCAAAAGAAGATCGACACTGATGAATACTCGCTAAAGCGATTCATCGGACGCGCGATTAGCGACTTTACCGATCTCGAATCGAGTAAGGTTTTCCGAACGCTTGCGGCGATGATCGCGCGGCCCGGGTTGCTGGCGGTTGAGTATCTCGCCGGTCGCAGAGGCAAGTACCTTGGACCATTAAAACTCTACCTCACATTCAGCGCGCTATATTTTCTGTTTGCATGGACAGTCCTGGCGGACGTTCGGGGTGGGTCAGCCCAACGAATCGCACAGATGCCGCCGACCATCAGCATGGCCAAGCGTAGAGGCTTGGATGTAAACGCTTTCGCCGACAAGCTTCACGAGAAGACGGAGAAGTATGCAAGCGGGCTAAGAGTTTTCAGTGTCCTGATCTCCGGAACGTTCCTGGCTGCGCTCTATTTCAGGCAGCGTAAGTACTACGTCGAACACCTGGTGTTTTCGCTGTACTACTATTCGTTTGATTTCTTTTCGAAGAGCTTCTTTGCGTTGCTGTATCTGGTGTGTGCCGCTATTGGCTTCAAGCTGCCCGTGATGGTCCTAAACCTCTTCTATCCGATTGCCTTCGTTTATTTGGCTTTCGCGCTGCGCCGCGTGTATCAGCAGAAGTGGGTCCTGACGGTGGTCAAGGCGGTGGTGCTCTTCGCGTGTGAGACGCTGCTGTTCATTGCAGTGAACATCGGCGGATTGGCGATGGCCTACGTGTTTGCGTAGACATTCTTATTTAGAAATCCATCCGATTCTAAAATACCCTCGCTCTTACGACGGCTGTCTCAAGCTCAGGTTTTTAGGCGGATGAACGCAGATCGGTGTCTGCCTGCGTTCATCCGCGACTCATTGCTTTTTCTGTCGCTGAGTCTGTAGGTAGGCCTGATGCAAGTGATATTGGACCAGGGAAAGGAAGGTAGTCGTTCCACTGCTGCCTCGGTTACGATCGAAGAGCAGGAGCGACCGCTGGTATGAAGCCACTGCTTCTTGCGCCTGCTTCAGTTTCTCGAATTGAAGGTCGCCGATCTCCTTGAGCACCATCGCCTGTTCATGTTCATCACCTTTCGTCACCTGGAGAGCCAGTAGCTCGTTGTAGGTTTCGAGTGCCTGGCTGTTCTGGCCAGCCGCAACCTGTGCCTTGCCGTTTTCACGAAGTATAGATACCCGCTGCGAAGGTTCGGAGGCTGGCACGAGAGCGAGCGCTGCCCGGCGACTTTCGAGCGACAACTGCGTTTCGCCCGACTTCTCATAGACGCCGGCGATATTGGAAAAGGTTTTGCTCTGCTGCTGTAGGTCGCCCTTTGCCTGATAGATGGTGAGCGATCGTTTCAGATATTGGATCGCCATTTCGCATTTCGCTTTGGCCTCGAGACCCGCTTCACATTGGTCCTGGAACAACTGGGCAATTTCCGTGAGCGTCTGCGCTTCAGCATCCTTGTCGCCGAGCTCGCGATGAATCTTCGCTGCCTTCTCGAAATAGCCGACGGCGGCGCGCTGGTCCCCCACGCGGCTATCCACTTCCTTCCCCACCCGGATTAGCATGTCGGCCTCGTTCTTCTTCTCGCAGATCTGGTGACAGAGATCGAGCGCCCGCTCGAAGTACAACCCGGCGCGTTCCTTGTCCTTCAGCTCGCTAGCCAGGTATTCGCCCGCGCTTACGAGCGTACCGACCGCCTTATCAACTTCAGCGGCGTCACGGTGGAGCTTGACAGCTTTACCCAGATATTCGTCGGCGCGCGCAGGCTCGTTTAGGACGAAGGAGATCTGCGCAGCCTTAATCAGGGGTTCAGTGCCAGAGGCAGGGGTGTGCGACAGTTGCTCGTATGCGGCGAGCGCCTTACGACTGTCGGCGGCGTTATTGAAGTTGCTGTAAAATGTGCTGATCTTCTTGAGCATCTCGATGATGTTTGCATCGTCATGCGCCAGCTCGAAGTTCTTTAGGGCTTTCTCAAATCTCTGCATGCCGTCGCGCTGCCGCGGCAAATCGGCCTGCTTCTCTTCATCGTTCGGTCCCTGGCGACGGCGATACGGGATGGAAAAGGACTCGCCCGCCTTGACCAACGTTTCTGCAGCGGCCTTGGGGTCTGGAACGCGACTATAGAACGAGGCTGCTTCGTCGAGATATTTGACCGCCTGGTCGCGCTGAGGGCTTGGCTTTGTAAACATGTTTTTCGTGTCTTCCTCATTTTCCGACGACGCCTCGACTGGATTATTTTCGAGAAGAAGTTCGCCGAGCGCTACATAGGTATCGGCCATGCCGTCGTAGTGCCCAAGTTGCCGAAAGCCGTTGAAGGCTTCTCGGAAGGAGGTTTCGGCGGCTTGGTCATTGCCCCGCTGTCGGGCAGATGTGGCGTGCCGGAAATTCTGGTTAGTTGCCAGCTCTCTGTCGGCCTTAATCGCTGCAGCCTTCGCGATGCCTGCTTGTTGTTCGGCGCGCTGGCGTTGCTTGTCGGCTTCGATTGCGCGATCGTTTGCAATCTGTCTCGACAGCATTGCTTTTTGCTGTTCGAGGATAGCCCCTCTCTGGGAAGCTTCGGCAAATTGCCGTTGCTCATCTGCGAACTTTAGTAATATGTCGGCCTTCTCCTTAGCTTGATAGGCGGCGGCACGCTGGTTTTGCGCCTCTATCAAGGCCACCTGGACTTCGGACTTCTTGCGATAGGCGTAAATGCCCATGGCCAGCGAAAAGAAGAAAAGGATCGCGAATATCAACGCGGTGAGTCGAGTACGCTTAATCTCTCTGAGGCGGCGCGCTTCTTCGCCGGCGATTTGCGCATCACGAGCGGTAACGCTTTCGTCCAAGAAACTCATCGCCAATGGAAACTCAGAATGATAACGCTTTGACCAAACCTGATTCGGATTGCTCTCCTCGCGCCAAGTCAAAGCCAAGCCAAGGTCAGGGTCTCGCCACAGACCGGCGCCGCCTTCCTTATGAAGCACGGCAGTCTCAGCCAGACGACGGTAAATCCGCGCCGAGCGCGCCTCTTCATCGACCCAGGTCTTCAAGCGGTTCCAGTTGCGTATGAGACTCTCGTGCGAAATATCGATCAGCGACTCGCGGTTTAGGGGAACAAGCGCGCCGGTCAGCGCGTCAGTCGGCGGTGGCATCAGAAACGATCTGCCCTCGCGCCGGAACACTTCAACCACTGCGATGACCACTACTTCGTCGGCACCGGTCAGTTCACAAATCTCCCCGACTTCCATCGGCCGTCGGATCTCCCGGTTGTCTGTCCCTTTTTCGGTTAGTCCCTTAAAAATTTTCTCGGCAATCGCTTGCTGACTCTGGCTGAGTTCCGAATAGGCTTCGTCGGCATGTCGCGAGAGTGCTTCGGACATCCCTCCGATAGCGTTGTAGTCTGGAATGTCTATCGGGTTGCCGTTGCGCCGATGGCTTAACCAGTAATCCCACGTGCGCATCAATGCGTGCTGGAGAATCGGCAATTGATCGGGATTGTCACCTACGTCGTTCAGCAGTTGATTGACGAGCGGCTCACTAATCGCACCTTGTCCGACCGCGACCGGACCGCTGATGGCTTCACGTCGCTCGTCGCGGGTCATGCGTGGAATCAGGTATTGGCCGTTATTGATGGCCTCCGGCAATTCCCGGAATTGTGAGCAGTCGCCGAGGAAGTCAGAGCGCATCGTCAGCACGACGTAGATCTTTTCCGCCTTTTGGCCCACCGCTTCGAGCAACAGCTTGACGAAAGCAGCCGCGTCCTCTTTCGAGGTTTCCTCTTCAATGAGTTGCTTGAAACGAAACAACTCCTCGAATTGATCCACAACTACCAACAGATTTTCATATTCGGGAAATAACGCCTGCCCTTTCTCGTCTAGTTTCGTACGAGCACGACTAACAAGCTCGACAAGGCCGAGACTGCTGCGTCTGAGCGTTGTTTCGGCCATGACAGCCTGGATGTCCGCATCCTTTTCAGCGCGCGAACCGAGCACCGCAGAGGAAGCCAGAACGCGCGCGAGGTTACCAATGGGGTCGCCGCCCGGCCGCAAGATCGCAACACGCCAATCGGAACCCGCACTCGCCATTAACCCACCTTGCAGGGCGGGCAGCAGTCCAGCTCGCACAAGCGAAGACTTGCCACTGCCCGAAGTACCCACGACCGCAAGAAAACGCGTTCGCTTCAGACGTCGGAGTAATTCCTCGCTCTGGCCGTCTCGCCCGAAGAAGAGGTGAGTTTCGTTGGATTCAAAAGGTCGCAGACCAGGGAAGGGATTGGCGGTGTGATCAATTTCTTGCATTGTCTGCTCCTTTCGCAGCAGTCTGCACGCGAGCAACGAAGGAATCTAAAACTCCAGGTGAAAAGTCTTCGAAGTTTTTTATGACTAGCGTGTCCGGGCTATTAAATAACTGTTTGTGCGCAGTCCTCGGGGAAGCCAGGTAGACGGCTTCCGCCGACAGCAGATTTTTGCGGTTAAGGCCAACGATCTTTTTCAGGTCGCGCCGCTTGTACTCAAACCAGAGTTGATTGGCGTTACCGTAGTAGATCAATACCGCATCACACTGTGAGAGATTGTCCTGGTGAATTTCGAATCCTTCAGATTCATCAACGCCTTCGTCGTCAATGAGTGGCAGCAATACCTGATAGTGTTTTTCGGTGGAGAGATAATCGTTTAAAGCAACAATACCTTCCAGATCGCGTTTGTCAAAAATCAGATAGATCTTTGGTGGCGTCCCTCCGGAGGGTTCGTCCTTGAGGGAGTGCCCGTTGCTGGTCAGGCGCAGTTGGATGACATTCTTGAGTTCTTCCAGGGGGGTCTGCAAGAGTTCCGCGCCTCGTTGGGTTGCAGAGTCAGTACGCAGGTGTTCGATAAACTGGGCCTGAACTTCCTCCTGCGCGGTCAGCCCCACGGGCATCCACAACAATCTTGAGAACGCATCATCGCGACTACGCTCTGCGGCGATTTCATTTTGCAGGCGCACGATCGAGCGACTGCCCGCCCCTTCGGGAACGATACCGTAACTCCCGCCGATGAGGTGCACAGAGAGCTTTGCGCGGGAAACACACTCGCGTACGGCTTCCTCGTAACTGGGCGAAATGAAAGGAAGCTCTTTTTCGGGAAGAATGTCATAACCACGATTCTGTAACTCACGTTTGATTTGATCTCGTTCTCCGCTCAAGTCTCGAGTTGTTTGCGCGAGATAGACAGTGCCTTGCGCTCGGGAAAAGACTGAGCCCGGAGCTGGAGTTTTGGCGCGTGGGTTGATGATTGAAAGAACTTGTTTGACGTCCCACGCGAGGTCGTCAAGCTTACTCCAATATCTTTGGTCGCGATTTCGACCCAACTCCTGCCCAAACGCCACCGGTCTCTGCGTCATCTTGTCCACTTCGTAAAACTCGTAACCCAGTTGCTTCTGAAACTCAGCCGGGTGTTGTTTGAGATCAACGTGGGTCTTTACGACTTTGAAGATGCGCAAGTTGTTGCCTACAAGCAGACCGCCAGACTCATTTGCCAGACGACAAAACTCCCGCAGTTCGCCCAGACACCAATCTGACTGGACGTAGCCGGGTGAGAGAACGGAGATCACGACTGCTGTCCGCTTGATTCGATCCGCTAGTTCGCCTTGAAAGTAGACGTTGCCCTGCAGTCTTGTGTCGCGCCAGATCGCAGGCTCATATCCCAGCGCCTCGCCCAACAAGCTTTCGAACCGCTCGTGGAAGTTGTCTATCCAGCCCTTACCCTTGTCATCAAGCAGTTCGTTGTCCAGATGGCGATAACTGACAAAGACATCATCTATGTAAATCTGAGAGGACATCGGGGACTCCAATTGCAATGGGAACTATCAGGATTTTGCACCTGAATGGAACACGATCAAAATCAGGTTCCAGTGTGATGGGTGGTTATCTTTGAGTGGCGCGAAGACGACCTAGCTTTTCGCCGAGGACACTATTCCGGTTAGTTATAATTGTCAATACTGCGAATAGCCCGTCTTTGCCTCAAGTTTAAAGGTCACAAAGTGTGGCCTCAAGTAGATGTTCGTTGTCAAGATTTCCGTTGCGGCGGTGTTAGACTACCGGACCACTTTCATTTCATTAGCCAATCCGGAGGACCGACGATGCAAACGTTCCTGCAGGACTTGAAATACGCGCTGCGCATGTTGAAGAAGAATCCGGCCTTCACCATCGTGGCGATTTTGACGCTGGCGGTGGGTATAGGTGCGAATTCGGCCATCTTTAGCGTCGTAAACTCGGTCCTGTTACGGCCACTGCCTTACCGGCAGCCGGGTCAACTAGTCCGCGTCTACAGCGAGTTCCCCACGATGCAGCTTCAGAAGTTTTGGCTCTCGCCTCCCGAAATGCTCGACATTCAACGTGAGGCAAAATCATGGGAAGCCGTTGGCGCGTGGGCGCCATTCGGCCAGAACGTCGGGACTGAGAGTGAGCCGCTTCGAGTCACTTCTGCCGCCGTCACGCGCAGCATGCTTGATGTGCTGGGTGTGCAACCGGAACGCGGTCGCAATTTTACTGAAGAGGAAGATCGCAACAATGGTCCAAACGTCGCGATCATTTCGCATGGCCTCTGGCAGAAAGGTTTTGGCGGCGCGAGTGACATCATCGGCAAACAGATTCAGGTTAACGCGACGGCGACCACCATCATTGGTGTGATGCCCGCCAACTTCGCATTCCCTCCCGGAAGTAACGATCAAGTCGAGCTCCTCGTGCCTTTTCAGTTCGATACTGCCAACCCCGGGAGTCGTGGTTCTCACTTCCTGTCGGTAATCGGCAGGTTGAAGCCCGGTGTGAATATTCAGCAGGCACAGAGTGAGATGACGAGCTTGATGGCCGGCTGGAAGAGCGAAGGTCGCTCACAGCATTTACTCAACCCGGAACGCCACCCGGTGGTAATGGTCGGTCTTCACGAAGACGTTGTTGGCTCGGCTCGCAAAGCCGTGTGGCTGCTCATGGCCGCAGTTGGTTTTGTTTTACTGATCGCGTGTGTGAACGTTGCGAACCTGTTGCTGGCTCGCGCGGAATCGCGTCATCGTGAGTTTGCAGTTCGTCTCGCACTCGGAGCCGGTCTCAAACGAATGGTCCGGCAATTTGTTGCTGAAGGTTTTTTACTGGTTTTGATTGCTTCACTCCTCGGAGTAGGGCTTGCATTTGCGGGTTTGAAAATACTGTTACTGTTTGCGCCGGACAGTGTGCCGCGCACTGAAGAGATAAGTGTTGGTCTTCCCGTGCTCGGGTTTACTATCGCAGTGGCGGTCGTTGCGGTCTTCCTCTTTGGACTCGCACCCCTCGCGCAGGTCAGCGAACGTAATCTCGCTAACTGGATTCGCGGAGCAGGCCAGCGAGCGATTCGTGGCGGTGGTCAGACGCTGCGTAAGAGTCTCGTAGTCGCAGAGATTTCGCTCGCAGTGATCCTCGTTATCGGTTCGGGACTGATGATTCGCGCCTTTTGGAAGTTGCAGCAAGTCAAAACGGGTTTTGATCCGGCCGGTGTTACCAGCTTCAGCCTGAATCTTCCGCAAGCCAAGTATAAGAACCCCGAACGTCTCCAGTTTGTAAACTCACTCGAGCAGAAACTCAGCAGTATTCCGGGCGTCGCCTCTGTCTCGATGGCAGGTGGTCTGCCGCCGCTGCGACGTATCAATGCTAACGACACCGAGATCGAGGGCTATCAGGCGACGCCCGATAGTCCGGCGCAGAACGTCGACTACTGGAACGTCGTTGGTAACGACTACTTCAAGACGATGAAGATCCGGTTGTTGGAAGGGCGCACGTTTGAATCGCAGGACGACAATCCAAACGCGATGCCGGCGGTGATTGTCAATCAGGCACTCGCGAAGAGGTTTTGGACAGGCAGTCCGATTGGACGGCGTGTGAATCCGGGGTTTGCCGATCCCAAAGTCTGGTGCACGATCGTCGGCGTGGTTGAAGACACCAAGAATGCCGGGATGGATAAACCCGCCGGACCCGAGCTCTATTTGCAGGTACGACAAGTGGCGAATCAGTTTCTCGGAGGTAACTTGAATTTTGTAGTTCGCGCCGCGAATGATTCGACGCCGCTCGAAGGTTCGATTCGTAGTGCGGTGCGCGAATTGGATCCGAGTTTGCCGGTCTACAATCTGTCGTCCATGAACGAAGTGGTGTCGAAGTCGATGGTCCAACCGCGCTTCCTCGCGTTGCTGCTGGCGACGTTCTCCGGTATCGCGCTGTTTCTCGCGGCGATTGGAATTTACGGTGTGATGGCTTACTCGGTCGCGCAGCGCACGCAGGAGATAGGTGTGCGAATGGCGCTGGGTGCGCGGCCACTACACGTGTTGCGACTCATCTTCCAACAAAGTCTGGGTATGTTGCTCATCGGCACGGTCATTGGGCTGGTAGGCGCATTTGCCCTCACGAGACTGATGCGCACGCTGTTGTTCGAGATAACGGCCACCGATCCACTCACGTATGTAAGTGTGATTGGCATGCTGACCGTCGTAGCAGTGCTGGCGTGCTATATCCCGGCCCGACGGGCTGCGAAAGTCGATCCTCTGATCGCTCTGCGCTACGAATAGAGCCACAAAAAGGCACAAAAAGCACAAAAGGCACAAAAAAGAGGGACTCTTCCTTATGTGCCTTTTGTGCTTATTGTGCCTCTTGTGGCCTTTTTTGTGGCTAAGAATGAATAATTTTCCGTTTGGATGGATACCTATGGTCAGAGGCGACGATGGATGATGCCGAGGCAATTGAGAGATGTCAGCAGGGTGAGCAGGAATGCTTTCGACATCTAGTTGAGCGTTATCAAAAGCGCGCAGTCGCTCATGCGACGGCGATTTTGTTCAATCGCGACGATGCTGACGACGCGGTTCAGGAGGCCTTTATCGATGCGTTCAAGGCAATCGGCACGTTTGATACGGCGCGGACGTTTTACCAGTGGTTCTACGTTTTGCTGCGGAACCGTTGTTTCAAGCTGACCGCCAAACGCCGGCCCACGCAGAGTCTCGACGAGTCGATGCTTCTGACTTCGCAATCAGGAATTTCCGGCGAAACGACGCTTGGTCTTGAAAAAGCACTCCACTCGCTGACCGCGGAAGAACGCGAGATCGTTTGTTTGAAATATTTCGACGGGCTTTCGTACGACGAACTGGCAACGCACCTGCAAATCCCGCGCGGAACGGTGATGAGCCGGCTCTTCAACGCGCGCCGGCGATTACAACGCAAACTCGTACCTGAACAAGAGGTTTGATGGCGATGAAAGAAATAACTTGCGAAGACGTGCTGATGTCACAGATGGCGGTGGCCGATGGCGAACAGCCGCAGTTTTCAATGCAACAGTTATCGACGCACATTGCAGCCTGCGGTAACTGTCAACACGAGCTGAAGCAGTCGGAAGCGCTCGATCAGTTGCTCGCTGGTCACACACTTTCCGAGCCGCGCGTCGATCTTTGGCCCGCGGTCGAAAACAGAATTGCAAAACGCACGAGCGCAGCATTTCATTGGCGACCCTTTGCGCTGATTGGTCTGCTCCTGGTCGTCTACAAATTGTTGGAGATGCTTCCGGCGCGCGACCTCGGCCTGGCTTTCAAACTCGTGCCGCTCGTTATCGTCGTCTTGTTGTTTGTCTTGATTAGAGAGAACCCATTTCGCATAAACACCGAACTGGTGTTGGAGAGATAGATCATGTTGGAAAATCAAACTAAAGAACCACTGATTCTTGGTCAAAAGTATGCGTTCGCGACGGCGTCGCTGATACTCGGTATCTGCAGTTTTGTTAACTTGTTTGGTCTCGAGAAACCCATCCTCGCGATCATCTTTGGCTGGCTGGCACTCCGCCAAAAACCAGCGCCGCAACTAACCGAGCATCGCGTGTGGGCCAAGGCCGGTGTGACGCTTGGCACGATCGTTCTGATCGTCGTGCCGACGCTGATAATTATTAACTTCGACCGGCTGCGGGAATTCGTCGAGGTTCTTTCGAAGTTGAATGGCGGGCGATAGGAGGAACTATGAGAGTCATTGCATTGCTATTGATCATTGCGTCAGCCGTTGCTGTTAACGCTCAAGCTCCGGCACTCAGCGTCGACGGGAACTGGCTCGCAACACTGACTGTCAGCGACGTCAAGTTAAGACTTATTCTGAAAGTTGAAAAATCGGCGACTGGCTACGCCGCGAAGTTTGACAGTCCGGATCAGGGTGCTGTCGATTTGCCCATTGATTCGATTGTTTTGGACGGCAAGAAGCTGACTTTTTCAGCCGCAAGGTTTGGTATCAGCTACGAGGGAACGCTGAATGAAGCAGGCGACGAGATCTCGGGCATCTTCAAACAGGGTCCGGGTTCAACTCCGATGGTTTTCAAACGCATAGCCGCACTGCCCACGTTGAATCGACCACAGGAGCCGAAGAAGCCTTACCCTTACGACGAGCAGGAAGTCAGTTATCGAAACGAAAAGGACAACGTAAAGATCGCAGGCACGTTGAGTCTGCCGCGCAGCGCTGGTCCTCATCCGGTGGTGTTGTTAATCACTGGCAGTGGATCGCAGGATCGTAACGAGACGATCGCAGGCCATCATCCGTTCCTCGTTCTTGCCGATTATCTGACGAGAAACGGCATCGCCGTACTGCGAGTTGACGATCGTGGTATAGGCGGGTCCGACACCGGATCGCTTTCGGCAACGAGCGAGAACTTCGCCGAGGATGTTCTGGCCGGAGTCAGTTTTCTCAAACAGCGCAAAGAGATCGATCCGAAGATGATTGGACTCATCGGGCATAGCGAAGGTGGAATGATCGCGCCGATGGTTGCGGCCCGTAGCAAGGACGTTGCGTTCATTGTGCTGCTTGCTGGTCTTGGTCAAACAGGCGAAGACGTTATCTACACACAGACTGAGTTGATCCACAAAGCGCAGGGAACACCTCCGGAGACGCTCACGCATATCATTTCGCTGTCGCGAAGAATCAACGCAGTCGTCAAATCAGAAACGGATGGAAAGCGTATCGAGCAAAGAATCAATGAAGAGATTGCGGCGTATGCGGGAACGTTGAGCGAGCCAGATAAACAGCTTTTCGATCCGGCTGCGGCAGCCATCAAAACGTTCATGCCGATGTACAAAACGCCCTGGTATCGTTACTTCATCATGTACGACCCGCGTCCGGTGTTGAAGAATGTGCGGGTTCCCGTTCTCGCACTCAATGGCGAGCATGATTTGCAGGTCGCCTGGAAAGAGAATCTCGACTTGATCGCAGCGGATCTCAAGGCTGGCGGGAATGGGGACGTAACGACAAAGGCGTTTCCGAAGTTGAACCATCTGTTCCAAACAAGTCCAACGGGGCTGCTTTCGGAATACAGTCAGATTGAGGAGACGATGTCGCCTGACGTTTTGAAGACCGTGTCCGATTGGATCCTTACCAGAACCTCGCGGAAACTTCCGTAAGCCGGGGTCTTGCCTCAAGAGTCGGGGACCATGCTTGGACGGCGTCAGTACAGGGAGCGGTAGCGACCTGGTCAGTGATCAGC
>DASWUM010000042.1:0-24328 GCA_036401595.1 Pyrinomonadaceae bacterium
AGCCACGGATGACACGGAGAAAAATCCGGATTGATCCGTGTCATCCGTGGCTCCGCACTCCAAAGTTGCGACTTTCCGTTGCGGCTGTTTTAATTTCGAATCATGCCTCCATACAATTTTTTGCAGTACGACGTTTTCACGGACCGCAAGTTTTGCGGCAATCCACTGGCAGTCTTTCCCGAAGCCGAGGGCATCACCGACGATCAAATGATGAAGATCGCGCGCGAGATGAACCTTTCGGAAACCGTCTTCGTGCTGAAGCCGGAATCCAACGAAGTTCTGCGACGCCTGCGTATCTTCACGCCGATGCGCGAGATTCCGTTTGCGGGCCATCCGATTGTCGGCACCTGGACCGCACTGGCGCAGGAAGGCGTCGTTCCCCTCCCCGACGGCGGAAACGAATGGAAACGCATCTTCCACGAAGTCGGCATCGGCATTTTGCCGGTTGATATCGAATTTGAGAACGGGAAGCCGGTTCAGGTCGTCATGACTCAGGGAACGTTCCAGATCATCAAGGAGATCGACGACGCGCACGAACAAGCTGAAATCGCGCGCGCGCTAGGAATCGCCCGCGAGGATCTCGACGAGAGTCTTCCGATTCAGGTGATCACGACCGGTTTATCGTGTCTCGCCGTTCCGATTCGTTCACTCGCAGACTTGCGCGACATTCGTGTTGACGCAACCCTCCTGGCCGACATCTACACCCGACACGGCGGCACGGGCTGTCACGCGTTCGCGCGCGAGACGATGGAAGTCGGCGCCTCTCGAGCTCACGCTCGCTTCTTTGCGCCGGCAGATAACATTCCCGAAGATCCGGCAACCGGCAGTGCGTGCGGAGCATTGGGCGGTTACCTCGTTCATCACGGCGGTCTGTCGTTGGAACCGGAGGACGGCAGGTACAAATTCGTCATCGAGCAAGGCGACTTCATTCACCGCCCGAGCCGCATCAATCTCGACGTGAAAGGACAACCGGGCAAAGTCGAGGAAGTTAAGGTTGGCGGTCAGGCAGTGCTCGTTGCACGTGGCGAGGTGTTTGTCGACTAGTTCCTATGCTCGATCTCATCATCATCGGCGCCGGACCCGCGGGACTCTCCGCTGCTGAAGCAGCGGCGCAGGCCGGGCTCGATTATCTCGTCATTGAAAAAGGAACGATCGCCAACACGATCCGGAAGTATCCCGTCGGGCGTGCGATGTTTTCGACGCCGAATGAAGTGGAAATGCACGAAGGTACGTTGAAGCCGGTGCGCGAGAAGCCGACGCGCGAAGAAATGCTCTCGCACTACATTCACTTCGTGCTCGACCTCGATCTGCGCATCAACACGGCAGAAACAGTCCTTGCCGTGGACGGGAACATCGACGAAGGCTTCGTTATCAAAACAGATCGAGACGAATACACAGCTCGACGCGTGCTGTTTGCGATCGGCGCGATGGAGCATCCGCGACTGCTGAATGTTCCCGGCGAAGAACTGCCGAAAGTTCACCATCTCTTTGTCGAGCCTTACGCCTACGTGCGTAAAGACGCGCTCGTCGTCGGCGGTGGAAATAGCGCCGCTGAAGCAGCGTTGTTTCTTTCTGAAGAAGGCGCGCGCACGACGATGGCGATCTGGCGCGAAGATTGGGAAAATCGCGATCCGAAAGCCGGCGCTATGAAACACTGGGTGCGCGCACCGCTCGAAGCGGAAGTCGCGGCCGGACGGCTCAAAGTTGTGCTGTACAAGCACGTCGACGAGATTCGCGAAACCGAAGTTACGTTAACTACCGAAGATGGCGAGTCGCTGACGATTCCTAACGACGTCGTTTTTGTCCTCGTCGGCAGTGACGCCGATCTCACTATCCTGAAGAAGCTCGGCGTCGAGACTAATGCGGGCAAACTTGCTGAAGTGCCGGTCTACGATTCGGAAACTTTCGAGACGAGCGTGCGTGGAGTTTATGTCGCGGGACATTTCACGCACGCCCGTCACATCAAAGCCGCGATCGACGTGCCGCGTCGGATAGTTCCACTCATCGCGCGAGAGTTATCCACAGATTACACAGATTCTATTAATTAATTTGTGTAATCTGTGGATAAGGAGGAAACAGATGAGCCGTGTCGTGATGCTTGCATTGCTAATTTGCTTTGTCTCACCTCTCGTTGAAGGACAAAAAAAGCCAACTACAACCTCGTCTCTCTGCACCAAAGACAACGCACTCGACACCACGAAACAACAGATCGTCTCGACACGAACCTTCGACAATCCAGTCCAGCGCATTGCGGTACTAATCCGAGCCGCTGACCTGTTGTGGCCCTACGACCAGGAGAAGTCTCTCGCGGCGTTCACCGAAGCTTTCGATCTTGCGGTTCAGAATTTCAAAGAGAATGGCGATCAGGAAAAGCGCACCTCAAAGAGCCAGTTTGCGGCGCGCATTCAGGTACCCGATCAGAGATTCACCGTCATCGGCGCGCTCGCCCGTCGCGATCCGGCGCGGGCAAGAAAATTGTCGGACCAGTTGCTTCAGGAACACGCCAAAGAGATAGCCGATAAACCGTCCGTCGACAAACAAGCCCAAAAGCTCGCCGGCGAAAAGATGTTGCAGCTCGGTCGCGATCTGGTTCAGAGCGACGTTCCTTCAGCGGTCAACTTCGCGCGCCAGGCCTTCCGCTATCCCGCCACGCTAAATTTGACGCAGTTCATCTACGATCTCGCCAGGGTTAACAGACAAGCAGCGGATCAGTTTTACGTCGAAGCGCTTGGTGCGTACGGTGCGAAGTCGATGGACCAGTTTCTCTATCTCTCCTCATATCCGTTCGGAAACTCACGCGATGCCGGCGAGATGCCTGGTTACACCATCTACACGGTTCCGGAAGGTTTCGTGCCGAGCCAGGCCTTGCAACGACAGTTCATGCAGATCCTGCTGAGCCGCGGTGAGGCTGCGACCGGAACGGCGGTCGATCCGAATTCGAGTTACAGATATCCGGATCACGCACAGATGTGGTTCGCTCTCACGCGGCTCGAGAAACAGGTGCAGGACAATCTTCCCGATCTGGCAGAAACGGCGGCGCGTACAAAAGAGAAGCTCTTCGCGGCGTTGAATCAAAACACTCAAGAGCAGATCGCGGGACAAATCACCGCCGATAACGAGCCGAAGAAGTCTTTTGACGAGCAAGTCGAGCTGGCGGAGAAGCAGAAGAACCCGGGACGTCGCGATCAGTTACTGACCTTCGCCGTAACGGGAGCTTCGAGGCCTGAGCCGGTCGAAAAGGTGCTCAGCGTTATCGACAAGATCTCGGAAGCGAGTGTCCGGGATTCGCTGCTGAACTGGTTTTACTATTTTCGAGCGCAGTCGCTCATCAATAGTAAAGAATTGAGAGAAGCGCGGAAGCTCGCGAACAAAGTCACGGAGTTGGACCAGCGTGCTTATTTGTTCACGCGTATAGCGGAGGAATCGCTCAAACAAACTGAAGATCAGTCTGAAGCACGTGATGTGCTGAACGAGATCGCGGACGCTGTAAGTAAAGCGCCGAAGACGATCGTGTCGGCGCGTGCGTCACTGGCGTTAGCCCATCTCTACGCAAAGCTTGACGTGAATCGCGGGATTGAGGAGTTGGCGAATGCGGTCAAGCTGATCAACGCGCTGGAGTCGCCGGACTTTTCACAGTTATTTGTGTTGATGAAGATCGAAGGGAAGACGTTCGGGAGTTTTGCCTCGATATCGACCCCCGGATTCAATCCCGAAAATGCTTTTGGCGAGATTGGCAAACTTGACTTCGACAGCAGCCTCGTCCAGGCCACAACATTCACCGACAAATCACTCAGAGCGTTAACTACACTTGCCGTTATTGAACCCTGTTTTTCGCCACAAAAGGCACAAAAAACACAAAAGGCACAAAAGAACAATTGAAAATGAGCATTCCTTTTTTGTGCTTTTTGTGGCTAGACTCTTTCATTATTCGCTGTGTTCACTCTTGCGGCGCGCGACGCCAGTCTTCTGGGCCGCAGCTTCCACCTCGCGCGCTACCGCCTCCGCAACTCGTTTATCGAAAACTGACGGAACAATGTATTCCGGATGTAACTCAGCGTCGGTGATGATGCTCGCTATTGCATTCGACGCTGCCAGCTTCATCTCTTCGTTAATACGCGCAGCGCGGCAAGTGAGCGCACCGCGAAAGATGCCGGGGAAACTCAACACGTTGTTGATCTGGTTCGGATAGTCCGACCTGCCCGTTGCCATCACCGCAACATACGGAGCCGCCTCCTCCGGCATGATCTCCGGAACCGGATTCGCCATCGCAAACACGATCGGTTTGTCGGCCATGCGCTGCACGTCTCCAGCGTCGATCACGCCCGGCACTGACAAACCGAGAAACACATCCGCGCCTTTGATCACATCGTGAACTGTTCCCTGCTCCTCGTTCGGATTTGTATTCTGCGCGTACCAGTCTTTCATCCAGTTCATGTGTTCACGGCGGCCACGATAGAGCGCGCCCGTTTGATCGCAACCGACGATGTTTTGCACACCCGCGGCCATGATGATCTTTGTGCATGCAACACCCGCCGCGCCGACGCCGTTAACGACGACTTTGACATCTTCCATTTTCTTGCCGACGAGCTTGAGCGCGTTGATGAGTGCGGCGAGCACAACGACGGCGGTGCCGTGCTGATCGTCGTGAAACACCGGAATGTCGAGCTCTTCTCTGAGTCGCTCCTCGATCTGGAAACAACGCGGCGCTGAAATGTCTTCGAGGTTGATCCCGCCGAACACGGTCGAGATCGCTTTCACTGTGCGCACGATCTCGTCCGGATCTTTCGTATTCAGACAGATCGGAAACGCGTCGACTCCGGCGAACTCTTTGAAGAGCATCGCCTTCCCTTCCATCACCGGCAACGCTGCTGCTGGTCCAATGTCACCAAGACCGAGCACGGCGGTTCCGTCCGTCACGATCGCAACCGTGTTTTTCTTGATCGTGAGATTGAAGACTTTCTCCGGGTCTTTGTAAATCGCCTCGCAAATACGCGCGACGCCCGGTGTGTACGCCATCGAAAGGTCGGCACGTGTTTTCAAAGGCACCTTCGAGACGACTTCGATCTTGCCGCCCAGGTGCATCAGGAAAGTCGGATCCGAAACTTGAATCAACTCGACGCCGTCGATGTCTTTAACTAATTCGACTATCTGTTCACCGTGTGTGCTCGAGATGGAGCTGACGCTGATGTCGCGGATGATGTAGTCGTTTCCGACTGTGACGATATCGATGGCGCCGATGTCGCCACCGGCACGACCGATGGCCATCGTCAATTCACCAAGCGTGCCGGCACGTGAAGAAAGCCTGACGCGCAAGGTCAAACTGTAACTCGCGCTGGGTGTTGGTTGCATACGTTGGTTTCTGTCCACAGATTTCGCAGATTATACCGAATCAAGTAGTTGTGTGATCTGTGGGTGGCCCTTTGTTAGTTTCAGAGATCTTTTGCCGAGCAAACGATAAAGTTCGAGAGCCTCGGGATGGCCCTTGAGCGCGGCCAGATGGCGCTTTACCGTTTCCAAATCGCCGCGCGAAAAGGTACCCGTTAATGACTCTGCCGGGGTTTTAGTTTCGAGATTCCGGACTGTACTTGCGATCAAAGGCAACAGGATGTTGTGTGCGGTTTCGCGTTTGAGACCACACGCGGCCAGCATTTCCAAAGCGACGTCGAAAAGTGCGACCACATTTCCGGAGACCATCACCGCCGCCGCGTGATACAGCGGTTTATCTTCCGAGCGGATGAAAAAGCTCTTGCCGCCGAGGTCGCTGACGATTGTTTTCCCCAGTCGCACCGCGGCTTGATCACCCTCGACACTCCAGAATGCGCCCTCAATCGGCACGCCTACATGACTGACAGAAACCAACGGATGGATTGAACCGGTGTGCCAGCCACGCTTCCGCAAAGGCAGCAATACGTCCGACGAGAGCGCGCCGCTGGTATGAAACACCACCGGTCGACGCGCGGCGGGGACGTCAATCCGGCTGAGCTCAGCCGCGACATTCGCGATCTGATCGTCCGGGACGGTAATCAGAATCACGTCTGTGGGTCGCAACGACGACAGTTCTTTTGCGGCCAGAATCTGCACTTCGCCGTCTAAAAGTCGGGCGGCTTTCCGTGCGTTCTGAAGTCGCTGCGCTACGAGAGTCCTGACCGGATAGCCACGGTGCAAAAGTGCCACAGCCAGAGTAGTGCCGAGACGGCCGCTGCCGACAATCGAAATCTCCGGCTTTTGCTTCCTTTTCCGCGCGGTCATAGGTATATTGAAAGCGTTAACGAGAACTGATTTTTGAGACGCGAAGCCTACTCCTCCAGGCCAGGAAGTTATCTACGGTCACACAACCAAGTTACCGAACCTGTGCATCATAGACTGCGCGTCCGGATTTAGCGAAAACTGAACGTCAGATCCCCTGCCCTCAGGTCATCGAAATTCTTTGGAGGTTTTTTGAGATGAACAACTTCTCCCGAGCCACGAGTGCTTTCGTTTTAACCGCATCGTTACTGGCGAGCTCCGTGGCCGCGTTAGCGCAAACGCCGGCTAACCAATCGGCGGACCAGACTCAGAAAACCACCCAAACCCAGACCGAACAGAAGCAAGCCACAACAGAGCAGAAGACGGATCCGAAAGCGGCGGCCCAGCCCGCGCCGACAACCGTCAAATCCAACAAGGCGCTCTCGACCAACGAAGACCCAAACATGATTGGCAAACGGAACATCAATACCGGACTGATTGCCAAGATGAGCGGTTCGACGGAGAAGGAAGTGCGCATGGGTCGCGAGGCGGCGGCAGAAGTTGATCGCCAGGCCAAGTTTGTTGACGACCCGCTGATCACCGAGTACGTGAACCGCGTCGGTCAGAACATCGTGCTCCACTCGGACGCCAAGGTTCCCTTCACTATCAAAGTCATCGATTCTGACGAAGTGAATGCGTTTGCTTTGCCGGGCGGCTTCTTCTACGTGAACAAGGGCCTGATCCTGGCGGCAGACAACGAAGCAGAGCTCGCGGGCGTGATGGCTCACGAGATTGCACACGTCGCGGCGAGACACGCGGTCGAGAACCAGACCAAGGCCAGTTTGCTCGAGTATGCTGCCCTCGGCGGTTCGATATTCCTGGGTGGTATCCCGGGAATGATTTACCAGAACACGGCCGGTATCGGCCTGCTCGGCATTTTCATGAAGTTTAGCCGCGGAGCTGAAGAAGAGGCGGATCGGCTCGGCGTTCAGTACATGTACGCAGCCGGTTACGATCCGGGCGCCATGGCGACGATGTTTGAGAAACTCGAAGCCAAGAACAAGAAGAAACCGGGCTTGATCTCGCGCGCATTCGCAACGCACCCGGCTCCGCCGGACCGCAGAGCCTCGGCAATCGCGCTCGCAGCGAGGTTCCCGGAGCACGAAGAGTATGTGATCAGCAGTTCCGAATTTCAGCGTGTAAAGAACCGGCTTCTGAGACTTTCAAACGCGCGTGCCTCGACGGCCGGAGCAATCGCAGCCGGCGATGACAACGGAGCACCCGGAAGGCCGACGTTGAAGCGTCGCCAACCGACACCGGACGACAGCACGACGACAACGCCTGACGGCGAGCAGCCGAAGTCGACCGAAGCGCCGCCGAAGCTGAAGAAAAATGACGGGACGACCAAGACCCCCGACCCAGACAAGCCATAGCAATCTGTGGTAACTTAGCTTAGCGAGGCCCTTCGGGTTCCCGAAGGGCCTTTTTCTATCTGTGTAATCTGTGGATCCGGCTTCGCGGGTTGACAACTTTTTGGACCGTTCGGTATGCTAGCCGTTCGCGTTTTATTCGCTTAAAACAGAGATAGTTAACTATGTCGACATACTTCCCCAGCGGAAAGGATCTCGCTGGAAGACGAAAATGGTACGTGGTGGATGCGAGCGGTCAAACCGTCGGGCATCTGGCTTCTGAGGTTGCTTCAATTCTGTCGGGCAAGCGTAATCCCGAATGGACCCCCTTTCTCGACATGGGCGATCACGTCGTTGTGATCAATGCTCGGAAAGCGGTTCTGAAGGGAAACAAGGTTGAGCAGAAACTTTATCGTCATCACACTCTTTATCCGGGAGGTCTAAGAACCGTTACCGCCAAGGAGATGATTGCCAAGCGCCCCGAGCGAGTCATTGAGCTCGCCATTAAGGGCATGCTGCCGAAGAACAAGCTCGGCAAGGCGATGGCGAAGAAGCTCAAAGTTTACGCCGATGCCGAGCACCCCCACTCAGCCCAGCGCCCTCAAGCCTTCGACCTGACTCACAAAACCAACTCATAACAAAGCTTAGTTGAAATAGAGGAAGATAACTGTGGCTGATATTCAGTATTACGGAACCGGGCGTCGCAAATCTGCAACGGCCCGAGTTTATCTCCGACCCGGCGCCGGCGAAGTTAAAGTTAATCACAAAGCTTTCGATCGCTACTTCCCTAACGAAACGTTGCGGATGATCATCCGTCAGCCGCTGCAACTGACCGAGACCACGAACAAGTTTGACTTGGTCATCAACGTGGCCGGCGGTGGACCAGCGGGCCAGGCTGGAGCGATCAGACACGGCATCACACGCGCGTTGTTGGAATACAACGCGGACCTGCGTCCGGCACTCAAACATGCCGGTCTTGTGACCCGCGATCCGAGAATCAAGGAACGCAAAAAGTACGGACAAAAGGGCGCTCGCAAACGATTCCAGTTTTCGAAGCGATAACGGACGGACTAATCCATTGCCGCGGCATAATTGGTTGCTAAGAAGCCGGGCTGCGGTGAGTACATTAAACCAATTGACGAGAAGGAGACTTTAGTTTGGTTTCGGTTACCATGAAAGAGTTGCTGGAGGCCGGTGTTCACTTCGGCCACCAGGTAAGGCGCTGGAATCCAAAGATGAAGGAATACATCTTTGGCGAGCGCAACGGCATTTACATCATCGATCTACAAAAGACTCAGCGAATGTTTCGCGAGGCAATCGCGTTCGTCACCAACCTCATCGCTGAAGACAAAGGCAAGACAGTCCTCTTTGTCGGAACCAAGCGACAGGCACAGGACGCCATTCGTGAAGAGTCTGAAAAGTGTGGACAGTATTTCGTCAACCAAAGATGGCTCGGCGGTTTGCTCACTAACTTTCAGACGGTCCAGAAGTCGATCAAACGACTCAAGGATCTCGAAAGCATGCAGACTGACGGTCGCTACGAGAAACTGACCAAGAAGGAACGCATCAAACTCGATCGCGAGCGCGAGAGTTTGAATAAGAACCTTTCTGGTATCAAGCACATGTCTCGTCTTCCCGATGCTATCTTTATTATCGACGTCAAAAAAGAAGAGATCGCAGTCGCTGAAGCAAATCGACTCGGCATTCCCATTGTCGCCGTAGTCGACACCAATTGTTCGCCGGAAGGAATTGATTACGTAATCCCCGGAAACGACGACGCCCTGCGCGCCGTCCGGCTGTTTGCCTCGCGTATCGCCGACGCGATCGTCGAAGGTAACCAGATCGCAACCGAGGGTGGCGTTGTTCAAGCTGAGCCTGGTGATGAATCAGGTGAAGCAGAAGCCCCGGCGGTTGAAAGTGGTGCAGCAGGTGGAGCGCTGGCAGCAGAGCTGGCATCTGACGACGATAACGGCGGCGTTAATAGCGGGGAGGCGCAATCGGCATCCATGACACCTCAGGGCGCAGACGCGGAAACGGAAAGCGCGCCTGATGAAAGCACTGAATCTGTCGTGGCGGCGAGCTAAGCGATAATCCTTACTCATCGATGAGCGCAGCCTTCAGGCGGACGATCCGCAGGGCTGCGTTTTTCATTACAAATAATCTAAGCATTCGGAGAAATCAGTAATCATGGCTGAAATTACAGCAGCGGCAGTGAAGCAGCTTCGGGAGAAGACCGGAGCCGGCATGATGGAGTGCAAGAACGCACTCGTCGAAGCAGAGGGTAACGAAGAGAAAGCAGTGAATCTTCTGCGCGAGCGTGGTCTCGCTTCCGCCAAGAAGCGTGAAGGCCGCATCGCAGCCGAAGGTATTGTTGGTTCCTACATTCACATGGGTGGCAAGGTCGGCGTGCTTGTAGAGTTGAACTGCGAAACTGACTTCGTCGCGCGTGGCGAAGAGTTTCAGCAACTCGTTAAGGACATCGCGATGCACATCGCTGCCGCCGAACCGCGCTACGTTACACGTGCAGACGTTCCGGCCGAAGTGCTCGACAAGGAGCGCGAGATCGCGCGCGCGCAGGCGAAGAACGATCCCAAGATGGCAAACAAGCCCGACCAGGTGATCGACAAGATCGTCGAAGGTCGCTTGAATAAGTTTTACGAAGAGTCAGTGCTGGTCGACCAGCCGTTCGTGAAAGCGCCCGAGAAGACTATCGGCGAGTTGGTGACGGAAAAAACTGCCAAGACCGGTGAGCGTATCGCCGTTCGCAGATTCACGCGCTACAAAATGGGTGAAGGCCTCGAACGCCGTGCCGATGACTTCGGCAACGAAGTGGCCTCGATGTTGAAATAGGTCTGATAGATGACGATCGACACCTCAAAACTCGCCTATCGTCGCGTGTTGCTGAAGATCTCCGGCGAAGCGCTGATGGGCGAACAGAATTACGGCATCGACGTCAACGTCGCTCGCAGTGTCGCCGAAGACCTCAAAGCGATCCACCGACTCGGCGTGCAGGTTGCGGTCGTAGTTGGCGGTGGAAACATCTTTCGCGGTGTATCCAAGAGCGCCGGCAACATGGACCGTTCGTCAGCAGACTACATCGGTATGCTGGCGACGGTGATGAACGCCGTCGTCTTGCAGGATGCGCTCGAGAAGGTCGAAGTACAGACACGCGTGATGTCGGCGATCGATATTCCGCAGCTCGCCGAACCATTCATCCGTCGCCGCGCCATCCGGCATCTTGAGAAGGAACGAATTGTTATCTTTGCGGCCGGAACCGGGAATCCGTATTTCACTACTGATTCAGCCGCCGCCTTGCGCGCCCTCGAGATCAAAGCCGACATTATCCTGAAGGCCACCAAAGTCGACGGTGTTTATTCTGCAGACCCGATGACTGACGCAACCGCAGAACTCTTCGACGAGATCAGTTATCGGCAAGTGCTAGAGAAACGACTCGGGGTGATGGATGCTTCGGCTATCTCATTGTGCATGGACAACAACCTGCCTATCATTGTCTTCAACATGCGCCAGCCCGGAAATATCCGCCGCGTGGTGACCGGCGAACGGGGCGTGGGCACCAAGGTTGGTTAACTAATTTTCAGCGGAGTTCAGCGCTATGACTGATAAAGACGTAATCAAGGAAGTGCGTGTTCGAATGGAGTCGGCGATCGAAGACTTCAAGCGCAAACTCGCGACTGTTCGCACGGGTCGCGCCGCCGTCAGTCTTCTGGATTCAGTGCTGGTTGATTACTACGGCACGATGACGCCGCTGAGTCAGATGGCGTCAGTTCACGCGCCCGAGCCGCAGATGCTCACCGTGCAGCCGTGGGACCAAACTCAGATTGGCCCGATCGAGAAGGCTATTCGTGCCGCAGACCTCGGCCTGAACCCCTCAAATGACGGCAAGCTTGTTCGTATTCCGATTCCTCCACTGACGGAGGAACGCCGCAAACAACTCGCCAAGATGGTGCACGACGTGGCCGAAGATCATCGCACCGCAGTCCGCCAGGTGCGCCGCGATGGCAACGATCGTCTAAAGAAGATGCTCAAGGACAAGACCATCTCGGAAGACGCCGAGCGCAACGCACTCGAAGAAATCCAAAAACACACCGACACCTACATCGGCAAAATCGACGAACTCACGAAGAGCAAAGAAAAAGAGATAATGAGTGTTTAGATCCGCGTTTATCGGCGTTTAGATTTACCGGGGAATCGCAAACGCGTCGTCGCCCAAAGTCTGATTGAGCTTCACTTCCTTCACACTGTACTCAGCGAAGAATGGCCCCTGCGGCATCTCAAAGCGCTGCGAGAAGCTGAACGGGAT
The DNA here is from genome assembly GCA_036401595.1 of Pyrinomonadaceae bacterium. GTDB lineage: Bacteria > Acidobacteriota > Blastocatellia > Pyrinomonadales > Pyrinomonadaceae > PSRF01. The sequence continues at coordinate 11,956 of DASWUM010000042.1, forward strand.
GAGCACGCCGTCAACTTCCTTGAACTTGCTGTTCGCAGTCCCAAAAGTTAACCCATTGTAAGTCAGGAAGAACTCCATCACTCGACCATTGGTGGCGTCGATGTAGAAGTCGGTGGCGTATCCTTCCGGATCGGTGATTCGAAAACCACGCAGCTTCTTCTTGTTCGCTATCGCCGTCACCTTGTACCCCGTCTGATCGAATTTACTCAGCACAGGCAATCCGAACTTCGAAAGCGGTGGCACTTCCACGTTTGGCATCGAACTGTAAGACTGCTGCCCATCGTAAATCTGTTTGAAGACGATGATCGGACGCGCATCAATTTCCATTCTCAACTTGTCGTTAGCCGTCACGATCGAGAATGCACCGGGAATCGACTGCGGACTATTCGGCGGATACAGCGAAACCGATCCGCGCAACATCATGTTTTCCACCTTGCGAAACTTCTCACCACCTTGCGCAGTGAAAGCAGCCTTCGCGAGTTCCAGCGGCGTGCTTTCCGGTGTGATCGCAACGGCAGGTGCAGGAGCGTCGCCGTTGCCGGATGAAGCACTCTTGGCAGACGGATGTTCCTGCCCAATAACCGTGACGCCAAAACAAACAAGTATTACGAGAGATAAAACAAACCTCTTCATTTCAAACCCTTTCGGTCAATCCACAGATTACACAGAAGGACGGCTTGGATCTGTGATTAAAAGTTCAATCGCACCTGCGCATAAATTCGACGATTACCAGCGCCAGTGCTGCCGCCACCGCCACCACCGCCAAAGAGCGGAGCCAAATTGGTCGATTCGCCAAAACGGTCGGATGAAAGATTTCCCACCGGCTGCCCAAGATTCACGCGATTGAAGACATTTTGGAAGTTGATGGAGACGTTGAGATTGTAACGCTTCTCACTCGTAGCTGCGCCGGGGCCACCACCTTGCGGACCAATCGCCGCCACCTTCGCACCACCGCCACCACCTCCGGCGAGCATTGGACCACCCGGCCCACCCGGCCCACCTGCGGGACGCTTGTCGCCTCCGCCAGCCGCCTGTGCGGTTTGTCCTGCCGGTTTTGCTGCCGCGGCGTTGCCTTTGTGGATAACACCAAAAGCGAACGCGCGGCTGACACGCAAGTTCACCACAAACGAGCCCGGCGCGTTGCCGTAGTTGCGCGGAATGATGGTCTCACCAGGCAACGGATCCAGATTAAATTTACCAAAGCGAGTGCACCTGATCGTATCCGAACAAGCTGCGCTGTCGGCAGCAAAGCTGGGACGCTCGTTGAACTGTCGATCGAGATTCCGATCCTGACCGGTGGTGATGTTGAATCCCGGACCGGTGTTGGCTATCACAAATGGATTCAAAACAACTTTCCACCACGGCAGGTTCACCGTGCCGAAGATCGTAAAGCGATGTCGAATATCAAAAGAGCTGCGTCCAAATTCACCTGAGGTATCGTACGAATTCATCGGGAAGAGCGAGCCACCCTGACCGTCTGTGTCGTTGGTGCTCTTGCTCAAAGTGTAGTTCGCGCTGAGCTGGAACATGCGGCTGAGCCGGCTGTTGAAGCCGAAAAATAATTGTCGCTGATTGAACTGTCCGCTTGCTTCGTAACGATTGATGTCGCCTTGCGTCGGATCGGGACGAAAGCCGTTGGGCGTCAGGTCCGTGATCGTGCCCGGCAACGGCGCGTTGACGTCGCGCGCGCGAATCACGTGTGTGATGCGGATGTTGTAAAAGCCGACGAACATCGTGATGTTACGCGGCAGCTGTCGCTCGACCTGCGTGCCGATCAAGTAGACGGTGGGAATCTGAAGATTCGGATCGACTTGCCAAACAGTCTGTTGCGTCGACGGTACGCCGGAAACATTCGGAACAGCAGTCGGACTCCATTGATTCAGAATGTTATAAATCCCGGCCACATTCGGCAGTTGCTGCTCGACTACGGTCGGCGCGGCGTTTCCAAACGGCTCGACGATCTGGGTTTGAATCACGTTTACGCCATTGAAGCGGCGAGCCTGCAGCGTCTGTCCCTCGCCAAAGCGGTTGTAGAAGAAACCGGTGCCGAAGCGAATCACCATCTTCGGTGGCTTCGCACTGTTAGCCGCACCAGGTGACCACGCGACAGCGATGCGCGGCGCAAAGTCGAATTTGCTATGCGCGTTTGTTTGCGTCTCGTAACGCAGACCATAGCTGAGCGTGAGGTTGGGTCTAACGCGCCAATCATCCTGAACGAACACACCGTAATCGGTTTGGCTGACATCGGCGAAAGGATTTCCGGCATTGAGTCGGAATGAAGTAGCGCCACCACCGGCAGCGCGAATCTGCGCCGGCGTGAAGCCCTGTCCTTGAAGCTGAAGTGTCAACTGATAGCGCTCAATACTCGTCAGCCCAAATCCGCCGGTAAAGCTCCAACTGCCGCCGAAATTTCCCTGGTTGATGTCATCCACACTGACGTGGCGAATGCGTCCGCCAAATTTGATGGCGTGCGTGCCGAGTTGCTTGGCAGTGAAATTATTCAACTCCCAACTCTTCCGCGTGTTGACTGAATGACCAACTTGCGAGCCGCCAGAACCAAATGAACCACTGACGTCGAGTGACGGAATTGAATTGCTGCCGGTTTGCTCGTTGCGACTGTGACTGAACTGAAAGCGAGTCTCATTGACGGTAGTTGGATTCAGAATCGCGGTTTCCGTCACCTGCACATTCTGATTTACCGTGAGCAAGTCGAAAGCGCGCTCCGGCAAGGTAAAGCCGCCCAATCCCTGGTTCTCAGCGCTGAAGCGGTTGTAGTTGTAACGAACTATGAGCGTGTTACCCTGGTTTATGGCGTAATCAAAACGCGGACTCAGAAACAGATTGCGACGCGGCACGACGAACGCTTGTCCGAAGTCCTCGGGATTCAAATTGTCGTCGAGGATAGTCGCGCGCACGAGTTCGTTGTCGTCTGTTTCAATGCGTCCAAAGTTGAAAAAGAACGACGCCTTCTTCTTCACAATTGGGCCGCTCACATTCATCTCGTACTGCCGAATCTGAAATGGAGTGCGTTTGCTGGAGTTGACTGCGAACGGATTGCGCGAGTTGAGACTCTCGTCGTTGAAATTCCAAGAAGCACCGCCACGGAATTTGTCAGTGCCGGGACGAGTCAAAATGTCGATACGCGCTGACGGTTGATCGTTCTCGGCAGCGAATGGATTTTGATTGATACGAATCTCGCGGATCGAGTCTTTGGACGGCAGATTGCCGCCGGTGAATCCGTCGATAAAGATTTGTCCGCCGTTTGGTCCAACAGACGGCCCGGCGAGCGCTTGCAGTGCGGCGGCGAGCTCATCGGGATCGTCCGGCAAAGCATCGAGGTCTTTTCCACCGATCACTGTTTGATTCGCATTGTTCGTCGCTTCGGTGCTGACCGGAGTTTCATTGACCGTGACTTTCTCTTCGATCGTCACACGCAAGGTGAGATCGACAGACTGTCGCGCGGCAGTGATCTCCACTTCCTTGTTCTCAGATGGCGCGAAGCCTGACGCACCAGCCTGTAGCGTGTACTTGCCCGGAGCAAGACCGGCGAAACTGTATACACCTTCACCGTTCGTCGTGGTCTTCTTTTGCACTCCACTGGCGTCGGTAAGGGTTACGTTGGCGCCGACGATTGCGGCACCCAGTTCGTCAGTGATCAAGCCTCGCAGTGTTCCGCGTGCTTGTTGTGCGGTAACAAGCGCGGCGGACAGTATGACAATCACACTGACACAGCACAGCTTGCGGGGGAGATTCCTTAAAGAATTCATTTTTAGACCTCAAACAGGAAGATTCTCCACAGATTACGCAGATTTCACTGATTTAGATCTGCGTAATCTGTGGATGGCCTTTATGGCAAGCCGATGCCGAAAGAAATGCCGCTGCCACCTAAACCGCCAGCGGGATTGGGTGCTTGTCCGGCCGCGGGACGCGGCGCAAGCATGGCGAGCAGGGTATCAGCGCCGGCAATCAGCGAAATGGCTGTCAGACGGGTTGGATCCGCACCCTGCGTACTGGAAACGATGATAGTGTCGCCGACCTTAACATCTGCGATCGAAATAGTCGGCAATCTTTCGAGCATGTCGTTGATGTTGAAGCCGCCACCGGGACGCGGACCGCCCGGTCCACCGGGACCGCCCGCACCCTGCGGGCGCGGCTGGGCGCCTTGTTGGGGCTGTCCACCACCAGCCGCCGGAGCAGCGCCGCCACCGGCCGGAGCACCGCCTTGGCCACCACCCGGACGTCCGAAGCCACCCATCATTCCCATTTCCGCCGGAAAGCGCCGCAAAACCGCGTCCTGCTTGATAACGATCGTCAGTGGAATCTTCTTCTCCAGGTCCTTGATGTGGATTTCACCGGTCGCAGGATCGACGGCCGAGACAACACCGCCCACTGTGCGGAAGCTTCCAGTAACCACTTTCTGCGGATTGAAGCGCAGCGGATCTTCGGTTCTATCGCCGAGCGCCCGCAACTGATCGCCGACTTTAAGCTCGCCAAAACTACTCGGCTTGGCATCGCTGAACTTGATCGAGTCAGGCGCGTAACGCCGCATCTCGGTCTTGTCGCCGACTGGAATCACAACGGCCTGCGTTCCGGCCATCGTTCGATTTGAGATCGTGATCTCGTGAGTGTCGGGTTTCAGGGCAGTGATGACGCCGAGAATTCCACGGCGACGCCATTCCAAACGTTCTGCTTCCTGTTTCTTGGCCAAATCACCTTTGGTCATCACGATGATCTGGAGCGCAGGCACGGACTTCTGATCCGCTGAGACAGTGCCTCGCGCCATGACGCGGTCGCCTTCTCCCAAATCGGCGAAGGTAATGTCAGCCGCATTGGCAAGAGATTGCTCGCCGGGAGCCAGCTTTTTGTAGGTCGTTTTATCGCTCAGCGAAACCGAGACCATCGACCCGGCGTCGGTCTTGATGGTCAACTGTTTTGCAGCAGCATCGATAGATTTAATCTCGCCGATCGCGTGCTTGGCAGCGATATTTGGGTCCGTCTGGGCAAATGAAGCGGGGCTTGCTGCCAATAAAGAAAGTGTTATCGCAGCCACGAATAAGAACGTCCTCATACCAATACCTTTCTATCCTCTAAGGTGAACACCGCAAAGCTCACATTTATGACTGTCGAATGCAGAAATTTGGTTTGCCACGAAAGGGCACAAAAGTGGCTAATTATTCCAACCGACGCGGTAACGAGCTGTCAACGCCAGACCGAAGCTGATAATCAGTATGAAAGCTGCCACAACAGGCCAAACGTAGGGGAGCGAGGTCAAGAGCACCCAAAAACTGGTCCCCAGTAATAACGCCACAGCTTCGGAATTCTTACCAATCGCGAGATATTTTCTTTGCAGCCAGCGACCGGTGGCGGCGTAGAGAATCACCCGGCCAAACACGCCCGCGACTACCAACAGTAGTAAAGCGAGCAGTCCGACCATCGCCTGGACTGCCTGTGGCATGATCCAAAGACACAGCGGCACCGCCCCAAGCAGCACGACGAGTCCAATGAAACCAATCACAGCCACGCGCAAGCTGGTTAACTGAAGCCGCGCGACGCCGCGACTGATCGTGTTTGGCATCGCCGCCGTGAATCCGAGTGCTACGAGGAACCAGAAAAGAATGACGAGTAATCTCGTGCCGAGATAGGTTGAGGTCCAACGAGGACTGAAGATCCCCGTTGGATTATTCATCATGTCTTTGAGTTCCTGTTCGTAGCCCGCATACATCATCGTCGCCGAATTCGGATTACGACTGGGTTGAGCGTCTTCCGAGTGATAACTCCCGCCAATCACCATCACGTCGCCACCGATTCGTGCGCCTGCCTTTTGAATCACCGAGCCACCGACCGCAGCAACGTCGCCGTCAACCACACCTTCGACGATCACGTCGCCGCCGAGTGAGACCGCTTCCTTCGCACTGCCGGTGATTCTGACTGACTTTCCTAAACCGACGACGGGACCTTCGTTCGCGCCCGAGATGACGATCGTCTCTTTTTCAGTTGCGTTCTGGGCGCTCGCAACACCGACGAGGACCAGCACCGAAAAGAGCAGCGCGAAAAGACGATTGAGATCGAGTTTACTGAACGCTGGTTGAGACCTGGTTAATGAGAGGTAAGCGACCATTGCCCGAGGCAACCTCCTATTCGGTTGCACTCGTGCGATGATAATTTGAGATCAAACGCGAGAGTATGAGGATGGCGAGAGCGAGCAGACCAACGAGCGGTCCCAGCGATCCGGAATCGACAATCACTTTCCTGCTCACTACTCTAAAAACTACTGCGAATCCAGCCACCATGTCATAGGCAGTGCCGGCCATAAAACTAACGAGGCTGAACACGGTGCCCACAAATCGCTCGGCAATCATGAATACGGTCGTGCGAGCGGCGGCGCCGAGAAGTGCAAAGCCGACCAACGCGAGGACAGCACAAATGGTTAAAGCTTTGCGATGCTCGGAACGTGTGCGCACCCCTCTCATATCGCTTGCAGCACGCGCCGCCACCATCCGTGAAAAATTATCCGGCACCGGAATCTCGGCGCTTTCCATCATCGCCGCATCGAGCTCACAAACAAACAGCCGGTGCGCGCGCAACTCCGCACGACACTCGGAACAATCGTCCAGATGATCTTCAAAGAGCAGGGTCAGATCCGTATCCAATTCGCCATCGACATACGCGGCAAACAGATTTCGTTCGCAGATCTTGTCCTGGTTCTTAATCATCACCCAATCAAATCCCGGTAATACCTTTATCAACAAACTGCTGTCGCATCATCTCGCGCGCACGAAACAGCCGGTTCTTAACTGTGCCGAGGGGCAGTCCGGTTACTTCAACAATCTCTTCGTAACTGAGGTCCTGTGAGTGACGCAGAATAATCAACTCACGATAGTTCGACGGCAGTGATCTGACTACTGTCTCAATCTCACCGCGGCGCTCTTTGCGTTCGCTTTCCTGTTCGGGACTGAGACGGCCGCTTTCAACCGGCAGATCAAATTGATCGCCTTCCGGCCCTACGACGAGGGACTGCTCGCGCGTCGAGGTGCGGCGCAGGTGATCGACTGCTGCGTTGTGCGCGATTTTGTAGATCCAAGTGGAGAATTTGAATTCGGCGCGGTAGCGACTGAGGGAGCTGTAAACCTTGATGAAGATTTCCTGGGTCAGGTCGAGGGCTGATTCGTAATTGCCGACCATGCGGTAGACGTAGGCTGAGATCGGCCGCTGGTAACGCCGCACCAGCTCTTCAAAACTTCCTTCAACGCCGCTGACAGCGGTGGCCACGAGATCGCGGTCAGTGGCCGCAGTTAAATCTCGGGCAAAGGCACGGGAAACGGAGGACGCAGCAAGATTCATAATACAGGGGTGTTACGTGCCACAAAAAATTTTGTTTCAACTAGATAGCCGCTAAAAAGGGCCACATAAAGCACAAAAGGCACAGAAGGCACAAAGCCAGAACCAACCGATGGCCCTTATGTGCTTTTTGTGCATTTTGTGCTTTTTGTGGCTCACCAGGACATTGTGGCTAGACCGGCTGGGGCGGCGATTGAGTCGAAACTGAATTCGCGGCTGGGGAGCTGTAGCCCGAGATCCTCGGCTTGCAGCGGGCGCAGGTCTCCGCCGGTCGTTTCGTTGACGATTTCGCCTGCACGCTGCTTGGTGATGCCTTCGCCGATGACCATCAGCCGCATCAGCCCCGGACTGTTGCCTTCTTCAGGAGTACTCCGATCTCGATAGAACAGCAGCAAGCGGTAAAACTCATCCTCAAATTCGTCTTCGGCACACTCCACGGTGCGCACAAACAACAGGTGTTTGTCGCGAAAGATGACGCCCGTAAAACCCTGACTCGAACCACTCAGCAACAGCGAATCACCAGCCGCGCCATTCCGCATCAGCCACTGTGCTTCACCCAAATGTCGCGGCATTATCAAACCGGCGCGCCATCCCAGTGATTGAAGCACTGCTTCATACTCCGCCAGTATCGATTTCCTGACTGCGATGACGAGATATCGGTCGCGCCCCTGTGCATCTTTCTGAAGTCGTTCCTTGGAAATCGAAAGTTCTTCAAGCGTAGCACCAAAGCCACGTTCGATTTTCCACCTCAGCACGTCCTGAAGTTCTGAGGCAGATTGCGACTGGCTTTCCATAGTCAGCACGAGTGTTCGTGCCGTTGCCTCAGGCAGAGAGAGTGACCAGCGCTTCTGTCGCAGCAATCCGGCACTCGCAGCCAGATCGCTCAGCACAGCTCCGAGTTGAGCCGGGTTCTGGATGTTTGTTTCGTCAAAGCTCGGCCGGACGAGAGACTCGTCGATGTTGAAGGTGGCGGCGCGGCGCAGCTTACAAGTCGAACTCTTAACGCGTTCGAGCTGAACTACCGAAGCAATTCCCTTTTCCAAACCGATTGCGGTGGCGGGATACCAAGGGTCAATAATTCGAGATATCAGGTTGGGCACTGTTTATATATTTCACCATTCACTGTAAGCGGTGCCTTCAGTCGAGACTTCTGCGGAGGCGCTGTGGATATCAGTCATGCCCTGCTCGCCTTCGGACGAATTGGGATCTTCGCCGGTGGTGATGGCCCAATCCTTCTCTCCGGTAAACGGATCGATGGGCACTTCACGCATGTAACCACCGCTGACGAGATCGTCGAGCGATTGCGGCATGCGACCTTTGTCTGCCGCAAACTGATCGATCAAGGAGCGCATCTTCCGCAGATCGTCTTTCAGCACCGTCTCACGCGTGTGCATGATCGTCTTTTGATACTGCGGCAAGGTGATGGAAGCGAGAATGATGATGATCGAGATCACGATCATCAACTCCAGCAACGTAAATCCTGCCTGTCTCTTACCAATCACTGTAGCTCTCTCCATTCAACGCCTTGTCTTTCGACTTCGAGCGCACGTCAAAAACATTTTCTCCGCCCCATGAACCGGCGTCCGGCGCGTCGTACGCAGAGCGAAGTTCCCAATCGGCTTTTCCAGTCATCGGATCGATCGGCAGTCCGCGCAGGTAAACCTTTTGTTTAGTGGATAACTGTCCGCCGACTTCGGTTGCATTCACTCCCTGCTGTCCGCGACCGCCCATCGAGCCTCGCGGCAGAACGTTAACGCCATTCACGAGCGTCTCGAGGTCCGGCGGAAAATGATCCGGATTGTCGACACCAAAGATCGTGCAATCACTGATAACCACTTTGCTCCGCGGATCGATGGTCGCGTTCTGCTGCACCTGACCTTGTTGCTGCGGCGTCAGGGCAGTGCCGGTGCAAACCATGCCAATCGTATCGCGATGAAACTCATCGATGGCCGTCCGGATCTGGCGCAAGGTCTCGCGCAGTTGCTGCTCCTTCTGTCGCTTAACCGAGACCTTCACGAGCGGCAACACACCGAGCGTCATTATTGCCAGGACGGTGATCGTGATCACCAGTTCGATTAATGAGAAGCCTTTTTGCTTCATAAAACCTTTACACGCCCGAAGTCGCAAAAAAGCACAAAAAGCACAAATGAAAATTAGCTACACTTTGCGCTTTTTGTGCTTCTGCCAAACCGACAAACATCTACTGCTGCTTCACTGTCGCCGTTCCCTGCACTATCTCCGACGTGATAGCGCGCGCGTCAGTAGCCACAAGGTGGAGCGTTTCTTTCACGAAAACGAGCGAAGCATTGCCTTCGCCAATTGCCTCGATATCGATAAACAACAATGGACCGGAGCCTTTGAATGACGCTTTACCGTCGAGACTCGAGATCGATATCAAACACGTTCCTGCGATCCCATCGACCACGGGCGTGAAGAGCGGCGCCGTCTCTCCCGAAGTTGGAAGAATGCTTCCCGCCGTTAGTCCATGAACCTTCACCACCTTCGGATCGAATCGCAAAGCCAGTAAGGCAAGATTCAACGGCACGTCAGAGTTTAGCTGCACTGCATAGCGCCGTTTCTCACCCACCTTCAACACGTCTCCCGCGGGCAGCAAACTGAGCTGGGCCACACGCTTCCCGCTCAGCGATGTCTCCGCTGCTTTCGGCATGGACGTCAGGATTGCATTTTGATTTCCGGCACTACTTGTATTCACCGTAGCGACATTCGCCGCTGCCTGTTCGCTAATCAAAGACTTCGGCGCCGGGACAAACGACGGCAATTCTTCAATCGCTGCCGGTTTGTTTTCCGCTGTCACCTGTTTTTTCTCACCAGGCGCGGGAGCGAAAGCGTAGGCACCTGCCGGCGGCGGCAGATTCGAGGGCGTTGTGTTCTGCATTACCGTTTCGCCGGCTTTGACAAGCTGCGCATCAGGAAGCTGGAGCGTGACATTCGTCGGCAGCACCCGTGCGGCCGCGATGTTATCTTCGCGATCGGCGTCACGAATCATTTCAGCGAGTGAACCAGTGGTCGGTGACTGCAACGTACCGCTGGGTCGCATTTCTTCGTCGCGCGGCGTAACTGCCGGAGCACGAAGCACACGCGGTGTAACCGAGATCACGATGTCGATCGTTCGATTGTCGCGAGTCGGCGACGTAAAGAGACGGCCAAGAATCGGCAAGCCGCCGAGGATCGGAAGTCCCTGACGACCGTTCGTCTGAACGTCCTGCGAAACACTCGCCAGCATCATGGTCCGGTTGTTCTGCACACGAGCGGTACCGGTGATCGTGCGTTCAGTGAACGTCGGAGTTAGCGTACTCGCTCCGAGAACATCTTTCGATTCGATGTTCATCTTCACCTGCACGTCGAGATTCGGAAACACTTGCGGCGTGAACTTCAGAGTTAGACCAGTCGGTTCGTAATTGATGACCGGGAAACCGCCACTCGGGAAAGCGCCGGTGCCGGGGCTCGGCGTTCCGGTTTGTACACCAAACGGATACGCTTGGGCTGTTTGCACCGGAACACGTTGACCGATACGAGCCGTCGACTCTTCACCGTTGAAAGCGTGGACCTGAGTCGAAGCGATCAGTTTAGTGTTGTTCCTGCTTTGGAACGCGGTCAACAGTGATGGCGGAATCACGAGAGCGCCGGCGAGTGCTGTCGGCACACCGCCAACAAAGCCGGCCAGATTTACACCACGACCGATGCCATTGACGAGACCGTTGTCTGTTAACAGAGAGAAGCCGGGCGAACCGCCGATGCTGAACGTGCCGTTACTGCCGGGCTGTCCGATCTGATTACCGAGCTGCATCAGGTCGCTCTTCGAAACTTCATAGATGCTGACGTCCATCACTACTTCAGCGCGATCCTTGTCGATGCTCTGAAGCAGGTCGCCAATCAAGCGGACATTTTCCGCTGTGTCGCGGACCGTCAAACTGTTGGTCGCATCGTCCGGAACGACGATCGTTTGCGGACGGCCGACTGACGGCGGAATTGCCTGCTGCACGAGCTGGCGCGCGTCAGCGGGTTTCATGTTTGAAAGGAAGAACGTGCGCAGCACGAGTTGTTGATACTGCGGACGGCGTGCCTGATCGGCAACGAGGATCGTTCTGCGGCTGAGCTTCTGGAAGAAGAGTCCTTCCTGAAGGAACAGGTAGTCGAGTGCCTGCGCGGTCGTCACATCTTTCAGATTGATGTCAACCGGACGCGATTGAGCAAACGACTGGCGGTCGAAAATGACGTTGAGATTTAACTGTTCTGCAAGACTGCGAATCAGTTGTTTGAGATCGCCTTTAACGTCGACGACGCGAAGCTGCTGTTCCCGAGGCGTGGCCAGGTCCTGCGCCTGAGCGCTGGCCGGCGTGATGCTGCCGCCTTCAGATATCGTTTCACCGCTCTTTGAACTCGGAGGCGTGCGACCTTCTTTCACCGCCTGAAGTCGCAACATGCGCTCCATTTCCGACACCGCGAGCTCGTTGACCGGGTCATAACCGTAAGCCTGCCGGAAGGCATTGTAGGCGCCGACAAAGTCCCCCCGTTCGGCCAGCGACCGTCCCTGCTGCATGTAGGTCTGCGAGGCGTTGAAACTGGCGCGGCGAAAATGGAGTTGATACTCCATATTCGACGGGTCAGCCGCGACCGCGAGCGTAAACTCCTGGGCGGCTTTATCCCACTGTTGCGCCGACTCGTAGTCCATGCCACGTTTGAAATTCTTGTCGCCTTTCTTGCCGAAAACGGTCATCGGCAAGCCCAGCAGACTCATGGCGAGGATTAGACAAATTAGGGTTCGACTTCGTGTGTTGTTGTTCATGACCTTCTACTCGTTTTGCTCGGCTCGGGAGGTGGAAAGTTTAGCGACCTAATAATGCCGCCGCGACGCCTAAGATGCAAGATCAAACCGGCCAATTTGCTTACACGCAGGAACGAAATTTTGGTTCCCTGAGACTCAGCCGTTTTATTTGTAATTCAACTACACTCGGTCAAGTAGTACCGCGATGGGCGTCGTACTTGGATGGGGTCAGTACCGTCCGCGGTAGCG